>JBCNNW010000209.1:0-3618 GCA_039594205.1 Pseudescherichia sp. | reverse complement strand
CGCTGGCCGGTTTCCACAATAGAGGAGAGCGCCTCGATATAGCACCTCTCCTGCTCCATACTTAGCTGCGATCGGGTAATTGCCCCGGCGCCTCCATGAATTGCGATGACTGCCTTGCTCATTTCACATCACCTGTTCGCGGCTTTTTTTATAAATATCATTATCGTTGATGGAGCTTCAGATAATTTTTGAATATAGAAAGACGATACAGTGATGTAAAGCCTAAGCCCATGGTGTCATACAGTTAGCGGCACTTTTCTGCCATAATGGGCGCTTTCGTTGTCATCCCGCTGGAGTTACCTATGGATTTTACCGCCGGACTGATGCCGCTTGAGACGGCACTTACGCAGATGCTTGAACGTTTGACGCCGCTAACGGCGTCCGAAACCCTGCCTCTGTTGCAGTGTTTTGGTCGCGTAACGGCAGCCGATATCGTCTCGCCGCTGAACGTACCGGGTTTTGACAACTCGGCGATGGACGGTTACGCCGTCCGTCTGGCGGATCTGGCCGCTGGCACCGCTCTTCCGGTTGCCGGGAAAGCCTTTGCCGGGCAGCCTTTCCATGGCGAGTGGCCAGTGGGAAGCTGTATTCGCATCATGACCGGCGCGCCGGTGCCGGAAGGCTGCGACGCGGTGGTCATGCAGGAAGAGACCGAGCAGACGGAGAGCGGCGTACGTTTTACCGCGCCGGTAAAAGCGGGTCAGAACATTCGCCGCAGCGGAGAAGATATCGCCCTCGGGGCAACGGTGTTTGCCGCCGGGACAACGCTGACGGTGGCTGAGCTGCCGGTGCTGGCCTCTCTCGGTATCGCCGAGGTGGCGGTAGTACGCAAAGTGCGCGTGGCGCTCTTCTCCACCGGCGATGAATTACAGCTTCCGGGCCAGCCGCTGCAGGAGGGTCAAATCTATGACACCAACCGGCTGGCGGTCCATCTGATGCTGGAGCAGCTCGGGTGTGACGTCATAAATCTCGGCATTATTCCGGACGATCCGGAAAAACTGCGCGCCACCTTTATGGAAGCAGACCGCGTTGCAGACGTGGTGATCAGCTCCGGCGGCGTATCGGTAGGCGAAGCGGATTACACCAAAACCATACTCGACGAGCTGGGAGAGATTGCTTTCTGGAAGCTGGCGATCAAGCCGGGCAAACCTTTCGCCTTCGGCAAACTGCAACAGAGCTGGTTCTGCGGGCTGCCGGGCAACCCGGTTTCGGCCGCCCTCACCTTCTATCAGCTGGTGATCCCGCTGTTGGCGAAGCTCTCCGGCAGCAATGCCAGTCCGCTGCCGGTTCGCCAGCGGGTACGCACCGCAACGCGGCTCAAGAAATCCCCTGGTCGCCTCGATTTCCAGCGCGGCATCCTGGCGCATAACGCAAACGGCGAGCTGGAAGTGAGTTCCACCGGGCATCAGGGGTCGCATATCTTTAGCTCCTTCAGCCAGGGCAACTGCTTTATCGTGCTTGAGCGTGAGCGCGGCAACGTAGAGGCGGGCGAATGGGTTGAGGTTGAACGCTTTAACCACCTGTTCGGAGGCTGATATGACGGCTGAGCTGAGCGACCAGGAGATGATGCGTTATAACCGCCAGATTGTGCTGCGCGGTTTTGACTTTGAGGGTCAGGAAGCGCTGAAAGCGGCCAGCGTGCTGGTGGTCGGACTCGGTGGCCTGGGCTGCGCGGCGGCGCAATACCTGGCCGCGGCGGGGGTCGGCCAGATGACGCTGCTGGACTTCGATACTGTCTCGGTTTCAAACCTGCAGCGCCAGACGCTGCACAGCGACGCCACGCTCGGCCAGCCCAAAGTGGCTTCTGCCCACGCGGCGCTGGCACGTATTAATCCCAACGTTCAGTTCACCCTCCTTGACGCGATGCTGGATGACGAAGCGCTCTCAGCCCTGATTGCCCGGCACGATCTGGTGCTCGACTGCACCGATAACGTCGCCATTCGCCACCAGCTAAACGCCGGCTGCTTCGCCCACAAAACGCCGCTGGTCTCCGGCGCGGCCATTCGCATGGAAGGGCAAATTAGCGTTTTCACCTGGACCGAGGGTGAGCCCTGCTATCGCTGCCTGAGCCGTCTGTTCGGTGAAAACGCGCTCACCTGCGTGGAGGCGGGGGTGATGGCCCCCCTGGTCGGTATCATCGGGTCGCTGCAAGCGATGGAGGCGATCAAGGTGCTGGCGCACTACGGTACGCCTGCCGCCGGAAAAATCGTGATGTATGACGCCATGACCTGCCAGTTCCGCGAAATGAAGCTGATGCGTAACCCGGGATGTGAGGTGTGCGGAGGTTAAGCCTTGTTGTGGCCTGATCCCCTCACCCCGGCCCTCTCCCACAGGGAGAGGGAGAAAACCGTAGGCCGGATAAGCGCCAGCGCCACCCGGCAACAGAATCAAATCGACGTCCGGCCAAACGCCCCCTGCCAGTCCTGTTCGAACTTCGCCACCGCCGCCTCAACCGCCGGAGAAGCAAGCAACTGCTGCGCCACATCCAGCGGCAGGGTAATCGATTCGCAGCCCGCCAGCAGGCAATCCAGCGCCTGGCGCGGCGTTTTAAAGCTGGCCGCCAGCACTTTCGCCTGCGGCGCATGCAGGGTGAGCAGTTGCTGAAGTTCGACCACCGTCTGGATCCCATCCCCGCCCTGCGCATCTACGCGGTTAACATACGGCGCGACATATTCCGCTCCCGCCAGCGCAGATAACATCCCCTGCGCTGCCCCGTACACGGCGGTACCCAGCGTCGGGATCCCCTCGGCTTTCAGCATCCTGATTGCTGCCAGCCCCTCTGCCGTCACCGGCACTTTAACTACCAGGTCCGCCATCATTCCGCGCAGTTTAATGGCCTCTTCCACCATCCCTTCCGCGTGTGATGCCATGACCTGAGCAAATAAGCGCCCTTTGCCTCCCAGCGCGTCGTGCAGTTCCGGTAGCAGAACCTCCAGCGGCGTTTTTCCTGCCGCCACGATGCTCGGGTTCGTGGTCACGCCCGCCAGCGGGAAGACGCGCGCCAGTCTTTTTACGGCAGCGACGTCGGAAGTGTCGAGATAGAGTTCCATGATAGTGTCCTCAAAAATGAATCTGCATTTACCCTAGCACGGCAAAACCTTTCCTGGAGTTGACGCACATCAAGATAACTTTCATTCGAAAGTAATTTAATCTTCATACGCAACCCAGAGGCATAATCATGATCTTCAACATTCAGCGCTACTCTACCCACGACGGCCCCGGTATCCGTACCGTCGTGTTCCTGAAAGGCTGCTCCCTGAGCTGCCGCTGGTGTCAAAATCCTGAAAGCCGCCGTCGTCACCGCGATCTGCTGTTTGATGCGCGCCTTTGCATGGAGGCGTGCGAGCTGTGCCAGCAGGCGACGCCAGACGTTATTGAACGCGCGTTAAATGGCCTGGTCATTCATCGCGAAAAGCTGGATGAGGCCGCGTTCAACGCGCTGACCGATTGCTGCCCAACTCAGGCCCTCACCGTCTGCGGGGAAGCGCAGCCGGTAGAGGAGATCATAGCCAGGGTGGTTCGCGACAAGCCTTTTTACGATCGCAGCGGCGGCGGTATGACTCTCTCCGGCGGCGAACCTTTTATGAACCCAGCGCTGGCGCAGGCGTTGTTTCAGGC
>JBCNNW010000208.1:0-3656 GCA_039594205.1 Pseudescherichia sp. | reverse complement strand
AGCTGTGCGATGAGTTACGTCGCTATCTGCTCGACAGCGTAAGTCGTTCCAGCGGCCACTTCGCCTCCGGGCTTGGCACGGTGGAGCTCACCGTAGCGCTGCACTACGTCTACAATACCCCCTTCGATCAGCTGATTTGGGATGTTGGCCATCAGGCTTATCCGCATAAAATTCTTACTGGCCGTCGCGATAAAATTGGCACCATTCGCCAGAAAGGGGGGCTGCATCCGTTCCCCTGGCGCGGTGAGAGCGAATACGACGTCTTAAGCGTCGGTCACTCCTCCACCTCGATTTCCGCTGGCATCGGCATTGCCGTCGCGGCAGAGAAAGAGAACAAGCAGCGCCGTACCGTCTGCGTAATTGGTGACGGGGCGATCACCGCGGGTATGGCCTTCGAGGCAATGAACCATGCGGGCGATATCAAACCGGATATGCTGGTGGTGCTGAACGACAACGAAATGTCGATCTCCGAGAATGTCGGCGCGCTCAATAACCATCTGGCGCAACTGCTCTCCGGTAAGCTCTATTCCACCCTGCGTGAAGGCGGTAAAAAAGTTTTCTCCGGTGTACCGCCGATCAAAGAGCTGCTCAAGCGTACGGAAGAACATATCAAAGGCATGGTCGTGCCAGGCACGCTGTTTGAAGAGCTGGGCTTTAACTATATCGGTCCGGTCGATGGCCACGATGTGCTGGGGCTGGTCACTACGCTCAAGAACATGCGAGACCTTAAAGGCCCGCAGTTCCTGCATATCATGACCAAAAAAGGTCGCGGATACGAACCGGCGGAAAAAGATCCGATCACTTTCCACGCGGTACCAAAGTTTGACCCGACTAGCGGCTGTCTGCCGAAAAGCAGCGGCGGCATGCCGAGCTACTCCAAAATCTTTGGTGACTGGCTGTGTGAAACCGCAGCGAAAGATAACAAGCTGATGGCCGTTACGCCCGCCATGCGCGAAGGCTCCGGCATGGTTGAGTTCTCTAAAAAATATCCGGATCAATATTTTGACGTGGCGATCGCCGAGCAACACGCGGTGACCTTCGCGGCTGGTCTGGCGATTGGCGGCTATAAACCGATCGTGGCGATCTACTCCACCTTCCTGCAGCGCGCCTACGATCAGGTGATTCACGACGTGGCTATCCAGAAGCTGCCGGTGCTGTTTGCTATCGACCGCGCAGGCATTGTTGGTGCCGACGGCCAGACCCATCAGGGCGCATTCGATCTGTCGTTCCTGCGCTGTATTCCTGACATGGTGATCATGACCCCGTCTGATGAAAACGAATGTCGTCAGATGCTGTTTACCGGCTATCACTATCAGGACGGTCCAAGTGCGGTTCGCTACCCGCGCGGTAACGCCCTGGGCGTTGAGCTTGAACCTCTGCAAAAAATGGCGATTGGCAAAGGCGTCATCAGGCGTCGCGGTGAAAAGGTCGCGATCCTGAACTTCGGCACGCTGATGCCGGAAGCCGCTCAGGCCGCCGACGCGCTGAACGCCACCCTGGTTGATATGCGCTTTGTGAAGCCACTCGACGAGGCGCTTATCCTTGAAATGGCCGCCAGTCACGAGATGCTGGTCACGCTGGAAGAGAACGCGATTATGGGCGGCGCGGGCAGCGGCGTGAACGAAGTGCTGATGGCGAACCGCAAGCCAGTACCGGTGTTGAACCTTGGTCTGCCGGATCACTTCATTGCCCAGGGCACCCAGGATGAAGCCCGCGCAGAAATTGGTCTTGATGCTGCCGGTATCGAAGCCAGAATTCGCAGCTGGCTGGCCTGACCCCACCTCTCCCCTTTCCGCTCCTGCTATGCTTAAACCTCATGTTTAAAACAGCAGGAGTGGAACCGTGCAATATACAACATTAGGAAAAACAGACCTTAAGGTTTCCCGTCTTTGTCTGGGCTGTATGACATTTGGCGAGCCGAATCGGGGTAAACACGCCTGGACGCTGCCGGAAGAGAGCAGTCGCCTGCTCATCAAGCACGCCCTTGATGGCGGCATTACCTTTTTTGATACCGCAAACAGCTATTCCGACGGCAGCAGCGAAGAGATTGTCGGTCGCGCCCTGCGCGACTTTGCACGTCGGGACGAGGTGGTTGTCGCCACTAAGGTTTACCATCAGGTAGGCGACCTGCCGGAAGGGCTCTCCCGCGCACAGATTCTGCGATCGATTGACGACAGCCTGCGTCGGCTGAATATGGATTATGTGGATCTGCTGCAAATCCATCGCTGGGATTACAACACCCCTATCGAAGAGACGCTCGAAGCGCTGAACGACGTCGTTAAAGCCGGGAAAGCTCGTTTTATCGGCGCATCCTCCATGCACGCCTCGCAGTTTGCCCAGGCGCTGGATTTACAGGCACAACATGGCTGGGCGCGCTTCGTGACAATGCAGAATCACTATAACCTCATCTATCGGGAAGAGGAGCGCGAGATGCTGCCGCTCTGCTATCAGGAAGGCGTTGCGGTGATCCCCTGGAGCCCGCTGGCGCGCGGCAGGTTAACCCGTCCCTGGGGCGAGACTACGGCCCGCTCGGTTTCGGACGAGTTTGGCAAAACCCTCTATTCAGAAAGTGACGCCAACGATGCGCAGATCGCCGAACGTCTGGCCGCCATTGCAGAAGAGACCCATGCAACCCGCGCGCAGGTGGCGCTGGCATGGTTGCTGAGTAAACGTGGGGTAGCGGCACCGATTATTGGTGCTTCACGCGAGGATCAGCTGGATGAGTTGCTGCGTGCGGTTGAGCTAACACTTACGCCGGAGCAGATCGCCGAACTCGAGACGCCCTATCAGCAGCATCCGGTCGTGGGGTTTAAATAACCCCGAATCCCCTCTCCCGCAAGGAGAGGGGACGCACTATTCACTGCGCGAAGTGATCGTAGCCTTTCCAGTCCAGCGTGACAGGTTCTCCGTCACGCAAAAACTGCATCCCTTCGCTTTCCGGCAGGATCTGGCCGATACAGGTAAAGGGAACGCCCAGATGGCCAAGCGCTACGTCCAGCGTACCGCGATTCAGTTCAGGCACGGTGAAACACAGCTCGTAGTCTTCACCCCCCGAGAGCGCCCAGCGTAGAGCCTGTTCAGGCTCAGCATGGCGGCGCAGCGGCGCCGAAAGCGGGAAGGTATCGAGATCGACACGCGCTCCTACGCCGCTGGCCTTAAGTATGTGGCCAAGATCGGAAATCAAGCCATCAGAGAGATCGATTGCCGCGCTGGCACGATCCCGTAGCGCCTGCCCATGAAGAATGCGTGGCGTCGGACGCAGATGACGCTTTATCAGGTAGTCGGCATCAGCAGCCTCTTCGACCACCAGCCGATCTTGTAAAATCGCCAGCCCGGCCGCACTGTCGCCAGGGGTTCCGGTCACATAGATCCAGTCTCCCGGCTTCGCGCCTGAGCGCTTCAGAGCCCGTCCAGCCGGGACATAGCCGTGGATCGCCAGCGTCATCGACAGCGGGCCCGCTGTGGTATCGCCGCCAATCAGCTGCATATCGTAGTAGTTAAGCTGCTCGAAAAGGGCATCGCTGAACGCTTCCAGCCACGCTTCATCTACCTTCGGCAGGGTGAGCGCCAGCGTTAACCACGCCGGGTCGGCCCCCATCGCCGCCAGATCGCTGACGTTCACCGCCAGCGCTTTGTACGCCAGATCGGCAGGATCG
>JBCNNW010000207.1:0-3656 GCA_039594205.1 Pseudescherichia sp. | reverse complement strand
GATGCAGGCGATCCGCCACTGGGGCGAAACCCACAGCCCGGCCGAAGTGCAGGAGCTGCTGGAGCAGAACCCGTCATTCGTCTTCTTTAAACCGCAGTCCTATGCGCCGGTGAAAGGGGCCAGCGCTGTGCCGCTGATCGGCCGCGCCTCGGTGGCCTCCGACCGCAGCATTATCCCGGCGGGAACCACCCTGCTGGCGGAAGTCCCGCTGCTGGATAACAACGGCAAGTTCAACGGTCAGTATGAGCTGCGCCTGATGGTGGCCCTCGACGTGGGTGGCGCGATTAAGGGTCAGCACTTTGATATCTATCAGGGGATTGGCCCGGAAGCCGGGCACCGTGCCGGATGGTATAACCACTATGGCCGCGTATGGGTACTGAAAAACGCACCGGGGGCAGGAACCGGTAACGTCTTTAGCGGCTGAGTATGCTAATCTGCGCGCCCAATTTAACTATCTGAGGTCTTATGTCTGTGGTAATCAGCGATGCCTGGCGTCAGCGTTTTGGCGGCACGGCGCGGTTATACGGTGAAGATGCGCTGGCGCTGTTTGCTAGCGCGCATATCTGCGTGGTCGGCATTGGCGGCGTTGGCTCCTGGGCGGCGGAGGCGCTGGCCCGCACCGGGATCGGCGCTATTACGCTGATTGATATGGACGACGTCTGCGTGACCAACACCAATCGGCAGATCCACGCCCTGCGCGACAGCGTTGGGCTGGCTAAGGCCGAGGTGATGGCGGAGCGCATTCGCCAGATCAACCCTGAGTGTCTGGTGACGGTGGTGGACGACTTCGTAACCGCCGACAACGTGGCGACGCTGCTGAACAGGGACTTCACCTACGTCATTGACGCGATCGACAGCGTGCGCCCGAAAGCGGCGCTGATTGCGTACTGCCGCCGGTATAAAATTCCGCTGGTCACCACCGGCGGTGCGGGCGGGCAGATCGATCCGACGCAGATTCAGGTCAGCGATCTGGCGAAGACGATTCAGGATCCGCTGGCGGCCAGGCTGCGCGAACGGCTGAAAAGCGATTTTGGCGTGGTGAAGAACAGCAAGGGCAAACTGGGCGTGGACTGTGTCTTCTCTACCGAGGCGCTGGTCTACCCGCAGGCGGACGGCTCGGTCTGTGCCATGAAGAGCACCGCAGAGGGACCAAAACGGATGGACTGCGCCTCCGGCTTCGGCGCGGCCACCATGGTCACCGCCACCTTTGGTTTTGTGGCAGTCTCCCACGCGCTGAAGAAGATGATGGCTAAAGCAGCCCGCTCCGCATAGTTTTCGTAGGCCCGATAAGCGTAGCGCCACCGGGCGTTTTCACCCCTGACGCGCCGCCTCAACCACCGCCTCGCTCAGCGCCGCCAGGCCCTGCGTACGCGAGGCGCTCAGCTGGGCGCGCAGGCCAAGCTCATCAAACAGCGCCAGCGGATCGCCCGCCAGCAGCGCGTCGGCACTTTTTCCTTCGACGGCGGTCAGCAGCACCGCCAGCAGGCCGCGCACAATGCGCCCCTCACTGTCGCCAAAGAAGTGCATTTTTCCCGTTGCCGTGCGCGTATGACCAAGCCAGACCCGGTTTTCACAGCCGGGGATCTCCCGGGCCTGTGCCTTCAGCTCCTCTGACAGGGGCGGCAGCTGCTTACCGAGCATAACCAGCTGGCGATACTTATCTTCCCACTGAGTCAGCGGGCCAAAGCTCTTTTTAAGCGTCTCTTCGGTGACGGCGGTGCCAAACGGGTGTCCGGCAAAAGTTGGGCTTGTCATTAATCCACCAGTATCTCAAGGGTACGATCGACGGCGTTAACCAGCGCGTCGACGTCAGCTTTCGTGTTGTAGGGGGCAAACGAGGCGCGCAGCGTCCCGCTCACGCCGAGGGCTGCCAACAGCGGCTGGGCGCAGTGCTGCCCGGCGCGCAGGGCGATGCCGGACTCTGCCAGCAGGGTGACCATATCGCTGTGGTGAACGCCGGCAAAATCAAACGCCAGCAGGCTGGAGTCCTGGCAGCGGAACGAGCGGAAACCGGGGCGCTGGGCCAGCGCCTCTTCGGCCAGCGTCGCCAGGCTGCGGCTATAGCTTTCGGCCTGCACGATATCGACTCCCTCCAGCCACTCGAGGGCGGCGCAAAGGCCAATCACCCCGGCAACGTTAGGCGTACCCGCTTCAAGCCGCCAGGGCACGGGCTGGGTCGTAAAGCCGTCGAAGGAGACCTCGGCAATCATCTTACCGCCACCCAGCCAGGGTGACATCTCCTCCAGCAGGCTGGCCTTACCGTAGAGCGCGCCGATACCGGTGGGACCATAGAGCTTGTGACCGGAGAAAGCATAAAAGTCGATGTCCAGCTTCTGCACGTCGGCAGGGAAGTGCACTGCCCCCTGGGCACCATCGACCACCACTACCATTCCTGCGCTGTGAGCCCAGGCGATAGCGCGGGCCAGATCCGGGCAGCCGCCGGTGACGTTGGACATCTGCCCAAGGGCGAGAATGCGGCTGCGTGGCGAAATCAGTTCATCAAGCTGTTCAACGTCCGGTACGCCGTTGGCCGCCAGCGGCAGCTGAACGATGCGCGCCCCGGTCTGCTCGGCCACCATCAGCCACGGTACCAGGTTAGCGTGGTGTTCGGCCACGCTGACGATGATCTCATCTCCCGGCTTCAGGCGCGGGCGGGCATAGCTCTGGGCGACCATATTGATGGCCTCGGTGGTGCCTCGCGTCCAGACGATATTCTTGCCGGAGGGGGCATTGAGCAGGGCGGCAACGCGATCCCGCGCTGCCTCATAGCGGGCCGTTAGCCGCTGAGCCTCGGCAAACTGGCTGCGGTGGACGTTGCCCGCGCTCAGGCTGTAGAACTGCTGGGTCGCGTCGATCACCGGCTGGGGCTTCAGCGCCGTGGCGGCAGAGTCCAGGTAGATACCGGCATCGGCGAGCGCCGGGAACTGGGCGCGAAATTGCGCAGGGTTAAAAGCGTTCATGGAATTCCTCATATCAATATAAGGATCGTCGCGCAAATTTCGCCAATGTACAAGCAAAGTGCTAACCATCGGAATTATCTGTTTATCCTGGCGAATTTGTGTAAGCCGATTATGCTGATAAGTGTTAGGTGACACTTGAAGCCTGTTAAGAAAAACAGTTTGAATAGCATTTATTGCTAAATGGAGAAGAATATGAAAAAGACTGCCGCAATTATCTCTGCTTGTACACTGGCTTTTGCCCTGAGCGCCTGTTCCGGTCCGAACTATGTGATGCACACTAACGATGGTCGTACTATCGTTTCCGACGGTAAGCCGAAGACTGACGACCAGACCGGGATGATTTCGTATAAAGATGCGAACGGAAACAAACAGCAGATTAACCGCAGCGACGTGAAAGAGATGGTCGCGCTGGAGAAGTAGTCGCTGATTAAGTTTTTGAGAAAAAGCTAAAAAAAAGCACCGCAATTCGCGGTGCTACATTAATCACTATGGACAGACAGGGTAAATGTACAGGAAGTGAAATAGGGTAGCTTCGCTACCGTGGTCTGAAGCGCAGACCAAATGCAAACACAACAACACAACATCACAACCGTAAGCCAAAAGCCCATCAGAACACGCATTCCAAAAAAAGCTTTTCGTTCCGGCTCAGGAAGTGCCGCCACTATAGGTATTTGCTGGTAGTTCCTCAACGGACAA
>JBCNNW010000206.1:0-3699 GCA_039594205.1 Pseudescherichia sp. | reverse complement strand
AAGAGACGCAGATCCAGCTCGAACAGCAATCCTCTTTCCTACGTTCGTTTCTTGATGCTTCACCGGATCTGGTCTTCTACCGTAATGAGGATAAAGAGTTCTCCGGCTGCAACCGGGCAATGGAACTGCTGACCGGCAAAAGTGAAAAACAGCTGGTTAGCCTCAAACCGCAGGACGTCTATTCCGAAGAGGCGGCGGCAAAAGTCATTGAAACGGATGAAAAAGTCTTCCGTCACAACGTCTCTCTCACCTACGAACAGTGGCTGGATTATCCGGATGGGCGCAAAGCCTGCTTTGAGATCCGCAAAGTTCCCTATTACGACCGCGTGGGTAAACGCCATGGCCTGATGGGCTTTGGCCGTGATATTACCGAACGTAAGCGCTATCAGGATGCGCTGGAGCGCGCCAGCCGGGATAAGACCACCTTTATCTCGACCATCAGCCATGAGCTGCGTACGCCTCTAAACGGTATCGTCGGGCTAAGCCGTATTCTGCTTGATACCGAGCTGTCTGCCGAGCAGGAGAAATACCTTAAGACTATCCATGTTTCAGCCGTGACGTTGGGGAATATTTTCAACGATATTATCGACATGGATAAGATGGAGCGGCGTAAAGTTCAGCTGGATAACCAGCCGGTAGACTTCACCAGCTTCCTGGCCGACCTGGAAAATCTGTCAGGCCTGCAAGCGCAGCAGAAAGGTCTACGCTTTGTGCTGGAGCCCACCTTGCCGTTGCCCCATAAAGTGGTCACCGATGGTACACGTCTGCGCCAGATTCTGTGGAATCTGATCAGTAACGCCGTCAAGTTTACGCAGGCCGGGCAGGTGTCGGTGCGGGTTCGCTACGGCGAAGGGGAGATGCTGCATTTCGAGGTTGAAGACTCAGGGATCGGCATTCCACAGGAAGAGCAGGATAAGATCTTTGCCATGTACTATCAGGTGAAAGATAGCCAGGGCGGTAAGCCTGCCACCGGCACCGGTATAGGTCTGGCAGTATCGCGTCGTCTGGCGAAAAGCATGGGCGGCGATATCACCGTCTCCAGCAACCCGGGTAAGGGCTCGCTGTTTGCTCTGAGCGTGCATGCTCCGGCGGTGGCAGAAGAGGTGGAAGATACCTTCGCTCACGATGATTTACCGCTGCCCGCGCTGCACGTCTTGCTGGTGGAAGATATTGAACTTAACGTCATTGTGGCGCGCTCGGTGCTGGAAAAGCTGGGCAGTAGCGTGGATGTCGCCATGACCGGGACTGCCGCGCTGGAGATGTTCACGCCAGGCGAATATGACCTGCTGTTGCTTGATATCCAGTTGCCGGATATGACCGGGCTGGATATTTCGCGTGAGCTCACGCGTCGCTACAGCCGTGACGAGTTGCCGCCGCTGGTGGCGCTGACCGCGAACGTGCTGAAGGATAAAAAAGAGTATCTGGAGGCCGGGATGGACGATGTGCTGAGCAAGCCGCTGTCCGTACCTGCTCTCACTGCCATGATTAAGAAGTACTGGGATACCTGTGACGAAGAGGAGAGCACCATGACGAAGGTTGATACCGATAAAGCGCATACCTTGCTGGATATCGCCATGCTTGAACAATACATCGAACTGGTTGGCCCGAAGCTGATTACCGATGGGCTGGCGGTCTTCGAGAAGATGATGCCTGGCTATTTAGCGGTGCTGGAGTCGAACCTGACCGCGCGCGATCAGAAAGGCATCGTGGAAGAGGGGCATAAAATTAAAGGCGCAGCGGGCTCGGTAGGTTTGCGTCATCTGCAACAGCTTGGTCAGCAGATCCAGAGCCCCGATCTTCCTGCCTGGTCCGATAATGTCGGTGAATGGGTCGAAGAGATGAAGCAAGAGTGGCAGAACGATGTGGCGGTATTGAAAGCGTGGGTAGAAAGCAGAAAAAAATGACCCCGGCTAAACCGGGGTGCGCGAATACTGCGCCAACACCAGGGAAATCTTGGCTGCGCCTGTAGAGAACATTGTTATCATTTTGGAACCAGACGCCGCCTCAAAATTTAGGCCGCACGCAGTTAAGATAGCAAATCTTAAATACTTTGTTACATGAATCAGTGAAATATGTGAAGCATAGCGTTTTAATCAGAATTATTAATAAGCTTCAGTCACTTGCTATAAGGAATCGGCATGATGAAAAAAGTTGGCGTAGTGCTTAGCGGTTGTGGTGTTTATGACGGGGCTGAAATCACCGAGTCCGTCCTTACGCTCCTGGCGTTGTCCCGGGGAGGTGCGCAGGCAATCTGTTTTGCCCCCGATAAAGTCCAGTCCGACGTCATTAATCATCTGACTGGCGAAGCGATGGCCGACAGCCGTAACGTGCTGATCGAAGCGGCGCGCATCGCCCGTGGAGATATCCATCCGCTCAATATGGCGAAGGCAGAGGCGCTGGATGCACTGATCGTACCGGGCGGATTCGGTGCGGCAAAAAACCTGAGCAACTTTGCTGCGCAGGGAAGCCAGTGTGAAGTTGATGACGATCTGAAAGCGCTGGCGCTGCAGATGCACCAGCAGGGCAAACCCCTGGGTTTTATCTGCATTGCACCGGCCTTGCTGCCAAAGATTTTTGATTTCCCGCTGCGCCTGACCATCGGCACCGATATCGATACTGCCGAGGTGATCGAGGAGATGGGCGGTGAACATGTTCCCTGCCCGGTGGAAGATATCGTTGTCGATGAAGATAACAAAATCGTCACCACACCTGCGTATATGTTGGCACAGACTATCGCCGAAGCCGCTGCGGGCATTGATAAACTGGTCGCACGCGTACTGGTGCTGACGGAATGATTGTGAAGATGTTCAAGCGCTGGCTGCTGCGGATTGTGTTGGTGCTGGCGGTATTCTGGGGCGGCGGCATTGCGCTGTTCAATATTCTACCGGTGCCATTTTCTGCGGTAATGGTAGAGCGTCAGCTTAGTGCCTGGTTCGCGGGAAACTTCAGCTATGTGGCGCATTCCGACTGGGTGAGCATGGATGAGATCTCCCCCTGGATGGGGCTGGCAGTGATAGCCGCTGAAGATCAGAAATTCCCGGAGCACTGGGGGTTTGACATGGGCGCCATTGAAAAAGCTTTGGCGCATAACGAACGCAATGAGAACCGGATTCGTGGTGCATCGACGCTTTCCCAGCAAACGGCCAAAAACCTCTTTTTGTGGGATGGACGTAGCTGGGTGAGAAAAGGGCTGGAAGCCGGGCTGACGTTAGGTATGGAGACCGTCTGGAGCAAGAAGCGGATCCTGACGGTGTATCTCAACATCGCCGAGTTTGGTGAGGGGGTATTTGGTGTGGAGGCTGCGTCTCAACGCTATTTCCATAAACCTGCCAGTAAGCTAAGCCCCGCTGAAGCCGCGCTTCTCGCAGCCGTTCTGCCAAACCCAATTCGCTTTAAGGCCAGCGCACCGACGGGTTACGTGCGTAGCCGCCAGGCGTGGATCCTGCGGCAGATGCGGCAGTTAGGCGGCGAAGGCTTTATGCAGGCGCACAAGCTCTACTAATCTTCGTCGAACCCGGCGTTAAACAGCGCAATGACCGCGGCCAGCGCCTCTTCTTCCTGAGGCCCCGTCGCTTCAATTTCAATCTGGCGGCCCTTAGCGGAATCGAGCATTAGCAGTGCAATCACGCTGTTCGCTTCCGCTTCGGTACCTTCGTCGTTACGTAGCAGAACCTCTGCGTCGAAGCCCTGCATCAGCTC
>JBCNNW010000205.1:0-3713 GCA_039594205.1 Pseudescherichia sp. | reverse complement strand
CGTCGGCAATAGCGGCATCGCGGAATACGCCAACATAGCGCAGCGGCGCGGCGGCCATAACGTCACGGGCGCGCGCGATATCTACCGCCCGCGGGGAGGAGGCGACGAAAATGAGCCCGCCATAGATTGCGCCAGCAGCATGCGCCGCAGCGGCATCTTCCGGGCGCGTCAGTCCGCAAACCTTATTCTCACCTAACAGCACCCGGCGCACGGCGGCGCTCAGGTCGGCCTGCTCCATCATGGCGGAGCCAATCAGAAAACCGTTGGCAAAGTGGCTCAGCTCACGCACCTGGGCATAGGTATTGATCCCCGATTCGCTGATGACCGTTACCCCGGCACCCAGGCGCGGCGCGAGCTCGCGAGTACGGTTGAGGTCGATGGAGAGATCGCGCAGATCGCGATTATTAATCCCCACCACTTTGGCCTCCAGCGCAATGGCGCGCTCCAGCTCCTCTTCATTACTCACTTCCGTCAGCACGCCCATGTTCAGGCTGTGGGCGACGGCCGCCAGTTGACGATACTGCTCGTCATCCAGCACCGAGAGCATTAACAGGCAGGCGTCGGCCTGATAGAAACGCGCCAGCCAGATCTGATAAGGATCGATGATAAAGTCTTTGCACAAAATCGGCTGCGGCGCGATACCGCTGACGACAGGCAGAAAATCAAAGCTGCCCTGGAAATACTTCTCATCCGTCAGAACAGAAATCGCCGACGCATGGTGTTTATAAATTCCGGCGATGGTGGCCGGACCGAAGTCGTCGCGGATCACCCCTTTGGACGGAGAGGCTTTTTTGCACTCCAGGATAAATGCCGTCCGTGCGCCCTGCAGGGCTTCGTAGAATCGACGGCTGCTGGGGACCACCTCGTTCTGAAAGCTGGCGAGCGGCTGCTGCGCCTTACGGGCTTCTACCCAGATAGCCTTATCGGCAACGATTTTCGCTAAAACGGTCTGCATGAATTACCCTCTTGCCGCAAGTGCGGTCACACGGTCGTATGCTGCGCCAGAGCGCAACACGTCGATAACTTTTTGCGCATTCGCCTTAAGATCCTCCTCGCCGTGAAGACGCATCAGCATGGCGACATTGGCGGCGACGGCAGCCTCATGAGCGGCTTCACCTTTACCTTGTAACAGGCGGGTGAGAATGTCACGGTTTTCTTCCGGGGTACCGCCTGCCAGCGCCTCCTGATGGTAAGGCGTTAAGCCAAAATCGCTCGCCTCAAGCTGATAGCTCTTAATTTCGCCATCATTCAGTTCTGCCACCAGGGTAGGGGCATGCAGTGACACTTCGTCCATGCCGCCGCTGTGAACCACGGCAGCACGCTGATACCCCAGCATGCGCAGTGTTTCAGCTATGGGCAGTACCAGTTCAGGGCTGTAAACGCCAATCAGCGCCAGCGGAGGGTGCGCCGGGTTAATCAGCGGCCCCAGCACGTTAAACAGGGTACGGGTCTTCAGCTGCTGACGCACCGGCATAGCATGGCGGAAACCGGTGTGGTACTTCGGCGCGAACAGGAAGCAGACCCCCAGTTCGTCCAGCGCAGCGCGAGACTTTTCAGCATTCATGTCGAGGTTAATGCCAAATGCGGCCAGCAGATCGGATGAGCCGGAACGGCTGGAGACGCTACGGTTACCGTGTTTAGCCACCTTGATACCACAGGCGGCAGCCACAAAGGCGCTGGCGGTGGAGATATTGATGCTGTTACTGCCGTCGCCGCCGGTACCCACGATGTCGGCAAAGCGATAATCCGGACGCGGGAACGGCGCAGCGTTTTCCAGCAGGGCGGTTGCTGCGCCAGCGATCTCCTGCGGGCTTTCACCACGGACTTTCATGCTCACCAGGGCGGCTGCAAGCTGCTCGGGTTTCAGCTCACCGCGTACCACGGCGGAGAACAGCTGGTGGCTCTCTTGCTGGCTCAGGGTCTGCGCCTGGTACAGTTTTTCCAGAACAGGTTGCAGGGTATTCGTCTGCTCCAGTTTTTGCAGCGCCCAGTTCAGCGTCTGCTCCAGCAGGCGAGCCCCCTGCGAGGTCAAAATGGATTCCGGGTGAAACTGCAGGCCGCAGACGCGGTCGGCGTCATGACGAACAGCCATCACCATTCCCTCGAAATGGGCGTTAATGGTCAGACCCGCCGGAATGTTGCTGCCCACCAGCGAGTGGTAACGCGCGACCGGCAGCGGGTTCATCAGCCCGGCAAACATCGCCTGGCCGTCGTGTTCAATACTGGATGCCTTGCCATGCAGAATTTCGCCCGCCTGGCCGACGTAGCCGCCGTAGGCTTCCACAATCGCCTGATGACCGAGGCAGATACCGATAATCGGTAGTTTACCGCGCATACGGGTCAGCAGTTCTGGCATACAGCCTGCTTCGCTTGGCGCACCCGGGCCCGGAGAGAGCATCAGCACCGGGTTCTGCATGGTGGCCAGGCGCTCAATTAAGGTCTGAGCCGGGACGTGGTTACGGTAGATCACCACATTGTGGCCGTTGGCACGCAGCTGATCCGCCAGGTTGTAAGTAAAGGAGTCGATATTATCGAGCAGCAGAATGTCAGCCATCAGAAAATCTCCTGTGCGTGATGTGCGGTGGCAATCGCGCGCAGTACGGCGCGGGCTTTGTTGCGGGTTTCGTCGGCTTCAGACTGCGGTACGGAATCAAGAACGATGCCAGCGCCAGCCTGAACGGTGGCGATGCCATCTTCAACGTAAGCGGAGCGGATGACGATGCAGGTATCCAGATCGCCATGGGCCGTGAAGTAACCTACCGCGCCGCCATAGCTACCGCGGCGTCGTCCCTCTGCCTGAGCGATAAGCTGCATGGCGCGGACTTTTGGCGCGCCGCTCAGGGTGCCCATGTTCATGCAGGCCCGATAGGCGTGCAGCACGTCCAGATCGCTCCGCAGCTCGCCGACCACGCGGGAGACCAGGTGCATCACGAAAGAGTAACGGTCGACCTTGGTCAAATCCGCCACGTAGCGACTGCCCGGCGTGCAGATACGCGCCAGGTCGTTACGCGCCAGATCAACCAGCATCAAATGTTCAGACATCTCTTTTTGATCGGTACGCATCTCCAGCTCAATACGGCTGTCCAGGTCGCGATCAAGCGAGCCGTCCGCACGACGACCCCGCGGGCGAGTCCCGGCGATCGGATAGATTTCAATCTGACGGCTGGTGGCGTCATATTTCAGGGAGCTTTCCGGCGAGGCGCCGAACAACGTAAAGTCGTTGTCCTGCATGAAGAACATGTACGGGCTCGGGTTGCTCTTCTTCAGCACATCATAGGCTGCCAGCGGAGAAGGGCACGGCAGCGAGAAGCGACGGGATGGCACCACCTGGAAAATTTCGCCTGCGCGGATCGCTTTCTGCATCTGGCGTACGACCACGCCGAATTCGTCGTCGGTCTGACTGTATTCGCAGCGCATCTGCTCAACGCGTTGCACCGGCAGAGAAGCAGGCTCTTCCGTCATCTGCTGCTGTAACTGGGCGATACGTTGCTCGAGGCGCTCTTTCTCATCCGTCAGGGGAGTAAAAAGGCTGGCCTGAATACGGGTGCTTTTCTTCTGGTGGTCGATCACCAGTAAGGTTTCTGCCAGGTAGAAGCAGTAATCCGGGCAGCGATTTCCCTGTTCAACGTCAGGCAGATTTTCAAAACCGGCGACCAGGTCATAGGCAAACAGCCCGCCAAAGAACATCGCTTCACGCTCGTCTTCCGGCACAT
>JBCNNW010000204.1:0-3725 GCA_039594205.1 Pseudescherichia sp. | reverse complement strand
TGCGCTCACAACCGAAAAATGGACGACCATTTTTTTGCGCTAGCTTACGCCTGACTTTTGCGTAACGGCGCTTCGCGCAAGAACCATGACAGCACAAACGCCAGCACCATAATCCCTGCCGCCATGATAAATACCGCGTGAATGGCGGAGCCAAAGGCATCCAGATAGTCCGCCCTGAGGGCATCCGGCAGATGGTGGATAGCGTCAGGATCCAGCCCTCGCGGCAGTTCACTGCCTTCGGGAATGCGTGCCATTAGCCCTGATTGCAGTTGATGGGTAAATACCGCGCCAAACAGCGCCACACCAATCGCCCCGCCGATGGAGCGGAACAAGGTGACACCCGACGTCGCCACACCATACTGGCTGGACGAGACGCTGTTCTGCACCGCCAGCACCAACACCTGCATCACCAGCCCCAGACCCATCCCCAGCACGCCGGTGAAGAGATACAGCTGCCAGGTGGGGGAGTCGATGGTGATCCGCGTGAGCAGCGCCATACCGATCACCCCCAGCAGGGTACCGAGGATCGGGAACAGGCGGTACTTGCCGGTACGGCTGATAATGCGCCCGCTGATGATGGAGGTCAGCAGCAGACCGCCCATCAGCGGGATCAGCTGTAATCCGGCCTGGGTTGGCGTGGCCTCTTTCACAATTTGCAGATACAGCGGCAGGAAGGTCACTGACCCGAACAGCGACATCCCGATGATAAAGCCAATCAGGCTACACAGCAGGAAGCTGCGATCGCGAAAGAGCGAGAGCGGGATAATCGGCTCCCAGGCCAGACGCTCTTCATAGATAAATCCGGCAATCCCCGTCAGGCCAAAGGCCAGGATGCACCACAGCTGCGGATCGCTCCAGGGGCGTACCGTCCCCCCTTCGCTGGTGAAGAGGATGATACAGAGCAGCGCCATGCTGAGGTAAATCGCCCCGAGATAGTCGATTTCATGTTTGTTTCGTTTGGTATTGCTGTGGAACACCGCGCCGATCACCAGCAGGGCAAACAGCCCCAGCGGCAGATTAATGTAGAAGATCCAGCGCCACGAGGCATGCTGCACGATAAACCCGCCGATCAGCGGCCCAATCACCGTTGCCAGCCCAAATACGCCGCCGAAGAGCCCCTGATAGCGGCCACGCTCGGCAGGCGGGATTACATCGGCCACCGCCGCCATGCTGATCACCATCAGTCCGCCGCCGCCCAGTCCTTGCAGGGCACGCATCAGCACCAGTTGCGTCATGTTTTGCGCCAGTCCGCACAGGGCCGAGCCCAGCAGGAAGAGCACAATCGCAATCTGCAGTACAATTTTTCGGCCAAACAGATCGCCGAACTTGCCATACAGCGGCACCACGATGGTGGAGCTCAGAATGTAGGCCGTCACGACCCAGGAGAGTTTATCCAGCCCGCCCAGCTCACCCACGATAGTGGGCAGCGCCGTAGAGACAATGGTCTGATCGAGGGCAGACAGCAGCATCACCAGCAGTAGCGCGCTGAACAAGAGCTTTATCGAAGGGGGCTTTTGCGCGTCAGGCATCATAAGAGACCGCTTGAAATTAATTAATGAGGTAATTAATATTCAATGAAGTTATGAATACGGTCAAGGGATCGCTCCAGCATGTCAGCACATAAAGATAATTCTGAACCGCGCCGCCCCGGTCGTCCCCGCGGGGGCAAACGCGCCACCACCAGCCGCGAGCAGCTGCTGGACATTGCGCTGGATCTCTTTTCTCGTCAGGGGATCGCCACCACCTCTTTAAACGCCATCGCCAAAGAGGCGGGCGTGACGCCCGCGATGCTGCATTACTATTTTAACTCACGCGAACAGCTGCTGGATGCGATGATTGAGGAGCGTTTTCTGCCACTGCGCAGCACCATCGCCGCCACCTTTAGCGCCCATCCCGACGATCCGGTGGCTTCTCTGACCCTCATGGTCCAAACGCTGGCGAGCCTCGCCGGGCAGCATCACTGGTTTGCGCCGCTGTGGATGCAGGAGGTGATCGGTGAAATGCCGGTTTTACGCGCCCATTTGCGAAATCGAGTGGGTGAAGATAACTACTCCGTGACGCTTGCCACGCTGAAGCGCTGGCAGCAGGAGGGGAAACTGAACCGCGAACTGGCTCCGGAGCTGCTGTTTACCACGCTGTTAAGCCTGGTGCTGGTGCCCTTCGCGAGAAGGCGTAATGACGAGAGGTTAAGCGCCCTCTCGTCTGCACAGATTGTGCGCCACGCCTTAGCGGTGATGGGCCAGGGCATTGGCGCTTAAAGCGCTTTGGTCAGATAGTGGCGCTGCATCCCCTGGTTCGGGAAATCGGGCAACGTCATCTGGAGTTGATAGCCCAGCTTTTCGTAGAAGGGCCGCGCCTGGAAACTGACGGTATCCACCAGCGCATTCAGGCACCCTTTGCGCTTCGCCTCTTCTTCGGCGGCCAGCATGATCTGGCTGCCTACACCACTGCCACGCACCGCGCTGCTCACCCACACATAGCTGATATCCAGCCACTCCCCTTTGCGACGCCCTATAACCCCGCCGATGAGGGTACCGTCGTCATCGCGGGCAAAGACCGCCAGATCGCCCCAGGTGCGGGTATCGACAAACTGCTCGTTATAGGCGCGCAGCCCGGTTAATAACGCTTCCTGATCCTCGGCGGTGATGGTATCGACAATGACTAGCTGCATCCTGTTTTCCCTCATTTTTTTATCGTTACCCTAAGTTCGCGCAACGGCAGAAAGGAGACAATAAATTTTTGTTGGCGCCCAAGAATTTGGCAAAAAGTGCGGCTACGCTTTTAACGTTTAGTCGCCGGAATGCGCAAATTCATACTTTCCACCTGGATCGCATCGGCGAATGTAACGATATATTTCAAATGGAATGCCGTGGTTATCAACCGGAGGTCAACATGAAGTCAGCACACCTGTTTTGCCTGATAGTCTGTCTGCTTTTTGCCGCCTTCGCCCATGCGCAAGACAACGACGATCCCGCCAAACTCGAACAGAAAAAACAGCTGATTTTGAAAGATGTGAAAAAAGCCTGCGCCCCGCAGCGTAAACAGTCTGACTCGGAGTGGCAGGCGATGATTATGTCTTCAGAGGCGAATAAGCTCTTGATGCGCAACGCCATGCTGGCGGTAGATCGTAACAACCAGGAGGCCTACTGGGACGCCGTCAGCCGCATGGACTGCATGGAGGATTATTAAGCGTGAAGCGGGCTTCACGCTTGCTGATTAGCGTTTACGTATTTCAGGAATAATTAAATCGCCCCGCAGAACCCAGGATTCCAGCATCTGGGTTTTTTCGTTCAGCCAGCTCACAATGCGTGCAGCCATCGCGTCCATCGAGTATTCAATCGCCGGAATGGTTGGAATACCCGGTAAATGCAGGGAGCCGGCCAGACTGAAGACCATGATGTCACCCGGTACGGACTTGTTAAACGCCTGCAGCTGCGGGATCACCCGTTGCGCCTCTTGCTCATCGGCAACCAGTAAGGCGTTGAAGTTCAGCGTGCTCGCATTGTTCAGCAACTCCTGCAACGCCACGGATGACGAGGTGGCCTCCATAAAGACCAGGTTGCGATTAAAGGGCAGGAAGTTTTTCTCCAGCGCGTGCTTGTAGCCCAGTAGCACCTGATCGGCAAAGCCGCTGCCCTGCGGATGGATCAGCGCTATCTGGCGACGCCCCTGGCTGGTGAGGAAATTACAGGCGGTTTCTGCGGCGAACGCGTGATCGAACTGAA
>JBCNNW010000203.1:0-3754 GCA_039594205.1 Pseudescherichia sp. | reverse complement strand
GCTGGGCATGGCTTAGTTATCGTAAAGTCCTTCACGTTCTACGGCGGTGCGTCGTTTCCCCTGACGTATCCGCCGGACAGATTCCCGCACGGCCAGCGTGCCGTTGAGCAGCAAAGTGCCAACCGGCGCCTCGGGGCGCATCAGCCGCTGCTGAAGCATATGCACCGCTTCGGTTCCCAGTTCATCGCGGGGAACATGCACCGCCGTGAGCGGCACATCCTGAATGGCGGCGAGATTGAAGCCGTCAATGCTCATTACCGAGATATCCTGCGGCACCCGCAGCCCCTGTTTTTGCAGGGCGCTGATGGTGCCCGCCGCCATAAAATCCCCCCCCACTAAAAACGCGGTGGGCAGATCCCTCCCCTGCATTTGCGTGAGCCACTCGCCGATGAGCTGTTCTGTTTCGCGTGCGCTAAAGCTGGGCGCCACCAGCAGATCGCGTTTATCGCGGAACGTCAGGTTGTGAGACTGCCACGCATCGCGTATCCCGGCCAGACGTAACTCCATCGTGTAACGCCGCAGACAGAGTACGTTTAGCACCTCCCGGTGTCCCATTTCGAACAGGTACTCAGCGGCCCGTTCGCCAATTGCCCGGTGGTCGGGTGCCACGGCGGGCAAGCGCATATGGCGGTCGCGACAGTTGATTAGCATGCAGGGTTTACCCACGTCCACCGCCAGATCGTGAATATGGGGATCGTCGATACCCAGCAAGATGGCGGCCTGGGTCTCGGTCTCATTCATTCGCGTCAGAAAGAGCTGCGCATCGCTGTCGTTCTCCTCCAGGGCGCAGTAACGCAGGCGCACATCATGCGACGCCAGACCTTTACTTACACTCTGGATGACCCGGTAGTAAAAGATATCGGACCGCTCGTCAAACGCCCGCTGCGGCGCAAAGACCACAAGGCTATTCAGCAGCAGGCGCCCGGCCGCCAGACCGTCCATCACCCCCAACTCCCGCGCACACGCCAGCACCCGGTTACGCGCTTTTTCGCTGGTATTCGCTTTACCCGCCAGTACCCGTGAAACTGTGCTAATAGAGAGCTGCGTGCGGGCGGCGATTTCGGTGATTTTTAACCTTTTATCCATTTTGTGATCTGGCTCCATTTGCTAAATGAAAAAATTTTCATAGCCTTGTTATCAGTTTGTAACTGACCTGGAGGCCATCATGCCAAAGGGTTACGGTCAATAATGAGAATTTTTGCACAAAATCCACTATTGCCCTCTCATTTTCTCCCTTAAGGTGAACTTGTCACACAACTTCCATACTAGTTGTATAGCAACTTTGCACTGGTAAACGGATAACAATCAACATCATAAAGCGCCGTGTGACACCTGAACCTATGTCCCCTACCGTCCGTCTTGTGGAGAGTAAAATGAGTCAGGACATCAATAACACCGTAGCGACAAGCAAAACCCGTCGCGTGATTAAGAACCTGCGCTGGTATGTACTGGTACTGTTCTTAATGGGCGTCACCGTCAACTACATCACCCGTAACTCGTTAGGCATTCTCGCTCCGGAGCTAAAAGAGAGCCTGGGGATCACTACCGAGCAATACTCCTGGATCGTGGGTGCCTTCCAGATCGCCTACACCATTTTCCAGCCTTTGTGCGGCTGGCTGATTGACGTGATTGGCCTGAAGATTGGCTTTATGGTCTGCGCCGGTATCTGGGCGCTGATGTGTATCTTCCATGCGGGTGCCGGTAGCTGGCTGCACCTGGCGATCCTGCGCTTTTTTATGGGTGCCTCGGAAGCAGCCGCGACGCCAGCCAACGCCAAAACTATCGGCGAATGGTTCCCAAAATCAGAACGTCCTGTGGCCGCCGGTTGGGCGGGGGTAGGCTTCTCGATTGGCGCCATGCTGGCTCCGCCTATCATCTACTTCGCCCACGCCTCCTTTGGCTGGCAGGGGGCGTTTATGTTTACCGGCGTGCTGGCGCTGTTGTGGGTGATCCTCTGGTGGGCGTTTTATCACAACCCGGAGCAGCACCCGAACCTGAGCAAAGATGAGCTGGCGTTTATTAAGCAGGATAACGAACCACCTGCGGTGAAGCTGCCCTTCCTGACTGCGCTGAAAACCGTCTCAAAGAACAAACGCTTCTACGGTATCGCCATCCCGGCCTTTATGGCGGAACCGGCGTGGGCTGTGCTGAGCTTCTGGGTGCCGCTCTACCTCGCTAAAGAGCACGGCATGGACCTGAAGCAGATAGCGATGTTTGCCTGGCTGCCGTTCCTCGCCGCTGACCTTGGCAGCGTGGCAAGCGGCTACCTGACCCGCCTCTACACCCGCCTGTTCGGTTGCACCCGCGTCAACTCCGTGGTGGCAAGCTCGGTTACCGGCGCATTTCTGATGATCTCGCTGGCCGTGGTGGCTATCACCCGCGATCCCTATATCACCATCGTGCTGATCTCTATCGGCGGCTTCGGGCATCAGATCATCTCCTGCATGCTGAGTGCACTGGTCGTGGAGTCGTTTGATAAAGGCCAGATGGCGACGGTCAACGGGATGCGCGGCTCGGCGGCATGGATCGCCAGCTTCTTCTTCTCTTTGTTGATTGGTGTGACTGCCGACAAAATCGGCTTCAACCCCCTCTTTATTGCCATGGGCTTCTTTGACCTGATTGGCGCTGTTTTCCTGGTAGCATTTATTGCTGAACGTCGCGCCAAGCGCGCCTGATAGTGGATCTATTGCATATGAAAACCCTGAAAAACTGGACCGTCGCAACAGAGTCGGCGAACCATATTGAGCTGCTGGTCGATAATCAGCACCGGCTGTGTCTGTATGTGCTGGAAGAGAACCTGTTCCGCGTGCTGATTAAGCGCAAAGGCGAACTGGCGCTGGACCGCACCTGGAGTATCGCCCCGGCGCAAGATGTGCCCTGGGAAGGACGCCATCGCGACGATCTGAGCGGCTTCTCCTGCCCGGCCTGGCAGCTGACGCAGCAGGTCGACATGCTGAAGGTTGCTACCCAGCAGCTGCGTGTGACGGTCCACCAGCCGCTGTGGCTGGAGTGGCACTATTGCGATGACGCGGGCGAGTGGCAGCCGCTGGTGAATGACCGTCCGACCAGCGCCTACCTGCTGAATGCCCACGGCGACGGCGTGGCACACTACCTGAGCCGCCGCAAGGATGAGCGTTTTTACGGCCTGGGCGAGAAAGCCGGCGATCTGCAGCGCAACGGTAAACGCTACGAGATGCGTAACCTCGACGCGATGGGCTACAACGCCGCCAGCACCGATCCACTGTACAAACACATTCCGTTCACCCTCACCCGCCGGGATGACGTGAGCTATGGCCTGTTTTACGACAACCTGAGCAGCTGCTGGCTGGATCTGGGCAACGAAATTGATAACTACCACACCGCCTACCGCCGCTGGCAGGCAGAAGCGGGTGACATCGATTACTACATGTTTACCGGGAAACGGGTGCTGGATGTCACCAAAGCCTTTGTGCGCCTCACCGGGAAGACGTTGTTCGGTCCGAAATGGAGCCTGGGTTACAGCGGATCGACCATGCACTATACCGACGCGCCGGACGCGCAGAATCAGCTGATGCACTTTATTCGCCTGTGCGAAGAACACGCGATTCCGTGCGACTCCTTCCAGCTCTCGTCCGGCTATACCTCGATCAACGGCAAGCGCTACGTCTTCAACTGGAACCATGACAAAGTGCCGCAGCCGAAGGTGATGACTCAGGCGTTCCACGACGCCGGGTTAAAACTGGCGGCCAACATCAAGCCGTGCCTGCTGCAGGAT
>JBCNNW010000202.1:0-3808 GCA_039594205.1 Pseudescherichia sp. | reverse complement strand
ATCAGAAACCGGACGGCCGCTGGCAGCGCTGGGCTATCGCGTTCATCGGCGACACGCTGACGGCGGAGGGAGAGAAGCGTCCTGAAGTGTTTGTTGTTGATCTGCCCGAAGCCCTGGACGATTACGCCCGGCCCGGTGCCAGCCCGCTGGAGGGCAGCAGTCAGCAGTTGCCTGCGCCCCCGGCTGGCGTCAGGCAGCGCCGTCTGACGTACGGTCGTGGTCTGGCGCTGCAACCGCGCCACTGGCTGCGCAGTGCGCCCGATGGCAGCCAGATTGCGTTTCTGATGGCAGATGACGGAGGGGTGATCCAGCTCTGGACGGTCTCTCCCAACGGCGGCGAACCGCGTCAGGTGACCCGTCTCGGCAGCAGCATTCAGTCCGCCTTCAGCTGGCATCCTGATGGCCAGGCCGTCGCCTTTATCTGTGATAACAGCGTGATGCGATGTGACGCTGAGAGCGGCGAGTGCCAGCGTCTGACGCGCAGAACGGATGACGCCCCCTCAGGCGACGCGGTCGTCTGGTCACCTGACGGCACGCAGATTGCGTATATGCGCGAGGTGGAGGGCTGGCGGCAGCTGTTTACGGTTGCGGCTGAGGGCGCAGCGGAGGCATAGGCTGCGCCTGCGCCAGGCTCTCCTGCGTGTGCGCCAGCTTTTCGCTCTGCAGAATGCGTTCCCGCGGGGAGTCGAGTGATTTATCTTTGTCGCTGCGGTAGTAGTCCCACGGCAGCAGCAGCGTATCCATCACGGCGGAGAAAGGAAGATCGATCAGCGCCAGCGGCTTCAGCGCCCAACTGGTGTCCCCGTCGGTCAGCATATCCGCGCTGGCCCGGGTGCCTGGATAATAGCCCTGACTCGCACCTGTGTGTGACATCACGCTGGAACAACCGGTTGTCGCCATTGCGCAGCAAACCATTCCAGCCAGAGGTAAGGTCTTCATCAATTTCATTATCATCATCCCTTCAGCCCTGACATGCGCCGGGCTGAGTTGGCTTGCCAGACAACGTCAACACTCTGGGGCGAAGTCCGTTCGGGTCTGACAAAAGGTGTTCTGAGTGTATGTCATTTCCTGAGATTGGCGAAAAAAATTGCATTCTGCACGCTTGAAAATTCTCCTTTGGCACCCATTTTTAGTTTACGGACGCGCTCACCGTCGCCGAAAGGGACAGTGAGGTGCCGGATCCAGCCTGTCCAGTAGTGGAAGGTTGCCAAAACTTGCTGAAATTCAGGAGTCTTAATATGCGTAACTTTGATCTCACCCCACTTTATCGCTCAGCTATCGGTTTCGATCGCCTGTTTAACCTGCTCGAATCAAACCAGAATCAGAGCAACGGGGGTTATCCTCCCTATAACGTTGAACTGGTCGATGAAAATCACTACCGCATTACCATCGCGGTGGCCGGTTTCTCTCAGAGCGAGCTTGATATCACAGCGCACGACAATGTGCTGACTGTACGGGGTGCCCATCCGGAAGAGCAGGCCGAGCGTAAATACCTGTATCAGGGTATCGCCGAGCGTAACTTCGAGCGTAAATTCCAGCTTGCCGACCACATCGTGGTGCGCGACGCCCGTCTCGAAAATGGTCTGCTGAGTATCGATCTTGAACGTCTGGTGCCGGAAGAAGCCAAACCACGCCGTATTGAGATTCTGAAGTAATTTCTGAAGTAACCATAAAAAACGCCGCTAATGCGGCGTTTTTCGTTTTTAAGATCAGTGGAGATTCATAAGGCAAAAAATGTTGCTCCGATCCCCTGTTTCAGACGGCTGATAAGTTCAAAGCGATGGGAGCATACGCCTGTAGCGAAGCATCGCGGACCAGGGATGGGCCGCGCTGAGCATGCCAGGGATGGCGTCTATTGCGTCTTTGCGAAAGGCGTATGCTCCCTGAGCCTGTCACCTGACCTCAAGGCGATATTTTTTGCCCTTATATCTGACGCCGGCCTTGCCCTTACGGCTGCGTTCGCATCGCGAAACGCTGTCCCAGCACGCCGCCAAACACGTTGATCAGCAGGCCGGCAATAATCACCGAGGCGCCCAGCATCTGCTGCCCGGAAAGATGCTCATCCAGCACCAGCGCAGCGGTAATGATCCCGACCACCGGCACCAGCAGCGACAACGGGGCAACGCGCCAGGTTTCGTAGCGGCTGAGCAGATTTCCCCAGATGGCGTAGCCGACGATGGTGGCGACAAAGGCCAGATAGAAGAGCGCCAGTACCGTCTGCAGCCCGATGTGCAGCAGGCTGCTGACGATAGCCTCCTGCCCCTCAAACAGCAGCGAGCAGGCAAAGAAAGGAATGACCGGCACCAGCGCACTCCAGACCACCAGCGACATAATCGGCACGCTGCGATTCCGCATAATGATCTTGTTGGTAATGTTACCCAGCCCCCATGACAGGGCCGCCGACAGCGTCAGCATCATGGTCGTCAGCGTAATGCCGGCGCTGGTCTGGCCCTCCATGCCTGCCGTCGCCAGCAGAAACATCCCCAGCGTGGCGATGATAATCCCGGTGATGTGGTTCCAGCGCAGCTTCTCCGCCAGCAGCAGCGCCCCCAGCAGCAGGGTAAAGAACGCCTGCGCCTGCAGCACCAGGGAGGCCAGGCCTGCTGGCATACCGAGCTGAATCGCCAGGAAGAGAAACGCAAACTGACCAAAACTGATGGTCATACCGTAAACCACCAGCCAGCGCAGCGGGATCGGCGGACGGCGCACAAAGAAAATGGCAGGGAAGGCGACCAGCGTGAATCGCAGTCCGGCGAGCAGAAAAGGCGGCATCCCCTGCAGCCCCAGCTTGATCACCACAAAATTGACGCCCCACGCCACCACCACGCACAACGCTAACAGCATATCTTTTACCGACATCAGAAACTCCTTGAGCCGCCGTCAGGCGGTGATCGCAATCGGGGTCGCGATATCAGCACAGCACGCTTCCCCCACGATGCGAAAATAGTCATCTACAGCCAGCGCGATCGATTTATCCAGCTCGCCCGCGTTAAACCATAACGTTCCGACCTGCTGCAGCCGGGTATCGACCCGCAGCGCCAGCCGGTCATCAAAACTGAATGGCGGCACCGCGCCCATCACACAGCCGGTCAGCGCCTGCGCCAGCTCCGGCGCGGCGAAAGAGGATTTCTTTCCGCCGATGGCGCGCGCCGCACTTTTAAAATTGATCCGGCAGTCGCCCGGCACAATCGCCAGCAGCGGACGCGGCGGCGCGCCGTCCGGCATGACGACCTCCAGCACCATCGCCTTAGCCGCCTGACCCAGTGCATTACCGCGTATCTGGCTGATCTGGTCGGTCTGCCCTATCGCCTCATGCTCCACGACGCGGTAGCTGGCCTGATGCTGATCCAGCAGCGCGGTGATTTTTTCAAACGTCGTCATATCCCTCTCCTTGTCTGGCCCGGACCGGATTAACTCCAGGCGATAGCGTGTTTCATTTTTTTATCGGTCAGCCCGAAAAAGAATCCCATGGTGATGCGGGTATCACCTTCAACCCGATCAATCTCATGATAAAAAGCGGGATTAAACAGATAGATATCGCCACTGCGTGGTGAAAATTCGCAGACTTCGCTGTGTTCAATCACCTCAGCGGGATAGCCCAGCTCACCGGCCGTTTTGAACCGCTCATCCTCCGGTGCCCATTTTTTGTTGTAGATCCGCAGCGCCCCGCCCGCGTTGCATTCCTGCAGGCAGACCACGCAGCTGAGCTGATGGAGAATCTGCGTCACCGCCAGCCCGGTTCCGGCGGCATCACGCACGATATTGTCGTTGTGTAACGGGTTCGCGACGCCATCGGCATGAAACCGCA
>JBCNNW010000201.1:0-3828 GCA_039594205.1 Pseudescherichia sp. | reverse complement strand
TAAACCGCTGGTAGGATCGGTGCTGGCCTCGTGCTGGAACGAATACCTGCTGAAGCCGGCGCATCTGCCTCTGCAGGACACCAACGATCGCTACTTCGCCAATATTCAGAAAGATGGCACCTACTCGGTGGTGCCGCGGATGGCCGCCGGAGAGGTGACGGCGGACGGGCTGATTGCCATCGGACAGATCGCCAAACGTTATCAACTCTACAGCAAAATTACTGGTGGGCAGCGTATCGATCTCTTTGGTGCCCGGCTGGATCAGTTGCCGGACATCTGGCGCGAACTGGTTGCGGCGGGCTTCGAAACCGGGCATGCCTACGGTAAATCGCTGCGCACCGTCAAATCCTGCGTGGGGTCGACCTGGTGCCGTTACGGGGTGCAGAACTCCACCGGTCTCGCCGTCACCCTGGAGAATCGCTACAAGGGATTGCGGGCCCCACACAAAATCAAAATGGCCGTCTCCGGCTGTACGCGCGAGTGCGCTGAAGCCCAGAGCAAAGACGTGGGGGTGATTGCCACCGATAAGGGCTGGAATCTCTATCTGTGCGGTAACGGCGGCATGAAGCCGCGCCATGCCGATCTCTTCGCCAGCGATCTTGACGACGCGACCCTGATCCGTCTGGTGGATCGCTTCCTGATGTTCTATATCCGCACCGCCGATCGTCTGCAGCGTACCAGTACCTGGATGGATAACCTTGAAGGAGGGCTGGAGTATCTTCGTGAGGTAATCATTGAAGACAGCCTCGGTATTGCCGCGGAGCTGGAGCAAGAGATGGCGCGCGTGGTGGATACCTACCAGTGCGAATGGCAAACCACCCTTGCCGATCCTCACCGTCTGGCGTTGTTCCGCAGTCAGGTTAACGAGGCGGCACCGGTTCAGCACAAACGCTGGCAGGCGATCTGCGGGATTGACGAGATCCCCGAGCAGGCCGGGATTGGCGCCCGACTGGGGGAACAACAGATTGCGCTGTTCCGCTTTGGCAAAGCGGTCTATGCGCTGGACGATCTGGAGCCGGGCAGCAGCGCGAATGTGCTGTCGCGCGGTATTCTGGGCGACGCGGGCGGCGAGCCGGTGGTGATTTCGCCACTCTATAAAACGCGCATTCGCCTGCGCGATGGCCGCCAGTGTGATACCGGGGAGCAGGCCGTACGCGCCTGGCCGGTTAAAATCGAAGGCAATCAGGTGTGGGTCAGCAGCGAAGCGCTGCTCATGCGCGCGGAGGCCTCATGAGTGAAACCCGAACCACCTGTCCCTACTGCGGCGTAGGCTGTGGCGTAGTGGCCCGCGTTGAGGCGGGTTCCGTCACCGTGCGGGGTGATGAGCAGCACCCGGCCAACTTTGGGCGACTGTGCGTCAAAGGTTCTGCGCTCGGGGAGACCACGGGATTAGCAGGCCGGTTATTGCAACCGGAGCTGGATAACCAGCCGGTGAGCTGGCCCCGAGCGCTGGATGCGGCGGGTCAGCGGCTGCGTGAAATTATTGACCGCTTCGGCCCGCAGGCAGTGGCGTTTTATGCCTCGGGCCAGCTGTTGACGGAAGACTACTACGCTGCCAACAAGCTCATGAAGGGATTCATCGGCGCCGCCAACATCGACACCAACTCTCGGCTCTGCATGTCGTCAGCGGTGGTGGGGTACAAGCGTGCCTTTGGGGAAGATATGGTGCCATGCAGTTATCAGGACATCGAAAACAGCGATCTGGTGGTGCTGGTAGGCTCGAACGCCGCCTGGACCCATCCGGTGCTCTATCAACGTCTGGTGCAGGCGCGCGCGGCGAACCCGGCGCTGAAGGTGGTGGTTATCGATCCCCGTCGTACCGCTACCTGCGATATCGCCGACCTGCATATTAAACTGGCGCCGGGCAGTGATGCGGGCCTTTTTGTCGGCTTGCTCGATGCGCTTGGCGCGGGCGATAGCGAGGCCCAACAGCGGGCGCGCGACTGGCCTGTGAGCCGGGTGGCGGCCTTCTGCGAACTGTCCACCAGGGTCGTGGAGACCTTCTATCAGTGGTTTATCGCCGCCCCGCGGGCCATTACGCTCTACACCATGGGCATTAACCAGTCCGCCAGTGGCAGCGACAAATGCAATGCCATCATCAACGTCCATATTGCCAGCGGTAAAATCGATCGCGAAGGGTGCGGCCCCTTTTCGCTGACCGGACAGCCAAATGCGATGGGGGGCCGCGAGGTGGGCGGGCTGGCCAATCAGCTGGCGGCACACATGAATTTTGAGCCAGACGATCTTAGCCGGGTGGCCCGCTTCTGGGGTACAGAGCGGCTGGCGCAAACGCCGGGGTTGATGGCGGTAGAGTTGTTTGATGCCATCGCCCGGGGTGAGGTGAAGGCGGTCTGGATCATGGGCACCAATCCGGCGGTGTCGCTGCCCGATAGCCACACGGTGTGCCAGGCGCTGGCTGCCTGTCCGCTGGTGATCGTCTCTGAGGTGATGCGCGACACCGACACCAGCCGTTTCGCGCATGTACGCTTTCCGGCGCTGGGCTGGGGCGAAAAGGAGGGCACCGTCACCAACTCCGAGCGGCGTATCTCGCGCCAGCGGGCGTTTTTGCCCGCCCCAGGCGAGGCTAAACCCGACTGGTGGATTATCGCCCGTATCGCAGAGCAGCTTGGGCACGGCGCGGCCTTTAGCTGGCAACATTCCCATGAAATCTACTGTGAACATGCCGCACTCACCGCATTCGAAAACCCGGGCACGCGGGCGCTGAATCTGGGAGCGCTGGCAAATCTGAGCCGGGAACAGTGGGATACGCTCACCCCCTGGCAGTGGCCGCTGGACAGGGCGCGCCTGCAACGGGCGCAGCTGGTGGCGGTTACGCCGCAGCGGCACGGCGCCACGCCAGACGCGCTGTACCCCTTCATTCTTAACAGCGGGCGGGTGCGCGATCAGTGGCATACCATGACCCGTACCGGTTACGTAGCCAGATTAATGCAGCACTGCGACGAACCGACGGTGGAGGTAAGCGTCAGCGATGCCGCGCGCCTGGGGCTGCACGACGATCGGCTGGCCCGCATCAGCTCCCCTCGCGGGGTGATGGTGGCCCGGATCCGCGTCAGCACGGCCCTGCGCGACGGCGAGCTCTTCGCCCCCATGCACTGGAACAGCGTCTTTGCCCGTCAGGGGAAGATCAACGCGCTGGTGGAAGGGCGGCGCGATCCGCTCTCCGGTCAGCCAGAGTGCAAACAGACCGCGGTACGGGTCATGCCCTGGCAGCCCGGCTGGCAGGGGGAGCTCTACAGCCGCGAGGCGCCGGAACTGCCCGGTTATGTCACCTGGTGGCGTAAAGCGGCAACCGGTGTGCAGCGGTTTACCCTGGCCGCGGACCGACCGCTGCTGGAGGAATTAATGAATCACTGCAGCGCACGCGGCTGGCAACTGCAGGTGGCCCAGAGCGGGACGCAGAGCAACCTGCTGGCCTGGCACAATGGCGCGCTGATGCTGGGGTTCTGGAGCGGCACCGAACGCCCCGAACTGGCGCATCAGGCTATTAGCGAAGCCTTTGACCAGCCGCCCCGGACGCTGGATGCCCGGCATGCTCTGCTCAGCGGGCAGGGGGCGAACGAGCGCCCCGCGCAGGGGCGCATCGTCTGCAGCTGTTTTAGCGTCGGGGAGGAGGCGATCCGTCAGGCGATTGCCGGGGGATGTGAGTCGGCAACCGCCCTGGGCGCCGCACTGCGCTGTGGCACCAACTGCGGCTCCTGCGTCCCGGAACTAAAAGGGCTGCTGGCGCAGTGTCAGGTTATTCCTGAAAATTCCCCTTAAGGCTGCAAAAGGCGTCACAAAACGTTAAGGTATGGGGGTGTTTTTGAT
>JBCNNW010000200.1:0-3856 GCA_039594205.1 Pseudescherichia sp. | reverse complement strand
GTTGCCAAGAATTAATAATTTCATAATGACCTCTAAAAGGGGTTCTTCATTCAGCGGATGCGGCCTTTGGCCCTCATCCTGCACGCAATAAGGTTTTCATCTTTTCGCTGCGGCAAAACTGGCGTTTTAACTCCACCACCAGCGCATTACGCGACAGCACAATCATGACCACGAACGCCAGCGCCCCTGCGGCAATCTGCGCCGCCAGTAAGGCCCCCAGCGCCAGGTGACCGCCCAGGACACCCCCTAAGCCGTAACTCACCGCAAGCGTCGGTAACGAAAGGTAGAACGGCAGCCACAGGCTCAGGATGTATTGACGGTAGCTGGAACCCAGCACCGGTTTGATCATCACGAAATAGCTCAGAACGGTATTGATTATCTGTACCAGCAAGAAGCCCAGCGTCACGCCGATCGCACCGGCCATGTGTCCACCCACGATAATGGCGGGAATAAACAGGAATGTTTTGAACACATTGAATTTAAAGCTAATGTCCACGCGCGCTTTCGCCATCAGCAGTGAACCAATCGGATTACCTACCGAGCGCAACAGACCCACCACGCATAGCAGCTGCAGAATGGGAACGATCGAGACCCATTTCTCGCCAAAGACCAGCGGAACAAAGTTGTTGGAAACCACCATCAGCCCCAGCAGCGCCGGAAAGTTGATAATCCCCACCACCGAAAGCAGCTTGTAAAAATTCACCCGAAGCTTCTCAGTATCATCCTGAATTTTGGCAAAGGCCGGGAAGAGTACGCGGGTGATGATCGGGTTGAGCTTCATCGGCGGGACCACCGCCACGTTATAAGCCAGGTTGTAGCCCCCGGCGACGCTGGCACCGAGAATACGCGCCAGCACCAGGGTTGAGAGGTTGGTATTCACATAGTTGATAATGCTGTCGGCCGTCAGCCAGGCGCCAAAGCGCAGGTTGGAGGAGACCGACTTTAGGGAGAAATGCAAACCGGGGCGGTAAATTTTGCGGCCAAAATAGCCGAACAGCAGGGTACGCACCGCCGTATTGACCAGATAACCCAGGATCGCGGTCATCGCCAGCGGCCAGAAATGAGCGCTAATCACGGTAAAGGTAAAGCCCGCCAGTACCGAACTGGTCTCAATCATGCCAATTTTGTTGAACTCCAGCTCCTTCTGCATCAACGCGCGGAACTGCTGCCCGTGCGGGATTAATACGAAGGCAAATGACAGCGTGCGAATCAGCGGGGCCAAATCCGGGTTGTTCAGTACATGACCAATCACATCGCTCAGCAGAAACACCACCACGAAGACCGACAGTCCCAGCCCGACGTTCAGCCAGTAAAGGGTGGTCAATTCCAGGTGGCTAATCTCTTTGCGCTGGATAATGGAATTGGCGATGCCGAAATCCGAGAGAGTATCGGCGAGGGCGATAATCACCAGCGATACGGTCAGCAGACCAAACTGGTGATTGTCGATGATGCGCGCGAGCACCGTCATCTGTACCAGCCCAAGGCCGATGATGATGATAGTGGCCATGGCTGACCATTTGGCGCCGCTGATGGTTTTTTCTCGTAAGCTCATCTTAGTACGCCGCTTTGTTCACAAAGCCTTTGAAGATCGTCAGGAAAACGATTTTGATATCGAACCAGACGCTCCATTCGCGGATGTATTCCAGGTCAAATTCAATTCGTTTTTCCATCTTCTCAAGCGTGTCGGTCTCACCGCGCCAGCCGTTAATCTGCGCCCAGCCGGTAATGCCTGGTTTCACTTTATGGCGCAGCATGTAGCCTTCAATCAGCGCACGATACTGCTCGTTGTGCGCAACCGCATGCGGTCGCGGGCCCACGATGGACATACCGCCGGTCAGCACGTTGATGAACTGTGGCAACTCATCAAGAGAGGTACGGCGCAGGAAATTACCCACGCGGGTTACGCGCGGATCGTTCTGCGTTGCCTGCGTCACCACAGTGTCATTCTCCATCACCTTCATAGAGCGGAATTTCCAGACCTTGATAGGCTTACCGTCCATACCGTAGCGGGTCTGTCGGAAGATGATTGGCCCCGGCGAACTGAACTTCACCGCCAGCGCAATGGCGCACAGCACCGGAGAGATCAGTAACAGAATCAGTGAGGAGAGGATGATGTCCTCTACGCGCTTCAGTACCCGGTTGATACCCGAGAGCGGTGTGTCGTACAGAGGCACGACCGGCACGCCGTTAACCTCTTCAATGCGTGAATGGAGGATGTTGAAAGTAAAGACGTCCGGGATCAGGATCACCGAACAGGTGGTGTCGGCCAGCTCTCGCATCAACCTTTTAATGCAGGACTCTTCGCTCATCGGGATGGCGAGATAAACATTGTGGATTTTGCCGGCTTTGGCATCCTCAATCAGCTGCTCGTAGTTGCCTGCCCAGTCAGCGGTCACCCCGCCAGGTTTGGCGTCGTGATACACCCCTACTACGTCGAAACCCAGCCACGGTTCATTGCGAAAGCTCTCCATCAGGGCCAGCCCCACCGGGAGATCCCCTGCTACCGCCACATAACGCTTGTTATATCCCCGGTTGCGCAACCAGCCCGCGCCGAAGCGAATCAACGAGCGGCAGGTGACCATGCCGACGCTGGTCAGCAGATACCAGTAAAAATAAGTACTGAAACTGTTGTCGAAAGCGCTGCTAAAGGCCACCAGGCCTGCGCTGAAGATGAGGCTCAGCGTCCAGTTTTGCAGTAATAACATCAGCTCCGTGGTCATTTTTACGCCACGGTATGAGCGATAAAAATCGGTCATACCGCCAATCATCTGGAAAACCACCAGCGCAATCAGCGCCATCAGCAGGTGCATGTATAAAAACGAGAGCCCACTGAGCTTACACACCACCCACAGCCCACCGAACATGATGGTGATATCCGAAAAACGCTGCACCATTGAGATTAACGATGCATTCGTTCTGGCTCGCTCGCGCTTTTTTAGATTTGTCATCGTTGTTCCTTTCGTTACCTTTCCCCTCGCACCGCCCTCTCGCCAAAGGGGAGAAGGCGGGGTAAGGGGGAGGTTTTCGTATTACTGATTCAACAGCGCCAGAATGTCCTTTGTTCGTGCTTCCATCATCGCCGTGTCGGCGCGTGATTCCACGTTCAGACGCACTACCGGCTCGGTATTCGATGAACGCAGGTTGAAGCGCCACTGTGGGAAGGCCATGCTGATCCCGTCGGTGCGGTCAATCTCCAGCGCGTGAAGGGCAAAATGATGCTCCACGCGGGCAATCGCCTCGGCAGGCTGTGCCAGCTTGCTGTTAATTTCACCGCTCGCCGGGAAGGCGGCCATGCGGTCACGCACCAGCTCACCCAGAGTCTGCCCTTTCAGGCACAGCAGCTCGGTGACCAGCAGCCACGGGATCATCCCGCTGTCGCAGTAGGCAAAATCGCGGAAGTAGTGGTGCGCACTCATCTCGCCGCCATAAATGGCGTCTTCTTCACGCATACGCTCTTTAATAAAGGCGTGGCCGGTTTTCGACATCACCGGCGTGCCGCCTGCGGCCTTCACCACGTCCACCGTGTTCCAGGAGAGACGCGGATCGTGAATGATTTTTGCCCCCGGGTTTTTCTCGAGGAAGGCTTCCGCCAGCAGGCCGACGATGTAATACCCCTCGATAAACTGCCCTTTCTCGTCGAACAGGAAGCAGCGGTCAAAGTCGCCGTCAAAGGCGATACCCATATCCGCGCCGTGCTCGATCACCGCGTTGCGGGTGTCGTCGCGGCATTCAGGCAGCAGCGGGTTGGGAATACCGTTCGGGAAGTTGCCATCCGGGGTGTTGTGAACCTTGATAAAGGTCACCGGCACGTTCAGCGCCTTAAAGCGGGCCTCCAGCGCATCCACCACCGGGCCGG
>JBCNNW010000020.1:0-51086 GCA_039594205.1 Pseudescherichia sp. | reverse complement strand
TGACCAGGGCATTGGCGGGATGGGGATCCCAATCGGTAAGCTCTCCTTGTATACCGCCTGCGGTGGCATCAGCCCGGCGTATACCCTGCCGGTGGTGCTGGATGTCGGAACCAATAACCAGCAGCTGTTGAACGATCCGCTTTACATGGGCTGGCGTCATCCGCGTATTACCGACGATGAGTACTATCAGTTTGTAGATGACTTCATCCAGGCCGTGAAACAGCGCTGGCCGGACGTACTCTTGCAGTTCGAAGACTTTGCGCAGAAGAACGCGATGCCTCTGCTGAACCGTTATCGGGATGAGATCTGCTCGTTCAACGACGATATCCAGGGCACCGCCTCGGTGACCGTAGGCACGCTGATCGCTGCCAGCCGCGCAGCCGGTAGCCAGCTGAGCTACCAGAAAATTGTCTTCCTTGGTGCTGGCTCTGCGGGCTGTGGTATTGCCGAGCAGATTATCGCCCAGACGCAGCGTGAAGGGTTAAGCGAAGAGCTGGCCCGCTCCCGCGTCTTTATGGTTGACCGTTTCGGCCTGCTGACCGACGGTATGCCGAACCTGCTGCCGTTCCAGACCAAGCTGGTGCAGAAGCGCGAAAACCTGAAAAACTGGGATACCGACAACGAAGTCCTTTCCCTGCTGGACGTGGTGCGCAACGTGAAGCCGGATATTCTGATCGGCGTTTCCGGACAAACCGGTCTCTTTACCGAAGAGATTATTCGCGAGATGCACAAGCACTGCGAGCGCCCGATCGTGATGCCGCTCTCTAACCCGACCTCGCGCGTGGAAGCGACGCCGCAGGACATCATCGCCTGGACAGAAGGTAATGCGCTGGTCGCGACCGGCAGTCCGTTCGATCCTGTGGTGTGGAAGGATAAAATCTATCCGATTGCCCAGTGCAACAACTCCTACATCTTCCCGGGCATTGGTCTGGGCGTGATCGCCTCCGGCGCATCCCGCATTACCGACGAAATGCTGATGTCGGCAAGCGAAACCCTGGCGGGCCACTCTCCGCTGGTCAATGATGGCGAAGGTCTGGTGCTGCCAGAGCTGAAAGACATTCACAAGGTGTCGCGCGCTATCGCATTCGCGGTAGGTAAAATGGCGCAGCAGCAAGGCGTGGCGGTGAAAACCTCTGCCGACGCGCTGCAGCAGGCCATCGACGACAACTTCTGGAAGCCTGAATACCGCAGCTATCGCCGTACGTCGATTTAACTCTGCACTCCGACCGTTCCCTCTCCTCAAAAGGGAGAGGGGATGTCAACACCCTACTCCCTTTATTTTGTTTGCCGCTTCTATAGCATTCCCCTTAACATTATTTTGAAAATCAATACTCCAACAATAATACATATCTCATTGAAATATAAATATTTCTCATAGCATTTTTTGCCTAATAAACAGTTTCTTTTAAAGGTTTAGTAACGTTCCGCATCACTAAATTCATTAATTGAAAAAGGAGTTTTGAAATAGCAATTCCGGCATACCTTTGGCTTAAAGATGACGGCGGCGCAGATATCAAAGGCGCTGTTGATGTACAAGATCGCGAGGGAAGTATCGAGATATTAGGGTTCGGTCATGGGCTGCATCTGCCAACAGATAACATGACGGGAAAAATAACGGGTACACGCGTTCATAGTGCGCTGGTATTTGAAAAGGAGTTTGACAGTTCTAGCCCTTATTTATACAAGGCCGTGGCAAAAGGCCAAACGCTGAAAAGTGCCGAGTTTAAGTGGTATAAGATCAATGATGCTGGTCAGGAGGTCGAGTGCTTCAACATGTATCTGGAGAACGTTAAAGTTGTCTCAATATGCCCGGTAATGCATGACGTAAAAAATCCAGCGATGGAAAAACATAACCATCTTGAAAATATTTCCCTACGCTATGAGAAAATCACGTGGCGGCATTGTGACGGTAATATCATCTTCGCTGATTCATGGAATGATCGTTCATGAACCTCCTGCAGTGTTATTTCCACCTTAACGGCGGTAAGTATGCAACATTGTCTGTGCCCGGTGTGGGTTTTTTCCCTGCATTTTCTGGGAATGGTAATGCAACGAATCGTCCCGAAAGCGCGTCTCTACCCGACATAGGCCCTCTCCCTCCCGGCCGATATTTCATACTATTGCGTGGATTAGGTGGTTGGTATACTCAAACAAAGGACAGTGTAAATGCATTTTTCACGGGTTCCAATCGGAGCGAGTGGTTTGCTTTGTATCGCGATGACGGATTGATAAATGATGAGACTTTTGTGAACGGGATAAGGCGAGGAGAATTCAGATTGCACCCTATCGGACCATCTGGATTAAGTAAGGGATGTATCACGCTTTACAGTCAGAGCGACTTTAAGGTTCTGGCATCAGCCTTGCTTCGAACGGGAGGGCAGCAACTGGGAAACTATATGATTGCTCATGGCGTTGTGCAGGTTTATTAATGAAGGTGGTACTACTGGCACTGCTATGGTGTACGGCAGTGTTTCTTTCACTACTCACACTATATAAAGTTATTCCACCGGAAGCGCAATACTCTTTTGCGGAGCATTTTGAAATATATGGCGACGAATTGATCATGGATTTTGTTCTGTATCTTTTTTTCGGTATAGCCACATTCATTGCGTCAGTTCTCACAGTAGCCCTGTATGTTTTTATACAAAAAAGATAATCCTGGGCAGCACTGCTGCCCCTCTGTTTGGTATATGCAAAGAAACGTTGTATAGTGATAGTCACCTACAAACTCAAAACATATAAGGAGGCCTTTTATATTGTGCTTTTTATGTTCGCTTTAAAATCAATCAGTTAAAGCTAAATCAATGAGTTACAAATTCCCTTAAGCAGACAATAGCGTAAAATAGCAGCAAATGTGTTGCCCCAAATTCTGCCCCTACCCGCTTTTTGCCCCCAAATTTGCCCCCAAAATAAGCTCGTTCCTTTCCTTCATATCACCGGATTATCGTCAAATTCCTGCGTGCGCATGTCATTCACCGCGTGCAAAATCACGCCGAAAATCCCGTCATCATCATCTGTGTTTATCCGGTCCTTACGACCATCACCGCCCAGGCTTTCCAGGTGCTTATACGGGTGAGTCCTGAATCGCCGTATATGGAACTCCCCCGCTAACTTGCAGACGACGACAGAACCATCGTAAGGCGTAGCCGAGCAATCAACGATGAGTAGCGCTCCCTGTGTTATACCGGCACGCCAGTATGTGTTTGCCGCCTTCATGAAATACGTGGCACTCGGGTGCGAAATGAATAACTTATCCAGCGATATCCGCTCTTCAATGTAGTCAGTAGCTGGTGACGGGAATCCCATTTTCAGAGTCCTCCATTCGGATTAAAGAGTTGAAATGTCCTGGCCTCACCCTCCTGGTCTGAGACGTCACGAAACGTCGTCACATACGTTTCGATCCAGGTATTTGCCTGTCTTAGCGACCAGCGCCAGTTCACTTTCTCCAGCTCTTTCACGAAAGCCTGCGTAGTGACGGTTCGCCGCCCACTCGGTTCAATTTTTATAGCAGCTCGAAACGCCCCTTCGATCTGGTATAAACGCGGCATGATATCGCCCTCAAATGCTGTATGTGCATACAGTATTACAAGTGACTCTGATACTTTCAAGATGCGGAATGCTGCAATTTAAAAAGGAGCTGATTAGTAAGGGATTATAGGCGGGATAGGTAGTTTTGAAGGGATAGCCCACTTAACGTGGGCCATTGTTATGCAGACTCGAGGCCGAGCTTCTCAGCAAGTCGATGCAGTGCAGTAATTGTCGTGACATCCTCTACGCTCTCGACAAACTCTTGCCAGTGCTCCCCGATAAATCCGGCTATCAGTTCAGCCTCTTCCTTTGATAATTCCATAAACAACCCCTTATTAAGATAAGGGGATTGTTGATGGAATAACCCCACACTTCAAATAGATATAGCAGATCAATTGTGCTTTATTGATCGCTGATAACGATCAATCATTACCGATTAACCTGGTGTTACCGGCCACTCAATTTCCGGCGCAGTAGTGGTATCTATACGGTTAAGCAACACACGGTACTTTTTCCACGCATGCAGCGAAGCGGTTTCTTCATCTGTAGCCATACCTAAATCAACGGCATCCTGTAGTGGAGTTATAGCGGAAGTTGCTTCATCTATTAGCTGTGTTTTTTTTAGTTCAGCCAGTTCCGAATCACTGAGCCGAATATCAATAAATGTACCATCTGAATATTTATAATTACCCAGTACATCATCAGGTACCTTTACAGGGTCGACTTCATAAACGTCTCGTCCTTCCTGCATTCCCATAAATGAAACATCACTCTCATAGGCAACTACAACTCCACTCTCATCGGTAGATACAGCACCTTTCCATGTGCTCAGAGTTTCATACCAATCCCTACCACTTTCATCCTGAAAATACAGTCCAGTTCGGATCATCCCTTCAATTTCCGCTTGTTCTCTTTTATAAATTACAGGGTTGATAAATTTATCCATTATTAATCTCCTACATTGATCCAAGCGTTAGTTTGCTTATTTAAATACTGTAATTGACGATAGTAGACCCCTAGTTTTCGTCCATCGCTTCTGTTTTCCATGTTTATACCCGTAAGAACACATCCTGCTGGTGATTCCCAGTTGCCAAACCATGCATCTGTCGGATTTCGGATTTGTTGACCGCCTCGGCGCAGGCCATTCACCACACCATAGCGCGCATCAGAATCAGCCTTAGTATAAGAAGCTCCGACTAATGCATAATTTCCTTTTAATTGATATTTGGCATCACTTTCGGCTTTAGTGTAAGCCTGACCTGCGGGGGTATAGCTGCCCTTAGGCTGGAAAGTTGAGTCAGCCAGGGTTTTGGTGTAATAACGGGAATCAAAATTGACATAAGTTGATGGAATGACCTGGCCTGTAATATTGACATTTTTTCCGTTTGTAGCGGTAATACTGATTGAACCGTCGCTCTTCAGACTAATACTGTTATTTCCACCCTTGTAATTATTGAAAGTTACGTCTGCATTACCGACGGACCCAGCTCCAACATACCAGTGATTAGCATTAGCAGAGTCAGCGGAAAGAATATAACTGACATAACCCGCAGTTTTTGGCTGTAACCGGAGAGCCTCACCATCAACGTTCATGGTGAGTTTACCCGTCATAGTATCTCCAGTTTTGTCAACTGCACCAACATCCCCGGCGGTAGGTTTATTCAACTTTCCATATAATTCATTTACATAAACCTTGCCGGAATCAATCCCCGCTTGATTTGCACCAACTACGATAGCTTTGCCAGAACTATAATCTATGGAGATTAAGCCGTAAGTATCGCCAGTGTTACCGAAGAAATTTACTGAGTATTTCGTTAATCCATCAGGATTCGTTACTGCTGAATTCCATATAGGGCGGTAAATGCCGCCTCCATACGGCTTTAAGAACTGCAGATACTTAGCGGCTGTGTTTATGTCAGCTCCCGGGAGCATATCTCCCGAACTTCCACCAATACCACGACATCCAAGCGTCATTACCCGGCCGCTGTTTGTGTCTGAATAGCTTGTTGTAGCATCTTTGAAAGCCGCACTCCCAAGCCCGGCATAAATAGCCCCAGGGTTTGCCACGTTGAAAAACGTCTTGGTATTATCCATCAGGCACACTAGAGCCACGTCTTTCAGAATATCGTTCGCTACCAGCGCGGCTTTGTTGCCCTTGTATAGCGGGAATGTACCGAGAACCCGACCGCCCATTGTCAGTTGCAGCGTGGATGCGCCGGTATTGTTTTGAGTTGGATACACCACAATTGGCGTTTTCAGCACCCAATCAGCCGAACCATTCAGGAAAAAGGTGGTAGGTAGTTCCAACGTTAAAGCGTTCGCGGTACCGCCAGCGGTACCCGATGTATAAAACCCGCTCTGTATATGGGCGATCTGAGGGAAGGAATTTTCTGAGCCCCTGGTTGCGAAGTTGGAAACAACATCTTTAAGCGCCCACCCCTTTGCCGCCGTTCCTTCCTGCCCACGGATAACCGTCAACGTGTCACCACTCACCGCCGTCAGATGACAAACTTCAAACGCCGTTTCGCCAGAATCGGTCAGCGTGATTTTCGCGTAGGTTTTTAATGTGGTGGATTTGTTGCTGAAATCAGATGTCAGGAGAGAGGCAAATAACGGACCATCACCCGGAATCACAGAAAAAGTAGTCTGGCTGGCCGTGATGTCGGATGCCAGAGAAGAGACCACGTTGTTACCGAAACCCAGTATCATTTTTTCACCATTAGAAGTGATCAGGATCAATTAGAAAAATCGACTGTAAAGCTGTACATGAAAGGTAGTTTGACAATGCGCTGTTCTATCGCATCTTTTAGAAATTGCCCTACCGAGTCATTCGAGTTCGGGAGTAAAATAGCGAACACGCCATTGTCCGGCACGACAGAAATATCAAAGGTGTCTGTTACAGGCGGATCGATACCGTTTGGCCCACGTAAAAAACGCGCTATGCGTCGTTTAAGCCAGTCAATATTGAACTGCACTCCATCACCCTTATAAAAATTCCAGGTCAATATGCGCTTGAAATAATCGTCAACAACGTATGTCGTCGCACCTGGTATATAGTTCTTCATCCCGGCATAAGGGATCGTGTTGTAGTCGATTGTGTTGTAGGCCCCTTTCGCGATAGCGTCCTGAGATACCTGCAACAGCGGCCTTGTTTCCCCGTAAATTCCTTCCACCACCCAATCAAGCAATTTTCCCGACAGCGCCGGAGAGGGCCAGTAAGGGATGCTCAGTGAATTTATTTCGTCCAGATACTCCTGGGCCAATTCGTTGTATGCCTGAAAGAACGCCACGATGTTGGGATCATCGCGGTACTGAACAAACGGGTAAGAAGGGATAATTTTACTGACTGGTGCTTCCATATTTTTCCACCTGAATCTGTCCTGCTGTCGTGGAGAAGTATCCGTAGGTGTCGCCGTAAACGAGTTTAGAATTCGCCTCAGGCGGTACAATCGTCCCGTTGATGCCGATCTGAATATCGATCATCGATACGAGCGATGGAGGCACAAGCCCCTGCACCGCCTCGAGGAAAATTTCCTGAATCTGGAGCAGGTTGATTGGCTCACCTGTGGCGATAGCATTGATGTAGTCGGCTACCGGCTGCTGCACGGCCATCGATATTCCGGCTGGATCAATGTAATTCGTTGATGCGGTATTCCACGTGATGAACACAGCGGCAGTTTGTGAGGTAGGAACGACGAAAGGAACCTGATACGAATCGGGGTATACATCAATCTGGATCGTTTTCTTGTCTACCTCAGCTCCGCCTGATGGGTTGCTAACATCGTTCGTCAGGACTGATATATCCGGCACGGCTTTATAAATGGCATAAGCAACTTCATACGGATCGCCGCCGCCAATGATAGCCACCCATTTACCCAATGAAGCCTGACGGAAAGAAAGCAGGCTTGCCTGTACGCCATCCACCTCCTCCAGTACCGTTCTGAAGTAATCGGGAGTGCCCTGCACAGTTTTCATGCCTGATTGCATAACCTGGCCGCGATAAGATGCCCACGATTGTTCAGCAAGCCCAGGCAACCCTGCGGTGAGGTTTGTGCAGGTTACAGTGTAGCCCTGTGGTACCGATGTGATTATCTGGGTAACCGTACCTTCCGGTACCGCCCACGAACCCGGGGACGTTGCCAGGCTGTAGACAGGTTCGGTTTGACCGCTCGAAGGAATCACGGTGTCTCGAACAACAGCGTACTGGTTGTTCCCGTCACCGATGGTGAACCCTTTCGGGATGCCGAATCCCGGTGGACCGGAGAAAGTGATGTAAACCGAGGTGTTTGTTCCCTCCCCCTGTTGGACACCATAGGTGGTGCCGAGCTGCATCAGCATAGGGATATTGGCACCGTACGGTGTTACCGAGTTTATAAGGTCAACCCGAGCCTGGTCGATTAATGCGATAGCCCCCGTCGCTGTGCTCGCGAGGTCAGTGATTAACCCTGCCGGCAGGTTGGCTGTGTAATCGGGAACTTTTTGCGCGACTCTGCTGATGAGGTTTGCCAGCAACGTTTTTGGCGGTGTGGGCTGCGCACCCGCTTCGGTCATGATTATGGGTAAATCAGACATTTTCACTCCATAAAAAAACCCGCCGAAGCGGGTTGGTCATATTTCATTATTTAGACAGCAACGTTTTGTTGGTAACTGACACCGTTGCGGAACACTACATCGATTGTGTAGGTGGGGTTCATTGCTCCATCTACTTTCGATATCGCCAGCGATGCGAAGTAACCGGCAAACTGCTGCTGCGTCATGTTGACGTAATAATCAGGGTAAACCTGCTGAACAATCGTCTGCTGCGCCGGAATGCCGTACTGCGAGTAAAATGGCGATTCTCCCAGGACAAGCTTTAAGGTCTGGATCAGTGTTGTCAGCCACACGTATGACGAATCACCGTTCGCATCTGTTTCCACTACCTGCCATGTCTTGTTCCCGTTCGCGTCTGTGACGCGTCCCCATGTTCTCATGGTTACCCCGCTGTTGGTTTCTCAGACTGAACAGTGCTGCCACCGCTCTGAACGCCTTTAACATCGTGAGGGTGATTCATCAGGCTCACACCGCCTGCAACCACGTCATTCGTCACATCCATAGGACCGATAAACGTGGCGGTGGTGTCAGACATCTCACCAGCGTCCTGGACAATCGGGCCATTGAGATGAATCGTGCCCCCGCCGAGATAAATGTTTTTCGCTGTGAGATAAATCGCATCAGCCTTTTCAGTTATTTTTCCCGGCTCAACCGTAATGCTGCTGGCACCGTCAGCGGTTTTCAGGATTGCCCCGTCCGGCCCGTACAGCACGATTTTGTCAGGATCCTCTTTCGTCCACCCGTTATTCGAGAGCGGGACAAAAAATAATGGCACCAGCGAGAGCGTTAGCGCACGGCTTGCGATGCCGGTACCGAGTCCCGATATGCCCCTCAGCGATACGTCAGCGGCAACGGTAACCCCTTTGTCGCCGATCTGAACCGGGTAGCGTATGTATTCGAATGTCGCTATCGGGATCGTCACCTGAGGGTACTGTGTGCCGTCAGGCAACATGTCGAACTGAACCGTGACGATCTGCCCGTCAACGCCGACCACATGACAGGGCAGCGAACGCCCCTCTATCGCGGCCCGGTCTTCACTGGCCGTATGAATGGCGTTGTTGAGGGCCTTCAGAAATGGAAATTTTTGTCCGTTGCTCATGTTGTATTTTTCGCCAGCGCGACGGCCTCATAGATGGTTACCCAGGAGTTGGAGTTATCCGGATTGAGATACTCCCCCACATGACGCACAGAAGTTATCAGGAACGCGCCTGTGAAGTTGACCTGCGTTCTCAGCGACGAATATGAACGCTCAGAATTGACGGCCAGCAACGCACCTGGTCCGGAAATGATATTTTGCGGCAACTCAACCATATCGCCACATCGCAAATCCGCGCGTAGCGGGCATTTAAAGGACACGCTGACCGGGCCGATCCATGTTGGCTGCCCTATCAATTCCTGCGGGAGTATCTGAATACCGCCAGCTGCCCCAGTTGTGTTGTCGAAGACTCTGATTGTCCGGTTTTGCATGACCATCTGCACCCCGGTGTAATCGTCCCGATTTATTATTGAGAACGACTGACTGCGTATCGTCGCTGCTAACTGCGTAAGACGGCTGTAAACGCCCACGCCATCCTCTGCCAACACCAGCAGATCGCTTATCGCTATCTCAAGCGTGAAGCCGGGGTATGCAGTGGTCAGCGCCCGTGTGAGCACGTCACTTAATTTCTCTCCCTTTTTACCATCGAGCGTGATGCTCGCAGCCTGCCCCTGGTCATTAAGCAATGGGCTTGGGTTAACGATAAAATTCAGCGACTGATGCGTTCCCAGCCAGTTAGCATAGGGGTTGTAGATCTGCCCGCTTAAAATAAGTCCGGCTTGATTAGGGTTTACGAGCGGCAGACCAGCCGTAAAACCAGCGGTCAAATTTATCTGACACCCGGCAAGCTGAGCACTCTCCCGCAGCATGGTTACCGGAACGCCGTAAATCGCGATATTTGTACCACTCATTACGACGTCATAGCCTGTGATGAGCGCATCAAACTGGATCTCAAGCGCTGCACCTGGTGTAAGAGAGCTGTCAAACGGCCCAATCGGGCTTCCGGCCGCATCGAGGGGGGTGTTCCCGTCCTTGTCGGTTATTTCCAGGCGGTAATATTTCATCAGGTTGCCTCAAACTGATTGGCGCTTACTCTATAGACAAGCGATCCCGGTGCGTACGGCAGCGCCAGATTGATATCAAATTCATCAGGCGAGCCGATCAGCGGAACGTAAGAAACAATCTGCCCCTGCCCGTCGGTGAGCCTGACGTAATACCGATTGGCATAAAGGTTATAGGGTACGGTCGCGAAAAGCTTCGCGCCGCCGACGGTCGCCTGAAACGAAAATGGCGTCTTCCCGTCCGGGGTAAAGGCAATCGTAGTTGTCATTGAATGGCCTAAAATTTTGGAATTGCGGGTATGAGGTCGCCGTTGCCACTCCAGGACAATGTTGAAGACGGCGTGGTCGGCGGCATACCGGACTCAAATTTACTCATCAGGTTTCCAAGAGCCGCGTCCACCTGGGAGATCGACAACAATGGCTGCTCGAACTCCAGTTGCCAGGTATGCTGCACCTGTTTGTTCTGCTCCGAAAAACCCGACACGTCGATCATCGTTCGCAACAGACAGCCTGTGTAGATAAACGCTGGCGTCATCACCACGTAGTAACCACCGCTCTGGTTGTGCTTATCGAGCGCCAGCTTCAGAGCAGTAAAGGTTATGCCCTTCGCCGCATAACCACCGCCTTTTGTCGATGCCGGGCGGAGCATCTGCATGACAACCCGGTTTGAGCGGTTAACGACGGAGTTCGCCGCCGTCACCATGTTGAAGAAATTAAGGGTCCCGACATCCTGCTGGATGAGCGTTGTACCGGCCATTGGTGTGAATGCTGTCGACTGGCCCGAAATTTCACCGTGCAGAAGGCCGTCAACAATGCTCACCCCCTCAGTCAAAACAGCGATCGGCATCGTCCCGCCTGGTATGGAAGCCGCGATGCCATCTACGAGCAAAATGGGGGAAATTTCGAAGGCCAGTTTGAATGCCTGACCAAAATAATTTAATGCCATTTATTACCTCGGTGTAACGTAGATCCCCTTCACCTGAGCAGAAATATCAGAACCCGGTACCTGCGAGATCTGGAGATCGATTTTCGCCCGGTCATTTCTCCCGCCCTGGGCCAGTGTGCTGCTGGCTGTTTCCAGCTTTTGCCTGATCCCCGGATGCTGCTCCAGCCCGCCCTGTACCTGCGGCAGGATTTTCAGCAGATAATCCACGGTTTCTTTTTTCAGATTCAGGTTTCCATCTGACGTTACTGCAGCATTGCCTCCGTTGTACTGAGCCAGCGATTTGGCGATATCTCCGCCGTATCGCTTTAGGTTGTCCTGGAAATACTGAGCTGCTGCAGTGGCAGATTTTTCCGGATCGTACCGTTCCTGTACGTTCAACCCGTAGCGTTTCGCCGTATCAGGGATAAACTGGAAAAGCCCCGCGGCACCGGAAGTTTTATTGATTGCTTTAGGGTTCCATGATGATTCTGTATCGGCTACAGCTGGCAGTAATCCGCGCGGCAGGCCAGCTTCATCATTCTTCGCTGAAATGGTCTTAACCAATTCCTCCTTTCGACCATTCCAGCCGCCGTATTTCCACCGCTCCTGGATCTCATCAATGGTGACATTGCCACCAGAAAGAAGCCCAACGACAGTGTTCCCCACCGCTTTAAGAAAACCAGTACCGGAAGCGTTTTCCTCGGCCGCCTGCTTCGCTGTCTGGCCTTTTTGGGCCAGTTCCTCCTTCGAACGAGTAACGTCAAAACTGCTTTGGCTTCTGGCTTCGTCGACTGACTCAGGGGCCTTAATTCCATATCCGGCGAGCCAATCGATAGCTGAACCGATAGCCTGAGCGATGCGCTTCACAGCCTTAGAAAAGCTATCAAGATCCCGTTGAAAATCATCGCTACCCAGCCAGTTACCCAGATTTTGCAACCCGGTTGCCAGTGTGTCGAAGAGCGCTTGCCCGTTCCGGCCATTCAGGAATTTTTCGATACTGGAGGTCAAATTGTCCGAGATACGGCCAATAGGACCATTGAGCCTCGCCAGCGTCTTCAGGAATGTATTGCCGATCCGGTTAGCGTTATCCATAAACCGGGCGGACAAATCCTGATAGCTTTGCTGGGTGCCGCTGCCTAAATCACGATCAAGCCGTTGGGACTGGTCAGCGAACTGTTTGTTAAGCTGCGGCAGTCTGTCACTGTTCGCCAGCACCTGGTTAGCGGTCGCGACATCGATCACACCATCAAGGCCATAACCTTTGAGCACTGCCTGTGAAACCCCGGTACCTTTGTACTGTTTGAGAAGGCTCGAAACCCCCTCCAGCAGTTTAGGCAGGTTTGCTGCAGCACCATCCTGCGGGTTTATGCCCAGGCTCATCAGTCCGGCATATTGCGGGTTTGTCGGGTCATTCTGTGCCGCCGCCAGCGCCTGCAGTATGTTGCCCGTGTTGGAAAAACGGCTGCCATACACATTGTTAGCCGCCTGCATTTCCCCGGTCGAAACACCAAGCCCTTGAGATGATTTGTACTGCTCTGTCGCACGGTGGGCCATATAGCCATAACCGAATAACCCGCCTCCTCCAATTGCGGCGAGGCGTGCCCCCCAGCTGACCGTGGTGGTAAACAGTCCCTTCAGTGTCGATGTGGTTACGCCGAGAGTTTTATTAATCAGCCCAAAAGTCTTGAGAGTAGCCTTAGCATCCTTGTTAAGCGTTTTGAGGAACTTATCAAACTCGCTGTCTCCGCCTTTTTGGGAGGGCCCCTTTTCCTGTCCCGGAACGGCAGGAGGAACAGAGGGTAAATCTGGCGTTGGGGCTGGCACTGACTGAGGTATCGGAAAACCACCCGGACCGACTGAAAAGGCGGCTTTGAATTTCTCCGAAATTTCGTTGAGCGCGGAAATTTTCGACTCATCGATATCGAGAGTCAGGACGGGTAATTGATCACCTGCCATTAAAAGATCCCTCGGGGCGTTTTGAACTTCAGCAGCTCACGGAACTGAGCTGCTGTTTTCAGGTTTAACCCGGTATCGAGCCAGATTTCTGAGAATCCTGCGGCTGCTGAGTAGTCGAGGATGCTGCTGATAACGTGCTCTCCGTCTCGCCAGAACTGTCGGCTGGCTTCAATGTCGGCAATGAACGCATCCAGTCCGTAAGACTCAAGGATGTAGTTTGACTGTTCCACATTCCATTGACTTCTTTCATCAGCCCCTGAGCCTGTGCGGGTTTGTTTATCGACGAGACGCATGTAAAAAAAACGAGTTCGCCAATAACTTCGTCGAGTTCGACAATTTCGCGATCGAGAGCAACTTCAAGAGGCTTGGTGTCCCACCCCTTTCCTTCCACAGGGTAAACCAGGTTAGAAAGGCGGATAATCTCGTTCACCAGCGTGTTACGCACACCGTTTTCCCCTTCCCAGATGCCATCCTTTTTGCAGATGTGCTCAAGCAATAGATAGGCCACCCGAGGACCGGCCACAACGCCGAGACCTTCTGAAAAAATGGCCGAAAAAGTTTTACTGAGAATGAAGAAATGCTCCCGGTAAACCTCCTTTGAGATCGGCGCAGAGTGGGTGTAAGCGGTGCCCAGCTCGGTTTCCACGGGAATAATAAGGTGCATGTTTCGAGAGATTTTCATCAGATGTCCCACATTTCCGAGTTGATGTAATAGGTTCCTGTAATGGTGATGGCCACACCAGGATCACCACCTGCAAAGGTCATGTCCTGGACGTTCGTGATAGCCGTATTCATCAGGTCGAAATCACCGAATACTGTGCTGTCGCTGTACACCTTTGCATTACCGATAGCCGCATTAAGTTCCCACTGTGCCTTGTACTGTTTCGAAAGCGCCTGGCTGCGGAGAAGGTGAACCCTGGCCTGCATAATCATGTATGGCTGGGGAGACTGCACCGCCCCGGTCATGGCTGGCAGGAAATCCGTCATGTTGCCCTGGAATGATAGCTCTACCCCTTCCTTGGCAAGATAGGACGCCGATACGTTTAACCCAGGAAAGTCGTTGAACTTCACGCTGGCGCGGACGCGGTTTAATACGCCCGGATTGATCATTGGATTTGGCACGGTTCAACTCCTCAGGAAAGCTGCATGGTCACGTTGATGTTGAAGACGATTTCCACGAACCCGCGCATAGGGGTGTAAGTGGCTGACAGGCCCGCATATCGGCCAATGCCATAATCGTTCGGATTGTTTTTTACATAGGTTTTGAACGGTACCGCATTAACCGGAGTCTGGCCGTTGACCAGACCGTACGAAACGCCAGTGTTGAATACGCCCTGCGCGACTTGCTGCAGGCGATCAATGCCGTCCTGGTTGTAATACAGTGGGTTGATAGGATTGTTGCTGCCGTTGATGACGGCATTTGCCAGCATCATATCGACGTTGATCTGCACCCAGTCCACGCTGTACCAGTAGGTCATGTCGTTACCGTCGCTGGTTACACCCTTCACCAGCATGGTGTTAGCAATTCCACCCTCCGCGCCTGTGTCCACATAGTTGATGTTCTGCTTAACCATTGTGGTCAGGATGCTGTCTTTCGCGGCGTTAGCATTAACCGCCTGCAGGTAGCGGAAAGCCATCGGTGGCACTTTGTTGATTTCAGAAGGTGACGGAGAAACATAATTCCACATAGCAGCTGCCGCCGCGTTCGTCACCGGGTAGGTATCGTCAGCCATCGCGATGATGGATTTAATACCGGCATACGGCGTGATGTAGTTTGTGTCGTCCGGCGTATCTTCCAGCACGAAGAAATACTGCTTCGCTTCATTGGAGGTGTAGAGCTTAGCCAGAGTGATAAAGTCAGGGTCAGCCTTCCAGGTTTCCGGTACCAGATAGGCATAGAAACGCTTAACAGGCTCCTGCATGTACGTTTTAAGCGCTGCCACTTCGTCTTTTGGCAGATCGTTTTGGTACCCCAGTTCAAGGAGGTATGTACCGACAGAGTTGCCCTGAGCAAAGAATGTATCGACCGCAGTAACAAGATCATCGCTCCCGGTGATCGAGAACTGCCCTACCGTTGTCGGGGAACCATCAAGTGACGAATCAATCAGTGTCCAGGTAAGGGTCTGGCTGTCGACTACAGTTGCCAGATACGTTCCGTTCCAGGCGTTTGGCGAGCAATTCTTGATCGTGATTTCCAACTCGCTGCCGTGGTCACGATTTAATGCTTCAGTAGTTGGCAGAGCCAGCGTGAAGTCAGAGCCAAACGACTGCGCTTCAGCGGAAAGTGAAAAAATCGGGTAATCCACCAGATCAGTAACATCTGACGGCTGCGTTAACAGCACTGGTTTGCCCGGTTCCTGAAGCGTCGCCCCAAAAGAAAGAACGGCGGACATTTGCTGCAAATTCGACGGCGTAGCGCCAATCGTCTGCGAGACGTTCACAGTAACGATGTTGTAGCTCATTATCTGACCTCGTAGTTAAAGATGACTTCTTTGATAAGCTGATGCGATATGTCCCGCGTCGTGGCCTGGTAATAATTCACGTCAAAATCCACGATTTTCTTTTTCGCCAGCGCGTTAATTTCCACCTGATTTGATTTTGCATCGCTGACGATCGGCACGTTGGTAATGCCAAACTCCTCGTCTTCGAGCGCCTTGTTCACCACGTAGTCAACGAATTCCAGCGCCATCTGATTGCTGAAACCGTAGAGCGTCACGCGGACAGAATCCTGAGCAAATTGGTAGCGGTTAGTACCCTGCACCGCCGCCGCCATCTGCAGCGGTACCGTGTTTCGAACGTCTGCGGCGATGTATGGCGGCTTTAGGTTGGATGGAACCAGGAAGGACGGGTAAACCGTCGCAAACTGCTTCAGCGCAAGCCATATGGGGGTGCTATTTGATAGAACCTGCTCATCGCTGATGTCGTCAGGGCTGTCGATAATCTGCGAGCGCATAGTCGGCAGTATTGCCATGCCGCGGTAATGGAAAATGCCAGATTGTGTGTACCGGCTTTCCATGCGTGAAAAAGCAAACTGCGTCCCCTCGTATTCCCCCAGATAAATGGCGCTCGGATCCTCGATGTTGAAATCGTCGGCTTTGGTGATCGGGGTGAAGATGATGTTGTTAACGTCGCGGGAGGTTGTGGCCGACTGCTCAGTGACGACCTGCCTGTGCAGGCTGCCCTTAATCGTCGTGGTTAGAGGGTTTGCGATCCCCATCCGAGCCAGCTCATCAGGAGTGATAATTTCAGCATTTATCCAGTACACGAAACCATCGAGCGGGAGCACCTGGCGCACGTAAAGGCGAAAGGTGATCTCCTGCCCGGATGAAATGGTTTCGACTGCTGACTGGAGAACGCTGGAGAGTTGCGTGCCGGTACTCTCGGCAAGTTCATCAAGACTCGGCATCGTTACCTATCCATGCGACAAAAGAGGATTTAAACAGGCCGCCATCGATGAACGACGGACGGCGCTCGCCGCGCTCAATCTTCAGACGAGAGTTCTTCCCCTCCAGCGCAGCCTGAGTTGGCACGCCATCAATGGACAGCCCCGCCATTTCCTCGCCCTCGAGGAAAACGTTGAACGCCTTCATGGTTTCACCCAGCAGCTCGCCGCCCGGCATCGGCGCACCGTACTGGATGTGGTTGACTATCGCCCAGGCCAGCGCCTCACCCACTTCAGGAATAATTTCCTTCTGGTGAAGGTCCCAGAAGTGGGTGAAAAGCTTGTAGCGCTCCTGCAGGTCTTCAGCGACTTCGTATGTGGTTGCCGAACTGTCGCCGTAGTCGTAAGGAATATCGATGACGCCCAGGCAAACTTTCATGGCGTGTACCCCCACAGCGGCCCCATTTCCATGAGCACCGCGACGACGGCGCGACCATACGGATCCTGCATCAGCATCAGGTCTGCAATAGAGAGATTGCTGAGAGCATCGCTGATGGTCATAGAGCCAGAGGTACCCTGATCTGCTGCAGAATTTACGAGACCATAAACCGCATTGTTCAGACCAAGGTTCTTCCGCAAATCTGCGAAATAAGTGCTGGGTGGCGTATCGATGGCATAGCGCAGCAGCAGAGAGCCGCCAGCGTTGTACACGGTGTTCGTGTAGATAATGGGCAAACACTCCAGCCCCAGCTGTTTCGGGATCAACTCAAGCGCAGACTGAAAACAACACTCCAGCGTCGGGTCATCGTCAGAAATAGCGGTATCAGGAACGCCCATTACGCCACGAACGAAACGGATGTATCCGTCGAGTGTCGGGCGCATGGCCATTACTTTTTCACCTGGATTTTTTTATCGACTTTTGCAGGGTTTTCCTGGTCCTGGTTGATTGCTTCACCTTTGATTTCCATGGTTATGCCGTCTGCATTCGGTGTCTCGCCTCCCTGAATCACAGCGCTTTCAACCTGACTGTTGAGCGTTACTGCGCTTGCTTCAAGAATTGCCTGAGACTGATCATCCTTCAATTCCAGATGTTGCTCGGAATTTTCGATAATTTCGGAAGGAGTCGCAGCACTTTCGGTTGAGTAGCAGATCCCCGCAAAGTCTTTTCCCACCTTGTCCTTATGCCGGAATCCATACGGTTCGTGCTGCCTGATAATGTGGTCGATGACTTCTGGTGGCTGCTCGAGCATATGCTGCTTCCCTGACGGGATCGTAATGCCAAACGACTGCGATTTTTCTGGCAATTTATAATTGAAGTGGTGAGCCTGGCGCGAGCAGTTGATGATGAAAAGTTTCATGTATTTTCCTCAAAAAAATAGGGAGCTGATGCTCCCTAAATTGGCCTGAAGTTGATGTTTAAACAGTTACTGGTATTTCGCTGACAGCAGCGTCACGCCTTCTGGACGGAAGTTCCAGCCAGGAGTAGAACGCATGGTGTACAGCGTGGTCAGACCGCCATCCGGCATTGGTGATGGGATTTCAGTCGGTGCCGCCACATCACAGAACATGACGTTTACCGCCTGCTGGTTCGGCGTCAAAGTGGCGAAGATGTTGGTGTTGATATCTTGTCGAGCGTCAGGCACTACCAACTCAGGGTTTGTCACGATGATAAGGTCAGTGCCGCCAGCCCCTTTGCCAATCAGTGTGTCATCCTGGCAGAACAGAACCTGATCACCGCTAGCGTCGTTAGCGATAGTTTTGATCATTCCACCAGTAGTTTGGGTACCAGCACCCTGGCGCTGATAGCTGGTCAGTTCAACAACCCCTGTCCATTCCAGCGCTTTCATGAAACGTTGAGGACAGAGAACGACGGTGGTAAGCGGCTGGCCCAGCAGCATCATTTTGGTTTTCTGATCAGCAATCAGACCCAACATGAATTTTGCCATCTCACCCGCGTCCCAGGTGGTGTAGGTGTCGTTCCCCTGGCTGTCGCTGCCGAGGTTGAGCGTTGTTGCGCTCGGGGAGTTGGTGATCCCTTCGTTGTTAGATGCCTTCACGCCGTACAGCAGCATGTTGCGCAGCTGCTGAGCATGGCCCTGACGGTTTGCCAGACGAAGACCGTCGGTCAGAGAATAACCCCAGCGGTTCGCAGCATCAGTATCCAGATAGCTGTACTGTGAGCGGGTGGAAATACGGTAGGTCATCATATTATCGTAACCACCAATGATGGATGCCGACGGCAGCTGACCAGGCAGTGACTGCCCTACATGCGCCTGAGTCGTCGCCCGGAGATACTTCTGATAGACGACAAGATCGCTTGAACTGATTTTTACCGTTGGCGCTGAGTTAGGCAAAACGTCGAATGCTCCGGAGGCCATGCTGTATTGCATGATGATTTCCGGCAGCATCATTGATGGCGAGATCGTGGTAATCGCTGGTGCGAATGCGCTCATTTCTTACTCCTTAAATTAAAAACAGGCCGCACGGCTTATCGGTTTCCCAGGTGACGTTGCCACTGGCGTCTTTTTTCACGGTCAGGTTGCCCTGCATCGAGACCATCAACAGGCTGATGTTCACCTTAGGGTTGGACGAGGAAGCACTGGAATATACGTCGATGAGGTTATTCGTCAGATCCCACACGAAACCGTCAGCGCCAACAGCTTCATCACCACTGCTCGCCAGGGCTGCCACGTTCTCGCTGATAGGCAACGGAATGCGCGCTCCTGAACCGATTCGGTAGTAGTGGACAGAACCACCGGCCAGATAAAGCGGTACCGGATTGCCCGGTGTCGTGATGCCGTGATAGGCCTGGTTAACGACCGAGAAGGCATTACACAGTGATGCGGTTGCCAGCTTAATACGCGAGCCAGCAACGTTTTCGTCTGGCTTAGCGATGCATTCCAGCACGCCCACCCCGCCCCAGACAGGAGCTGCGAGCGCATCATCCAGGGAACCAGAACACAGCTGCAGTCGAATCGCCGGATCATCCTGAGCATCGCCCTGCGTCAGCCCCCGCGATTCGACGTTGAACATACCCGCGAGGGAACCCTGGGTTTTGAAAGGATCGAGATTAATTGCGGCCATTGTTCAGGCTCCCTTGAGTGTTAATTTTTGACATGACACGAGGCTGGGTCTGGAATGCAGAAAGCCACACACGCGGATCACCCTGATACTCGGTGATGTTGCGGCCTGCCTCATCCATACGAACCCGTTTGTTCAGATGCCCCTGGGTGTTATTCATCTCATCGTCAATAGCTTTACGGGCATCGTCGTAGATGGCTTTTTCCAGGACTGTGAGCACAGCGGCGTCAGAAACGGCGCGAATATTCACATCCTTGTTGTCAGGGGAATATTTCTGAAGAGCAATCAGGGCACGCTTGCGGTAATCCAGCGATTTTTCACCGGAGAAAGGTTCAGGAGAACGCTTTCCGCATGCTGAATAGGCGCTGTCACAGCGTACACGCGCTTCTGTCATCGCTGAGTCTTCACGAGACTTTTCTTCAGCGTCTTGCTTGGCCTTCTCCTCTGCTGCAGCTTCATCCTGTTTGGCCCTTTCTTCCTCGGCCTTTTTCTTGGCTTCGGCATCTTCAGCGTCCTGCCGTTCCTTTTCAGCTGCATCCTGTTTGGCTTTTTCTTCAGCTTCAGCCTTTTCCTTCTCATCGGCGTCCTGCTTAGCCTTGTCGTCTGCATCCTGACGGGCTTTAATCCACTTGTCCTGCGAATCCATTCGTGCAGACATGGCTTCAAGTTTGTTGTTTACTCCACCCAGCGCGTCGGAAACGGCCTTCTGGAGCAAGCTCTGGAGTTCTTCTTTGTCCATCTCTATGTCACCTTTGTTGGTTACCTCGATCCCCTCGGGGACCCCTTCTTTGTCCCAGACTCCGAGAGAGCCGTGGTCTTTCGTTACAACTGCAATGTGGTCGAGCAGGAAAGGCACCCCTTCGATCAGGAGGTTGGAATCCCCCTCAGCTCGTTCGATACAACCGGATTCGCCTCCAAAAATGACCGCCGGGCTCGTCGAGGTTTGTTCATTGACGATTTTGTCCACTACCTCTTTGACGTAGATCCTGACAATCGCCCAAACCTCATCACCCTTGATGTAAGGGAGCATCACGCTACCGACACAGCGTTTTTTGAATTCCTCCTCACTCATTGGTGCCTTCTCTGCGTGGTCATACAGAACCGGCAACCCATTGCAGCGGAGAAGAAATCCTTCATTGAGATAGATGTCCGGGTCCCGCCATACGAATTCTTTCTCGCCATAGCGGTACGCGGCACCTGTTCCGGTGATACGCATGTTCACCAGCCACATGTTCGAGAACTTCACTGGTGATGCCAGCGTGCCGTCCCGGATGTACTGCGCGGCTTCAAACTCGGTTAAATTCACGCTTTCCCTTCTCCGTTAAAAATTCGATGGGCAGTTTTTGAGGGGCATAAATCGGGAACACCTGGCAGCTGCAGAAAACCTCTTCGCCGGCCGCGGTGATTTCGTCATAAAAACCGTGCACGGGTTTGATCAGACCCTGTTCGACGGCCCATGAGTCGCGTAGCAGGTAAATCAGCGTGTCGCGGTCTTTATGGTCAACTCGGAAGTTGTAACCGGGCCGCCGCCAGTTCGAATGCCACCTGAACGCGATTGCCCCGCTCTGCACTGAAAGCAGGTATTTCACATTGCTGGCGAGTTTGTGGCCCTGGTCGATAGCCACGCGACGACTGATAAAATCGAGATCGGAAACAGACTTTCGTATCGCCTGTTTCTGCGCGTTTTTATCAAGTTCGCTAACGCCGTCCGGCGGTATCGATGTCACCCATCCCTGAAAACGCTGTACGGTGCGCTCAATTGCCTGGTCCCGGTTCAACTGAATCAGGTTGGCGCTGGAAAAGATCCTTTTATTGAGTTCTTCGCGGAACTGCGGTTTCAGCTTTTCGAGGGTAACTTTCGTGGGGCCGTCTGGCGGCTGGTCTTTCAGTGCGCCTCCGTCAACGACAAGGCGGCTGTAAATGGCGGTGAGGTGCTTCCTGGCGACTTCCGGACTGGGTGACTCCCGCGTGGCTGCCACGCGCAACTTGCGGCTCCACTCGAGTAATGATTTCTCTGAATCCCAGCCATTATTGACGTAGTAGTTAACAGCGTCGGTCAGCACCTCATAGAGGCTCTTAATTTTCCTCTTCTTCCCCGCCCGGCTGGTTATTGCCATTTGGTAGTTCCTGAGGTGGTGGAGGGATGTAGTTCGCCAGTGCCTCTTTGTCGATGATAAGAGGCACGTCGCCATAGGTTTGGGTGGCGTTCACTATGCTGGTCAGCCAGTCAGCTGCAGTCGCCCTGTTCTCAGGATCGAGATTTTGGCTCAAAGCTGTATAAAGCGCGGTTGCCTGCAGAATGACTTTACTGTCGCTTTCGCGGCGCTTGTCCGGCGACTCCTCAACCAGCTCCTGCCACTTAGCGGTGAATTCACGACGCCACATGAAGAAGGTTGTTTGGTAGTCATCGGTAATGATGTCCGGGAAATCGTTTTTCAGTGAGTTGAAGAAATCTTCACTCCAGGCGATGTACTGAACCAGTTTTTCGAAATAGTCCATGACGGGTTCAATCTGCTGTCGAACACCGTCGATGTACTGACTCACGGCTTTTGAGTCCTCAGAACCTTCCCCCCAACCTTTCGAAAATGCCTCTTCTTTGATGAGAATGGAGGGCACATCACTGCCAGACGCGATATCCGAAATGATGTTATCTCGTGAGGCATTAAGGGCCCCATCGATGTTCTGCAGATTAAGCGATTCGACATTATCTTTGTCGCCGACGCTGATCACCCCACCGTTACGAGCGATTTTAATGATCTCGCGCTTAACCTTTGTGGCGGCAGCCATAATCCCGGAAAGCACAGAACCGTTCTGAGCAGTCTTAGCTACCAGCACGCCAGCCTTCTGGCTCACCATGTCGTTGGCGGTCATTGTGCCGATGTAGCTTTTCATGGGGTAAAGGACGCGCTGGAAGACGCTGCGCCCTGTGAATCCGAAGGTTGAATTCTGATATTCAAGGTAAATCGGTGTGCCGTTGAATACCTTCAGCGTGCGAGACGGGTGCCAGCTTTTCCCGTTAATTTTGAGCGTTTTTTTTGGCTCCTGGAAAAACGGGCTGTTTGGGTTCTGGTCGGTAACCATCGAGCCAGCAGCATTAAGCGGATCCCAGACGTTGATATAAACGTCGTCCTCAGCAAGCCCAAAGCCCGGCAGCTCGTCTTTACAGGACACCGACGTGGTACCGACACCTATTGCCGCAGCGCCATAGCAGCGGGAGACGAAGAAGAAATTTTTAATCTTCTCGTTCACTTCCATGCGCTCCCATACTTCCTGGAATCGACGCACCACGCGTTCGTCAGGGTCAGTGTCAACGCTGTATTGCCGCTGTTTGCACATCGCCATTGATATGGGTTTTTCCACCAGTTTTCCGCCGAGTGGGTGGTACTGCCAAAGGAGCTTACACAACTCATAGCCGACGTCGGTACCGGGCTGAATTTCTTCAGAGTCCAGAATTTTCGACAGCTGCGAGCTGAGACCGCTATCAAGCTGAATCTCTGCCATGGTTCTTCCTGTCTAAAGTGCTTCGTAGTTCCCGAACGCGATGATCAGGCCGTACGTGTAGCAATCGAAAAGGTCGTCTGCGCGTTTGTGCGCCTTGGGATCGGCCAGGTGGAACCCGGCGACTTGTTTCATGAGGTGGTTGGCGGTGGCCTGTTTGAAATTCACCGTTTTTTCGTGGGCTTCGCGGGTAATTTTGCACTTGCCCAGATAGTGGTGGCCGGATGCCAGCACGCCGCGTTCATCTTTCCCCTTCCCGGTCAGCGTCGATTTGATGGGCTGCATCTGCCACCCTTCGGTCTCCGCCTTCTGATTGAGGATTGCGCCCATAGCGGCGTCTTCCATGAACACGCCCTGACTACCGAGGCGCGGACGGCATACCTTCGCCAGGCGCTCCAGATTGTCGTATACGCCTGGCATGTACTCCGGAAGCAGCGACGCCTTAACCTGGGTGATGTCATAGTCGATGATGGTCAACCGCGGCTCGGAGTACGTTTGCTCATAGGCGAAGTAGACGATGCCCGTGCCGTCGTTCTCGGTACCACCTTTGAGGGCCGTATCCATCACTGCGAATATCATGTCGCAGGTGGTCGGCATCGCTACCGGCTTACCATCCTCCAGCCACTTGTCGATATCCAGCAGCGCGTCTTTGGACCAGTCCACGAATTCCGCCAGAAACTCTTGCTGGAAAACTCGCGGGTCATTTGCCTGCCGCTCTTTCTCCAGCTCATCAGGCGGAACGTACGGGTTGCTCGATGTCGGCGCGTGATGCTCGTGAAAGCCCAGCGATTTATCGTTGCAGACCGCATAGAAAAAGTTCTTATCGTCGTTGCCGTTCGGCGTGGAGAACACCCACGCGCGACCGCGACGGGTAAGCAGGGTTGGCTTAATCGACTTAGGCCAGATTTCTTCCAGCATTTCCGGCGATTTTGTAAACGCCGCTTCGTCGATCAGCACCACGTCGTATTCACGACCACGCCCGGCCAACGGGTTGTTGTTCGTCACCCAGAAGTCGATTCGGCCCTTGTTCTTCAGGATTATTCGACCGTCGCTGCGCGATTTGCTTTTGATCAGCGGCAGCAGGGCTTCTTCCAGATAATCGAAAATTTCCTGCTGCTGGCGGTACTCAGCGGTGAAGATACCGACCCTGCCGCCTTGCAGCCGTTCGCCGCCCGTTTCCTTGAATGACGATGTAGCGTAGGAAATTGCTATATTGCCCAGGATGGCGGTCTTACCCCAGCGGCGGCCGCATCGAACGACGTTGTACTGGTGCTGGCTGCCTTCGGTCCAGACGCGCGACTGAGCGGTGTGAAGCTTTTTGCAGAATATCTCCGCCATTATTCATCGCCCTCGTCGATATCCTCCTGCGTGGGCTGAACCGCGCCGGGAACCTGCAGCGCGTTGTGAACCACAATCAGGCTGCTTTCTTTATCCCCGGTGCGTATGCGTTCGATCTCGGCCAGAATCTTCTCGTTGCGCAGGCGCTTCCATTCCCGATCGTAATCGTCCTCTGTGGTTCCGCCATCCGGCTGTCCGCCAGCTGCAGGGAGTTTCCCTTTGGAGGCTTTGAGATAATCCAGCAGTAATTTTCGTGCTGACTCGGGACTAGCGGTCTTAACTTTTAAACCGTTCATCGTCTCTTCAACGCCCAGATAAGCCCAGCGCTCAGGCCCATTCAACGAGGTAGTTTCAGGGAAGAAAATTTCCATTCTTCCTTCACCGCTACAGCGCGGACACTCCTCATTCGGTGCCGTCGTTTCTACAAAACCGATACCGCCATCAAAGGAAGGTGGCGTTTTGTTTTCAGTAAGAGCTGAAGAGCAGGCTCGCTCATATTCATCGACGTCACGCCATTGATACTGGTGGTCATCACCCCAGCAATAACGGCAGTTCACACGGCGAATTTGAGAGAAAGCATTGGCGTCGAACGATGCTATCGATGAAAGCTGGTGAATGATCTCCTGCTCGGTCAAAGCGAGGCGTTTCTCACGACGGTCAGATAGCCATCGGATAGCTCGCTGAACCTTAACATTCCTTAACATCCGTGAAGCGGCAGCCCAGGCAACTTTACCCTCTCCTTCATAACCAGAAAGGCGATACGCTTCAGTTGGATTTTTCCCATCAGAATAATGACGGGCAAACGCCCCCTGCTTTGAAGAAAGCCCGAACATATCTGGCTCGAAGACATCCATATCAATTTCATGCTCAGTGGCGGGAGCAATTTTTTCAGGATTTTTTTCAACGGTTTTTTTTGCCCGTTTCTGCGCAGATTGCGCAGCATCTTTTTGCGCAGTTTTTTGCGCAGAATTGCGCAGATTTTTTTGCGCACTTTTTGGGGGCTTCTTGATGTATCGCCGGGCTGTGGCGTATTTCAGTCCGTTCTCTTCGCACCAGTCCGCCGGGGATATTCCGGTTCGGGAGTGCGCAGCGATGTACTGTTGCTGTAATGACCCCCAATCCGGTTTACTCATCAGTTATTCCTGGTTCTTCTCCACCTTCAGCAGTTCGCGCAGCGCAAACGCATCACCTTCCCGGGCGAGTTTGAAGAGCGCCGTTCTGAGTTCAGCTTCACCGCGTGCGCGTCCTTTTCGGATGGCAACGTAAAACTCGTCGAGCTGGTCCTTGTCCTGCTTCATCAAGTCAAAGTCGATGTCCAGAACGTCAGCAATTTGCTGGGCAGTCATCCTGCACGCCGCCAGCGCTTCAGCTTTCGCTTTGTCGTACTGGATCCGCTGGCTCATCAGTAATGTCCTCCAGCTTCTGAAGCGCGAGTTCCGCGATAGTCTTCAGGGCTTCGGCAGTGTTGATGATGTTCAGCTTGCTCTTTGCGTTGATGACGGCTTTGAAAACCAGGTCGAAATCGCTGGCGCGTCCGGCCACAATCAGGCGGTCTTTTGCCTTTTTCCCTACTTTTTCCAGCGCCTCGATAAACAGGGTTTTCTCTTCAGGGAGGAAGGCGATCACCAGGTCTTCATAAACGGGCTGAACGAATGAGAGTGTCTGCACCTCAACGTCGGTGATTTTGAAATCATCGTCGGTAAGGCCAGAGTAAAGCTTGAGGTCGAGGCTGTTGATCGAGTCGTACAGCTCCCGGAGGATGTTGCTGTCATCCTTCCCCTTGATCGAGTTATGGCTGAGCTGGATAGCCAGCTGCTCGTCGGCGGTCAGTTCGCTCACTATCTCTATAACGTCTGACTCCACCAGCCCGGCTTTAATGGCTGCCTGGGTGCGGTGGTTGCCGGACAACACGGTACCGCGATACACGACAGGCAGGCTGGTCAGCACGCCGTCGGCTTTGATGTTCGCCACCAGCCTGGAGAATTCATCCGGGTCCATGTAATGAGCGTTCTTTTCCAGCAGCGTCAGTTCGGCCAGCGCGACGCGCCGGATAGCGGTTTCAATTGGCATGTTTGCGGTACCACTCTTTGAAGATTTCCTGCGGCGACAGCTGACGAACTGCAGACGAATAATTCAGGAATCCTTCCCCGCGTTTCGCCAGTTTGTAGATCCCCCGATACTTCATCGATATTGGCTTGGTGGTGAACGCCGTGGTGTACACCTCCTGAATGTCGATGAGGTACTGACGGTTTACGTGAGCAATGACGTCCCGGCTCGTTGCCAGCATGGGAATAAGCTTCGACAACTTCCGGTGCCGCGACGTTGAGAAATCACTGAGCATGTAGATGTTGTGGATCTTGTCGCCGTACTGCGCCATCGAGAAAATGAAAGCGCCAGCCAGCATGCCGTCCACCAGTACCGCGAAATTCATCATCCCCGCTTTGTGGTTGATGCCTTTCGCCAGGTAGATGTTCTTCAGGAAGTTCAGCTGCTGAGCGTTGAGCAAGGCAATCTCCACCCTGCTGTTTTCGTTGATGGCGTCGACGTCCACCAGCCGGTACCGAAATGGCTGCGATTTCTTCTCTTCGCGGCGAAGTGATGACCGGGCATCATTGGCGTACATGTAAATCGGCTTATTGCTGCCGGCGAACATGATCCGAGGTTCGATGTTTTCCATGCGGCGATCAGAGACGATGGCAAAATTCTGCTTCTCATCCAGCAGCCGTTGAATCAGCGCTTCGGTTCCTTCCGGATCCCAGACGCTGTATGCAGGAGCCGCCCAGGTAACGCTGGCGTTGACGAATTTATAGATATTTTCATACCCACCCTTGTACGTCGGCGCGAACATGATAACGGTGCCGTCATGCTCCCGCGCGGCGTCAATCTGGTGGTGGAAGTCTCCGGCGTGGAACCCGTCAATCGTGAACCCGTCGGTATAGCGCTGCAGCTTCTCCCGCTCAATGCGGTGATAGTCAGGCAGGTTACGCATGATGTGCGCAAAGTGTGCCTGGCTGTACTGGTTGTTCCCCTTGAACCGGGCCAGGGTAATGGCCAGACAAATCGCTGAGGTGTTTGCCACCGCGTCGCCGCGCAGCTGGTTCAGCGGTTCGAGACGACCGGAGAACTCAACATCGAGTTTCTGCCCGGTCAACAGGTTGCCGACGGCACAGGACAGCAGTGAAACGTCATTCCCGTACACCGCCCGGTCGGGCATGAGGTTTTTAATGGCGTGCTCTGTACGGAACGACCCGGAGCAGCCTATAAAGATACGAGGTTTCAGCTGGATATTACCCAGGATCTGGGTGATCAATTTCTTCGGAATCGAGCCTATAAACATACATTTACCGTTATATATCAGCAACTTATGCTATAATTATTAACGTAAGTTATTGTTTTTCATAGGAAGGAGTAACGATGAAAACGTCCTGTTTTTCTCTCTATCGCGGTGAAGGCCGAATCAGCATTGCCCGGTACGCGCCGCGCAACACCCCCGCGGGTTATCACACGTTCAAGAAGCTGGCACCGGGGGAATGGTTTAACTCGGTTTCAGTTTCCCGCTATATCGAACTCTATGAGAACGAGATACTGGCGAAGCTGAATCCGGAACAGACGTGGAACGAATTGCACTTGCTGGCTGGCTGTGAGCCTGTGCTGCTGTGCTGGGAGCCGCCGGGAGAGTTTTGCCATCGGCAGCTGGTTGCGCGGTGGTTCAGGAAGGAGCTGGGGATTGCTGTTGAAGAGTACAATCCCCACGCCACACCGCAACTGGATATGTTCTAAAGCAGAGCCGGGGAAACCCGGCTTTTATTTGAATACGAATTTTGCCGCCATAATATCCCGGCAAGCATCATTAACTTCATCTGCTGTACCTTTCCCATCGAGATAAGCAGACTGCCTTTCCACTACTAAATCCCAATTTTTGGCAACCAATTCCTCATCAGCTAACAAATCCTCAGTTGCAAGCCATGCGTGAGCGCATGCAATGTAATGATTAATCAGTTGATCAAGTTTATCTCCATGCCCTTTCAAGACGTTGGGGTCAGCTAAAGAATTAGGCATCTGTGCCAGATAGTCAGAAAAAGTGGAAATGGCCTTTCTGAACTCCATTTTTACTTTGAGTTTTTCTTGCCTGCTCCATTGGAACAAAGCAAATCCGGCAATTGCTGCTGTCGCCAGAGTAGATAATGCAGATACAGCAGTCCAAAAAGTTGCCCACGCCATGGTATACCCCCTTGAGTTAAGGAGATTATTCTACCCTGGCAAACGCATAACTGCCGATACCTTCGCGTCCGAGCTGCGTCTCAATTCCGTTGCTTTCCATCAGCTCGAAACCCTGCTCACCGAACCAGGCCACCAGCCCGTCGTGGGTCCAGTACCAGATGTGCTCATCCCGGCGGAAATGGCGGGACCGGATAACGTGCTCAGCACCAGAGAAGATCGGTACCGAGACGAAAACCCATTGTTCTGCGCGCGCGACGGCGACGTCCGGGCGGTCGATGTGCTCCAGGCTATCCCAGAACGTCAGGGCCGGAAAACGATCCCGGTACAGGTTCGCCCAGGCCCCGCGCTCTTTAAGCCATTCAACCCCTGCCGGATTGACGTCGTAACCCTTAGTTTCCGGTCGGGCCGTGACAAATTGCCCTGCCCCAATTCCTACGTCGAGGACCGGGCCGGTATAGTGCCGGGCCACCAGCCGAATACGCGCCGCCGTCAGTTCGCGCCCGAGGTCCGTGTCGGCCATCTCCTGGTACCGGGAAAAATAATCAGCATCATAGGGACGATCCTTTGGCACCGGGTACCGGCCCATCCCGAGTTCCGGCAGCCAGACCAGGCCGCTCTTAATTTCCTGAGAAAAACGTTTCATGCTGCGTTCCGCCTGCGTGCCTGCTGGTACACCGTGGTGATGAACCCTTCCACCTTTCCTGGCAGTCCGGTGATCGTTTTGTCGCAGTCGTGGATCATTTCCTGGCAATGACAATATAGGTCCGGGTAGACGAATAAAGCGCGGGACAAATCCATACAGCGCGGGTCAGTGACCTTCAGATGGTGGTTGTTGCCGCCATTACCACCAGCGAGACAAATCATCGGTCGCTGGTAGGCCAGCGCCGCGTGCATGATGACACAGGGCCCAGTCAGCACGATGTCGGCACGCTCCACCAGCGCCAGCATTTGCCAGATGGTCAGCTCACCGTGGTGAAATTTCTGGTGTGCAAACGGCTCGCCGTCAGGGATCCATTCTTTCCCTTCCTGAATATCAGCCAGGCTGATGACGTGAAATCCGCAGATGGCCAGGCGACGCGCTACATCGTCAATATATTGATTCAGTGGCCCGCGGCTCGCGTTGTGCCACTCAGTTCGCTCCGTTGTCGGGCGAATCACCGCTACCGGCTTACCTGCAGGAACGCGGATATCTGCAGCCGCATAGCTGGGCAAATCCATCCGCGCTGGTGCGGTACCGAACTGCTGTTCCATCGCGTCGAAGATGCTGCCCGACTGCAGGTGTCCATTTCCGTAAAAAATCCGGGTGCGCGAGATGCCTGGTGGCTCGCGGTCAAATATCACAGAGGAAGACTGCTCGCTTTTCTTCTGGGTGCGCAGCGGCGAGTTTGCGTGAACGAAGTGGAGGTTAGAAATTCCGGCGTAAATTTCCGGCAAAGGTGTTTTCAGCCAGATTTCGTGGCCTTTTTGCGCCAGCGCTTTGATGAAGCAGCGCTGGTTAATATTGTCACCGATGCCGTGCATCCCGTCGAAGTACAGTTTTCCAGGCATAAAGTGCCGCCTCAAGTGGTAAACGTTTAAAGCAGGTCAGCGCGGTTTCGCGTGACGCGTTGATAATCTCCACGCCCGGCAGAATGCCAGCGAGAGAAGAAAAGTCGGTATGCCAGCGCCCTACTTCGCGCGGTACCGGATTGTGCATTGTCGCCGGGTGGCGGCCATGCCAGTGTGCGCCGTTCGCCAGGGTGCAGTCGTAGCCGAGTAGGACCACTCGCTCAGCCCCGAGATGCGCGGCGAGCTGGATGGCACGCTGCCCGGAGTTAAACGCACCGTTGTCCGACGGGCTGAAAAGCTTCACACCGAAACGGACGTGGGCCCGTTTGCTTTGGCTCCAAAGTTCGGCGCTGGTCTCCAGCGAATCGTGGTAATGATCCCACCAGGCAAAGTCGGCGGCGTAGATGTGCTGGCAGTCTGGCACTGCCCTCCAGCTCGAATTAACCGCAATGACCGGGTAGCCGGAGCCGGAGGCCAGTGCGCAGTCGTTCGCCGTCAGCGACGGGCCGCTGGCGACGCAGATAAAGGTTTTGGTCATGAATTTAGGCGTAAAAAAACCGCCCGAAGGCGGCTTGTAGAAAATATGTTCTTACTTTTTAAGAGCAGCCTGAATAGCATCAGCCAAATTTGAAATTTCTTTGGCTACATTTGTTAAATCATCGTCAGCTTTAGAATAAACGGCCTGCTGAGCGTTACCCACACAATGCTTTGCAATTTCGAGAGCAGCTTGTACCGCCAACAGTCGCTGAGTTTTCTCACGACCTTCGTTTGGCAGGAAATAACCTTCTAACATTTTCGATCTCCATATACACCCTAGCATTTCTAAGGCAATTTAGAATCTGGGGATTTTGTACTGAAAAACAATGATCTTCATGACTCAAAGCATGAATTTATTCATTTTCATTGTTCAAGATCACTTTGTCGTAGGTTCGTTCGCAGCTTGATCCTGCTGCATAGCGTTCATCAGCCTCTTTTGCATAGATTCCCGCTCTTCTGTCAGATTCGCTAAGCAGCTCGGCGAGCACTCTGGTGGTCTCGGCTTTTGCCGCGCCTGCTGCTGCAATGGCGGATAGGCGGCCGGTTTCACTTCCTGCGAGTTGCCTGCGTAGCGTGGCGAGTTGCCGCTGCAGCCCATCACCAGCCCGCTCAGCAGCATCAGCGTCAGCCTGCACTTTTGCCAGTTCATCTTCAGCACGTTTCCGTTCCTCTTCAGCAGCCAGCTGGCGCCGCCCTTCCTCGGCACGCTCGGCGACCTCCCGGTGCAATGTCATGGTGGCATCGGCCAGGTCTCGGCTCGTCCACCTCAGTGTCCAGTCCCTATCTGCATCATCTCGTCCCGCACTGAATTGCCTATGGCCGTGAAACCAGACCAGGAAACAGAGAACGAGGCATACCGCGGTGGGTATCGGCGGAAATAACTTCATCAGATACCGTCCAGGCAGAGCTGCTTCTCCGAATTTCGGCGCGTCACGAGGCCAGGTAGAACTTGCCCGCCACCGTAAACCCAGCGTGGAAATTGCTCGCAGGCTTGTTTGATCTCACCCTGCTGCAGTTTTTTGAAAAGAGTAGATGTGCGCATGGTCGCGCAGCCGCAGTTAAACGTAATGGAAGTGACGGCGGAAAAGGTATTGTCCGAGAGCGACTTTCCGTTTCCGTACGCGTTCACACATTTCTCGGCTTCGAGAATGTTGGCCTGCCAGTCTTTGGCGATCTGCTCGTCGGTCTTTCGAACGCCGGGTTTGACACCGTGAGTGTTGCCAATTCCGTCGGTTATCACTCCCGCCGGGCACACATACGGATCCCGGCGGCAAGACTCTGCATTACCGATGAGTTCAAGGCCGCGCTCATTGGTTCGAACGTTACCCATCCCGAGAACGAGCGCGATTATTGCTCCGACTGAGCAGACGGCACCGGCCGCCCCAGCTTTTTGCTTATTTTGCATGTGCATCCATCCGATGTAGCGTTTCAGAAATCACTTCGATGCTTGCTGAGCGCTGATCCGGCGGCATGCTCGCAATTTGCTCGAGGTATTTCTCGAACAGAGCGGTCCTCTTCTCGCGCTCTCTTTTCTCGCTTCGCGCATCTATTCGGCCGCAGATGAATGACCCCAGAGAAATCAGGACGCCCATAAGCCCGAAAATCATGTAAACAAAGTCTTGCGTGGAAAATCCTACAGCTGCTGCGAACGCAGCTATCCACGCGAAGAGCTGCGTTATTGCGTTCCCTGACTGGTCATTCATGCGGTGCATCCACACCTCCGTTTACCGGGGCGCTGAGTTTTGATTAAGGGGAAACCCCACGGTGATTTAACGGCAACCGTAAGTTGATGTTCCGCGAGGTTTCCGAATAGGTGGGCTGCCACTGTATCGACTGTGGTGGATAGCGCGGAGTCGGTGGCGCCAGCCCCAAAAAAGAAAGCCGTCAGAAACATTCTGGCGGCTTATTACCTCACCTGATATTGTGACGTTGCGAAAGTAACCATATCAAATGAGAGGTAATTTATGGAACCATCAGAACTCGACAGCACTTTGGACAAAATTCTGTTAACTGCTCTTTTTAACACCCTAAGCACCGAGCAAAAAAAGACGTTTTTATCTTCAGCGTACCAGCTCATCGATCAATCTTTTGAGATGGACACTAGCAGTCTTAATTACCTTCAAACGGTGCGGCTCCATGACAGCCTTCTCGAGCGACTATATTCGCGGTTGCCAGAAAGCCGAGTCTGGCCCCGTTCTCTGCTACTTGACAACTACTAGAAGGCCATGCCCAGCCAGGCGGACGAGTATCTGCCTGGCTATATGCTTGATAGAGCGCACCGACGATCCCTGCCATTAATTTATGATTTGCCGGATCATTCCACCATTCACCACTGAAATCGTTGCGTTTCTCAGCATCGAATTCCCAGACTTTTGTGCCGTCGTTATTGATCACCTGAACTTTCATCACGGTCTCCAGAAACGAGAAAACCCGCCGAAGCGGGTTTGATATGGGTACAACTTGTCGAGCTTGTGGAGAAGATTAGACCAATTTTATTCACAGCTCAACCAGCTAAATGTTTTTTAGCTGGTTTTTTTGAATATATTCCTGCAGAAGCCGTTCGAAGTATTTTTTTCGTTCCTCGGCCCGTTCAATAAACTCGTCAAGAAGAGCATCGGCATCTTCATTTGGCAAAACTTCGAGGCATTTCTGTAAGCGAAGGAGTTTCTCAGGAAGCGCTTTGTCGCTCTGAGTATGCTTCGGTTCTACAGGTTCCGAGCCCGACTCCTCAAAAGGGGTATCCAGAAAGAGGTCAGGTAATCCATGGTCTCTTTCAAGCCTGCGGGCAGCCTTCTCGCCGATAAATTTACCGCCAATGACTTGCGAGATAAAACTGGCATCTTTGGGAGGCAGTTTTTTATCTCCAAACCATTCTTTAAGGCGGGCACGTCTGATTTCAACTAGTTCCATAGGTCGATTTTAATTAGTAACAAATAAAGATGTAAACCGTTTACTTTTTCGCTGTAGCTAATTAAAATATTTACCTACAGATAAAGGAGATGTATATGAAACTAAAGCAGTACACCGATTCACTCAGTAGAGGTGATCTAAGCAAACTTGCCATTGATCTTGGCATCAGTGCGTCCTTTCTTTCTCAAATGGCGTCCGGAGCGGCCAAGGTACCTATATCACGCGCCTTGGCTATCGAAGAAGCAACCGATGGTCAGGTAACGCGAAAGGATCTGTTGCCCAACGATTGGCATAAGTATTGGCGACCGGAGGAGTTGGAGCATACAGCATCGACGCGGCGAGAGGTTGAACAATGAAAATCAACCTCCCTTTGTTATGTTCGGCTCTTCATGAGTGGTCACGTGGAATTACACAGTTTACGGCTACGCAGAGAATTACCAAGGCCTACTTTGAGCTTGGGTTATCAAACCCTTCCGAATTGCATCAAATCGAGTTCTTAGACGGCACTGTAGATCATGATGCCTGGCGCAATAACAACCAAAACATCTTCCATCGCTGGCGCAAATGCCAAACAGCAATTCAACGGGAGAAATTTGAAGCGCTTTCCCCCGCTATTCTCCATGCCATGGATCCAGAAATCCGCGCGATGGTTACCGCAGGTAACAGCATCGAGTTCCTGACCTCCCGGCTTCTTAAGGAGCATGCTGATGTCGTGAATGCGGCGCTACTGAACGCCTCGCTACCCGAGTTCGAACGCGAGTGTGACGAACTAGATAAAGCCCTTACTGATATTCGCCTGGCCTATCGCGCCAAGCAGCAGAGACATGACCACTGACCACCGTTATTTGAGGTTTTACTATGGCCCGTATTCGAACGATTAAGCCTGAGTTCTGGCTCAACGAGGAGCTTTCGTTGATCACTGAATCGGCGTGCCTGCTGGCAATCGGGCTGATGAATTATTCAGATGATGAAGGCTTTTTTAACGCCAATCCACTACTCATCAAAGCGGCCGTTTTCCCGATACGTGAAACGTCCAGTAGCATTCCGGTACTACTACAGGAGTTGTCCAACTGTGGGTATGTGGAGCTGTTTACTGAACAAAATTCAGTCTCCAATGGAAAACTATTTGGAAGGATCAAGAACTTCACTAAACACCAAGTCGTGAACAAACCAAAGCCAAGTAAAATCAAAAGCTTAGATTTAGTACCGTACAAATACGGTACTCATACCGAATCGATACCACCAGGAAAGGAAAGGAAGGGAAAGGATCAGGGAAAGGAAGAGAGAGAGCATAACGCGCGTGATCAGCTTGTGGATAACTCGGATTCATCGAAGACCACGAGATTTAGGATGTTCGAGGGATGGCAGCCTTCACCCGATCTTGCAGAGAGAGCACTTGAATGGGGAATAAATCTTCACATGACTAATCCGTTCACCAGCGCTCAGCTTTGCCAATTCTGCAGTTACTGGCTGCCTGAAGATGTCATGAAGTACCACCTGCAGTGGGAAATGACATTTGCAAAAAGCCTTGAACACCAGGCGATAAAAAAACTGAATGAGACATGACCAATGACGACCAATGAGATTTTTAATACTGGTGAGTTTTTCGCACCTGCCCCTAATGATCTGGTGGACAACCTGATGGGCAGGTATCACCTTGAACGTCAAAAAATAGAGTCCCTGGCAGCGATTCTGAGTGACAAAGACGCCCACGTAGCCGTAGACCATTTCCTAAATGGTAATCAGCGCGACGAGCGCTACAGAAGTTTACGAAACGTCAACGAGCTGTTCGCCAGAGACGGTGCGATCGCACACCTGAACGCGCACTACTGGCAACAGGCGCTCCTGCTCACCGATGTGCTGGATGTAATGCCCGCAGAGCGCCGTGAGGAGTGGAACGACAGCATTCGGCAGATGAACACCCCTGAATTCGAGGAAGAAAGCGTACGCGCGACTATTCTTGACATGCTGAATTCCCGCACGAAATTCTTTGGTGAGCGCGTTGATGGTATTTTTCGGGCTCTTTCAGGTGAACACATCACGAACCGGCCAGAAGGTTTCAGCAAGCGAATGATACTGTCAGGAGTTTATGATCCGTGGGGGATGACGAATTACCGCATGGTCAATTACGTGCAGGATCTTCGACAAGTAATTGCGAAATTTATGGGAAGACCTGAACCCTCTTACGAGTTGACCAATAAAGCCCTGAAAGCTGCTCGCGATTATCCAGGTGAGTGGATGACTATTGACGGCGGGGAAATGCGCGTACGGGCATATCTCAAAGGTACAGCCCATTTTGAAATCCATCCAGATATGGCATGGCGGTTGAATTGCATCCTGGCAAGCCTCCACCCGACAGCGATCCCACCGGAATTCAGAGCCAAGCCGAAGAAGAGAATCAAAGATTTTGTCCTGATGGAGAGCGTCTTGCCCGTCTCCGTTCTTCAGGATCTTTGCAGCCTGGAAATTGACGAATACCGTCCCATTCAACGTCACAAATGGGAGGAGCCAATTGAACCTAAAACCCGCAACCCGTTTAACCGAATATTTCGTGGCTATGGCTCTACTTCTGATCGCTTCGTTAGAAAGGAATCTGAGCGGGTCCTCGCGTCGATTGGTGGCGTTCGCTTCAGTTCAGGCAATTGGACATGGTGGGAATTTGAATACGATCCTACTCGCGTTTTGGCTGAAATTATTGCGTCAGGTTGTGTACCTGATGACAAAAGCCATCAGTTCTACCCTACCCCTCCCGAACTTGCGGAGCTATGCGTGAAACTGGCTTGCATCGAGCAAAACCATACATGTCTTGAACCAAGCGCTGGGCACGGCGGCATTGCTAAATTTATGCCGGTAGATCAAACAATTTGCGTAGAAATTTCCCCCTTAAAATGTCAAGTTCTTGATAGTAAGGGCTTTCGTGTTTATGAGGCTGATTTTTTGAAATGGGCAGCAAATGGTGGATGTTTTGATCGGATTGTTATGAATCCACCATTTAGCGATGGTCGCGCCCTGCTCCATCTTCAGGCAGCTGCAGGTCTTACAAAAACGGGTTCAAAAATTGTTGCTGTTTTGCCCGCCAGCATGAAAGACAAAGACGTTTTATCTCAGGAATGGAACTGCACCTGGTCTGAGCATCGTTCTGGAGAGTTTAATGGGACCAGCGTGTCGGTAGTTGTGCTAACTGCCGAACGCCAATGGAAGAAGTGAAATGAGACTGAAATACGCCATCACCATCGGTGATCCTAAGTCTGCACAGATTGTTGAACTGCAGGCCCGCTCTACAGGCAATAGTCATCTTACCCGCGATGACATTGTTGTTTCGCTTGGCTTAACACAATCCAGGTGTCGTGCGGGCCTGTCCCTGATTTACGCAAAATACACAAAAGATCGTCACGCCGCGCAAACCGCATTTTTAGCGCTTAGGCAATATGCATCCTCGATTGTTAAAAAATACATCCCCAAAGAAGGATCGGCCGTCAATGATGCTGCCGTCTCGGTTCTGGCTATGCTTGCTTTGGAGGAATTTTGCCGTACAGCAGACACACCCGGTGCAATGTGTCGTTGCGGGGGCAAGGGAACAGTAAAAGATCTAAAAAAATCAAGGCAAAAGAACGCTCATATAGAGAAACCCTGCTCCCGGTGCAAGGGGACAGGATTGAAGCCAATGACACAAACACGATGCCACCATGCATTGCTGAAGGTCATGAGCATTTCTCAGCCTACATATTCGAGATACTGGTCCCCTCTTTATCGAGCCCTCCTGGATTGGTGTTATCAGCAGGAAGGCGATGCCGAAAGAACTTACAACCTGATCACTAGTCTCAACCCAATGCATAGCGAAGCCGGTATTTGGCCGACTCATTTATGCGCTGAGTAGGAGCACTTTTGCAAAGTGCGCTACTTAAATCAAATTGAGGTCACCGCTATGCTGAAGAGAACTATCAAAAAGCTGATTTCTCGTAAGTTTGCCCAACGTTTTCCGTCTAAAGACTTTGATAGTAGCCAGGAAGGATTCATCATCATCGCCTCGCCAGAGGATATCGTAGAGCTAATTGCTACCCCTGAGTTCATGTCTGAGCCGCTTTTAAAAAAAATTATTTTCACTGCCGTCAAAGAGTTAGACAAAAAAAGCACCAGTCCAGCTAAAATCACAGATAAAAAACCTTAATTATTTTTAGCTAATTATTTACCTGTAGCTAAATCTAAGTATAATAACCTCATAGACAACAACTCTATGAGGTTTACCAGATGGAAATCATCATCCTGGACGAGCAGTCCGAAGTTGTAGAAATCATCAATGAGCCTGATCAGACCTCCGCGATCATGGCTGCCCAGGCGGCAATCATCGAAGCCGCTCTTCTCGGTAAAAAATTCACTGCAGTCAACGAAGACGGCGAAAGCGCTCTCGCAGCAGAGTTCGACGCCCTTCTGCCTGCTTCGGCAGCTTAACTCCACCGACAGAGACATGACCAAATGACCGCTACCTACATCACCATCACTAAACTAATCGCAGCATCGCACCGCACAGCTATTGCAGACACCATTGCGGCATACAACACGGCAGCAGAGGCCGCAGGGTGCCCGCAAATCGTGGGCGGTTTTTCCCGCCGCGCCTCCCTTGCGCAGTATATGGAGTCAGTGCTTGCTGAGTTGATCAGCGCCGACCACACCGAAGCGCTGGAAATGAATGCCAAGCGCAGCGCGACACTGGCTAACGAAGTCATGTTTAGTGATGACCACCGCAGCCTGTTTAACAAGTGTGATCCGTATGTGCGTGGCCTTATGATTGCGGACGCACACTCCGAAGCGCTTCGAGCTAATGAGTTACTTGATACGTCAGCCCTCGTTGTTTTGAATAATCGAGACGCATGGAAGTCAGCCAGCCCCACCGTCAAAAAATTGGCAGTTGCACTGGCACACGCTGACGCGCAGGAAGAAGACTACCGATTTAACTGGCTGCATAACCGCTGGTGCCTGTTTCACTCCAGTTCGCGGCAACAGCAGGAAGAAATTATCGGTGTTGCCTGGGAACAGGCCCGCCAGACCATCGAAGCGGATGAAGTGTACAAAGCCCAGAGACAGCGAAAGCTTGAAGCAATATGGAAGCATACCCACCGAGATTATAAAGGTGAGAGTGACGGAGTTCGTTCTATTCTCGTCTGCCGGAACGGAACGATTTCGGTACCGCTGGAAGGTCTAACAGATAAAGAAATAGAACAGCGTTCATCAATGTGGCAACGGAATAAATAAAGCGAATTTTATGGTGTGGTGAATGCGGCTCTGCGCACGCGACACAGTTAAAAATATATCAGTCATATTGGTATGGATGGTTTGGGTCGGCGTTAATTGTTAACTGGTTAACGTCACCGGGAGGCACCCGGCACCACACCGACAAAATTCGTTTAATTAGACAGAGACATGACCATGAAAAAAATTAGTTTTGAAATTTACGCAACCGAGGCAATTGTTAAGCCGGATAATTACAACAAGCTACGTGTTGAAGTTGACGGCGTGGAAATTAGCGATTTGCTGGAAGCGATTGAAGATAACGGCTCAATTATTGATTCTATGGGCGGCGAAGCAATTGCTGAGCATTTTTCAACTGAAGGACGCCTGTTTGAATTCCTGGGTAATTTCGACGGTGGCGAGTTAGCCGATTATCTGGAAACCAAAGGCTGGAAAATTCAGGAGGGAGAATGATTCACATCGACGGTTGCAGGGTACCAGTTGGCGTGCAGGCTGTTCGCCTCTCTCCATTCTGGGCTGCGGTTCGCCGCCTGTGCTACACGCTGGCACAGAAAGGAGACCCGACGTTATGAAAGTAAAGTGCGCATATCACGGTTGTAATAAAGAAGTGGAGAAAGAAGACACTGTGAAATCAGTGCTTATTTATCGAAATGGCCGTAATACAGCGAAAGAGGAACGTGAATATTGCAGTATCCGTTGCGCCGAACATGACCAAATGGCGCACGAAGGATAATTAAGAATTCCCGCTAGGGGCAATAATAGCAGCGAGAAGAGACCGACACCCTCACGGTCGCGAGCTTTCGGAGACCTGTTATTCATTGCGATATCTGAAAACATCAAAAAACTGGTGTTTTCCGATGTTGCAAAAATGAATGTCAATAATGGCATGGAATTCTATTACCTAAAACGAGGTTTATTATGCGTAGCATTTCCGTAGAACTGAAGACCATTAATACCGTTTTCCCATCAGTAGCAGCAGTGACAATCGATAAAGTACCTGCTGGTTATATTTGCGAAAACAAAGAAGCGAACCGCGAAAATAATCCGCAATCCATCGTACTGCTTAATGGTGAAACCCTGGGTGATTATTGCTGCACTGAACACGCGGCAAAAGCATTAGCCAAACACCATTGTGGCGACGACGGCATTTATGTCAGCTCCAAAGAGGCTGGCAGCTTTGGGCCGCTGGGCGTTCTTCTCATGGCAGCGTTGATCGCCACACATGAAAAAAGCCCGCACTAAGGCGGGCTATTTCCCGGCTTTACATCCCGGCGATGCTGAGGTGGGCGACCAAACCCACCAGCAGAGACATGACCAATGACCACCGGAGGCGATCAAAGGACGCCTCCATTCTACACGGAATGAGGAAAAAAGTAATGAGTGAAGCAAAACCGTATTTTATTCACCAGAAAGCCAAAAAGCAGAGCGGCGAACCGCACGCTGTATTCTGGGAAACCGCGAAAACCGAGTCCCGCGCCCTGCGCGACGCTGAGAACGCGCTCGAGGATGCGGAAAAAGACCCGACCAACTATTTCAAAGCGGTCGTGACAAACTTCCCCGTTGTGAACGAGCTGCCGCCGGAAGGCGAGATTAGCTTCACCTTCTGTGACTTTTTCCAGCTCGCCGATGACGGTATGACCTGGCAGCAAATTCCCGGCGTTACCCTGCCCCCTCACCCAGGCGAAAAGATTGTGGATGGTACCGACACCACCATCGTTGACGGAGTGGATACAACGACTGGTGAGATCGTCGATGAGCAGGCTCTGAACGATGCTGGCGCAGCTCAAACAACCAACACGGATCTGAAAATTGATGAAGGTGACGACGAAGACACGCGTTACCCGATCGTTCAAATGTCGTTCCGCAAGCAGCTGCTGTCACAGCTTACGTCTGACGCGCACCGCTACCACCTCACGCAGGGTGAGTATCAGGAAATCGCCCGACTGGAAATGGACACCGATAACGGATATGTCCAGAACCTGCTTTTGGCAGCCGCCAGCGTAGAAAAAATCCAGCAGTTGGACATTCCGTATTTGTGGAAATACACCAAAGCAGTCAGAGACGTTTTCGATATGGAAAAACGTCACGAACTTGCACTGGTGTTGAAGTTCACGCAGGTATGGGCTGGCACATCACATCTTGATCGTGGCCTCCTGGTTAAAGAATGGGTGAAAGGAAATCGTGTGAGTGAGATCAACCGTACCCCATCCGGCGCGAACGCTGGCGGCGGTATTAAGTCTGACCGACTCACCCCGCTGACGAAGACCGGCCGTGATTACGAAATAGCTTTGGGTCTGCTTGCTCGCGAATTTGAGTTCGATATTTATTCACCGTCACTTGAAGTTGACGCGAATGCAAACGCCATCATGAACCTCAACTGGTCGGGGGAAGGTGATGTTTTAGATGAGTATCTTGCCACCTGCAAAATGTTCGACGATATGCCCGGTGGTATGGACTACTCCCGCGCCTGCAACGTTGCAACTGTCAAAACCACACCAAAGGGACTCTGGAGAGATCACGACAAACACCGCGAGCATCTTAACCGCGTCATGACTGAAACCGATCATGCCAACCCTGACGAACTTATCGTTGATATCGCCTGTGGCCGTTCTTCCTCCCCTATGCCTATGGCAGGCACCAATGAAGCGCAACAGCCATCCGATGAAGAAATTGATCGCCAGCTTGCCGCCGGGCGTGGCGAATTTGTTCCGGGCATCAGCGACCCTGATGATTCAAAGTGGGTAAAAACTGCCTCAAATGAAGGCGAAAAAACGGAAGTGGAGACCACCAATAATGTGCAAGTACAAACGTCTGACAGTGATGAAGAACAGGCTGGTGCTGCGCTGCAACCGGGCGAAAGCATACTGCAGCCAGGCGAAGGCGCTAACAGCGCTTGCGTGGAGACTCCCGTAAACAATGCCGAAATTTTGGCTGCAGCTGCTCCACATCTGGCGGACCAGAATCTGACCGATGTAAACCAGAATGCCGATTCTGACAGCCAAAACAGCGAATCTATTAACCAGATCGAGTCAGAAATGGCCGAAACCATACCAGAAGCGCCGCAGATCGAACCAGAACAGCAATGGCCTACCTGTTTCGAACCGGGCCGCTATGAGAACGTGCCGAACGATGTGTACCACTCGTCCAACGGCATCAGCAGCACCATGCTGAAAGACGTCTTGATCAGCCCAATGTATTACCATGGCCGCCACATTGCTGGCACGATCCCTCGCGAGCAAAACGACGCGATGCTGCGCGGTACCATCATCCACAGCTACGTGCTCGAACCTGAAAAATTTGAAGATGAATTCGCGGTGCCTGCTGAGATGCCTGGACATGTGGTTTCCACCACCGCCGATCTGGTTGCCATCATCAAGGAGTACAACGCCAGCCTGCCTGCGTTGATGACACCTGACGAATTGAAGGCATGGATCGAAGAGTACAACGCCACCCTCACCCCGCCACTCTCGGTGTCTGCAGGTGCCGAGGAAACGGCAAGCCTCTACATGTCGCTTCCTGAAGAATTCCAGCGTATCCCTGCTGACGGTAAACAGACAGCTGCAGCGCAGAAAGCCTGCATTAAAGAGTACAACGCCAGCCTGCCGCCACTTTTAAAAGTGAGCGGTACCCGCGAGCAGCTGCTTGAGCAAATTGCCACTGTTGATCCTGAATTCGCCGAATCAGAACGCGCCAAATTTGTGCCGTACAACATCAGCGGGACGAAAGACCAGTTGACTGAAGTTGTGCGCATCATCCGCCCGGACGTTGTTACGGCGGAAGACTGGCACCAACAGCAGGAAGATGCCAGCCAGGGTAAGACGATGATCGCCCTCGACATGTACGAACAGGCCAAACGCATCAGCGCGGCGCTGCAGGCGCATCCGAGCGCAAGCCGTCTGCTGAATCACCCGGCCCGCCAGTCCGAGGTGAGTTATTTCGGTTTCGACGAAGATACCGGCCTTGAAGTCCGAGTTCGCCCTGACCTGGAAATTCAACTGCCGCACGCACGTATTGGCGGTGACCTGAAAACCACGAGCCTGGGTTACGTGAAAAAGGACGAGCTGAAAGCCAGGCTGCACCGGGAAATCACTAGCCGCGGCTACCACCTGAGCGCCGCGATGTACTGCGACACAGCCAACCTGGATCAATTTTTCTGGATTTTTGTTAACCGGGACGAGGGCTACCACTGGATCGCCATCGTTGAGGCATCTCCTGACCTGCTTGATCTCGGGCGCAAAGAATACCGTCTCGCGCTACGCACCATAAACGAGTGCATGGAAACCAACACCTGGCCTGCCCCTATCGTCGAAGACTACACCGACGAGCTTAACGACTTTGACCTGCGCCGCCTCGAAGCGCTGGGCGCGATGTAAGGAGACCATTAATGACGAATATTATCGAAACTCATGACCTGGCTCCGGCCACTATCTCAGCTAGCAGCGCAATTTTCAGCGCTCCGATGCTCGGCCAGTTAACCGCGTTCGCCAACCTGATGGCTGATTCACGTGTCTCGGTACCGGATCACCTGGCCGGTAAACCCGCCGATTGCATGGCGATTGTGATGCAGGCAATGCAATGGGGCATGAACCCCTACGCAGTAGCCCAGAAAACGCACTTGGTAAGCGGCAAGCTCGGTTATGAGGCACAACTCGTTAACGCTGTTATTTCCAGCTCCACCGCTATTTCTGGCCGATTTCACTATAAATACGGCGGCGATTGGTCGCGCTGCACTACTTCGCGGGAAGTGACGGTTAAGAAGCGTGGAAATAAAGGCGAGTACACCACCACCGAGCGTATCCGTGCTTGGACCGATGCTGATGAGATGGGCCTATTTGTTCAGGTCGGCGCAGTTATCCGCGGCGAAAAAGACATCACTTGGGGCGAACCGCTTTATCTGTCCAGTGTCGCGATCCGTAATTCCCCTCTCTGGGTGTCCAACCCGAAACAGCAGATCGCATACCTGGCTTTGAAGTATTGGGCGCGGCTGTACACGCCTGACGTAATCCTTGGTGTGTACACGAAAGAGGAGCTTGAGGGGCATCTTGAGAAAGAGATCAATCCGATGCCTGCAGCCGGGCACGTTGAAATTAGCGCGATGAATGAAAGCCCGACCGTTATCGCTGCAGATGACGTCCAAACCTATGACGGGATGGAGCAATGGGTTACCGATTTCCGTCAGCGCATTGAGGATGCCGAAAGCACCGAAGTAACAACCGAGTTGCGCCAGGAAGTCGAGTCCCAAAAGAACGCCATCGGCATCGACCTATACACAGAGCTGAAGGGCAAAGTTGTCCAGCGCCACCACCGCCTCAATGCCGTGACGCGCATCGAGAAGATGATCAACGACCTTCCACAACCGGACCAACCGGAAGCAGCGGCGAAATTTATCGCTGTAGAGAACGCTATCAACGCGGTGAAAGTACACCTGGGTGATTTGTACGACGGGTACTGCGTAACCATGGCAGATATGAAACCGGAATACATCGGCGCATAACGGAGGCTGGCGGCCCTCCCGGCCGCCGGAATATGACTATGAGCATGAAAAATAACACTCACCAGAAAATTGCCAGTTACATCAGCGCGAACCCTGATTCATCTAACGCTGAAATCTGCGAGGCGCTTTTCATGGATCCCAGCGGTGTTTACCCGCACCTGAATGCGCTGTTTAGCGCGGGAATACTCACCCGTCGCCGCGACTGCAGGAAGTATCGCTACTCAGTCGCTCCGGGCATGTATATCGAATCCGATACAAACCGGATCCCCACGAAAAAACCTGTACTGCGTGCCGAAGAAATCGAGTCGCTTGCGAACGAGTTGATCGAGCGCGGGCTACTCCGCCGGGCCGCCACCGTCCTAACCGAAGCCATCGGCCTGGTTAAAACAGAACGCGAAGTTCAGCGGGTTTCACGTCTTCGCACTCAATGCCTGATTACTGCCAAACGCCAGTACCAAGGAGCAGAAGCATGAAAAAAACAGTGAAAGTTTCCGATCTGACCGGAAGTGCTCTGGACTTTGCGGTCGACCGCGCGGTGAACGGCGCGAAGTACAGCGAGCAGCTGTCAGTCATCCGCACCTCAGGTGATGCCTTTCGGCCCTCCTCCAGCTGGCGCGTGTGCGGCCCACTAATGGAAAAGTATCAGGTATTCATCGAGCCGCCGCATGACGTTCACAAACTCAATTATCGGGAAGATGGCAAACCGCGCGGCTGTTGGGAAACGTTCGAATCCTGGCACGCAACTGTCAGTACCCGCGTGGCGGCCAAGCCGCCAGTGAATGAAATTTTTCCGTCCGGCGGCCCGTATCGCGGCGAGGGTGATACCCCGCAGCTGGCAATCTGCCGCGCCATCGCCTCTATGGGCGGCGACGAGATCGACATTCCGTTTGAACTGCTGAAAAGCAAAGGAGATGCAAAGTGAGCAATATCGACAAACGCGCTAAGTCCGCTATTCGGGAATTGATAGACGATGCTCGAAGCAGGCGGCTTGGGAAATTGATTATCACGGCTGACGAAATGGAAATGCTGTTGGATGAACTGGAAGACAAAGACGCAGAGCTTCAGGAATACCGGAAAGTGGCATCTGAGCCTATTGGCTGGACTGACGAACAGGAGCTGCGGAGCGTCGAAAAGGACGGCTGCGGCTATCTCTTTAAAGCCAACCCTGTATCGCCACATGCTGACCCGCGCCGTGTCATTATGGTTTATGCCGGGCCTAAGCTAGCTACTATCACGGAACGCGCGGAGGCAGCCAAATGAAAGAGCGAGGCATGATCTTTAACGGTGAGATGGTTCGTGCCCTGCTCGATGGGCGGAAGACGCAGACCCGGCGCCCTATCAAATGGAAGCAGACTCGTGCAACTGAGATAGCTGAGCGCGAAGATGGAAGTAAATGGCCCTGGAGCGAAGACGCAGACAATGTTTGCGATTTCTGGCACCCATGCCCGTTCGGCGCTGTCGGCGACCGCATATGGGTACGGGAGACCTTCCAGGGGCCTCTCTTCGATTTCGAGCAAATGGAAGCCTATCAGGAAGATTCATCGAAATTCCAAAAGCCTGAATATTGTGTCTACAAAGCTGATGGTAAACCAGCTCCGGAGTATTTTGACGCAGATGAGAATCTCCATTGTTGTTGGCGTCCATCCATCCACATGCCGCGCTGGGCAAGCCGTCTCACGCTGAAGATTACCGGGGTGCGTGTTGAGCCGGTGCAGAGCATTAGCCAGGCTGATGCTATAGCTGAAGGTGCCCCACGAAGCCACCCGTCAATCGATGCTGTATCTCAGCAGCACGGATTCCCTGATTTTTCCCGCTCATGGTTCGGTCAGACGTGGCAATCAATTTACGGTGCCGAAAGCTGGCAGTCCAACCCGTGGGTTTGGGTGATCGAATTCAATCGTGTGAATGGAGATAAACAATGAGCAAGTCACTTAACGCGCGCTGCATACGCCGTTGGGAAGTTGAATTTAAAGGGCGTTGCGACTCGAAATACAGCCCCTATTGGCGTAAGCGCCACCTGCGAGGTGTTATTCGCGAATCTGCACTGATCACTGCTGACTGCATGATAGAAGCATTGGCAAACGATGCAGCCAGGGCTGACTACCAGATGGTTGGTTGGTCTGCTGAATTCTCGCAGTGGTTTAGAGAACAGCGCGAGTTTTATCTCGCAGAAGCCCGAAGGGAACTTAATAAAACCGCTACGAATGACCAAATCGATGAAGAAATCCAGAGTGAATTGGACTGCTGGAACGACTGAAGGAGACGCCCCATCAGGGGCGTACAGAGACATGACCAAATACAAAATTACCGCCACCGTGATCAAACCGGGGAACTGCCCAACTAACTGGACGCGGTTTTCTGAGAAAAAAATGACAAAAGACGAGTGCGAAAAATTCCTCTCTGTCAGCAAAGAGGCAGGCGTTTCGCATGAAGCAAAAGTGACGCTGAGAAATTTCAAGTGCGTAAGGGCTGGTGCGTAATGGAAGCCTCACTGCAATACGCAATTCAGCGCATCGTTGAACTCGAAGCCATGCTGCTGCCGGACGTGCCTGAAACCGTATGGCCCGCCGAGGTAGAGGTTGTCTTTTCCCAAAGCGGCGACGTTGATCTGCTACCGGCTCACCACCAGCGCCGCCTGAAGCATCACATCAACCGCATGTGGCTGGAAAAGGTTCCAGCCCCCTCTATCCTCACCGCCGCGCGTTCACTGCGCGAAGCCATGGAGAAATACGCGTGAACGAAATAATCGTTGATAATTTTGCAGGCGGTGGCGGTGCGAGCACGGGCATTGAGTTGGCTACCGGCCGCAGCGTAGATATCGCCATCAATCACGATCTGAATGCCGTGGCAATGCATACGACCAACCACCCCAACACCCTTCACTACTGCGAATCGGTGTTTGACGTTAAGCCCAGAGTGGCAACCGCCGGGCGCAAAGTCGGCCTTGCCTGGTTCTCACCCGATTGCCGCCATTTTTCCAAGGCAAAGGGAGCGAAGCCCGTCGAGAAAGAGATCCGCGGCCTCGCCTGGATTGTGCTGCGTTGGGCGCTGGATGTCCGCCCGCGCGTTGGCATGCTGGAGAATGTTTCTGAATTCCAGACGTGGGGACCGCTGCTGGCAGCAGAGATGCGCCCAGATCCAGAACGAGTGGGCGAAACCTTCCAAGCGTTCGTCGGAATGCTGACAACTGGCATTGCAGCCGATCACCCGGCACTGGCGGAGTGCTGTGAATTTCTGAAAATTTCCACGGACAGCGAGCAGGCCCGGCAGCTCGTTAACGGCTTGGGTTATACCGTCGAGTTCCGGGAACTGCGTGCATGTGACTATGGCACACCCACTATCCGTAAGCGCTTCTTCATGGTGATGCGCTGCGACGGGCAGCCAATCAACTGGCCGGAGATAACCCACGGCGACCCGGCATCAGCAGCTGTAAAAGCCGGTACGTTAAAACCGTGGCGGTCAGCAGCAGAATGCATCGACTGGACGATCCCCTGCCCGTCGATTTTCGGCAGGAAAAAGCCGCTGGCGGTGAACACCATGCGTCGAATTGCCCGCGGCATCCAGCGCTACGTAAAAGGCTCAAAAAAACCGTTCATCGTTAAGTGCAACCACACAGGCGCAGGCTACGACGTATTTCGCGGGCAGGATATTAATGATCCGCTGCAGACCATCACGAAAAAGCATGGCTACGCCGTCGTCGTTCCGCATCTGACCAAGTTTCGCACCGGAGCCACCGGGCAGCCCGTTACGTCCCCTGCTCCAACCATCACGGCGGGAACGTCCGTTCGGCCCGGTGGGAACGGGCACGCGCTCGGCGTGGCTTCCGCTGTGTTGGCCCCTGTGATTACCCGGCAATTCGGCAACAGTACCGGGCACCGCGTCGATACGCCGCTGGGCACGATCACTGCCGGAGGTGGCGGAAAAAGCCAGTTCACCGCCGCCACCCTGATTCAGGTCGGGTATGGCGAACGGCCCGGGCAGGCACCTCGTGTTCCCGGTCTCGGCAAACCTCTCGGCACCGTCGTTGCAGGCGGAGGAAAGCACGCAATTGTTGCCGCGCATATGGTGAAGCACTACGGAGGGAATTATTCCGGACCGGGCGCGGCGCTGGACGAACCGGCTCACACAGTCACCGTAACGGACCACCACGCGCTTGTGACCTCTCATCTGGTCAAACTGCGCGGCACCTGCCGCGACGGGCAGCGCACCGATGTACCAGCGCCAACAGTAACGGCTGGCGGCCTGCATCTTGGCAACGTCGAAACAATGCTGGCAACCGACGATACCGATTATCCGCATGCAGCTGCAGTTCGAGATTTCCTGCGCGAATACCTGGGTGATGAAGCAACAGAATTCGTGGATGTGGACGGCGTGATTTACCGGATCGTCGATATCGGCATGCGCATGCTGCAGCCACATGAGCTGTACCTGTGTCAGGGTTTCCCGAAATGGTACATCATCGACCGGGACTACCTCGGCAACCGCTATCCGAAGGACAAGCAAGTGGCCCGCTGCGGAAACGCGGTACCGCCTCAGTTCGCCGAAGCGCTGGTGCGTGCGAATCTGCCGGAGATGTGTGTTGAACGTCAGGACCAGGCGGCATGAAAAAAGACACCTGCATGTTCTGCGGCGAACCGGCCACCCTGCTCTGTGATGGTTTGATCGGCTGGGATGCTGACGAGGACGAAAACGGGCTTATGCAAAAATGCAGGGGAATGTTCACCTGCGATGCCCCTATGTGCCGCAGCTGCGCGACGTGGCATGGCAATCTGTTTTTTGAGGGTAAGGCGCGGGGAATGGACACAAAAGACCTGTGCCCTATCTGCCAGAAACTGCACGATATCAAGCAACCCATCCGGGTCGCAGAGCACCGAAAGGACAGCATCCTACCGGAACCCTGCCTGACAAAAGAAGAAGCTGCGCGGATCCGCGCGGCTCATTGGGCGGGATTTTCTAACAAATATACGAAAAGTGTGAAAGTGATTGAGGGAGGTGGACAGCAAACCTTTGATTTCTGAGCTTGATTATTCTTGTTCAACCCCCGCCGCAGGTTTGCCGTTAAAGTTTGCGGCGGTTATGCAGAGACATGACCAAATGACCACGATTATTTTCAATGAAGAATGGGTAGTTGAGGCCAGGCTGACCGAGAAAACTGGCCTTACAGAAGGGCAAATAAAAAGTTATCGATTAAATCTTTGGGCCGAAGGTGTTCATTTCAAACGGCTCACAGCGAAAGGTGAAACCGATAACAGCAATGGTTTGCTTTGGTACAACTATCCTAAGATTAATGAACTGGTGAGGGATGCGTAATGGATTTTCCGACAGGAGTTGAATTGCATAATGGGAAAATCAGGATCTCCTTCACCTATCGCGGCATTCGCTGCCGCGAAGTTCTTAAGGGATGGTCCGTCACACAGGGCAACCTTCGCAAAGCAGGTAATCTTAGGGCGGTGATCGTTAGCGAAATTCACCTTGGGCAGTTCGATTACGCTGCCAGATTTCCTGAATCCAAAGCGCTGGCTAAATTTTCAAGCACGAAACGCATCACCACTTTTAAAGAATTAGCTGACATTTTCAAGGAAACAAAAGCACTCGATGTTTCTGCGTCGTCAATGAACTCATTGAACTCGTCCATCAATACGTTATTACGTGTTGTCGGGGAAAATACTTATATTGCCGATATAAAGCATGTAGATATTCTGAACTACCGAAAAATTTTACTCACTGGCGAGGTAATTAACCCAGGAAAACCCTACCTCAATAAAACCGGGCGAGCACCTTCGACAGTAAACCTTCTCATGGGTTTGCTATCTGAAATGCTGAAGCTGGCAATGCGGAGTCAATTCATAACTCACGAGCCCTATAAAGGGATAGCGCACCTTAAAGTTTCCAGGAAGCGTCCTGATCCGCTGGGTGTGGATGAATACCAGCAGCTCATATCCGCAATGCCGGAAAAGCACCGGCTAATATGGATAGTCGCCGTTCATACAGGGTTGCGGCACGGCGAACTGTGCGCCCTTTCCTGGAGCGATGTGGACCTGGTGAAAGGCGAAATCCATGTGTCCAGAAACCTCACGGATAAAGGTCTCTTTGTTCCGCCTAAGACTGACGCTGGCATACGAACAGTGACACTGCTTCAGCCAGCTCTTGATGTTCTGAAAGAGCAATTTGCGGTAACAGGACATCTCGATAAAAGGGAGATCTGTTTCCATCACCGTGAGCGCGGAATGACGGAACGCCAGGAGCTACGCTTTGTCTTTGTTCCGCACAATCCCCGTCAGAAGGGGCATTTTTCAAAGTCGGCCATTTCTTACGGTTGGCGTCAGGGCATGAAGAAGTCAGGTATTCGTGAGCGCCACCCATATCAGTCCCGGCACACCTATGCGTGCTGGACGCTGGCAGCCGGAGCTAACCCTTCTTTCATCGCGAGTCAGATGGGCCACGAGAACGCCAAGATGGTTTACGAGGTTTATTCGAGATGGATCAGCGACAACGACAACGACCAGGTGAACATGCTGAACGCAAGAATGCCGACGACTTTGCCCCCAGATTGCCCCAAAGGTAGGTTTATTTTGAAAAAAGTTGTATAGTGGTAGTTACTTACAAACTCATAACATATAAGGAGGCCAATTATGCTGTATCGTGAAATTTTCAATGTTTCACATACATTTGGTGATCGCACCAGCTCAAGCGTTATCGGTATCGTGCTGCGATAACTTCTGCTTGAGCGAAGA
>JBCNNW010000002.1:0-151144 GCA_039594205.1 Pseudescherichia sp. | reverse complement strand
CCCTTCCACTGGCTTGGAAAAATCTTTGAAGTTTTCGTAATGCCATGGATATGGCCCGTAAGGCTCTACAGAAACGCGGCGCCAGCGGTGAATGGCAGGCACAGCCGCTTCCCGCTCTTTGCGCAGCAGGTCAAGCACGCGCTCGGTTAGCTGACGCTGAGCCTCGCCGCTCTGGATGTCTGGCTCGCCGGGGCCGCCGAAACCTGCGAAGAAGTCGGCGATTTCGCTCTGGATTAAATTGCTGAGTGTGGTCATGGGTTAGTCCTTCCGGCGAGGTGCGCCGCGATATTCTGGCTGAGGAGTGCATCTGGGTTGGGCAATAAGGCGTTTCAACAGCGCATCCCACGTGGCGCGGTTATTTCGAAGCCAGCGCCCTTCATCAGTGTCGAAGAAGCCGGGTTTAACAGAAAAGCTTAGAGGTTCGGCTATGTCGCATGGAACAGCCACTGTATCGTGACCATTGTTGTAATAGCCGAGTTGCGCCATGACCTGACTTTCTGTGTAACGCCCAGCGCTTTCAACACGCCCGCGATAACCAGAATCATCAGCAGCCCACAAGACTATGTACGGGTTGCCTCGGTCAGTGTGCTTAACACTTAAAACAAAGTATTCGCGTTCCATATCCCTATACCCCTGTCTCAAGAGTGATGCCAGCGGCGGCCAGTGCCTCTAACACTTCGCTCTGCTTGTAAACCATCTCTGTGTGATACGGCTCGTCGAAGTCCAGGCGATGCAACATGCTGTAGCGTTGTGGCAGCTTCACCTTGAGAGACTCCAGCTCGGCGATGCGGTCGCGCAAGTCATCCACATACTCCACAAGCGATCCGCCTGCCGGGATGTTGCACTCTTCTACCAGCTGAAAGTAGATATCAGCGGCAGCGCGAGTGTTGCTGTGCGTTGCATCTCCCATTTCACCTTCACGCAGGGCGTCACGCTCAGTTTCGAGTTGAGCAATCCGCGCCTTATCAGCCTCACGCTCTGCAAGCAGTAGCCTCATAACACCAGCTGCACTCTGGCATTGAGACACGATGCTAACATCACAACCGGTATCGCAGCCGCTCTCATCTTCGAAGCGAAGCTCTACCGTATCGCCATCAATGTCTCCCGGCTCATATCCTGAGATATATTCCAGAATATCAATATTGCTCTCAGCCGCCTGACGCAGCGCTGCGTATCTGTCGCTCATGCCTTATCCCCTTTAATCTGCTCAATGCCTGCCTGTGTAATGTGCCAGCGACGCTCCGCGTAGGAGTAGTTGCAGAGGCCTTTCTTGTTTAATGTGTTGCCGATGACGCTGAGAGAGCTACGTTCAGTAGCGCCGTTGAGAAGTGATACGAGGAAGTCGAGTTGTGGGTCGGTTAGTTTTGTCATGCCGCACCATCCTCATAGATAATTTCCAACTGCAACTTCTCAGCTAGCGCTTTCTCTGCCGTCGCGCCCGCCGACTTTTCCCAACCTCTCAGTAGGTAGATGGCTTCCGCGCATCGCAGCATAGCCAGACAGATATCCATGTACTGTGGCTGGGTCAGGCCATCAGGGAGGGTTGCAGGCGTTAATACGATGTGGCCTTCTGATATCAGCTCCAGCTCTGCATACTTGAATGCCGGCCGGTTAAATCTCGGCAATCCGCTCATTGGCCCGGCGATATAGATTTTCATGCTCTCCCCTCCCTTGCGTTGCGAAGAAGGCTGTTAAACATGGCGTTGAGGTTAACTTGCTCAACCGGCTGCTTTACTGCCCGATAGCGATAAACCCCGCCCTCTTTATGCCTGCTAACCAGGTTCTTTCTGACCATCAGAGTCAGCAGGCTTGCAACTATGCTTCGGGCAATGCAGGTGTCAGTTTTAATTTCTGTGCAACTGAGGTCTGGATGATCGGTGATGTGAGCGAGTACTCGGTCAAATTGCGATTGGTTTGTCATGCTATGCACCTTCCGTAACGTTGTTACTGGCCCATACCTGCTCATATTCGGAAGCGGGCATATTGGCGATGTAGTTGTAAGGGGTGGAGCCTTCTGCCATCAGGAACTGATGCGACTGCTCATCCAGAAATAATGGGACGCCTCCCTCCCAGCCTTCTCCATTACGCTGCTTTTCCAGCATCAGCACTGAAGCAGGACCGGAGAGAAGTTGCTGGTCTTTATCCCCTGGTGGTTCGCCTGCCTGAATGCGCTGTAACGCTCTCTCGCGGGCTTTGTTGCGCCAGATGATGAAGAGGTTGTCCGTAAGGTCGGTAATGGCTCCGGTGCCTTTTACGTCCATTTTTCCGGTTGGCTTATCCTCGCTATCCCCCTTGCGGGAGTGAGTGACCAGGAGGACGTGGGAGTTTGTTTTGTTCTTGAAATCGCAGAGTGCGTCAACGAAGGCCTTCTGCCCGTTATAGTCATCATCGCCAATGCCGCACTTCATCAGGCTGTCGATGACGAATAACTGGATGCCGTAGCGCCGGCGGGCGTAGTGGAAAATCTCCAGTAGCCTGTCAGCCTTGGCGGTACCGGTAAGCCCGAATAACCAGAGCCGGTCATCGTAGAAGTTGAACGCTGCCTCAATCTCCAGTAAAGGTGGCATCTTGCAACATGTCGCCTGCCGGGTGAGTCGCTTAAGCAATATTCCTGGCTTCAATTCCAGCGACGCCACGCAGGCCTTCACACCCTGCCGTAAAGCCTCGACAACGATGTGTCCAACGACCTCGGTTTTGCCATGACCGTTCACACCATTTACCAGCGTCAGCTCTGCCTCGCGGAACTGGAAATTGTGGTTTAGCGCTTCCCAGGGAGACTGGAAGAGTGACTGTTCCCGGCCATAAAACGCGTTTATCGTGTCCTGATAAAACTCTCTGGCGCTGTAAAGTTCTTCCGGGTCGAAGTAGCTCGCCTGAGCCAGGCAATTCCAGATATCGTCCTCTGGCACTCCAGCCATCAGGCACTCGTTAATATCCTTGTACGGAAGAGTAACCATGCGACAACGATGCTCACCGAGTCGGCTGGCGATCTCCTTAGCAGCCTGCTGCCCTACTTCGTCACTGTCCATTGAGAGCCAGATTTCATCAAACCTGTCCAGGTTGTGAAATTCGAACTCAATCCACTGTTGCTTGGCACCCTTGCCTCCGCCGAATGGCACCGACAGCGCGCTGATGCCGTACTGTGTGTAGGTCATGCAGTCGATTTCCCCTTCGCAGAGAACTACTGCACGAACCAGCGGATCGAGAGCATGCCAGCCGTAGAGACATGGCTCGCAATCACCTTCAGCCATGATGACCTTCTTCCCATTCGGTCTTTCGGTGCTGATGCGCTTAACCTGAATCAGCTCCCCGTCGCGCTTGTAGGGGAGCACAAGAGCATCCAGTTCTCGTTCACCGTTCCACACCTTACCGCTGGCAACTTCGAAGGTCTTTGCCGTCTCTGGCTTAATGCCACGGCTTTGAAGGTACTCAATGTGTTTCTCATCGCGAGTGATGTACCGCGCTACTTTTTTTCGATCTGGCCGGGAGAATTTCTTTTCTCGCTTGGCTGCAAAGTGGTGATCATCGTCCTGAATGCCCAGGAAAGCTTTCGCTTCCTGCATGGCCTGGTGAAGGTTGATGCTTCTGCAGGATACCCACAGGTCCAGCATGTCACCGCCCTCGCCCTCCGCGAAGTCAGCCCATTTTTTCTTACCTGAGAGGTTAATCTTCAGGCTGTTTCCCTTGTCGCCGTGAACATTGCCAGCAACCCATTCATGCCCGTCTCGCTTGCCGTTTGGCAGCAGGTGGCGGGCGACTTTTTCGACCTGATTCCAGAGCAGGTCGCTCAGTTCGCCTGGTGACATTACGCAGACCTCATATCGATATGCCTGAAACAAAACCGCACAATACCTTCGCTTATCCAGCCGTGGTTATACCCGGCAATGAGCAAACGCTTGATGTGAGATTTCATGGGATCACCTGTCGAAGAAGACGTATCCGGTTTTCGATACGGTGATGGCGGAAGGTGACCTGGATTGCGGCTCTCTACCGGCTGGCTTCTCGTCGTTCCAGCGCTGACCGTTCAGGTATGTCGCGGGATGCATCTTGTCGAAGCCGAACTGAGATCCTGCCCGGGTGCTAATGTCAGCTGCCAACATACTGGCAAACTCTTCCGGAGAGCCGTGGTTTTGTTTCCGCCATGCTGTGAACTGAGTTCTGAAAGCTGAGGTTGCATTCTTCTTGCCGGTCTTGCGCATTCCTGCACACCAGAAGATTTCCTCGAATGCCCTGTCAGTTTCTTCGTGCCGGGAAGATGGTTTTTCACACTCAGCCTGAACTTGTTCGGGCAAAGTGTTTTTATCTTTTCTTTCTTTCTTTTGAATAGTTTCTTTTGTGTGTCCCTGTTTTGGTGACAGGGTTGTCACCGTTTTGGTGACACTTTTTGTCACCAATGCAGTGACATTATCACCAGAGTAGTGACACCCTTCGATTTGCCATTCTGTGATGTTCTTGTTTGGCCCAATCTGAACGCCTTCTCGCAGGATTACTTTCATTGCTATCAGCTCGTTCTTGGCCTTGTTAACTTTCTGTCTTGGCAGCCGGGTAAGCAGAGCTAGTTGGCTGTCAGATATGCGATCCATTTTCTTGCCGAAGCCGTATGTTTTCCGGCAGATGGCATGAGCGACCTTGCTCTGATTTTTCGTTAAATCTGCGCCGATAAGCTCGTCATACAGGGCATTTGCAAGACGGGTATATCCATCTTCAAGTTCTGCCACACGACGCTCCACAGGCCGTTGTGCTGGCCTTAACTGTGTTACGGTTGCGAGATTATCCATGATGCTTACCTCTGTATGATTGCTTTACCCTTTCCCACTCAGCCCGAAATCGACCAGGCTGGCTGAAACCGGACAGATAGCGATCACGAATAATGTTTTTATGTAATTTGTCCTGGTCAGGACAGAGCGGTTTTGTCATAATTACCTCGACTGTTTTTGACATAACACAGTGCTTTAAGCGTCCAGACTGCTACCAACAGCTGGGCGCTTTTCATTTGTGAGCGCGTTCAAGGCGTGATGAAAGGCTCTGCTGATAGGGCTGATATCTGAATCCATTCCAAACGAGCACAGGACGGCCGCTATGAAGCGCCAGTCTGTCCGGCTTATCTTCGACTCATGACACCCCACCATCTCTGCCAGGCGACGCTGAGTGACCGCAGAAAGGTTGATGAGTAGATCTGTCTCAGCGCGATCAATATCTCGCTGTGTGGGTTTGCTGTTACTTGCGTGTTCCTTCATGGATAATTTCCTTTAGTGAATTAGTTAATGCGCATCCTGTGATGCGTAGTTGTTATCTCCACATGGGCGGAGAAGATGTTCGGCGATGTTAAAGAGCGGTGTTTCTTAAGCTGCTTTACCTGGCTTCTTTCCATACAACAGCCAGGCTGGGTCACATCCGAGTGCGTTAGCCAGTTCAAACAGATAACGGGGGCGTTTTGTAACTCCTGCCTCAATCAACTGAATGGACTGCTGCTTTACTCCGGCCTTTTCGGCCAACTCGGCTTGTGTCATGTCGAGTTCAAGTCGCTTCTTCTTTAAGCGCTCTTTGATAGTTTGCATTGCAGTTCCTCCAACAAACTTTCTTGTATTTAATTACAAATTATCTTGTTTGTCAAATACAGGATTTCTTGTAAGCATCAGGAGGTCAATAACTGAGGTGAAATATGAGCATCGCGAGCCGCGTTAAGGCTAAAAGAGAGCAGCTTGGGCTGACTCAGACAGAGCTAGCCGAAAAAGTAGGAACTTCACAGCAAGCTATTGAACAACTTGAAGGAGGGAAGACTAAACGCCCTCGTTACTTGCCGGAATTGGCATCCTTTTTGGGTGTATCTGCAGAATGGCTACTTGATGGCACGGGGCATTCTAATGTTACATTCGTAGGGAAGAATGAGCCGAAAGGGAAATATCCATTGATCAGCTGGGTTAGCGCGGGTGAATGGTCAGAGGCTTGCGAGCCTTATGACCTGAGTCAAATAAGTGAGTGGATCGAATCAGACACGCATCTTCTTGGTGATGGGTTCTGGCTTCGTGTTGAAGGTGACTCTATGACGTCTCCAGTGGGTCAGAGCATCCCTGAAGGGCATCTTGTACTGGTAGATACCGGGCGCGAGGCCAAGAACGGCAGCCTTGTCGTAGCCAAGCTTACTGATGCTAATGAGGCAACTTTCAAAAAGCTCGTTATAGATGGCGGCCAGCAGTATCTCAAAGGACTCAACCCTTCCTGGCCCCTGATACCTATAGACGGTAACTGCAAGATCATCGGCGTTGTCGTCGAAGGGCGCATCAAGTACATTTAAAAAATCCCACCTAATTACAAAATAAATATCGTTAGAAAACAACGATATTTGTTTTTCTTGGCTAGAATTACAATATTTCTTGTTTACAGATTACAAACTATCTTGTAATTTTAACCCATCGAAACGAAACATCGACAGCGGCACAGGAAGTTAAGCCGCGCCAGACAGGAAGTCAGGCTGCTTATTTAACATCGATGGGGATACTTCTCCCGCCCTTGTGGGAGACCAAAGGAAGTTGCTTTGGGGTGTGCATAGCTTAATCGGATAAAGCGCCCGCAAAAGTGGGAGTTGAGCACTAGCCAATGTTCATAACACAGGCTATCTCATCCGGCTGGCCAGACGGTATCTAGGTTCAAGTCCTAGTGCACACCACCAAAGCAACCACTGGAGGACATATGACCAATTTAATCGCATCCAACAGCGTTACACGGCGTTATCTGAAGCGTGGCGAGCTGATGGCTAAACGACGCGCTGAGGCTGCTCATAGCGCGTCACAGGAAGTTAAGCGTATGAGTCGCGTTGACCGGGCCACTTCGCTCGGCAGTCTGCGTGACAACAGTTCGACCGGATCTGCGTGTTTGCCTGAAGTTGCCATCTTCTCAGCTGGCCACCGCAAATCCAAGCAAGTCACAGCTCGGTAATTTCAACAGCAGCTCCTTAAGGCTGACGGCAAACAATCAAAAGGTGAAACATGACCAAGAAATTCGAAGTTTGGCTCGACTCAGGCGCAAACATCCATTCCTGCCGTAAGCAGGTAGTTTCTCTGGATGAGATTGGTTACTCAGAGGAAGAGTGGGATGAGATGGATGATGAGCAGAAAGATGAGGTGATGCGAGAAATTGCATTTCAAAACTCGGAGTGGGGCTGGACTGAGTCCTGACGGCAAATCTAACAGAGGGTGAGATATGGGGTATTGCGTAGAAACTTACCGCCGCATGCGCAGTGAGGGGAGTTGTCACAGTTCGGCCATGTTTTTTGCTGAGCTTAATTGGCAATTTATGAATGGTTCTTTAAAGGCCGCCTGAGCGCGGCTTTCACAGGTAGAGGGGGAGAGGATGTCGAAACAGGTTCAACTTTCAGGCAAATGCACACTCAAAATCGACACAATTAAAGGCAGTTGCACCATCGATGTTCCAAAGGTTAACGCTAATGGCGAAAACAACGCAGACGCCTTGTTGAATGAGGTATTTCACTTCGGCATTTTGCGACACGGTAAGCAGAAGCTACGGGAGATGCTTGAAGAAAAGATGGCTGACTATCACGAGCAATATGAAAATTCAGGATTGAAATACGACTAACCCGCTACGGCGGGTTTTTCATGCCCAAAACAAAAGCCTGCTCACGAGTGGGCTTCTTTTTTGGTAACGACACGCTAGTTCTGTTCAACGTTCCGCGCCGCGGCGATAAGCGGGGAGATATGCATGCCATTAGATCATGGTCAACTCAATGTCCCGCTGTCAAAGCGCGGCAATTTCCATAAATAGCTTGACGAGTTTCTTGTTCAGCAAAAAAGCATCGCCGCTGATAAGAGGTTCTGTGCTGTGGAGAATTATCACAAAGCTAGAGAATTAGCGCGTTTCGGGTTTCAGCAGATTGATGCAGAGATGCTTAAGAATGAAGCCAAAAAGCGCGGAATGAAGCCAGCGGAGCTTAAGTCTGTTATTCGCGACATGTGCAGCGACCAACCTCGAAGCGCGCTTCTGGTGCTTGAGCTTTTCATTCCAAAGGAGTCGGCATCGTGACCGTCAACCACAACAACAAGCCCTACAGCGTAACACCGCTGGCCTGTGGCTATAAATGGCGATTAACTCAGGTTGGCTCGCCACTCAATTCTGAAGTCCGAAATCGTGACCAGATGATTAGAGCTGGTCTTGGTTATGCAATGGAGGGGAAGTGATGAAGCTGATTGAGATTTTGGTGAGGGAATTGCCTAATCGCGGTGGTTGGCCTGTGAGTATTGATAAGTTGGTTCAAAACAGTATTGGATGCGTTTATCAGGCTGGAGGTGGTATCCCTTTATGGAGACTTGAAGTAGCTCAAGATTGGGAGCTTGCGGAAATAAGTCGTGATCAATACTACACCGCTCTCGCTGCCAGCAAAGAGATGCTCATCAATAAGCCTCATCCTGTGTGGAATGGAGAGGGTCTGCCTCCGATAGGGTGCGAGTGTGAACTTTATGATTGTGATGATTGGTTCAAGGTAACGGTGCGCTATCTGGGTGAATCATTAGCCGTCGTATATGACCACGGTAACGGAGTAGAGAGGGCTTTCTCAGTGGTTAACAAGCCTCACAAGTTTCGACCAATCCGCACCGAAGCAGAGCGTAAGCGCGATGCAGCCATTTCAGCGATGAAGCAGTTGAATATCGGCGACTACGAAGACCCTGCAATCATCTACGACGCAATCGCGGCAGGAAAAATCCCCGGCGTAAAACTGGAGGCTCCAGATGCTTAATCACTACGGCACTCAGGAAGTGAATCGCGGCGCTGTGCAGCCTGGCATGCTCGTTAAGCACCGGGAAGCAACATGGACGGCATCAGCGCACAAGAAAGGTAAGCTCTACCTTCATCGCGGCATTGAGCGCACCTACACCACAGAGCTGATTGTAGAGATTTATCTTAACGGTCAGGGCAACGGACTGAGTCACTGAGGAGATAGCAATGAATAAGTTTAAAGGCACTCAGGGCGAGTGGTTCACTGATCACGACGATGATGTTGCTGATGAAACAGGAGAGATCATTGCGATTGTTTTGGGTGGAGCACGAGAGAACAGGCTAGAAGACGCAAGGCTCATCTCTGCGGCCCCTGATTTACTCGAAGCATTACAGGATTTATCCAGTCGCGCTGAGATTTACGTAAACACAAGCAAAGCAAAAGAAGCCATCGCCAAAGCTCTCGGCAAGTAACTCCCCTACCCCAATCATTCAACCATCCCGGCACCACGCAGGCGGGATAGTCACATCATAAATTCAGGAGGCTTTCATGGCCGCGTATCACGTTCAGGACAGAATCGAGGCGCAGGACTGGACTCGACACTACCAGCAGATTGCTCGCGAAGAGAAAGAAAACGAGCTTGCCGGTGATATCGAGAAAGTTTTGTTCCAGCGCCATTTTGAGGCTCTGTGTATCGATAACCTCCAGCGTGCCGGGGTCGGCCTGAAAGCAATCTCCCGCGCTTTCGATGATGACGTCGACTTTCAGGAGCGAATGGCTGAGCACATCAGCTACATGGCCGGGGTAATCGCAAAGCATCAGATTGATATTGAAGAGGCGCAGTAATGGCTAGCCAACTTATAACCCAGGTATACGACCTGGTTAATCCACTGAAGGGTGATTTTGAGCAGGTATGTGCTGAGCCTTCAATAAACTTCAAGCGTGAGTCTGAGTTCGCGATGCAGATATTCGCCAACAATGACTACCTGGCGAAAATTGCAGTTTCAAATCCAGTAAGCACCCGTAGCGCTGTAATGAACGTAGCGGGCATTGGAATATCTCTAAACCCGGCGCAGAAGTTGGCATACCTGGTGCCTCGCAAGGGCGCTATCTGCCTCGACATTAGCTATATGGGCCTGATGCACATTGCCCAGCAGTCAGGGGCTATAAAGTGGTGTCAGTCAGCCATTGCCCGCAAGAATGACCAGTTCCGGCGCGAAGGTTTAGATAAGCCGCCAGTGCATATCTATAACGACTTTGACACCACCGATCAGCGCGGTGAAATCGTCGGTGCCTATGTCGTCGTAAAAAGTGATGACGGTGACTACCTGACTCACACCATGCGCATCGCAGATATCTATGCCATTCGCGACCGGTCAGAGGCATGGAAAAAGTACAAGCAGGACAGCAGTAAAAAATGCCCGTGGGTTACTGACGAGGAGCAGATGATCCTCAAAACGGTGGTTAAGCAGGCTGCCAAATACTGGCCTCGCCGTGAGCGGCTGGATGCTGCTATTGACCACGTTAACACCGAGTCCGAGGAAGGCATTAATTTCTCCTCAGAACGGCAGCCAGAGCGCGATGTCAGCCCAGCAACACAGGAGACGCTAAAGGAAATTAACGACCTGCTGATCAGCATGAACAAGACATGGGATGAAGACCTTCTCCCCCTGTGCTCACGCATCTTCAAACGAGAATTCAGGGAAGCTTCTGAACTGACTCAGATTGAGGCTGTGAAGGCATTGGGCTTCCTGAAACAGAAGGCGGCAGCATGACACCAGAAATTATCCTGGAGCGAACAGGTGTTGATGTGCATGTCATTGAGCAAGGCGACGAGGCGTGGCACAAGCTGCGCCTCGGCGTCATAACCGCATCTGATGTGCACAACGTCATCTCAAAGCCCCGATCCGGAAAGAAGTGGACAGATATGAAGATGTCCTACTTCCATTCCCTGCTAGCCGAAGTATGCACCGGAGTTGCTCCTGAGATTAATGCCAAGGCTTTGGCGTGGGGTAAGCAATTTGAGGAAGATGCACGGACTCTTTTCGAATTCACTACCGGCGTGACTGTCACAGAATCCCCAATCCTGTTCCGTGACGAGAGCATGCGAACCGCCTGTTCTCCTGATGGTTTGTGCAGTAACAACCTAGGCCTTGAGCTCAAATGCCCGTTCACTTCCCGCGACTTCATGAAATTCCGGCTTGGTGGATTCGAGGCCATCAAGTCTGCCTATATGGCGCAGGTTCAATACAGCATGTGGGTAACAGGAAAGGAAGCCTGGTTTTTTGCCAACTATGACCCGCGCATGAAGCGCGAAGGCCTGCACCATGTAGTTATTGAGCGAGATGATCAGTACATGGCTGATTTCAACGAAATGGTGCCAGAGTTCATTGAGAAGATGGATGAGGCACTAGCCGAAATTGGCTTTTCTTTTGGAGAGCAATGGCGATGAAAAAGACAGCATTCTACCGCCGTCCGGGAAAGGCAGGGACATTCACCGGCATTAAAGAGCGTGTCATCTGGATGATTCAGACGCGAGGAAGGCCGGTCACAGGAAGTGAGATAGCGGCAGTTTTCGGCGTCACCCTTCAGGAGTTCAACCACGGCGCAGCAAGGACGCTTACTCGTGGTGCTGGCCACGTAGCAAAAATAGAAGCGTCCCCGACATGGAAAACTGAAGACGGTATTACCGATCGCCACTTCGCGCTCGTTAAGCCGCCGGCGGTAGTTATTCCTCAGAATCCCAAGTCTCGCCTGTTCACGAAGAAATCCATTGGCTACTGCGCCAGGGGGCTACGTGACCAGTGCATCGAGAAAGCCGAGCGCCGGGCCCGCCTAATCAAATCCGGTCTGTATATTGATGAATTCGAGGCAGTGCTATGACCCACTCACATGATGACATCGTTGTTTATGGCCTGCGCCTGACATTCATTGTTGGGCCTAACGGCTGGTTAATGCCATGGGGTGAGGTTATCTGCAACCCATTAAAGGCGCAGCGACTGGCTGAGGAATACTGCAAAAGGCAGGAGGTAGCATGACAACCGGGGAATGTATTGCGCTGGCTTTTAGCTTCATTGCCTGCGTTTTCCTATTAGCTAAATTGGGGTTACTTCAATGACAGCAGAAATCATTGATCAGGCGAGCGAGCTTGAAGAGCTTCTCCGCGAGCAGGCCATTGCAGCACATCGTATCGACCGTAACGCAGTATCAGCGACGCACTGTATCGAGTGTGGAGAGGATATCCCTGAGCCGCGGCGTGTAGCTGTGCCGGGATGCCGGACGTGCAGTGATTGCCAGCAGTTAATCGAATTAAAGAATAAGCAGAGGCACTGACTATGTATTCAGATGATCTCGACAAATACATGGAAAATTCCTTAAGAATAAGGAGAGTTGATGTTCCTATCTTTGGCGTAGGTAATAGCGACTCTAAATTCACCGTGATGATAAAAAGAGGGGGAAAAACATACTTTCATACCGCTTACGAGGGATGGAGATTAATTCTTGCTAGGTGCTACAAAGAAAGAGACTTGGCGAGATTCCCAACATATTCTGGCTGCTCTGTTTGCGATGAGTGGCTGTCTTTTATGGGTTTTTATAAGTGGTGGAAGGTTCATTTCATTAGAGGCTATCAGTTAGACAAAGACATCCTTTCCATTGGCAATAAAATCTACTCACCTGACCACTGCCTTTACATCCCAGGCTGGTTGAATACTTTTGCAGCATCAGTTAAATGTAAGAACAGCGGCCTTCCTACAGGCGTGACTTTTGTTAAAGGGAAGTATAGGGCAAGGATAGCTATTGACAGGAAAGTCATTTGGCTTGGAGAGCATGGTAGTGCCGAAGATGCCCATGACGCATGGTTCAAAAAGAAAGTGGAGGTGGCTCTATCGTACAAGCCTTTTTGTGATTCTATCCATCCACTACTTCACGATGGCTTGATGAAAAAGGTTTTTTCAATGAGGAGCCTGAATGTTACGGATAATTCAACTACGCCAGATTTACACTGGCAAGCACTCACTTGACCACCCTCTAACCCTCACCCCATAGACACAACATCTCAGCAGCATGAAACGCTGGTGAAAGGAGGTGACAGTGAAAGCTAATCACGATACCGAAGAAGAGTGCGTCTTTATTTCAATGACTAATGAGGAAGCGTTGCGTTGCTATGACGCGCTTGCTGAATCGCTGGGGCGTGGCGCACGTGAAATGTCGCAGCAGCAAAGAGATGCAATCACAGACCTTATGAGTTGCGTAAATGTCGAATGAGCCGCTAACACAGCGGCTTTTTTAATGGAGGCAATATGAAAGAATTGCGTTTTTATGGCGCAAGTGATGACCTTTTTGAGTGCGAGGGAGCCATCAGAGAAGAGATTAATTGCTACGACCGTCCGGGTATTTACCATCTGAAATCAGCAGAAGGGGAAATGCCGGTTATGGGCATTTACACAGACAATGGATGTTGGAGTGTGGGGGTCTGTCAGATTGATGAAGATGTAACAATTCCGGCATGGAGCACGTCATTCTGCATGCGCGATAAAGGTTATAGCGTTGTTCTATCCATTCAGGTGCCAGATGACACCGTCTTAGTTCAGGATGACGGTTAACCACCTTCCAGCCTATTCCCTGAGTAGGCTGCTAGGTGCAATACCGCACCGCTCTGACACAGGAGACTGGCGTTGGAGATTGGATTAAATGTTTAGCCCGCCACTGTGCGGGCATTTTTTTGGAGCACTGAGATGATTACTACGGACTACCCTGCGGAACTGGAAAGAAAAGTTGTGGACGCTATCAAGTGCACCTTTGCATCGTGCACAAGTGATCGAGATCGAGAGATCGCGGAGTACGCAATTGTTGAGTTCCTTACCGCGATGAACTTTGACGCTGATGAGGCGATTGAAGTCCTTAAAAGGAGCGATGGGATGGATGCTGAAACTGATAGGAGCATCGATAAGCTAATCGAAGCATTTGAAGAAGAGGCCGCCGAATAAGGCGGTTTATTTTTGCCCGGAGGAAAGCATGGATAAAGAGCCATTCATGAAACTACCTGCGTTTGCAGATCGCATCCAGGTGTCGCCCAGCACTATCTACCGTGACCCTGCCCGCTTCCACATGTTCAAAGTGGGTGGTTCATGGAGGGCAAACGAAGAAAGCGTGGAAAATTTCTCTAAAACCTCTAACAATGTCTTCCGGCTGGCTGTGGTCGGTGAGGAGTCAATGAAATGCCGATCTACAAACGAGGTAAAAACTACTGGATTGATATCTCAGCACCGGACGGAACGCGAATTAGACGCTCTACTGGCACCGCGGAGAAAGTCAAAGCAAAGGAGTACCACGACAAGGTAAAGCATGAACTTTGGGATGTCAGCAGGCTGGACAGGAAGCCGGTTCACCTTTTCGATGAAATCATACTGCTGGTTCTGAAGGATGCCGAAGAGCAGAACGCCTATGAGAATAAGCGCGGCTATGCCAGGTACTGGCTGCAGGTGTTCAAAGGGCGGGTGATTACCGAGATTCAGGGATACGAAATCGCCAGGATGATGCCGACCCACTCTAAGCACAAGTCCAAGAAGCCGCTGGCTAATGGCACGGTTAACCGCTACCGGGCGTTCATCATCAGAGCATTCTCGCTGGCGCTTAAGCATGGGTGGATTGACCACCGCCCATACGTTCCTGAGCTAAGGGAGCCAAAGGTACGCGTGCGGTGGATCAGGAAGTGGCAGGCCAGAGAATTAATCGACAGCCTGGAGACCGACATCATGCGAAGAATAGTCTCCTTCGCCCTGCTTACCGGAGCAAGGCGCGGAGAGATTTTATCGCTGACGTGGGATCATGTGGATTTTGAAACGGGTAACGCGACAGTTACTGCTGAGAACGCCAAATCGGGGAAGGCAAGGCCATTACCTTTGAATGATGAGGCAGTACGGATTTTACGTGAATGTGATATGTCATGCGAATACGTATTCACCGTGGATGGTAAACGTCTTACCGATATCAACCGCAGTGATTTTGAGCAAGCACTAAATGCCTCGGATATCTCCGATTTCAGATTTCATGACCTGAGACACACATGGGCAAGCTGGCATGTGCAAAATGGAACTCCACTGATGAACCTGAAGGAACTTGGCGGATGGGAGACGTTAGAGATGGTAAAAAAATACGCCCACTTGAGCGCCGAACATTTGACCCGTTTCGTAGGTTCTGTCACGTTTTTGGCACAGGAAAATGAAGTTGAGGCAATGCGTAATAAAAAAATCTCTGCATCAGGTTGATACATATAGGTTTTTGGAAGTACGTTTTTGAGGAAAGTTACTTAGTAAATAGACTTTTACTCTTAATTAACGGGAGGTGTCTTGCCTCAATATAGCAGGGACTATAACATGCCTGAGAGTCTTCGGAATATCACCCGCTGTGCGGGGGATAATAGCTAAATGAGTAAGGTCAGGATGTCAAACACGCCCATCGAGCTTAAAGGCAGTAGTTTTACCTTATCAGTGGTTCATTTGCATGATGCGAAACCCGAGGTTATTCGTCAGGCCTTAGAAGACAAAATCGCTCAGGCTCCCGCTTTTTTACAACATGCTCCCGTTGTTATTAACATTTCCGCGCTGGACGAGGCGGTAAACTGGTCTGCCTTACATAAGGCTATTGCCAGCACCGGTTTGCGTGTTATCGGCGTCAGCGGCTGTAAACAGGCCGAGCTGAAGGCCGAGATTGATCGCGCCGGACTTCCTCTGCTGACGGAGGGCAAAGAGAAACTGCGCCAGCCGCCTGCTGTTGAGGCACCGGTCGTTGAAGAGCCTGCTGTCGCGCCGATCGCTAAAACACGCTTGATTGATGTTCCGGTTCGTTCCGGACAGAGAATATATGCCCCGGGCTGCGATCTGATCGTTACCAGCCACGTCAGCGCGGGCGCAGAGCTGATTGCCGATGGCAATATCCATATCTATGGCATGATGCGTGGACGGGCGCTGGCGGGGGCCAGCGGCGACAGAGAAGCACAAATTTTTTGCACACATCTCACCGCGGAGCTGGTCTCCATCGCGGGAGAATACTGGCTGAGCGATCAAATCCCGGCCGAATATTATGGCAAAGCGGCACGCCTGCTCCTCGCGGATAACGCTTTGACTGTTCAACCATTGAATTAAGCCCTTATAACAAGGAACACCTATGGCACGCATTATTGTTGTTACTTCGGGTAAAGGGGGCGTCGGTAAGACGACATCCAGCGCGGCCATCGCGACTGGTTTGGCCCAGAAGGGAAAGAAGACCGTCGTTATCGACTTCGATATCGGCCTGCGTAACCTCGACCTGATCATGGGTTGTGAACGTCGCGTTGTCTATGATTTCGTTAACGTTATCCAGGGCGATGCAACGCTTAACCAGGCGTTAATCAGAGATAAACGCACCGAGAGCCTCTACATTCTTCCTGCTTCACAGACGCGTGACAAAGATGCGCTGACCCGTGACGGCGTCGAGAAAGTGCTCGACGATCTGAAGAAGATGGATTTCGATTTCATCGTCTGCGACTCCCCTGCCGGGATCGAAACCGGCGCGCTGATGGCGCTCTACTTCGCAGATGAAGCCGTTATTACCACTAACCCAGAGGTCTCCTCAGTACGCGACTCGGACCGCATTCTGGGCATTCTCTCCTCGAAGTCGCGCCGCGCCGAGAACGGCCAGGAGCCGATCAAAGAGCATCTGCTGCTGACGCGCTACAACCCGGGCCGCGTCAGTAAAGGCGACATGCTGAGCATGGAAGATGTGCTGGAGATCCTGCGCATCAAGCTGGTCGGGGTTATCCCGGAAGATCAGTCCGTGCTGCGCGCCTCTAACCAGGGTGAACCTGTGATCCTGGACGCGACATCAGATGCCGGTAAAGCGTATGCTGACACCGTGGAACGTCTGCTGGGAGAAGAACGCCCTTTCCGCTTCATCGAAGAAGAGAAGAAAGGTTTCCTCAAACGCCTGTTCGGAGGATAAATTATGGCATTACTCGACTTTTTTCTCTCACGAAAGAAGAGCACCGCTAACATAGCGAAAGAGCGTCTGCAGATTATCGTGGCCGAGCGCCGCCGTAGCGATGCTGAACCGCACTATTTGCCGCAGCTGCGCAAAGATATTCTGGAAGTGATTTGTAAGTATGTGCAGATCGATCCAGAAATGGTGACGGTACAGCTTGAGCAAAAAGATGGCGATATCTCAATTCTTGAGCTGAACGTAACTTTGCCGGAAGCCGAAGAGACAAAATAACATTTTATTGTTATCTCCTTCATTAAAAAGGCAGCGCATGAAACGCTGCCTTTTTTATTTCCGCTTACCCACTGGGTTTATTTACAGTAGCCGTTTGCGCTAGCGGGGAAATTCCAGCAGCAGGGCCTGCAGGCTCTGGGCCATTAATTCGCCGCGCCAGCCGGAGATTAATTCCGGTAGCGTGTTAAACGGTTTAATATTCCAGTGCCAGTTAAGCAGCTGATTTATTTGCCGACGCGAGGCCAGCAGCTCGGCGCTCACGCCCCTGGCCACGCTCACCTCCTGTACCAGCGCCTTAATGGCCTTAAAGGCCCGGCGATATCCCGGCATATCCAGCAGGTTCAGCAGCGGCTCCGGCAGCGCCTCCTCCGGCAATGCCTGCGCCTGGGCGACCATCGCCAGCAGGGTTTTCCCGTGGAAGCGGATCTCACTCCCGGAAAGCCCAATGCTGTCCAGCTCGCCGAGGCTGCCCGGCATATAGCGTGCTACCGCCCACAGGTGCTCTTCCCGCACTACAAAGTTGACCGCCAGATCGCGCTCGCGGGCCTTACGCAGACGCCATGCCGCCAGCAGCTGCAGGCAGGCCAGCTGACGGGTACGCAGCTGCCAGGCGTTGCTAATCTCGCGCCACGCCTCTTCCGGGGCCAGCACCTCCTGACGGCGCACCTGCATCAGGCGGCACTCGTCCAGCGCAGCGGGCAGCCAGCCCGCCGCCCCGGTCTCCGCCATCAGCTTGTGGGCGATAGGCAGCAGATACCAGACGTCGGCGGCAGCGTAGTCACACTGGCGCTCGGTCAGGGGACGCGCCAGCCAGTCGGTGCGGGACTCGCTCTTATCCAACGCCAGACCGGTGTACTCCTCTACCATAGAGGCAAAGCCCCAGGAGAGCGGTCGACCGCTGAAGGCGGCAAGGATCTGGGTATCGATCAGCGGCTGCGGCAGCTCACCAAATACGTTGAGAAAAACTTCCAGATCTTCACTGCCGGCGTGGAGAAACTTGGTGACCGCACGATCGATCAGCAGCTCACGGAACGGTGTCCAGTCGGTGATCTCAAGGGGATCGATCAGCGAAACCTGTTGGCCGTCGTAGACCTGGATCAGGCCCAGCTGCGGATAGTAGGTACGGGTGCGGACAAATTCGGTGTCGATGGCAAGCGCCGGGAAGGCACGCGCCGCCTCGCTCATGGCAGCCAGCGCGTCATTGGTGGTGATCATCTGGTAGTTCAAATCGTACTCTCTTTGGTTTGCGCCCATAAAAAACGCCGGGCTAACCGGCGTTGGGCGACTCACTCGAAGCTTAGACCTTATTGTCTACTTTGCCGCGCGCTTCGTCACGTAATTCTCGCCGCAAAATTTTGCCGACGTTGGATTTCGGCAGCTCTTCACGAAACTCCACCAGCTTCGGTACCTTATAGCCGGTAAGCTGACGGCGGCAGAAGGTAATGAGCGCCTCTTCGCTGAGAGTCGCATCCTTCTTCACCACGAAAATTTTTACCTTTTCACCGCTGCTGGTTGATGGCACGCCGACGGCGGCTACCTCCTGGACACCAGGATGCTGCATCACCACATCTTCAATCTCGTTAGGGTAGACGTTGAAGCCGGAGACCAGGATCATATCTTTTTTACGGTCGACAATACGCAGAAAGCCCTCGTCGTCCATCACCGCAATATCGCCGGTCATCAGCCAGCCGTCCTTGATAATCTCATCGGTGGCGTCAGGACGCTGCCAGTAGCCCAGCATCACCTGCGGCCCTTTGACACATAGCTCGCCCGGTTCGCCGTGCGGCACCTCCCTGCCCTCGTCATCCACCAGCTTCACCTCGGTAGAGGGCACCGGCAGGCCGATGCTGCCGCTGTGGTAGTCGATATCATGCGGGTTCACGCTCACCAGCGGAGAGCACTCGGTCAGGCCGTAGCCCTCCAGCAGATATTGTCCGGTAAGCTTTACCCACCGCTCGGCGACCGCCTGCTGAACAGGCATTCCACCGCCAGCGGAGAGGTGCAGCGTAGAGAAGTCGAGCTGCTGAAACTCTTTGTTGTTCAGCAGCGCGTTAAACAGGGTATTGACCCCGGTCATGGCGGTAAAGGGATACTTCGCCAGCTCCTTCACCAGCCCCGGAATATCGCGCGGGTTGGTGATCAGCAGGTTCTGGCCGCCCAACTCAATAAACAGCAGGCAGTTCATGGTCAGGGCAAAGATGTGATACAGCGGCAGCGCGGTGACCACCAGCTCTTTACCCCGATGCAGCAGTGGCCCGTAGGTGGCGTTGACCTGCTCAAGGTTAGCCAGCATGTTGCGATGGGTCAGCATCGCCCCTTTGGCGACACCGGTGGTGCCGCCGGTGTACTGCAGAAACGCGAGATCGTCCGCTACAATCTCAGGCTTAACGTACTGCAGGCGATAGCCGTTGTGCAGCGCCTGACGAAACGAGATGGCGTCCGGCAGATGGTATTTAGGTACCAGTCGCTTAACGTACTTGACCACAAAGTTGACCAGCGTCCCCTTCGCCGCAGAGAGCTGATCCCCCATGCGGGTTAAAATCACGTGCTGCACCTGGGTTTTGCTTACCACCTTTTCGAGGGTGTGGGCAAAGTTGGACACAATGACGATGGCCGCCGCGCCGCTGTCGTTGAGCTGATGCTCCAGCTCGCGAGGGGTATAGAGCGGGTTCACGTTCACCACCACCATACCGGCACGCAAAATACCAAACAGCGCCACCGGATACTGCAGCAGGTTAGGCATCATCAACGCCACGCGATCGCCCTTCTGTAACCCCAATCCCTGCTGTAGCCAGGCGGCAAAGGCCCGGCTGCGCTCCTCCAGCTTGCGGAAGGTCATGGTCTCGCCCATGTTGATAAACGCTGGCTGGTCCGCATAGCGGATGGCGGCGTTTTCGAAGAGTTCCACAAGGGATTGATAGCGATCGGGGTTGATGTCCGCTGGCACGTCGGCGGGATAACGGTTAAGCCAAACCTTCTTCAATGCGTCACCTCTGAAATGAAAATTCGTCGTCATCGCAACTCCGCTTAATAAACATGCCGTTAACAATATATTAACTCATTGTACCAGTTTATTAATTGGTCGATTCACAGGTTGCGAAGCGCGTCACTCTTTTATTCTTGTTATGGCCCTAAAAACAGAGAAACAGCGGATAGTCCGCTGTCTCTTCCGTTAAATAACAGGCAGTTACTCTGTTACGATGGTATGCACGGGCGCCGGACCGGCGTTATACCAGCCGTAGCCGCCATAGCCACCGTAACGCCAGGGATTCGGTCCCGGTCCCCAGTACCACGGATCGATCGGCTGCGGCGGCAGCATCACCTGCTGCTGGAGATGCCAGCGTTTATAGCCACTCACCTTGATGACCATAAACTTATAGGGGGTCTCGCCCACTTTGCCCTGCTCTACGCCGCTAATGGTGCCGACCACGGTCACGTACTGGTTGCGAAAATCTACCGGGTCGAGGAAGCCGTTCACGTCGGCGTAGATACGCCCCCTGGACGCTTCACCCAGGACCGGGCGTGCGCCGCTGTCCAGCGGTACCGAGGCGATCTCCAGCCGCGTTTGTCCCTGCTTGTTCTCCATGGCGATGACTTTACCGCCAAAGCGCGCCTCCTGGCCAACGTACAGCTCAGGGGCATTCATCACCCGAACCAGATCCTGCTGCGGCGTCGGACTGCTGCCTTTAATGGCGTCAGGGACCGAGACGCAGCCGCTCAGCGCCAGGGCGGCTAAGCCTGCCAGCAGCCAGCGCATGGGCCTGCTTTGATCCACCTTATGGGATACCTTCACTTACCACCTTCCTGCTATTTACACTGTTACGTTATGTATATAGCTAAGATTCATTTTCTACCGGGAAGTTTCTTCCAGGCCACTTCGTTACGCAAATAAACCGGCTCCGCATGCTCCACGGCGACGGTACGCTGCTGGGCAAAGAGCTGACAGGCGAGCGGGAGCATATCTTCAGCCGCAGGCAGCAGGATGCCGCCGTCGGTGAGCGCCAGCCCGCTCTCTTTACCGAGATCTGGCCATGCCGGCCAGCCGGTGCCCACCGTGGCCCAGGATCCGCTAAGCTGGGCCAGGCGTTCACTGACCGCTTCAGGCTTCAGCACCGCCTCGCTCTCTTCGCCGTGCCAGACGCCCTGCTCATCGCGCTGGTATTCAGCCCAGTAGACTTCACCCATACGGGCATCAATGGCGGCCAGCACGCGCGTCGCACCGGTTTTACGCCACGCGCCCTGCGCCATAGTGGCCAGGGTTGAGACGCCGATCATCGGCAGCTCAGCGCCCAGCGCCAGCCCCTGCGCAATACCAATGCCAATCCGCACGCCGGTAAAGCTGCCCGGCCCACGGCCAAAGGCCAGCGCGTCAAGTTCGGCAAGGGTGACGCCGCTGTCGCTCAGCGTTTGCTGAACGAGGGGTAAAATACGTTGGGTATGTTCTCTTGGGCAGAGTTCAAAGTGGGCAGAGGTCGTACCGTCATTCCACAGGGCAACGGAACAGGCCTCTGTGGCGGTATCAATAGCCAGAATTCGCATCGGTCTTCGCGCTCTCGGGGTGTTGATTCAATAAAATGGCGCGCATCTTAGCACACTCTGCGGCAAATTACTCCGTAGAGACCCCGGCAAGAAATCTGACCGCCCGGGCAATATCCCGGGTGCGCGGGGTCGGCGGCAGGCTGGCGAGGAAGGTGGCACCATAGGGACGCATTACCAGTCGGTTGTCACAGATCACCAGCACGCCGCGGTCGTCGATGTCGCGGATCAGGCGGCCTACCCCCTGCTTGAGGGTGATCACCGCGTCCGGCAGCTGAACATCGTCAAAAGGATCGCCCCCGCGCAGGCGGCAATCCTCCATCCGCGCCTTCAGCAGCGGATCGTCCGGCGAGGTAAAGGGCAGCTTATCGATGATGACCAGCGACAGAGTATCGCCGCGCACGTCTACCCCCTCCCAGAAGCTACTGGTCGCCACCAGCAGGGCATTTCCGGCAGTAACAAACTGCTGCAGCAGCTGGCCTTTGCTGGTCTCTCCCTGCAACAGCACCGGCAGCGACAGGGTAGCGCGGAACTGTTCCGCCAGATCGCGCATCATGGCGTGGGAGGTGCAGAGCATAAAGCAGCGCCCGTTATTGGCCTCGATCATTGGCCTGAGCATCGCGGCCAGCTGACGTGCCGCGCCGGGCTGGTTGGCCTGCGGCAGGTTACGCGGCACGCAGAGCAGCGCCTGGCGGGCGTAGTCAAAGGGGCTGGGCAGCAGCATTGACTCTGCCGTTTCAATCCCCAGCCGCGAGGTAAAGTGATGCAGCTCGTCGTTCACCGAGAGCGTGGCCGAGGTAAAGATCCAGCTTCCCGGCTTCTGGGCCATTACCTCTTTGAACTTCTCTGCCACGGTGAGCGGCGTCAGAGCGAGGGTAAAGTGGCGGGAGGTGCACTCGTACCAGTAGCTGAAGCCCGGCTGGTTGATCTCTTTCAGCCGCTTAAGGCGCGCGCGATAGAGCGTGGCCCGCTCAAAAGCCGCGTCGAGCAGCGCCGAGCGGCCGAGGGAGAGTTTGGCTACGTCGTAGCACAGCTCTAAGGCATCATCGAGCAGCAACAGCGCGCGCTGAACGTGGCTGTCCGCCAGCAGCTCGCGCAGATTGCCACGATAGCCCGGCTCGCCCAGCTGTAAACGAAAATCCTGTGCACTCTGCGCCAGGCGATCGGCGCACTTCTGCAGCTGCTGGGTATCTTTCAGTTCGGTGCGGTAGGCAATGGTGAAATCTTTCGCCAGATCGAGCAGCTGGCGGCTGGAGAGCGACTGGCCGAAGTACTGGCTGGCGATATCCGGCAGCTGGTGCGCTTCGTCGAAGATCATTACGTCGGCCTCGGGGATCAGCTCGCCAAAGCCGCTGTCTTTCACCACCATGTCGGCGAGAAAGAGGTGGTGGTTAACCACAACTACATCGGCGTCCATCGCCTTCTTACGCGCCTTGACCACGAAGCAATCTTTATACATCGGGCAGTCGCTGCCGAGGCAGTTGTCGTTGGTGCTGGTGACCAGCGGCCATGCCTGGGAGTCCTCCGCCACGCTGGCGCAGGTGCTGATGTCGCCGTCCAGCGTTTGGCTCGACCATGACCGCAGCAGGATGACGTCGCTGAGGATCTGCACCGGCAGATCGCCGCCGGCAAGGGCCTGTTGCTCAAGGCGCTCAATGCAGAGGTAGTTGGAGCGCCCCTTCAGCAGCGCCAGGCGACCGGTATACTCCAGCGCGCGGGAGACGGTGGGCAGATCGCGGCTGTAGAGCTGATCCTGCAGCGCTTTTGAGCCGGTGGAGATAATCACCTTTTTCCCGGCACGCAGGGCCGGGGCCAGATAGGCGTAGGTTTTCCCCGTTCCCGTTCCGGCCTCAACCACCAGCGGCTGGGTATTAGCAATGGCGGCGCTGACCGCCTGGGCCATCTGCCGCTGCGGTTCACGCGGTTTAAAGCCCGGTATCGCTTTCGCTAACTGCCCGTCTGTTGCAAAATCGTCCGTTACACTGTTCTCTGCCACGCCGCCCCCTGGTTATATCGCCAGTGATTATGTCAGGCGCGGGCATTTTTAGCTAGCCGAAGTGGTGACAGGATCGCTACCCGTGTGGCACTCTTGGCGCTGCAAAAAAGCAATAACGGAGTGAAAAGTGACGATAAAACGTATTGATGCCGAGGCCCGCTGGTCAGATGCGGTGATCCATAACCAGACGCTGTACTATACCGGCGTGCCGGAGAATCTGGAGGCCGACGCCGAAGCCCAGACGGCTAACACTCTGGCGCAGATTGACGCCGTGCTGGAGAAACAGGGCAGCGATAAGAGACGTATTCTGGACGCTACGATTTTCCTCGCCGACGCCAGCGACTTTGCGGCAATGAACCGCGCATGGGATGCATGGGTGGTGGCAGGCCATGCGCCGGTACGCTGCACCGTACAGGCGACGCTGATGAACCCGCAGTACCGGGTCGAAATTAAAATTATCGCCGCGGTGTAGGGTTACTCCTCTTCATCCTCATCTTCAAAGCGTGCCACGATCCGCTCCCCGGTATGGTTGGCACGCAGCTCTTCGGCAACCACTGCGATCGCCTGCCCGCTGCTCATGCCTTCGGACATAAGCTGCTGAATACGCTCTACCGCCTGCTGCTGTTGCTCATGACTGAGCGAAGGTAAACCTGCAAACATCGTTAACTCCTGCTAGATTATCAGCGCTAATTATTTCACGCTGCCTGGTTGTTTGCCATACATGAACACGCTTTCCCCTACCGTTATCACCCTACCGTGGCGTCACGACGCCGCCGAGTTCTGGTTTGCGCGTCTGAGCCACCTGCCGTGGGCGATGCTGCTGCACTCCGGCCATGCCGATCACCCCTACAGCCGCTTCGATATTCTGGTGGCCGAACCGCTGGGCACGCTGGTCACTACCGGTGAAACCACGCGGGTGACGCTCGAGGGTACGGATATCTCTGCGGCCGATCCGCTGGCGCTGCTTCAGCAGGCGCTGACGTCTCTGGAACTACCCGCTAAAGTCAATCCCGATCTGCCCTTCCAGGGCGGCGCGCTGGGGCTGTTTGGCTACGATCTGGGCCGTCGCTTTGAAACGCTACCCACGCAGGCAGAGGCTGATATTGCCCTGCCGGATATGGCGGTGGGGCTGTATGACTGGGCACTGATTGTCGATCACCATAAAAAGCGCGTATCGCTGCTCAGCCACGGTGACGTCAGCGCCCGTCTTGCCTGGCTGGAGGCACAGCAGGCTCCCGCCAGGAACGCTTTTAGCCTGACCTCAAGCTGGCACTCTAACATGAGCGCGGCGGAATATAGCGCTAAGTTTGATCGCGTGCAGGCTTACCTGCAGAGCGGTGACTGCTACCAGGTTAATCTGGCCCAGCGTTTTCAGGCGACCTATCAGGGCAACGAGTGGCAGGCGTTTACCCGCCTCAACGCCAGCAACCGTGCGCCGTTCAGCGCCTTTCTGCGGCTTGATGAGGGGGCGATTCTGAGCCTGTCACCTGAGCGGTTTATCCATCTGGAGCAGGACCGGATACAGACCCGGCCCATTAAGGGCACCCTGCCCCGGCTGGCAGATCCGCAGGCCGATCGTCTGCAGACGGAAAAGCTGGCGGCTTCGTCAAAGGATCGCGCGGAAAACCTGATGATCGTGGACCTGATGCGCAACGACATTGGCCGGGTTGCGGTGCCCGGCTCGGTGCGTGTTCCCGAACTGTTTGTGGTAGAGCCGTTTCCGGCAGTTCACCATCTGGTCAGCACCGTCACTGCCCGCCTGCCTGCCGCACAACACGCCTGCGATCTGCTGCGGGCGGCCTTTCCTGGCGGCTCGATCACCGGTGCGCCGAAGGTGCGGGCGATGCAGATCATTGACGAGCTGGAGCCGCAGCGGCGTAACGCGTGGTGCGGCAGCATTGGCTATATCAGCCTCTGCGGCACCATGGACACCAGCATTACTATCCGCACCCTGAGTGCCTGCAACGGACAGCTTTACTGCTCCGCCGGGGGCGGTATTGTTGCCGATAGCCAATCCGGGGCGGAATATCAGGAAACCTTTGATAAAGTTAATCGTATTCTGCAACAGCTGGAGAGATAACGGGTGGAGAGCACAAACCTGACCCTGGACGATTTTTTATCCCGCTTTCAACTTCTACGCCCGCAGGCCAGCGGTGCGAGCCTGAACAACCGCCAGGCGGCGGTGCTGATCCCGGTAGTGCGTCGCGAGCAGCCTGGGCTGCTGCTGACCCAGCGCTCGGCGCGCCTGCGTAAGCACGCGGGCCAGGTGGCCTTCCCCGGCGGAGCCGTAGACAGCAGCGATGCCTCTATTATTGCCGCTGCCCTGCGCGAAGCCGAAGAGGAGGTCGCCATTCCCCCCGAAGCGGTAGAGGTGATTGGCGTTCTGCCGCCGGTGGACAGCGTGACCGGCTTCCAGGTCACCCCGGTGGTGGGTATTATTCCGCCGGATCTGCACTACCACGCCAGCGAAGATGAGGTCGCGGCGGTATTTGAGATGCCGCTGGCGGAGGCGCTACGCCTGGGGCGTTATCACCCGCTGGATATTCACCGGCGCGGCAATGCGCACCAGGTATGGCTCTCCTGGTATCAGCATTACTTTGTCTGGGGCATGACCGCAGGCATTATTCGTGAGCTGGCCTTACAGATTGGCCTGAAACCCTGACTATACTTTACACAACGCCCGTTTCCGATCGGGCGTGACCTGCCTCGCAGCATTAGTAAAATAGAGGTTGGCTATTAGTTTAATTCATGTGAATAGTTAAACCGATCCCGCGGTTCCCTCTTACACTATGCGCAATTATTACATCGTTGCCGGAGGGTCCGGCAACCCTGTCAGGAGTGTTAGCGTGATTAGTATATTCGACATGTTTAAAGTGGGAATTGGTCCTTCCTCTTCCCATACTGTTGGGCCAATGAAGGCCGGGAAACAGTTCGTCGATGACCTGGTCGAAAAGGGATTGCTGGAGAGCGTCACCCGTGTGGCGGTGGACGTCTATGGTTCACTGTCGCTGACCGGCCGCGGTCACCACACCGATATCGCCATTATTATGGGTCTGGCGGGTAACGAGCCAGCGACAGTAGATATCGATGCGATTCCGGCGTTTATTCGCGACGTAGAGACCCGTGGTCGTCTGCTGTTGGCCCACGGCCGCCATGAGGTGGATTTCCCTGCTGATAACGGCATGCGTTTTCAGAGCGATAACCTGCCGCTGCATGAGAACGGCATGTGCATCCATGCGTATCAGGGCGAGAAAGAGATCTACAGCAAAACCTACTACTCTATCGGCGGCGGGTTTATCGTCGATGAAGAGCACTTTGGTAAAGAGAGCGCCCAGGCCGTCAGCGTGCCCTACCCCTACGACTCTGCCCAGGCGATACTGAACTGGTGCAAAGAGACCGGTCTCTCCCTCTCCGGCATGGTGATGCAGAACGAGCTGGCCCTGCACAGCAAAGAGGAGATTGCCGACTATTTTGCAAACGTCTGGCAGACGATGCAGGCCTGTATCGATCGCGGCATGAACACCGAAGGCGTACTGCCTGGCCCGCTGCGCGTACCGCGTCGTGCCTCTGCCCTGCGCCGCCTGCTGGTAGCCAGCGACAAGCACTCCAGCGATCCGATGGTGGTTGTCGACTGGGTTAACATGTTCGCGCTGGCGGTAAACGAAGAGAACGCCGCCGGTGGCCGCGTGGTGACTGCCCCGACCAACGGCGCATGCGGCATCGTACCTGCGGTGCTGGCCTATTACGATCACTTTATCGAGCCGGTTACCCCGGATATCTACACCCGCTACTTCCTGGCTGCGGGGGCCATCGGCACGCTCTATAAGATGAACGCCTCTATCTCCGGTGCGGAAGTGGGCTGTCAGGGTGAAGTGGGCGTGGCCTGCTCCATGGCGGCTGCGGGCCTGGCGGAGCTGATGGGTGCCAGCCCGGAGCAGGTCTGCGTGGCGGCAGAGATCGGCATGGAGCATAACCTGGGGCTGACCTGCGATCCGGTCGCCGGCCAGGTACAGGTGCCGTGCATCGAGCGTAACGCTATCGCCTCGGTGAAGGCCATCAACGCCTCGCGCATGGCGATGCGCCGCACCAGCGCCCCGCGTGTATCGCTGGATAAGGTTATCGAAACCATGTACGAAACCGGCAAGGATATGAATGCCAAATACCGCGAAACCTCCCGCGGTGGCCTGGCGATCAAGGTTCAGTGCGACTAATACGTTAACCAGCCCTTTCACCCGAAAGGGCTAATTATTCCCCTTTTCGCTGCCGATTATTTTTTCCCCCACTACACTTGCTGTGTTGCCGTTTGCTTTCTCGCCAACGGCTCTCCTGGGGATTGTCGGGATATGCGAACAGCACAGCATATTATAAGAAGCTACCGCCGAAAGCGCGCCGTTGTCTGCGTGGTCGTCGCTGTCTTTACGCTTTTCCTGACTCTTGGCTCGCGCTACATTTCCGAGCGCAACGCTAACCAGCAGCGGATCCTCTCTTTTACCAGCCACGCGGTCTCTTCGCTGAATAGGATCCTGCTTCCCCTTGCCCAGGGCCGGGGAGTGCTTCTGCCGCTGGTCGGCTTGCCCTGCGATGAGGCGCACCTGGCGCTACGAAAGCAGGCCGCGACGATGCAAACCGTACGCTCCATCGGCCTTATCAAGAACGGCACCCTCTACTGCTCCAGCATCTTCGGTTATCGTAATGTCCCTATTCATCAGCTTCAACCCGCGCTCCCCACTCCCCATCCGCTGCTGCTGCTCACTACCGACAACTCCCTGCTGCGGGGCAGCCCGATACTGATCCAGTGGTTTCCGCTGACGCAAAACGGGCAGGACGGCGTAATGGAAGTGATCAATATCGATCTGCTCACCGGCCTGATGCTGGAGCCACAAAAGCCGCTGATCACTGGCGCGAGCATCACGGTAGGTGATCGACACCTGATCTACGGCGCTGGTGTGGTGGATAGCTTGCCCCCGCTGGTCGACGAGACGCGGTTCCAGCAAAGCTCGGAACAGTTTCCTTTTACCGTCAGCGTCAGAGGGCCGGGCGCAGGCGAGCTGGCGCTGCGTCACCTTCCTTCCCAGCTGCCGCTGGCGGTGATCATCAGCCTGCTGATGGGCTATATCGCCTGGATTGTCACCGCTAACCGGATGAGCTTCTCGTGGGAGATCAACCTTGGACTGGCGGCTCATGAGTTTGAGCTTTTCTGTCAGCCGCTGCTGAACGCCAATACTCACCAGTGCGAGGGGGTGGAGATCCTGCTGCGCTGGAACAACCCACGCCAGGGCTGGATCTCGCCGGACGTATTTATTCCCATTGCCGAAGAGCAGAGCCTGATTGCCCCGCTCACGCGCTATGTGCTGGCAGAGACCCACCGCCAGCTGGCGCTGTTTCCGGCCAACAGCCAGTTTCATATCGGCATTAACGTCTCGGCAAGCCACTTCCGCGACGGTGTGCTGCTGAAGGATCTCAACCGTCTCTGGTTCCACGCACGCCCGGTTCAGCAGCTCACCATTGAGCTGACCGAGCGGGAGGCGATCACCGATATTGACTACCGGATCGTACGGGCCTTGCATCGGCGTGGGGTTAAGCTGGCGATTGATGACTTTGGTACCGGCAATACCTCTCTCTCGTGGCTGGAGAAGCTGCGTCCGGACGTGCTGAAGATCGATAAATCCTACACCACGGCGGTAGGCACCGATGCGGTGAACTCGACGGTAACGGATATTATTATCGCGCTGGGTAAACGGCTGAAAATCGAGCTGATTGCGGAGGGGGTTGAGACCCCGCTGCAGGCGCAGCGTTTGCGCCAGCGCGGGGTTACGATTTTCCAGGGATTTCTCTATGCGAAGCCTATGCCGCTAAAAGATTTCCCAACGTGGCTGGCGGGGAGTACCCCTCCGCCAGCCACCTATAGCGGGCGAGTGATGCCCATGACGCCGCTACGCTGAACGAGGCTACTCCTCTTCGTCCTCCTGTACCGGCTGCTCTTTAACAACCCGTACCAGATCGACCCGGTAGTCGTTCGCCTCAACCACGGTAATGGTCAACGGCGCAAGCTGCAGCACATCGCCCGGTTTAGGGATTTGCCCATTGATAGCAATGACCAGCCCCGCGACGGTGGCGATATCCTCTTCGTCGTTCACCAGGGTATCTATTTGCAGCGCATGCTGAAGTGCATGGAGATCGGTAGCGCCTTTTACCAGCCAGCCGTCGCCGTCAGTAACAATTTCCGGGGTCTCGTCGGCATCCGGGAACTCACCGGCAATAGCTTCCAGCACGTCGAGCGGCGTCACCAGACCCTGCACTACGCCAAACTCGTTAGTCACCATCACGAAACTACCTCTTGCACGGCGCAGAACCGCCAGCAGCTTAATGGGATCGAGGGTTTCCGGAACCACGATGGCCGGAGCAGCCGAGGCGATAGCCGCCACGTCAACACCCTCTTCCAGGGCCACCAGCAGCTCTTTCGCCCGCACGATACCGATAACCTCATCCAGCTCGCCCCGACACACCGGGAAAAGGCTGTGTGGAGAGGAGAGCAGCTGCTGGCGAATAGCGTCAACGTCAAGGTTGGCATCGACCCAGCTGATCTCGCCGCGTGGCGTCATGATGCTACGCAGTGAGCGCGACGCCAGAGTCAGCACGCCGTTGATCATGTAGCGCTCTTCATCGGCAAACGCGCCCTCAGGCACCGGAACCGGAGACTGACTGTCCGGCTCGTGCTGAACCGTAGCCTGACGGCGACCGCCCATCAGACGCAGAATGGCGTCGGCAGTGCGCGCCCGCAGCGGCAGCGTAGACTGGTGGCGAATAAAGTTGCGGCGCGCCACCTGGTTGAAGAACTCAATGATGATCGAGAAGCCAATGGCCGCGTAGAGGTAGCCCTTAGGAATATGGAAACCAAAGCCTTCCGCCACCAGGCTCAGACCGATCATCAGCAGGAAGCTCAGGCAGAGCACTACCACCGTCGGATGCTGGTTAACAAAGCGCGTCAGCGGCTTCGAGGCCAACAGCATGACTGCCATCGCGATCACTACCGCTGCCATCATTACCGGCAGATGGTTCACCATCCCCACGGCGGTGATCACCGCGTCGAGAGAGAAGACCGCATCGAGGATAACGATCTGTACCACCACCACCCAGAAGCTGGCATAACCCTTACCCTGTCCGCTGTCATGCTCGCGGTTTTCCAGGCGCTCGTGTAATTCCGTTGTCGCTTTAAAGAGTAAGAATATCCCCCCGAGCAGCATGATCAGATCGCGGCCGGAGAAGGTAAAATCCATGACCGAGAAGAGCGGCTGGGTGAGTGTCACCATCCACGAGATAACGGAGAGCAGCGCAAGGCGCATCACCAGCGCAAGGGAGAGACCAATCAGCCTCGCTTTATCCCGCTGCTTCGGCGGCAGCTTGTCGGCAAGAATGGCGATAAACACCAGGTTATCGATACCAAGGACAATTTCAAGCACGACAAGCGTCAACAATCCCACCCAGATCGAGGGGTCCATTAAGAATTCCATGACATGCTCCTGCTAAGGAAGTGACAAAACAAAGGGGCCTTACAGCATGCAGGCGTGGTGACAGCTAAACGAGGATTAATGCAGGCGCTAAGCGGCCTGAAGGTAAACTGACGTCGGTGACGGTCCATACGGTGGGCAACTGCCCTCTACTCCAGTGATTATAAACAGAAAGTAAACATAACAGAGAGAATTACGGTTTTGCAAAGATTTACCAGAATTTGCATTTTCGGTGGCGTAGTGAAGATATTTTGCGCAACAAAATTTCTTTTATTACGAAAGCTAAATTACGGATCTGAATCACATAAATTATTTTTTCACTATCTAAAATAAATCGCGAAGTCTGAATTTTTTATCTTATCCCTCTCTGAATCGATTCGCTATGACGTAACGATTCACAATGCATCTGCTACGGATGTGTTCACGATAATAAAGGAGGTAGCAAGTGACCATTGCTATTGTGATAGGCACACATGGCTGGGCTGCGGAGCAGCTGATTAAAACAGCTGAAATGCTATTGGGCGAGCAGGAGAACGTAGGCTGGATCGATTTCGTACCGGGTGAAAACGCCGAAACGCTGATCGAAAAATATAACGCGCAGTTGGCGAAGCTTGACACTGGCAAGGGCGTACTGTTTCTCGTCGATACGTGGGGCGGCAGCCCGTTCAATGCTGCCAGCCGTATTGTCGTCGATAAAGAGCACCATGAAGTGGTGGCCGGGGTCAACATTCCCATGCTGGTCGAAACCCTGATGGGGCGCGATGACGACCCGGCTTTTGACGATCTGGTCGCCGTCGCCGTTGAGGCAGGCCGCGAAGGGGTGAAGGCGCTGAAGGCGCAGCCGGTAGAGAAGGCCCAGCCTGCTGCCGCCCCTGCCCCAGCTGCCGCACCGAAGAGCGCCACGCCGCAAAAACCGATGGGACCAGAGGACTATATGACCATCGGCCTCGCGCGTATCGACGATCGCCTGATCCACGGCCAGGTCGCGACCCGCTGGACTAAAGAGACCAACGTGCAACGCATTATTGTCGTCAGCGATGAGGTGGCCGCCGACACGGTACGCAAAACGCTATTAACCCAGGTGGCTCCCCCTGGCGTAACCGCTCACGTGGTGGACGTCGCCAAGATGATCCGCGTTTATAACAACCCGAAATACGCCGGTGAACGTGTCATGCTGCTGTTCACCAATCCGACCGATGTGGTACGCCTCGTTGACGAAGGGGTGAAGATCACCTCGGTTAACATCGGCGGCATGGCTTTCCGCCAGGGCAAAACACAGGTCAACAATGCGGTATCGGTAGATGAGCAGGATATCGCCGCCTTTAAAAAGCTGAACGCCCAGGGGATTGAGCTGGAGGTGCGGAAAGTCTCCAGCGATCAACGCCTGAAAATGATGGATTTAATCAGCAAAGTGGCGAAGTAACCGGCATCCGCCGATCGCGCTGTTTTTACACTCTAATCTGTATTGTTATAGGAGAAGTACAATGGAGATTACCACTCTTCAGATTGTGCTGGTGTTCATCGTGGCCTGTATTGCCGGTATGGAGTCGGTGCTGGATGAGTTTCAGTTTCACCGTCCGCTGGTGGCCTGTACGTTAATCGGTATCGTGCTGGGTGATATGCAAAAAGGCATCATCATAGGCGGTACCCTGGAGATGATCGCCCTCGGCTGGATGAACATCGGGGCCGCGGTTGCGCCGGATGCCGCGCTGGCATCCATCATCTCAACGGTGCTGGTTATCGCCGGAGGCCAGAGCATCGGCGCCGGTATCGCGCTGGCTATCCCGCTGGCGGCGGCAGGTCAGGTGCTGACCATTATCGTTCGTACCATTACCGTAGCCTTCCAGCATGCGGCGGATAAGGCGGCCGAAAACGGCAACCTGACCGCGCTCTCCTGGATCCACGTCTCCTCCCTGTTCCTGCAGGCGATGCGTATCGCTATCCCGGCGGTGATCGTTGCCTACTCCGTAGGGACCAGTGAAGTCCAGAGCATGCTCAACGCCATTCCGGAAGTGGTGACCAGCGGTCTGAACATTGCCGGTGGCATGATCGTGGTCGTAGGTTATGCGATGGTCATCAACATGATGCGCGCAGGCTACCTGATGCCGTTCTTCTATCTGGGCTTCGTTACCGCCGCCTTCACCAACTTTAACCTGGTGGCGCTGGGGGTCATCGGTGCCGTGATGGCCATTCTCTACATTCAGCTTAGCCCGAAATATAACCGCTCGGCGGGCGCGCCTGCTCAGGCTGCCGGTGCTAACGATCTCGATAACGAACTGGATTAACAGGTGAGCGACATGGTTGATATAACAAAAACGACGTCCGAGAAAAAACTCACGGCTGGCGATATCCGCGGGGTATTCATTCGCTCTAACCTCTTCCAGGGGTCATGGAACTTCGAGCGTATGCAGGCGCTGGGCTTCTGCTTCTCTATGGTACCGGCTATCAAACGCCTCTACCCGGAGAATAACGAGGCGCGCCGCCAGGCCATTAAGCGCCATCTGGAGTTCTTTAACACCCACCCCTACGTTGCCGCGCCTGTGCTCGGGGTTACCCTCGCCATGGAGGAGCAGCGCGCCAACGGGGCAGAGATTGACGACGGTGCTATCAACGGTATTAAAGTAGGCCTGATGGGGCCGCTGGCAGGCGTCGGCGACCCGATCTTCTGGGGAACCGTCCGTCCAGTATTTGCTGCGCTGGGGGCGGGGATTGCCATGAGCGGCAGCCTGCTCGGCCCGCTGCTGTTCTTTATCCTCTTTAACGTGGTACGTCTGGCTACCCGCTACTACGGCGTCGCCTACGGCTACCGTAAAGGGGTGGATATCGTTAAGGATATGGGCGGCGGCTTCCTGCAGAAGCTAACCGAGGGGGCATCCATCCTCGGCCTCTTTGTCATGGGGGCGCTGGTAAACAAGTGGACGCATGTTAACATCCCGCTGGTGGTGTCGGAGATTACCGACCAGACCGGGAAGACTAACGTCACTACCGTGCAGACCATTCTTGACCAGCTGATGCCGGGCCTGGTGCCGCTGCTGCTGACCTTCGCCTGCATGTGGCTGCTGCGTAAGAAAGTGAACCCGCTGTGGATTATCGTTGGCTTTTTCGTCATCGGAATTGTAGGCTACGCCGTTGGCCTTCTCGGCCTGTAAGCGGTAGATGTGACGCCGGGGGCACTGCCCCCGGTTTTTATTTCTGGAGGATGAATGACGCTAACGGATTACGTGCTGGTGCTGTGCGTGGCTGGGCTACTGGCTTACGCTATCTATGACGAGTTTATTATGCCGCGCCGCCATGGTGCGACGCTGCTTACCGCTCCGCTGCTGCGCCGCAGCCGCGCTGACAGCATGATCTTTACCGGCCTGCTGGTCATCCTTATCTATAATAACGTAACGCATCATGGTGCTATTTTAACCACATGGTTATTATCCATGCTGGCACTGGTGGTAATATACCTGTTCTGGATCCGTGCCCCGAGAACCATCTTCAAAGAAAATGGGTTTTTCTTTGCTAATATCTGGATTGAATACAGTCGTATTAAAGAGATGCAGCTTTCAGAGGATGGCGTGCTGGTCGTGCAATTAGAGCAACGCCGCCTGCTCATTCGTGTGCGAAATATCGACGATCTTGAGAGGATTTACCAGGTTATCGTTAAAACTCAATAGGTTAAAATATAGCCATTACTATATCTTACGAATAACAACGCATTAAAACATAGCCATGGCTATATTATTTCCTGCATAGCTCACTGTGGTTTGTAACGTTATTTTCACATACTCGCCCAAATGAAAATCGTTATCAATAGCACCATGAAATAATGAACTTCGGTTATTGTTTTAGTTTATCAAAATATGTTAAGGTTGCGCCCGTCGTTGGGGAGTAGCCAATTTCCTGTTTCCGGAAATGTACGTGTCAACATACTCGTTGCAAAACGTGGCGCGTGCGGACCAGATAGCTATAGCTGAGGCTGTTTAGTCAGGCGAGACCATAGACGCATCAACTGCTGATTACTGGGGGCAGTGATGTGTCATATGGATTTCCCGGTCAGGACGCTTGTATGAACCTATCCGCCACCCTCCTGCTCGCTTTTGGCATGTCGATGGATGCCTTTGCCGCCTCTATTGGTAAAGGTGCGACGCTGCACAAACCCAAATTTTCTGATGCCCTGCGTACCGGTTTGATTTTTGGCGTCATTGAGACGCTGACCCCGCTGATCGGCTGGGGTTTAGGCATGCTGGCCAGCCAGTTTGTGCTGGAGTGGAACCACTGGATCGCCTTTTTACTGCTGGTATTTTTAGGCAGCCGGATGGTGCTGGAGGGCGTGCGCTGCCAGCCTGATGAAGAGATCGCCCCGCTGCGTCGCCACGGCTTCTGGCTGCTGGTCACCACCGCCATTGCCACCAGCCTGGACGCCATGGCTGTCGGCGTTGGCCTCGCCTTTTTGCAGGTTAACATCATCACCACCGCGCTGGCCATCGGCTGCGCGACCCTGATTATGTCCACCCTTGGCATGATGGTCGGTAAATTTATCGGCCCGCTGTTGGGCAAACGGGCCGAGATCCTCGGTGGCGTGGTGCTGATCGGCATTGGCACCCAGATCCTCTGGAGCCACTTCGCTTCTTAAACGTCGCGCTGCCAGCACTGAATGCTGAAATCTGCCTCGCAGCTAAACTGGGCCATCTCCTGCAACGCCTGCCAAACCTGCGGCTTTGCCCGCCAGGCAAAAGGCGTCATCTGCAGCAGCGCGACGGCCTCAGCACCGTTTAGCGTCATCCCGTAGTTCAGGGATCGCTGCTCCCGCAGCGTGAAGCCGGTCAGCTGTTCGCTCTGCGGAGCATGCAGCTGCACCTCGTCATAGATCAATCCTTTCAGCTCGACCAGATGCCGTGGTCCCGGTGCAGCGGTAATCACCCACCCTTCCGGCTTCACGACACGAGCCAGCTCCTCGGCTTTACAGGGGGCATAGATGCGTACCACGGCGTTCAGCGTCTGTGCCTCAAACGGCAGACGGTGGCTCGACGCCACGCAGAACATCACCTGCGGATAGCGCTTTGCCGCCGCCCGGACCGCCGCCCTGGAGACGTCCAGGCCAAAGGTCTCCGCGCCATGCTGGCGAGCAATGTCGGCAAAGGCGTGGGTGTAGTACCCTTCGCCACAGCCGATATCCAGCAGGGCATCGGCTTTTGCGGGCAGGCGCGCATCCAGCAGCTCGTTTAGCGTCTGGCGCAGCGGCAAATAGTGGTCCGCATCGAGAAAAGCGCGCCGGGCCTGCATCATCTCCGCGCTGTCACCCGGATCGCGTGAACGCTTATGCTGAACGGGCAGCAGGTTGACGTATCCCTCTTTCGCAATATCAAACTGGTGCCGCTGCGGACAGACGTAGGTTTTATCGGTACGCAGCAACGGCGCATGACATAGCGGACAGGTGAAGGACATAGCAACTCCGGGCAGAGAGAAAGGGCGAAAGTGTAACGCCAATTGCCGCGGCGGGGAATGTCTTAAGGCAGTGGATCCGCACCGGCAGACGAATTTAGCACCACCAGATGGCTCGAATCGGGTGCCATCCCGTCCGGCGTGACGTTTTTTGCCCGCAGCACATCCCCCATAATTTGACTGAATACCGGAGCCGATACTGCCCCACCGTAGTATGCACCGTTCTGAGGATCGTTTATCACCACCGCGAGAGCATATTTTGGCTGGCTGGCAGGGGCGACGCCTGCGGTATAGGCTACGTACTTATCGACGTATTTGCCGTTCTCATCGATCTTCTTCGCGGTGCCGGTTTTTACCGCCACGCGGTAGTCGCGCACGGCTGCTTTGATGCCGCCGCCGCCGGGCAGAGCAACGCTCTCCATCATATGCTCGACCTGATGAACAATCTCCTGCGGCATCACCTGCTTCCCCACTACCGGCGGATCGACACGCGTAATAGAGAGCGGACGGGCAAGTCCATAGCTGCCAATGGTGGCATAAACGTGGGCCAGCTGTAGCGGGGTGACCATCAAGCCATAGCCAAACGAGAAGGTGGCGCGATCGAGCTGGCCCCAGTATTTGCGTACCGGCAGAATGCCGCTGCTCTCTCCGGTCAGCCCCAGTCCTGTCGAGCTGCCAAAGCCGAATGCTTTGTAGGTATCAAGCAGGCGCTGAACCGGCATGGCCAGCGACAGGCGTGACACCCCGGTATCGCTCGACTTTTGCAGGATGCCGGTCAGGGTTAGCTCCGGATAGTAGCCCACGTCACGAATTCGATGGCCGTCGAGAGTATAAGGATGGGTATCCACTACGCTGTCAGGCTGAACGATACCCTCCTTCAGCGCCGCCATCAGCACCATTGGCTTAACTGTCGAGCCTGGTTCAAAGGTGTCGCTGATAGCGCGATTGCGGAAATCATCCAGCGTCGCGCCGCTGCGGTTGTTGGGGTTGAAGTCAGGATAGCTGGCCATAGCGAGAATTTCGCCTGTCTGGATCCGCACCAGCACTGCCGCGCCAGATTCTGCTTTATTCCAGCTAACGGCATTATCGAGCGCGTCTTCGGTCAGGGTTTGCAGACGCTTATCGATGCTCAGCATCAGGGTATGTGCCGGTACGGCAGGCGTTTCGGTAATATTCTCGATAACGTGTCCGTGGCGATCTTTGCGTACCTGACGCAGGCCTGACCTGCCGGTAAGCTGGGCGTTAAAACTCTTCTCAATACCTTCAATCCCCTGCCCGTCAACGTTAGTAAAGCCAATCAGGTTAGCGGCAACGTGCCCGCTGGGGTAAAAGCGTCGGGACTCCTCCTGGAGGTTGATCCCCTGCAGGTTGAGCTTATCAATCCATTTTGCCTGCTGCGGATCGAGCTGGCGGGCAAGGTAGATAAAGCGTGACTTCGAATTATGACGGATGCGTTCGGCAATTTCGCTCAGCGGCATGTTCAGGGCGCTGGCCAGCGCCTGCCAGCGCGAGTTGAACTCCACGCCGCCGCTGCTATTAATCGTTTTAGGATCGGCCCACACCGCGCTAACCGGGACGCTCACCGCCAGCGGAAGTCCGTTACGATCGACAATCATTCCCCGGGGCGGCACAATCTTCTCTTCGCGAATCGAACGCATATCCTCCTCCTTTACCAGCTTTTCCGGCGAGACAACCTGTAGCCAGGCCGTTCTGCCGAGCAGCAGGCCCAGCGCGCAGATAATAGCAACGCAGAGCAAGGCAAAGCGTAAAGGGGTATAGTTACTGGAAAGAGGATTATTTTTCACCTTGGCTCCTGAGACGGATTAACCCGCTGATTTGACAGGAAACAGGTAAATAAAGGGAAAAAAGTGTGCTAATAACGGTATGGCTTTGCAACAAAAGACGAATGAGAAGGCATACAGTAACATTTTGAAAAATAAGCATTAAAAAGCCCCGCACGTGGCGGGGCTTTTACGCTGACATTGATGCGCGAAAAGCGCTCAAGCAGTGGAGGAAAATCAGATAGCAGTAACGTTAACCGCTGCTGGGCCTTTCTGGCCGTCCTGAATTTCGAACTCAACGTTCTGGCCTTCAGCCAGAGTTTTGAAGCCATTACCCTGGATTGCAGAGAAGTGTACGAACACGTCTTTGCTGCCGTCAGCAGGAGTAATGAAACCAAAGCCTTTAGACTCGTTGAACCACTTAACTTGACCTTTAATCTTTGCCATTTGCAAAATTCCTTAGAGTGTTTTCTTAGCCCGCAGGCATTGACCGAGATGAAACTGAGACATTACTGCATGAGGCACTAAATAAGGTTCGGCAGAGAAGCAGTATTCAACGACAACGTGTTTACTCAGAACTTCTATACTGATAATGCCACACATAAACAGAACTGTACCTCGTTTAACCTACACCGTGTTATCACATACAACGTTAAATATGGCAAGCCATTTTTAATCATGTCTGGATCTGCCGCACAAATTCAGCGGTAATCAGAACAGCGGATGTGCAACTAACCTGACACAATTAGGTTAGCGCGTCCAGCGTGAAGTTTACAATGGCTAAATAGAGTATGTGGTTAGCAATTTTTGTGCATTAGCTTGCTGAAAAATCATAAGAATGGGTGAGTGCAACGGCATTTTAGCTGAAAACAGAAATGAGGAAGTTGACCGCCGAATAATTGTTGTGCAATTAGCCCATCGGTTGCACCAAAATAATGAAAGTTTAATGACACTGCATCAATTCAAAGCAATAAAAACGTTTCGCTAAAAATAATATAGTTTATATAACCGCTTCAGGCTACTCCGATGTCTGTTTAATAGACTGGCCGTTGAAAGATAAATACTCACCTATTTTCAGGATCCTAAAGTTATCCGTCCGGGTTGCCGTCTCGTTTAATACCGCCGCCAGCTCGCGGACCGGTTCGTCCACCGCTTCATCCGCCAGCTCAAAAACGCCCCAATGGATGGGAAACGCCAATGGCTCTCCTGTCTGCTGCCAGAGTGAGACGGCGTGCTGCGGATCCATATGGTGTACAGACATGAACCAGCGTGGGGCATAGGCACCTACCGGCAGTGCAGCGGCATCAGGCCGGCCAAGGCGCTCAGGAATGGCCAGCAGATCCGGCGTGTAACCGGTGTCGCCGGCAAACCAGAAACGGTGCGCGCGCGACTCAACCACCCAGCCGCACCAGAGTGAGCGATCCCTGTCCCACGGCGTTCGCATACTCCAGTGCTGGGCGGGAACGGCGGTGAGGGTCAGACCCTGAAAGGTGAAGCTCTGCCACCAGTCAAGCTCAACAATATGGCGCACGCCGTGGCGACGGCACCAGCGGCCCAGCCCAAGCGGGACAAACAGCGTGATGGCTGGGAAACGTTTTAGCAGAGCGCGAATGGTACGGGTATCAAGATGGTCGTAGTGGTTATGCGATATGAGAATGGCATCCAGCGCCGGCAAATCCTCAACGCTCAGAGGGGCCGGACTTTTCCGCAGCGGCCCGCTAAAGCGTACCGGGGAGGCGCGATTAAAAAAGAGCGGATCGGCCAGCATGTAGCAGCCGTCCAGGCGAAGCAGCATACTGGCGTGGCCCAGCCACCAGACACCGTCCTCGCTGCCTTTTATTTCGGCGCGCTGCCACCATTGTTGAAGAAAATTGTCATAGCCGCCCTCAGGAGGATGCGGCAACCCGGCGGCGCGGCGCTCTTTTTGCCAGCGCTCAACGTCGCCGGGCTGATGCCCGCCGGGCGTCAGGTTACGAAACCCCACGGGCGTATGGTGAGACAGGGCCGGATTAAACCAGGGATTTTTCCATGCCATCTCTCACCCCCACTTCCACAACGTTTAGCGCTCAGCGACCAGACGGATAAAATCATCGCCGTCGGCCTGTACTTTTGCCACAGCTTTCGCGTCCGGCTCGGCTTTCTCCGGCGCATTAGCTTCACAAAGGCGACGCAACAGTGCGTTCTGCCGCTTTTGCTGATCCAGCAGGGCTTCAAGCAGTTCGATTTGCTCGTTAGCGCGTGAGCTGGCTCGGTTAACAAAAAACCACAGCACCAGCCCAACGACCAGCACAACCAGGGAGATTGCCAGGGACGCAAGATTGAACGCGCCCGAATTCAGTACTTCGTTCATTACACCACCTCAATGTTGACGCGCTATCTTACCACTGGCACTAAGGAAGGGAATGATTCGAGACAAAAATGCCGCTACCAGGGGATAAATTTATTGATAACGCAAATACCACTGAAAAACTGTACGTCCTGATCGCACATCACATTGAGCATCTGGGTCCAGAGCATCAGGCAAATTACCAGGATGGCAATCACAAGCAGCCACCGAAACTTTCTCACTCTACTCTCCGAATCAACGTTCTATGCAAACAGGTTACGCCCGGCATGTTAAACCGGAGCTAACTGTAGCGCTATCTGACCGATGAGGAAACCGCTATGAAGGGGGAAAGAGAGGAAAACGCCGCGTCTGGCGCGGCGTCTGGTATCAGAAGGGATAGTCGTTATAGCCCATTTGCTCGGAGATTTTACGCGCTGCGGTATGCAGCATCTCTACATACTCATGCAGACGCTCTTCTGAGAAGCGCAGCGTCGGGAAGGAGATGCTCAGGCCAGCGATGACCACGCCAAAGCGGTCGAAGACCGGAACGCCGATGCAGCGCAGCCCCTCTTCCTGCTCTTCGTTATCTTCACCGTAGCCCTGTTTGCGCACGGTATCCAGCACCGGCAGCAGTTCGTCGGTGCTGGTGATGGTACGATCGGTGCTGCGCTTGTACTCAACGCCTTCAAGGATCTGCTTCACCTCCTCACGATCGCGCCAGGCCAGCAGCACTTTACCAATAGCGGTACTGTAGAGCGGATTACGGCGGCCGATACGGGAGTACATGCGCAGGTTGTACATGGAGTCGATTTTATGGATGTAGACAATGCTGTCTTCATCCAGCGCCCCGAGGTGCACGGTCTCTTTGGTCAGGCGTGACAGCTCCCGCATCTGGATATCAGCGCTGCGAATCAAATCAACGTTCTGCAGCGCACGCGCGCCAAGCTCAAACAGCTTCAGCGTCAGGGAGTACTTCTCTGACTCCCCCTCCTGGGCCACGTAGCCAAGAGATTTCATCGTCTGCAAAAAGCGGTAGACGGTGCTTTTTGACATCATCACACGCTGCGACAGTTCAGTAATGCCAATTTCCCGCTCTTCCCCGAGCGCCTGCAGAATGCCAAAGACCTTCAATACTGAAGAGACAGAATCTGGCTGCTTGTCCAAATCTGCGATTGCCATTAATCACCTCATCGCGAGTGTTTTATAAAATTTAGAATAGGTTTTTATTATAATTTCGTCGCGGGTCGCCCGCAATGCCAGTTTGTTAACTTCGTTACAAATCTGCGATATAAAAAGCGAGCCGGGCTGGTAGAATCCTTACCACGATAATAATTTCACCATAACCATATAATTAACATGGACAAATCTCTCACCGACGGCCTGCCCATCCCGCAGCGCTACGGGGCTATACTGACCATTATCATTGGCATTGCTATGGCAGTGCTGGACGGCGTTATTACTAACGTGGCGCTGCCGACCATCGCCAGCGACCTGCACGTCTCTCCGGCCAGCTCGATTTGGGTAGTTAACGCCTACCAAATTGCGATTGTGATCTCCCTGCTCTCCTTTGCATTCCTGGGCGATATGTTTGGCTATCGACGCGTTTATCAGTGCGGACTGGCGTTCTTTACCATCACTTCGTTTCTCTGTGCACTCTCCGACTCGCTTACCATGCTAACCCTCGCCCGTATTGCGCAGGGCTTCGGCGGCGCGGCGCTGATGAGCGTTAATACGGCGCTGATTCGGCTTATCTATCCCCAGCGCAGCCTCGGACGGGGGATGGGTATTAACTCGTTTGTCGTCGCGGTCTCATCGGCGGCAGGCCCCACTATTGCCGCAGCGATCCTCGCCGTCGGTTCATGGCAGTGGCTGTTTTTGATTAACGTGCCGCTGGGAATTATTTCTTTGCTGCTGGCGATGCGCTATCTGCCCGCCAACCCGCCGCGCCGTAGCACGACACGCTTCGATCTGCCCAGTGCGGTGATGAACGCCCTCACCTTTGGTCTGCTGATCCTGGCTCTCGGGGGCTTTGCCCAGGGGCAGTCGCTAACGCTTATCGCTGCGGAAGTAGCGGCCATGATGGTCATTGGGTATTTCTTTATTCGCCGCCAGCTTGGGCTGCCCGTGCCGCTGCTGCCGGTAGATCTGCTGCGCATTCCGCTCTTTTCGCTCTCTATCTGCACCTCGATCTGCTCCTTCTGCGCCCAGATGCTGGCTCTGGTCTCCCTGCCCTTCTTTATGCAGAGCGTGCTGGGCCGCAGTGAAGTGGAGACCGGCCTGCTTCTGACTCCGTGGCCGCTGGCGACCATGGTGATGGCCCCGCTGGCGGGGTATCTGATTGAACGGGTACACGCGGGTCTGCTGGGTGCGGTGGGTTTGGCGATCATGGCTGCGGGTCTGCTGGCGCTGGCGCTTCTCCCTGGGGCGCCGTCGGATATGGATATCATCTGGCGGATGATGCTCTGCGGCGCCGGCTTCGGGCTGTTTCAGTCGCCCAATAACCATACCATTATTACCGCCGCTCCGCGCCAGCGCAGCGGCGGCGCCAGCGGTATGCTGGGTACCGCACGCCTGCTCGGTCAGAGCATCGGGGCCGCGATGGTGGCGCTGATGTTTAATCTTTTCACCGATCATGCCACGCACGTTGCGCTGCTGTTCGCTGCGGTATTAGCCGCTGTTGCTGCCGCCGTCAGTGGTCTGCGGATGACACAGAAAACACAGGCATAAAAAAAGCGCGTCCTTAGACGCGCTTTTTGTTACAACGATTTGCGTTACTTGAGATACTCGCCGCTGCGCAGGGCTTCAATACGCTTATCCAGCGGCGGGTGGCTCATAAACAGCTCGCTCAGGGATTTAGATTTCCCGTTGATGCAGAAGGCCATCATTGTGCTGGCTTCCTGCGGCTCGTAGCTGGTTTTCAGACGATGCAGGGCAGCAATCATCTTCTCACGACCTACCAGCTTCGCTGACCCGGCATCGGCATGGAACTCGCGATGGCGAGAGAACCACATGGTAATGATGCTCGCCAGAATACCAAACACCAGCTCCAGCACCATCGACACGGCAAAGTAGATCAGCGGATTGCCGTTACTCTCTTCGCCTTCGTCGCGGTTACCGCCCATAAAGCCCGCAGCAATCTGCGCCAGAATGCGCGAGATAAAGATAACAAAGGTGTTCACCACGCCCTGAATCAGGGTCATGGTTACCATGTCACCGTTCGCGATATGGCTGATCTCGTGCGCAATAACCGCCTCGGCTTCATCACGGCTCATGTTCTGTAACAGGCCGGTGCTTACCGCTACCAGCGACGCATCGCGGCGTGCGCCGGTGGCGAAGGCGTTAATGTCCGGGGCGTGGTAGATAGCAACCTGCGGCATGGCAATGCCCGCCTGCTGCGACTGCTGCGCCACGGTGTTCATCAGCCAGCGCTCCATATCGTTACGCGGCTGCTCAATGACTTCACCCCCAACCGACTTCAGCGCCATCCATTTCGACATTAATAGCGAAACGAACGAGCCGCCAAAACCAAACAGCAGCGCCATGATCAGCAAGCCCTGAACGCTGCTCGACTGAATACCCGTCAGGCTAAGTACCAGCCCGAAGACCAGCATGACCGCCAGGTTCGTTAACAGGAAGAGCGCGATCCGCATCATAATTTTCTTTTAACCTCAACTTAACATAACGCACTATGCGACTACCCACATCGTATGGGTATATTGACTATTTTCAAGCATAACCCGCGCGTAAGTTACCAGAAAGACACAACTTTACATTTTCATGCGGCAGGCTTACGCCGCGATACGCTTGTTAAAAAAACAGGCACAATCGCTTGTGCCTGTTGGGAGTTTACTGTGCCTTAGCGGGCTGCGCTGGCGGGCTATCTTTCTGGATATGCGCCAGGTCGAGAGCGATATGCACCGTCTCATCAAGATATGGATCTGGCTCCTGATAATCCTTCGGCAGATCGTCCAGCTTCTTCAGCGCAGGCTTGCCTTCGCGTTTAAAGCGATCGTTGAGGCGGGCCAGGCGAATGGCATCATCCTCCGCGTTCTCTTTCTCACGCTGGGCAAGATTGAGCGAGATCTGATTCCGCTTATCTTTCATCGCGTTAAAGCGCGCAATATCCTTAAGGATATACTGGAACTCCGGATCTTTGGCAATACGATCGTCATGCTCTTTGAGCAGCTGTGGCCCAAGCGGCGTCAGATCGCCTGATTTCACGAAGGTCGCGGCATTGATGCTATCCCACGGCAGAGCGTTATCTTCAAACTTCTCACCGGTTTCGGTCTCTTCATTGCCGGTCGGCATGATGATATCCGGCGTCACGCCTTTACGCTGCGTGCTGCCGCCGTTAACGCGGTAGAACTTCTGAATGGTGTACTGCACCGAGCCAAGAGCAGGCCACTCCGGACGCAGCATCTGATCGTAGATGCGGTTAAGGGAGCGATACTGCTGCACCGTGCCTTTGCCGAAGGTTGGCTCACCAACGATCAGCGCCCGACCATAGTCCTGCATCGCGGCAGCGAAGATCTCCGAGGCCGAGGCGCTAAAGCGGTCAACCAGCACCACCAGCGGGCCTTTGTAGTAGACGACGCCGTCGGTATCGCTGTCTTCACGCACCTTGCCGTTGTTATCACGCACCTGCACGACCGGGCCGGACGGGATAAACAGGCCGGAGAGTGAGACCGCTTCGGTCAGCGCTCCACCGCCGTTGGTACGCAGATCGATGATCACGCTGCTGACGTTCTGTTTCTCCAGCTTCTGCAGCTGCACCTTGACGTCATCCGTCAGGCCCACATAGAAGCCTGGAATATCCAGCACGCCCACTTTCTCTTTACCAACGGTTTTCACCGTCATCTTCACGGCACGATCTTCAAGACGGATCCGCTCACGGGTCAGGGTCAGGATACGGGTCTTGGTTCCTTTACCGGCCGGCAGGATCTCAAGGCGCACCTTGCTTCCTTTCGGGCCTTTAATCAGGGCCACAACGTCGTCAAGACGCCAGCCGATCACGTCAACCATATTTTGCCCAGGCTGGCCGACGCCAACGATACGGTCGCCAACGCTTATCGCTTTGCTCTTCGCCGCCGGACCGCCTGCCACCATGGAGTTGATTACGGTGTAGTCATCGTCCATCTGCAGTACAGCTCCGATCCCCTCAAGGGAGAGGCTCATCTCGGTGTTGAACTGTTCAGTATTACGTGGCGACAGGTAGTTGGTATGCGGGTCAATCTCGTGAGCAAAGGCGGTCATTGCCAGCGAGAAGACATCTTCACTGTTGGTTTGTGCCAGACGTCGAATAGCAAACTTATAGCGGCGGGTAAGGGTCTCGCGGATCTCTTTCTCATCCTTACCGGTCAGCTTCAGGCTCAGCTCATCGAACTTCACCTTCGCATCCCACTGCGCATTTATCTCGGCCTCGTCTTTCGGCCATGGCGCTTTGCTACGGTCAACGTTGAAGGTGTCGTTACCGGTGAAATCCATCGGCCGCTCAAGCACCTTTAGCGCATACTGATAACGTTCGAAACGGCGCTTTTGTGCAAGGTTGTAAAGCGCATAGAAGACGTCGAGCTTACCCGAACGCAGCTCGTCGCCGAGCACGCTCCGCTTAGGCATAAACTTCTCAACGTCGCTTGCCAGCAGCACGTTATGGCTGTAGTCCAGCAAATTGAGGTAGCGATCGAAAATCTTGCCCGAAAAGGCCTGATCGAGATCGAACTGGCGATAGTGGGAGCGCGTGAAGCGCGATGTGACGCGCTCACTGACCGTTGCGTGCTGGGTCTCTTCCTTCAGCACCGGGATCTGATCGGCACGCGTAATATCTTCAACGGCAAAGGCCTGCCCTGTAATCAGGAACAGGCCAGCCAACGCGGTGCGCTTAAACAAAGTGTTCATGCCAGGCTTGGCCTCCGTTTCAGAACACCAGGTGTTCTGCGCGTACAATCATCGACATGCCTGAGGTCAGCTGCACGCGAACACCGTCTTTGGTGATCTCAAGTACAGTGGCGTCCATTGCGTTATTGCCCGCTTTCACCTTGAGGTTCTGACCCACGTTCAGCGCAGTAATATCGGATACTGGCGTCAGCTGTGGCTCTTCACGCGGTGCGCGCTGAGGTTTCGCGGCAGGTTTGTCGGCGCGTGGTTTACGCTGCTCGTTGCCCTCTTTACGGCGCGGCGCAGGACGCGGTTTACGCTCGCGACGAGGCGCATCTTCCTGCTCACCGGCGGCGGCGGCAGCTTCGCGCTTTTTAGCCTGCTGTTCAGCACGCTGTGCCTGGACGCGGGCTTTCGCCTCTTCCAGCTGCTTGCGTGCATGTTCAACATGCTGCTCGTCCAGTACACCGCTCGGATTACCGTCGAGATCGACGCGGGTCGCACCTGCTTTGATGCCGTACAGGTAGCGCCAGCTAGAGGTGTAAAGGCGCAGCGCAGAGCGAAGCTGAGTTTTGCTGAGGCTCATCTCTCCTTGAACGCGCTCTACCAGATCCTGAAAAATACCAATTTTCAGGGGGCGCGCTTCACCTTCTGCACTGAAACAGTGAGGAAAACGTTCGGCCAGAAAGGCGATAACTTCTTTACTGCTATTCAACTTAGGTTGATTTTCCATGAAATTTCCTGATTACAACGGACGTAGCCAACAAGCCGCAGGCATGAACAGGCGTCATTATAATGACCCCATCAGTAAATGCTACGTTATCCGTTGATTATACTGCGTCGCTCGCAAAGAATTTTTGATAATCGGTCGCTTCCAGCAGGCGTTCGAGGTGAGAAACCAGCTCGCGTAGCCCCTGCTCATCTTCGCTGGTGAAGCGCGAGAATACCGTGCTGTCGATATCCAGCACGCCAATAATGTTCCCTTTTACCACCAGCGGCAGAACGATTTCAGCATTACTGGCCGCATCGCAGGCGATGTGGCCGTCAAAAGCATGGACATCCTCTACGCGCTGGACGCTATTTTGCGCCACCGCCGTACCGCAGACGCCGCGGCCTACCGGAATACGCACGCAGGCAATCTTGCCCTGGAACGGACCTAACACCAGCGTTTCGCCTTCCAGCAGGTAGAATCCTGCCCAGTTAACGCCTTCAAGGCGTTCAAACAGCAGCGCGCTGGTATTGGCGAGCGTTGCTAAAAAACTGGTTTCACCTGCCATCAATGCCTGAAAATCGCGGTTCAACTCCGCGTAAAATTCGCTTTTGCTCATTATTCAATCACTTGTTGTCGTACAAAAAAAGGTAGCCTAGCCTATTAAAATAAGCATTAAATGCCTTCATGCTCAAGATAATCCATTCATGAGTTAAGATAGATTAATTCGAACCTATAGCAAAATACGTCATGGCGCTGAAATCTCCAAAGTTAGTCACCGACAAGAAAATGGCAATTCGTGCTATTGGCGACCCTCTGCCACGTGCACATTATCAGCGCTGCCCGCAGTGCGATACGCTTTTTGCGCTGCCAGTGATGAAATCACACGAAAGTGCTTATTGTCCGCGCTGTGATGCGAAGATCCGCGACGGCCGGGACTGGTCGCTCACCCGGCTGGGGGCAATGGCTATCACGATGCTGATGCTGATGCCCTTTGCCTGGGGAGAGCCGTTACTGCACCTCTACCTGCTGGGAATGCGTATCGATGCCAACCTGCTGATGGGCATCTGGCAGATGTCATCCCAGGGCAATCCGCTTACCGCGGCCATGGTGCTGTTCTGCACCGTTGGTGCGCCGCTGGTGCTGGTGGCCGCCATTGCGTATCTCTGGTTTGGCAACCGGCTGGGGATGAACCTCCGCCCGGTGCTGCTGATGCTGGAGAAGCTCAAGGAGTGGGTGATGCTGGACATCTATCTTATCGGCATCGGCGTCGCCTCCATTAAGGTGCAGGACTATGCCTATCTGCAGCCGGGGGTGGGACTGCTGGCCTTTGTCGCGCTGGTGATCCTGAGCATTCTGACCCTAATTCATCTCAATATTGAGCAGCTGTGGGAGCGATTTTACCCTCAGCGCCCGGCCACCCGCCCGCATGAAAATCTGCGCGCTTGCCTGGGATGCCACTTCACCGGCCTGCCTGACCCGCGGGGGCGCTGTCCGCGCTGCCATATCCCCCTGCGCCATCGCAGACGGCACAGCATTCAGAAGTGCTGGGCGGCGCTGATCGCCTCGCTGGTGTTTTTGCTGCCCGCGAACCTGCTCCCGATCTCCGTTGTCTATGTCAACGGCGCGCGTCAGGCCGACACCATCATGTCCGGGATCATGTCGCTGGCAAGCAGCAATATCGCCGTCGCAGGCATTGTTTTCATCGCCAGTATTCTGGTGCCGTTTACCAAAGTCATCGTCCTGTTTACACTGCTGGTGAGTATCCACTTTAAATGTGAACAGGGGCTGCGCACCCGACTGCTGCTGTTGCGTTTCGTGACATGGATTGGCCGCTGGTCGATGCTCGATCTGTTTGTGATTTCAATAACGATGTCACTCATTAACCGCGATCAGCTTCTCGCGTTTACCATGGGTCCCGCTGCGTTTTATTTCGGCGCAGCGGTAATTTTGACTATTCTTGCTGTGGAATGGCTGGACAGCCGCTTACTTTGGGATGCACATGAGTCAGGAAACCCCCGCTTCGCCGACTGAAGCGCGCATTAAAACAAAACGTCGAATTTCGCCTTTCTGGCTGCTACCTGTTATCGCATTAATGATTGCTGGCTGGCTGCTGTGGACCAGCTATGAGGATCGCGGTAATACCATTACCATCGATTTCGTCTCGGCTGACGGCATCGTGGCCGGACGCACGCCGGTGCGCTACCAGGGCGTTGAAGTGGGCACCGTGCAGGACATTCGGCTGAGCGAAAATCTCAATAAAATTGAGGTGAAGGCCAGCATCAAAGCGGACATGAAGGATGCCCTGCGCAATGATACCCAGTTCTGGCTGGTGACCCCCAAAGCGTCGCTGGCGGGGATCTCCGGGCTGGATGCGCTGGTCGGCGGGAACTACATCGGCATGATGCCGGGCAAAGGCGAGCCGCAGGATCACTTCACAGCGCTTGATACCCAGCCGAAGTATCGCCTCAGCAACGGCGAGCTGATGATCCATCTGCATGCTCCCGATCTCGGTTCGCTGAGCAGCGGTTCGCTGGTCTATTTTCGTAAAATTCCCGTCGGTCGCGTCTACGACTACTCGATCAACGCTAACAAACAGGGCGTGACCATTGACGTACTGATTGAGCGCCGCTTCACCAGCCTGGTAAAAAAAGGCAGTCGCTTCTGGAACGTCTCCGGCGTGAAGGCCGACGTCGGCCTGGGCGGGGCGAAGATAGAGCTGGAGAGCGTCGCCTCGCTGGTTAACGGTGCCATCGCTTTTGACTCCCCGGAGGCGTCTAAACCGGCAGAGAGCGATGACGAATTTGGCCTCTATAAAGATCTGGCCCACAGCCAGCGCGGCGTGATCGTCAAGCTCGCCCTGCCCGGTGGCGAGGGGCTGAAGGCCGGTTCAACGGCATTAATGTACCAGGGTCTGGAGGTAGGTGAGCTGACCAAGCTCGATCTCAATCCTGGTGGCGCGGTGACTGGGGAGATGACCGTGGACCCCAGCGTAGTCAATCTATTGCGTACCAATACCCGCATTGAGATGCGCAACCCAAAACTTTCGCTGAACAACGCCAGCGTCAGCTCGTTGCTTACCGGCACCACGCTTGAACTGGTGCCGGGTGAAGGTGAGCCGCGGGATAACTTTGTCGTGCTGCCGGCCGATAAGACGCTGCTACAGGAGCCAGGCGTCGTTACGCTGACGCTGACCGCGCCAGAGAGCTACGGCATCGACGCGGGCCAGCCCATCGTCCTGCATGGCGTACAGATAGGCCAGGTACTGGAGCGTGATCTGACCGCCAAAGGCGTCTCGTTTGCGGTGGCTATTGACCCCCAGTACCGTGAGCTGGTGCAGGGCGACAGCAAATTTGTCGTGAACAGTCGGGTTGATGTGAAAGTGGGTCTGGACGGCGTCGAATTTCTTGCCGCCAGCGCCAACGAGTGGATCAGCGGCGGGATCCGCATCCTGCCTGGTACCAAAGGCGAGATAAAATCCAGCTATCCGCTGTTCGCTAATCTTGATAAGGCGATTGAGAACAGCCTCAGCGACCTGCCTACCACCACCCTGACGCTGACCGCCGAGAAGCTGCCGGACGTGCAGGCTGGCTCTGTGGTGCTCTACCGTAAGTTTGAGGTAGGTGAGGTGATCAACGTTCGCCCGCGGGCTAACGCGTTCGATATTCAGCTGCACGTTAAGCCGGAGTATCAGTCTCTGCTGACCGCTAACAGCGTCTTCTGGGCCGAAGGCGGCGCCAAAGTGCAGCTCAACGGTAGTGGACTGACGGTACAGGCCGCGCCGCTTGCCAGAGCCATCAAGGGGGCGGTGAGCTTTGATAACCTTACCGGTGCCAACGCCTCGACCCGTAAGGGCGACAAGCGGATCCTCTTCCCGTCAGAGACAGCGGCTCGCGCCGTGGGCGGTCAGATTAAGCTTCACGCCTTTGATGCCGGCAAGCTTGCACCAGGGATGCCGATCAAATATTTAGGCATCGATATTGGTCAGGTGCAGGATCTTGAGCTGATTACCGAGCGTAACGAAGTGCAGGCCACCGCCGTGCTCTATCCGGAGTATGTGAATACCTTTGCCCGCAGCGGGACGCGCTTCTCGGTTATTACCCCGCAGATCTCAGCGGCCGGCGTTGAGCATCTGGATACCATTCTGCAACCCTATATCAACGTCGAGCCGGGCCGGGGCGGTAGCGCCCGCCGGGAGTTTGAGCTGCAGGAGGCCACTATTGCCGACTCGCGCTATGTTGACGGCCTGAGCATAGTGGTAGAAGCCCCGGAAGCGGGCGGTCTGAATATCGGTACGCCGGTGCTGTTCCGCGGCATTGAAGTGGGTACCGTGACCGGTCTGACGCTGGGATCGCTCTCCGACCGGGTCATGGTTGGCCTGCGCATCAGCAAGCGCTTCCAGCATCTGGTACGCAATAACTCGGTGTTCTGGCTGGCTTCCGGCTACTCGCTGGACTTTGGCCTGGTAGGCGGCGTCGTGAAAACCGGGACCTTTAATCAGTTCATTCGCGGCGGTATTGCTTTTGCCACCCCGCCGGGGATCCCGCTGGCACCGAAGGCGCAAACCGGCAAACACTTCCTGCTGCAGGATAGTGAGCCGAAAGAGTGGCGTTCGTGGGGCACCGCCCTACCGCGTTAAGCACCCTGCTCCGGCGCGCCTGCTGCGCCGGAGCGTTTTATGCTACACTGCGCGCCCTGATTTATTGCTGGTGGTGTAATTCGTGGCTCACAACGCTGTCTATCTTCCTGAAGAATTTCTTGCGCAAATGCGTCTGGCCATGCCCGCGCATCTCTCCTTCGATGACTTTATTGCCGCCTGCCAGCGTCCGCTGCGCCGCAGCATTCGGGTCAACACGCTTAAAATTTCCGTAGCAGCGTTTCTGGATCTGGTCGCACCCTATGGCTGGCAGCTCACGCCAGTCCCATGGTGCGAGGAAGGTTTCTGGATCGAGCGTGAAGATGAAGAGGCACTGCCTCTCGGCAGCACCGCCGAGCATCTCAGCGGGCTGTTTTATATTCAGGAAGCCAGCTCGATGCTGCCGGTTAGCGCGCTCTTTGCCGATGGTAACCAGCCCCAGCGGGTAATGGACGTTGCCGCCGCGCCCGGCTCAAAAACCACTCAGATCGCCGCGCGAATGGATAATGGCGGTGCGATCCTTGCGAACGAGTTCTCCGCCAGCCGGGTAAAGGTACTGCATGCCAATATTAGCCGCTGCGGGATCAGAAACGTTGCTCTGACCCACTTTGATGGCCGGGTATTTGGTGCCGCCTTGCCTGAGACCTTCGACGCTATTCTGCTGGACGCCCCCTGCTCCGGTGAAGGGGTGGTACGCAAAGATCCCGATGCCCTGAAAAACTGGTCGGTTGCCAGCAATCTGGAGATTGCCGCCACCCAGCGAGAGCTGATCGACAGCGCCTTTCATGCCCTGCGTGCAGGCGGGACCCTGGTCTACTCTACCTGCACCCTTAACCGCGACGAGAATGAAGCCATTTGCCACTGGCTTCAGGCCCGCTATCCCGATGCGGTTGAGTTCCTGCCGCTGGGGGAGCTGTTTGCCGGTGCGACGCAGGCGTTGACCGCCGACGGCTTCCTGCATGTTTTCCCGCAGATCTTTGACTGCGAAGGGTTCTTTGTGGCCCGGCTGCGTAAAACGGCTTCCATCGAGCCGCTGCCCGCACCTGGCTATAAGATGGGTAAATTCCCCTTCTCAGCCGTTAAAGGCCGGGAGAGCGCACAGATAGCCGAGGCCGCTGCCGCTTCCGGACTGCGCTGGGACAACGCGTTACGCCTCTGGCAGCGTGATAAAGAGCTGTGGCTCTTTCCGCAGCAGATTGAAGCGCTAACAGGCAAGGTTCGCTTCTCACGCATCGGCATTAAGCTTGCCGAAACGCACAACAAAGGCTATCGCTGGCAACATGAGGCGGTGATTGCCCTTGCGGGGATCGACATTCCACTGGCTTTCGCGCTAACGCCTGCTGAAGCGGAAGAGTGGTATCGTGGACGGGATATCTATCCGGAATCGCCTGTCAGCCATGACGAAGTCATTGTGACGTTTCAGGGGCAGCCCCTTGGACTGGCAAAAAGAGTCGGCTCGCGGCTTAAGAACAGTTACCCACGCGAACTGGTTCGCGATGGACGGCTGTTCGCCAGCAAAGCATAGTTCCGGGAAAAAGAGCACTTTTTTACTGGCGGGAAACGTGATGTTGTACCAGGCTGAAAATTGGGGTGACTTTACTGGTCGTACCACATTTTGCAGAATAATGGAGAGCATTATGACGAAAACCAGCGTGCGCATTGGCCAATTTGAAATTGATGATGCAGAGCTGCAGGGCGAGCAGCCGGGAGAGCGAACGTTACGCATTCCATGCAGCTCCGATCCCGATTTATGCATGCAGCTTGATGCCTGGGACGCCGACACCAGTATTCCGGCGCTTCTTAACGGCGAACAATCCGTGCTTTACCGTGAGCACTACGATCAACAAACTGACACCTGGATTCTGCGCCTCGGCTGATATCCAATGAACCCGCCGCCCGGCGGGTTATTTGTTCCTGGAATTTCCTCTCTTTCCGCCTATCCCCTACACTTAACCTAAGCGGTACGGAAGTGAGGATGGAATGGTCGCTCTGGTTCTTTTTATTTGCTACCTGGACGGTGGCTGCGATGACATTGTTATCGACGTATACAATACCGAACAGCAGTGCCTGGTCTCTATGCAGGAGCAGCGCATCCGTCATGGCGGATGCTATCCGGTAGAGGACTTTGTCGACGGTTTCTGGCGCCCGGCTCAGGAGTTCAGTGATTTTTAATGGATATGGCAGAATTTAAACAGCACTTGATATATCCCCATTACCTTTTCCTTTATATCGCAGCGCCCGCGCTATAGCTTCAAATAAACCGATCGATAGAGTTGTCTGTTTACAGGCTAAACCTGAGCGCAATTTCAGCTCTGGCTAATAACATATGGCCGGTCAACTGGAGAGCATCTATACCCCTGGTACGCAGCTATCGTTGCAGCCAGCTACTGGCTGACCCTGATGGCACACTTTGCGTCCCTGTGTGGGGGCGTGGCTGGGCAGCATGATGGAATGGCGAGTGCCGTTTAGACGCGTGGCAGCGCGGGCGGTTACTGGTGTGGATGACCACACAATGTTCCGTATACTTTTATCAAACCGTTCCTTCGGCTGTCAGGACATAAAAATTATTAATAGCCAAAAAAATACCTGGACGCCCTTAGGGCCGAGTATGTTATGGTTTAATCTGAATACAGAGAACCGAATGGGATCTCAGTGGCTTTAGTTGGGAGACTAAAACCAAGTGTATTCAAACAGATAAAAAAAGACCGAATACGATTCCTGTATTCGGTCCAGGGAAATGGCTCTTGGGAGAGAGCCGTGCGCTAAAAGTTGGCATTAATGCAGGCTAAATACGCCTGGCACTTTAAGAATAGATGACAGCGCCAGCTTTTCCAGTCCACAGTCTCTGTGGCAGGTAAAAAAGGTGATTGTCACGAAGGTAAACAAAAAAACCGCAGCGCTTCCTCAATGAAGCCTGCGGTTTTTTGTTATACATTAAGCCATCACTGGCAGAGCTTTTCGGCTCGCTCGATAAACGGGGCAAGGCTCATCTTTTCCCCAGGCTTCGCCGGATCGTCAACCTGAATAACGGAAACAGGCTGGCCGCTGTTCTGGCCTTTAGCTACCTGCTGCTCTGCGGCGTCGTTGAGCGGATACTGCACCAGCGTGCTCGGATTGATAGCAAATAGCGCATGGCCCGGACGGCAGGTGAGCATCACCTCTTCACGGTTAAACGCCCATTTTTCTTTACCCACATCTAAGCGGCTCACGGTGATGACCTGAGGTGCAGCCAGCGCACTGGCGGAACAGGTCAGTAACAGAAGAGTGAGAATACATTTTTTCATTTTTTCGCCAGTCATTCAAAAAGGTTCAAGTGTCGCAAACACGCTGACCGTTGCCAGCACCACGATGCCGAGAACCACTTCAGCCTGTGTCATCCGGATAAACGCCGCGTGCGCCGGAGCTTCCTGCACACGAAAACGCGGCACCAGCACATAGCGGTTTACCAGGGCAATGATCACCATCAGCAGCACCAGCGCGCATTTGACCAGCAGCAGCTGGCCATATGAACTGTGCCATGGCAGCACCACGCCCTGAATAAGGAGCGCATTGATGATACCGGAGAGTAACACCCCCGCTACCGCCAAATGTCCGTAACGGGAGAAGCGCATCAGGCTATTTATTGCCGCCAGGCGACTGGGCGTTTTTACCCGCTGCATACAATACAGCACCGGCAGCAGACCGCCAAACCATGCTGCGGCACACAGAAGATGCACGGCATAATTAAGCCGGGTAAATACCCCGGTCGCCCCATCATGCATTGCCGCATGGCCGGTATTTGCCAGCAGCAGCAGTTGGGCGGTCACCAGCAGCAGCACCCGCCCCTGCTGATACATAAAGCCCAGCAGCAATGCTGCCAGCGCAAGAATAATCTGCCACAGCCAGACGCTACCAAATTGCGTTTCGCTTACCGCCAGCCAGATATCCGGCTGCCAAACGTCGTGCCAACCGCTGCCCATCATACCGCCCTGCACAGCAAACATCAGCAGCGCACTAAAAAATGCCAGCGCCAGCGCGCCGCGTTGCATAGGCATAAAACGACGCTGGAGCGCGGGACGGATCGTCGGGTCGGCAAGCCAGTGTGCAAACGCGGCGCTGCCAAATACCAGCATCAGGGTCAGAAAATGGATAAACCGCAGGCCAACGTAGCAAAGCGCGAGCATATTACTTCACGCTAAATCGGTAGCTGCCCTGGGTTTTATGCCCGTCAACGGAGACAACGTGCCACTCTACGGTATACTCACCGGGCGTGAGCGCCTGTTCGATGGGCGCTATGAGCTGCGTTTTATCACTGTCGTTACGCTTTACCGTGCCGATTTTTACCGTCTGCTGCTGCGAGCCGGTCACCCTGACGCCGCTGAATTTGGGTTCGATGCCTTCGGAAAAGTTAAGGGTCAGGGCCTGCGGAGCCGCAGTGACGTTCGCATCGGCGGCGGGATATTGATGTTTCAAATGAGCATGAGCGAAAACCGCTGGCGAGACAGCGACAGTGGCTAACAGCAACAGCGCGCGGGAGGTATACTTAGCGGTAAAACCCATCGTTCTATTCCTTTTTGTTATGTCTATAGCCCAAAGAATAACTCTGTATAATGGCGTAGTCGAGTCTGTACCGATGCGGGCTTGCCTTTCACTCGCAGGCTTAGTACTTTTTGAGCCGTTAAACCGGGAGGACCTATGAAAACCAATCTTGCACTTCTGCCTCAGGACGAGATGGACAAAGTTAACGTTGACCTGGCGGCCGCTGGCGTGGCCTTTAAAGAGCGCTACAATATGCCGGTTATCGCAGAGGTGGTGGAGCGCGAACAGCCCGCTCACCTGCGCGACTGGTTTCGCGAGCGGTTAATTGCTCATCGCCTGGCATCCGTGTCGCTTTCACGCCTGCCCTACGAACCTAAAATCAAATAATCGCCCCGGTTGCTGGAGAAGAGGATGTTACGCGTAATCGATACTGAAACCTGCGGCCTGCAGGGCGGCATCGTTGAGATTGCTTCGGTGGATGTCATCGACGGTCAGATTGTGAATCCGATGAGCCACCTTGTGCGTCCGGATCGCCCTATCAGTCACCAGGCAATGGCCATCCACCGTATCACCGAAGAGATGGTTGCCGATCAACCGTGGATTGAAGAGATACTGCCCCACTACCTGGGCAGCAGCTGGTATGTTGCCCATAACGCCAGTTTCGATCGTCGCGTGCTGCCAGAGATGCCCGGAGAGTGGATTTGCACCATGAAGCTGGCCCGCCGTCTGTGGCCGGGGATCCAGTACGGCAATATGGCACTCTATAAGTCGCGCAAACTGAGCGTACAGACCCCACCGGGGCTACATCATCACCGGGCGTTGTATGACTGCTATATCACCGCTGCGCTGCTGATCGATATCATGAATACCTCAGGCTGGACGCCTGACCAGATGGCGACAATTACCGGTCGCCCGGCCCTGATGACCACCTTTACCTTTGGTAAATATCGGGGTAAGTCAGTGTCAGAAATCGCCGACCGCGATCCGGGCTACCTGCGCTGGCTATATAATAACCTGGAACGCATGAGTCCCGAACTGCGGCTGACGTTGAAGCACTATCTTGATGAGGCCTAAGCTCGACAAAACTAGCTTTTCGTGCCGGGTAGCGTGCCCTGCGCCAGCGCTATCAGGAAAGCAAACTCCAGCGCAACACCTTCATAGGACTTAAAGCGGCCTGACTTCCCGCCGTGGCCCGCGTCCATATCCGTACAGAGCAACAGCAGGTTATCGTCAGTTTTCGTTGCCCGCAGCTTCGCCACCCACTTGGCTGGCTCCCAGTACTGCACCTGGGAGTCATGCAGGCCGGTCGTCACCAGCAGATGCGGATAGGCCTGGGCAGTAACGTTATCGTACGGGCTGTAGCTTTTCATGTATCGATAGTAGGTTTCGTCCTGCGGATTACCCCACTCTTCAAACTCACCCGTCGTTAACGGAATCGACTCATCCAGCATGGTGGTCACTACGTCCACAAAGGGCACCTGGGCGATCGCCCCGTGGAACAGGCCAGGACGTTCGTTGATGACGGTACCGATCAGCATCCCCCCTGCGCTGCCCCCCATGCCATAGCAGTGGCGCGTAGAGCCATAGCCCTGAGCCAGCAGCGCATCGCAGACATCAATATAGTCGTTAAAGGTATTTTTCTTTCTAAGGAACTTGCCGTCCTCATACCAGTGCTGGCCCAGCTCGCCGCCGCCGCGAATGTGGGCGATGGCAAAGACAAAACCGCGATCCAGCAGGCTGAGACGACTGCTGCTGAAATCGGCGTCGATGCTGCTGCCATAGGAACCATAGCCGTAAACCAGCAGCGGATTCTGTCCCTTGCGGAAATGTTTTTGGTTATAGACCAGAGAGACCGGAACCTCGACGCCGTCGCGGACCTTGATCCACAGATGTTCGCTGCGGTACTGGCTGGCGTCAAAGCCGTGGACCTCCGTCTGCTTAAGGACCCGCCGCTCACCGGTATCCATATCCAGCTCAAACAGGGTATCCGGCGTCGTCATTGAGGAGTAACCATAGCGCAGCCGTGAGGTTTCCGGCTCGGGATTATAGGCAAGCCAGGTGACATAGGCAGGATCGTCAAAGGCAATTCCGGTAACCTCGCGGGTTTTACGGTTGATCTGCCGCAGGCTGGTCAGACCGCGCTGACGCTCCTCTACCACCAGCCAGTCGGTAAACAGCGTAAAACCTTCCAGCATGATGTGCTCGCGGGGCGGGATCAGCACCTCCCACTGTTTATCGTTGCGCACCTTGGTCCGGTAGAGGCCGAAGTTTTTACCCTCACGGTTGGAGCGTAGATAGAAGGTATGCTGGTAGTGGTCGAGATTGTACTCGTGATCTTTGCGGCGGGGCAGAAACATAATCGGCTGAGCATCCGGCAGCTCTGCATCCAGCAGAAGGCACTCGCTGGTGGTGGCACTGGCAAGGTAGATAATCACATAGTGCTGAGAGGTCGTCTTGTGCAGGCTGACGTAGAAGGTCTCGTCCTTCTCCTCGTAAACCAGCTCGTCCTGGCAAGCAGGCGTACCAATGGTATGTCGCCACACCTGGTAAGGAAGCAGCGTTTTAGCATGCTTACGCACGTAATAGAGAGTTTCGGAGTCGTTGATCCAGACGAAATCCGGCGTGACGTTATCCAGCATCTCTGGATACCAGTTGCCGCTCTCCAGATTGCGAAAGCGCAGACCGTACTGGCGACGAGAAAGATAGTCCTCTGCCAGGGCCATGATCTTATTGTCCGGAGAGATGGCCAGCCCACCGAGGGTATAGAACTCGCTGTGGGCGGCACGCCTGTTGGCATCCAGCAGCACCTGCCACTCATCCCACTCGCAGCTGAGCACCGACTGGCGCTGGTAAATTGCATACTCGCACCCTGGCTCATAAACGTGCCGGTAGCGATAGCCGTTGCGGGTATAGGGGGCGGAGACTTCGCGCTGGGGAAGACGATCGACAATCTCTTTGAGCAGGCGATCCTGTAACGCCTGCTGGGAGGCCATCACATTGCGCCCGTAGTCATTCTCCTGGTGCAGATAGTCCAGGACATCTTGATCCGAACGCGTATCGTCGCGCAGCCAGTAGTAGTCATCTGAGCGCGTATCGCCATGCAGCGACATGACGTGCGGTACTTTTTTTGCTTTTGGTGGCATAGCGTTATCTTTTCAGTTTACACCCTATAAGGGTGGCAAAACCCACGCATGTTGCAAGCGAAACGCGCCACCGCCGCGTGTAAGCTAGCCTGGCAACGCGCTTTTTTGCGCTTTCAGGTCCTGTTCAATGCCGTCGCGCACGTCCTGAGGGATCTTCAGCGCATCCCCAAGCGCATTAAGGTAGCTGCGCTCCATAAAGTGATCGATATCGATAGCGGCGCAGCTAAGGAAGTAAAGCTCCAGGGCCTCCTCCTCGTTCCGCACATCGCGGGCCAGCCGCTGGGGATCGAGCGGCTGCTCAATAGCCTGCGCCACCAGCGCTCTGCCCTGCTCTTCAACGCCCGCCTCGCGCATTTGCAGATCGATGGCTTCGCGCTCGCGCGCATCAATGTGGCCGTCGCTTTTCGCAGCAAAGACCAGAGCAAGGATCAGGCGTTCAGTGCGTACATCCAGCGGCGAGCTTTGCTGACCAAACTGTGGCTCATCATGGTGCGCGCTCCGCACGCGATCCTTGTATTTGTTCCACAGCACCGTGCCAGCAACGGCCCCGCCGCCAACAAGCAGCGCGCTGGTACCGTACTTCGTGAGCAGCTTACGGGAAGAGGAGTTTGAGACCAGCAGGCCCGCAAGGCCGCCCAGTGCCCCCGGCACCAGTAGCTTGCTAAGCCCTTGCCCTTCGCCTGATGAGGCAGACGCCCCTTTTTGGCCCAGCAGCGACTGTAGTTGATTCATCCAGTTAGTCATAATTCCCCCGATTATTCTGTGTCAGATCACAGAGTAAGCGAGGGGGTGTCAGGAAATGTCTAAGCTGGCTAAAGAAGAGAAAATGCGGCTCTGTTTATTGATGCGTGTAGACAGCCTTGCCGTCTTTGCAGTCCACCGTAACCCGATAGTGGATATCGGTATTTTTGCCGCGAACGGTCAGCGGAACGGTCCACTTATCGTTTTTGCCGGTAATCTCTTTAACGTTAATCCACGCAACCGGATCGGCCTGCCCCAGCGTCTCCTGATCGTCAGCCCAGCGCGCAATGCGGTTTTGCTGATAATCTCGTTTGACGCTGGCAGCGATACCGGAGGCATCCAGCCCTTCACAGCTGGGAAACTTCACTGATTTACTATTTGCTGCCTGTACGCTAGCGCTGCCGGCCAGCACGGCTAAACCGAGCAGTAGTCCTAATCTGTTCATGCTTATCTCCTGTGCGCATAACCCACTCAAAGCATGGTACAAATTATCGGCAGCGCAAGCTACGGTTAGGCTGCTTTTGTGCGCTTCGCCGCTGGCATATCGGTTACGGTATCGCTTTTAACCGGGGCCGCATCTGGGTCCGGCAGCTTACCGGAGCGGAAGACCGCACTGAAGGTCTCTTTTTGCTCAGCCAGCCACAGCGCCATCTGTTCGCGCTGCGCGTCATCAAACGCAACGGGTGCATTTACCAGCACGCCCTCCAGCACTTCTGCCAGATCGAGCATTTTGTCGTAAGCATCGGCTTCCTTCTTGCTGGCAAAAGACATTTTTTCCTCACCTTCGCGAATTACCACGTATTTGACTTCAACCGCCATAGTGCAGCCTCATTTACCTGTTTATTTATACAGTATAATAGTAAGCAATTCGCGCGCTGATTGCAAGCCGAAAAAAGACACGCAAACGTTTTCGTGTATAATAGTCCGAAATTTTTAGACGGTGGATATTATGACTTTTCTGGGTACTGCGCTGCGTCCGGCAGCCACGCGTGTGATGCTGTTAGGCTCCGGTGAATTGGGTAAAGAGGTGGCCATTGAGTGCCAGCGTTTAGGCATCGAAGTGATTGCGGTTGACCGCTATGCCGACGCCCCGGCGATGCATGTCGCCCATCGTGGGCATGTAATCAACATGTTAGATGGCGAGGCGCTGAAGGCGCTGGTGGCCCAGGAGAAACCGGATTTTATTGTCCCGGAGATTGAGGCCATTGCCACCGATATGCTGCTGGAGCTTGAAGCCCAGGGCCAGCAGGTGGTGCCCTGCGCCCGCGCCGCGAAGCTGACCATGAACCGGGAGGGGATCCGCCGCCTGGCTGCTGAAGAGCTGGGCCTGCCTACCTCAACCTACCGCTTCGCCGACAGCGAAGCCGCGTTTAGAGAAGCGGTTGCTACGCTCGGCCTGCCATGCATTATCAAACCGGTAATGAGCTCGTCCGGCAAGGGCCAGAGTTTTATTCGCAGCGCTGATGAGCTGCACGATGCCTGGCAGTACGCCCAGCTCGGCGGTCGCGCCGGAGCGGGACGCGTCATTGTCGAAGGCGTGGTGAAGTTTGACTTTGAAATTACCCTCCTGACCGTTAGCGCCGTTGACGGGGTGCACTTCTGCGACCCTATCGGCCATCGTCAGGAGGATGGTGACTACCGTGAATCCTGGCAGCCGCAGCAGATGAGCGGGCTGGCCCTCTCCCGCGCTCAGGCTATTGCCGAGGAAGTGGTACTGGCGCTGGGCGGCTATGGTCTGTTCGGCGTGGAGCTGTTTGTTTGCGGCGACGAGGTGATCTTCAGCGAGGTATCCCCGCGTCCGCACGATACCGGTATGGTCACGCTGATCTCTCAGGATCTCTCTGAGTTCGCCCTGCACGTTCGCGCTTTTCTCGGCCTGCCGATCGGCGGCGTGCGTCAGTATGGCCCCTCTGCCTCGGCGGTGATCCTGCCGGAATTGAAGAGTGACAATGTGACCTTTGATAACGTACAGGTGGCGGTGGGTGCGGGTCTTCAGCTGCGCCTGTTCGGCAAGCCGGAGATCGACGGCACGCGGCGGTTAGGCGTGGCGTTAGCCACCGGTGAAAGCGTAGAGGATGCGGTAGAACGGGCGAAAGTTGCCGCTGCGAGCGTGATGGTAAAGGGATAAAAAAACGGGCCGAACGGCCCGTTTTTTTTACGCTATTATAACGATTACTGCTGCGCGCCTTCTACCGCTTCGCGAGCCAGTTTGGTGATGCGATCGTAGTCACCTGCTTCCAGCGCGTCAGCCGGTACCAGCCATGAGCCACCGATGCACAGCACGCTCTTCAGCGCCAGGTAGTCGCGGTAGTTGGCCGGAGAGATGCCGCCGGTCGGGCAGAAACGCACCTGCGAGAACGGACCGGCAATGGCCTGCAGCGCTTTGGTACCGCCGTTGGCTTCAGCCGGGAAGAATTTAAACTCTTTCAGACCGTAGTCGAGGCCGAGCATCAGTTCCGATACGGTGCTGATGCCAGGGATCAGCGGGATGGTGCCTTCGGTTGCCGCTTTCAGCAGCGGCTCGGTCAGACCCGGGCTGATAGCAAACTGCGCGCCCGCTTCGGTCACTTCCGCCAGCTGCTGCGGGTTCAGGACCGTACCGGCACCAATGATTGCTTCCGGAACTTCTTTCGCAATGGCGCGGATTGCATCCATGGCACAGGCGGTACGCAGAGTGACTTCCAGCACGCGAACGCCACCGGCTACCAGGGCTTTCGCCATCGGTACGGCGTGTTCCAGTTTATTCACCACGATAACCGGTACAACAGGACCCGTTTTCAGGATTGCTTCAGCACTCGTTTTCCAGTTTTTCATCAGAGTTTTTCTCTCGCCCGATCTAAAAAGTTAATCAGTTTAAAAAGTGATACAGGTTGCGCCCTGCTCCGCACCGGAGAGTTTTTCACGCAGTGCGCTAAACATTTCGCGGCCAGTACCGACGCGCGCGCTACTCAGGTCAGGAATGTGCGGCTGGCGTGCAGCAAGCTCGGTTTCATCCATCAGCAGAGTTAACTCCCCTGTCTGTCCATTTACGCGGATGATATCGCCCTCGCGTACTTTTGCCAGCAACCCGCCGTCATACGCTTCTGGTGTTACATGGATCGCCGACGGTACTTTACCTGATGCGCCGGAGAGCCGTCCATCGGTGACTAATGCAATTTTGAAACGGCGGTCCAATAATACACCAAGTGGCGGCATCAGTTTATGTAATTCTGGCATACCGTTCGCTTTTGGCCCTTGATGCCGGACAACAACCACGCAGTCACGGTCAAGCAGGCCGGCTTCAAAGGCCGGTAATACGTCATGCTGGCTCTCAAAAATTACCGCCGGCGCCTCGACGACCTGATTATCTACCGGGACGGCGGAGGTTTTCATGACCGCACGACCCAGGTTACCGCTGAGCACTTTCGTGCCGCCGTGGTGGGAGAAAGGGTTGTCGATAGAGGCAATGATATCGCTGTCCAGCGAGGCGCTGGCTCCGTCGCGCCAGTCCAGTTCGCCCTCGTTCAGCCACGGCTCAAGGGTGTAGCGCGACAGACCGTGCCCGACGACGGTATTCACATCCTCATGCAGCAGGCCGCCCTTCAGCAGCTCACGCATAAGCACCGGTACGCCACCGGCGGCCTGGAAGTGGTTAATATCCGCCGGGCCATTGGGGTAGAGACGCGCCATCAGCGGCACTACTTCGGAGAGTTCAGAGAAATCATCCCAGTTGATGATAATACCCGCCGCGCGCGCCATCGCCACCAGATGCATGGTGTGGTTAGTGGAGCCGCCAGTCGCCAGCAGAGCAACGATGCCGTTGACCACCACCTTCTCGTCAATCATCTTGCCGAGCGGCATCCACGCATTGCCGTTGCCGGTCAGGCGCGTTACCTGGCGTGCGGCAGCGACCGTCAGGGCTTCCCGCAGGGGGGCGTCAGGGTGGACGAATGACGATCCTGGCAGCTGCATACCCATAAACTCAATGACCATCTGGTTCGTATTAGCCGTGCCGTAGAAGGTGCAGGTGCCAGGCGCATGGTAGGAGGCCGCTTCGGATTCGAGCAGCGCCATGCGGTCAACTTTGCCTTCGGCATAAAGCTGGCGGATCCGTACCTTCTCTTTATTTGGCAGCCCGCTGGCCATGGGTCCTGATGGCACGAAGACTGCGGGCAGATGCCCAAACGACAGTGCGGCCATCGCCAGGCCGGGGACAATTTTATCGCAGACGCCAAGATAGAGCGCGCCGTCAAACATGTTGTGCGACAGCCCAACCGCAGCGGACATGGCGATCACCTCCCGGCTAAGCAGGGAGAGTTCCATCCCGTCCTGGCCCTGGGTCACGCCATCGCACATGGCCGGTACGCCGCCTGCAACCTGGCCTACGGCGTTAACCGAGTGAAGCGCTTTACGGATAATATCGGGGTAGCGCTCATAAGGCTGGTGCGCGGAGAGCATGTCGTTATAGGAGGTGATAATGGCGACGTTGTTACGCAGCATGCTTTTTAGCGAGGCCTTATCTTCCGGCTGGCAGGCAGCGAAACCATGGGCAAGGTTACCGCAGGCCAGCGACGAACGGTGAACGGTACTGCTTTTAGCCTGTTCGATGCGGGCAAGATAAGCGCTGCGGGTGACATGTGAACGATCGATAATACGATTTGTTACCCGTAACAATGTCGAATTCATAAAGACTCCTGAAAATTAGATGTCCCGGATGGCGGTGTCATAGAAAAAAGAGCGAGTACGTAAACCACTAATCCGCAGCATGCCGGGGGCAAAATCGCTTCAGCCAGTGTAATAAAAAAAGCGTTATCGGTGAATCCAGCGAGAGATCAAAAGTGCGAAAATTGTGCGGAAATCTGAGTTAGATCATGTTACCGGTAAAATGAAAACGTTATAAACAAAAAAACGGCCCCGCAGGGCCGTTTATATTTAGCGAGTTAATTACTCAAATTCGTTCCAGGAGCGGCCGTCGCGGGTGATCATGGCCACCGAGGCAACGGGTCCCCAGGTCCCGGCCTGGTAAGGCTTCGGCGACTCGTTATCCATTGCCCACGCTTCGGTAATGGAGTCTACCCATTTCCACGCCTCTTCCACCTCGTCGCGGCGCACAAACAGCGCCTGAATACCGCGCATTGTCTCCAGCAGCAGACGCTCATAAGCATCGGCCAGATGACTTTCGTTAAAGGTCTCGGAGTAGCTCAGATCCAGCTTAGTGGTTTGCAGGTTATGCTTGTGATCGAGGCCCGGTACTTTGTTAAGGATCTGAATATCCACACCCTCATCCGGCTGCAGGCGGATGGTGAGTTTATTCTGCGGCAGGTCCTGCCAGGACTCTTTAAACAGGTTTAGCGGCGGGGTTTTGAAGTAAACCACGACCTCCGAGCATTTGGTTGGCAGACGTTTGCCGGTACGCAGATAGAACGGCACGTCGGCCCAGCGCCAGTCGTCAATATCCACGCGAATGGCCACGAAGGTTTCGGTGTTACTGGTTTTATTTGCACCCTCTTCTTCCAGGTAGCCCGGCACTTTTTTGCCCTGGGCAAAACCAGCGGTGTATTGACCGCGTACGGTTTTTTCACGCACGTTTGAGCGGTCGATACGGCGGAGGGATTTCAACACCTTCACCTTCGCATCACGAATGCTGTCCGCAGAGAGATCCGACGGCGGCGACATGGCGATCATGCAGAGAACCTGTAACAGATGGTTCTGGATCATGTCACGCATCTGACCGGCCTGATCGAAATAGCCCCAGCGGCCTTCAATCCCCACCTCTTCCGCCACGGTGATCTCCACGTGGTCGATGGTGCGGTTATCCCAGTTGTTAACGAACAGGGAGTTGGCAAAGCGCAGCGCCAGCAGGTTTAGCACCGTCTCTTTGCCGAGGTAATGGTCGATACGGTAGACCTGGCACTCTTCAAAGTACTCACCCACCTGATCGTTAATTTCGCGAGAGGTGTCGAGGGAGGTACCCAGCGGCTTCTCCATTACCACACGGGCAGGCTTGGCGTTGAGTTTGGCTTCGCCCAGGCCTTTGCAGATGGCACCAAAGGTGCTTGGCGGCATGGCAAAGTAGTTGATGGTGACGCGGTTTTTCTGGTCAAGCATGTCGCCGAGGCGGGTAAACGCGGCGGTATCGTTAACGTCAAGGTTACAGAAATCGAGGCGTCCGCTGAGCGTATCCCAGAGGCTTTCATCGATTTTCTCTTTCATGAAGGTTTCGAGCGCTTCACGTACGATTTCGGTGTACTTCTCTTTATCCCAGTCCGCACGACCAACCCCAAGGATACGCGTCTCCGGGTGGATCTGGCCTGCTTTTTCTAGTTGATACAGGGAAGGCAGCAATTTCCGGCGTGCAAGATCGCCTTTCGCGCCGAAAATGACCAGGTCACATGCCTGGGCTGTTTGCGTTACCGCCATGTCATTCTCCTCAGTTGGCAGCCCTGGTACTTTCGCCAGGGCATAGCTGTAATTTTATTACACTGCACTGTACTGCTTTTACGTAAAACCCGAAACCGTTACCGCTTATCCTCCTGTGCGTTTTCGCTCAGGCGGCTAAAAAATGGGTTAATCGCCCTGAAAACGCAGGGAATTTTTCTGGTATCGGGTAGTTAAAATCCGACTCTGATCATGTAATGAAAAAAAACAACAAAATTTTCCGCTGTTCTTTACCTTTCCAGGCCCCACAAGGGTAATATCGACCTAAACGCAGCACAATTTCATCGGTCGTTGAAATTGATTTTAGCCATGAGCGCCCCGTTAATAATGAACATGCTGGAAAAAATTCACTCTCAGCTGGAACACCTTAGCAAATCCGAACGAAAAGTGGCGGAAGTTATCCTCTCCTCTCCGGACCAGGCCATCCACTCCAGCATTGCCGCTCTGGCGCAGGAAGCAGGCGTTAGCGAACCCACTGTTAACCGCTTCTGCCGCAGCATGGAGACCCGCGGCTTCCCCGATTTTAAGCTGCATCTGGCGCAAAGCCTGGCTAACGGTACGCCCTATGTTAATCGTAATGTCGATGAAGATGACAGCGTTGAGGCCTATACCGGTAAAATTTTTGAGTCGGCAATGGCCAGTCTGGATCACGTCCGCCAGTCGCTGGATATGCCCGCCGTCAACCGCGCTGTCGATCTGCTTACTCAGGCGAAGAAAATTGCCTTTTTTGGCCTTGGCTCATCGGCGGCAGTTGCCCATGACGCCATGAATAAATTCTTCCGCTTCAACGTGCCGGTTGTCTATACCGATGATATTGTCCTGCAGCGGATGAGCTGCATGAACTGCAACGAAGATGACGTAGTGGTCCTGATCTCCCATACCGGAAGAACCAAAAGCCTGGTCGAGCTGGCGCAGCTGGCTCGCGAAAGCGATGCCATGGTGATCGCCATCACCTCGGCAGGGACACCGCTGGCCCGTGAAGCGACGCTGGCCATTACGCTGGACGTACCGGAAGATACCGACATCTATATGCCGATGGTATCGCGGCTGGCACAGCTCACGGTCATCGACGTGCTGGCGACGGGTTTTACCCTGCGCCGGGGAGCAAAATTCAGAGATAATTTGAAGCGAGTCAAGGAAGCGCTTAAGGAATCGCGTTTTGATAAGGAGCTCCTGACCGGGAGCGATAAACATTAAAATTTTATAACAGCGTTGTAATACATTACGGCATTCGGTTAAGTTTTTGATTTGCCAAATCGGCGGCCAGAACTGCCGGATTCATATTCACGCAACACCTGGTTGTTTCAGTCAACGGAGTAATACATGTCCAGAAGGCTTCGCAGAACTAAAATCGTTACCACCCTGGGTCCAGCTACCGACCGCGATAATAACCTTGAAAAGATCATCGCTGCTGGCGCTAACGTGGTACGTATGAACTTCTCCCACGGCACGCCAGAAGATCACAAGCTGCGTGCAGATAAAGTGCGCGAGATTGCGGCAAAACTGGGTCGTCATGTGGCTATTCTTGGTGACCTACAGGGTCCTAAAATTCGTGTATCGACCTTTAAAGAGGGGAAAGTATTCCTCAACATTGGCGACAAGTTCCTGCTTGATGCCAACCTCGGTAAAGGCGAAGGCGATAAAGAGCGCGTCGGCATCGACTATAAAGGCCTGCCTGCTGACGTGGTTCCCGGTGACATTCTGCTGCTCGACGACGGTCGCGTACAGCTGAAGGTGATTGAAGTTCAGGGCATGAAGGTGTTTACCGAGGTGACCGTCGGCGGCCCACTCTCCAACAACAAAGGTATCAACAAGCTGGGCGGTGGTCTCTCCGCTGAAGCGCTGACCGATAAAGACAAGGCAGATATCATTACTGCGGCGCAGATTGGCGTTGATTATCTGGCCGTCTCCTTCCCGCGCTGCGGGGAAGATCTGAACTACGCCCGTCGCCTGGCACGCGATGCGGGCTGCGATGCCAAAATCGTTGCCAAGGTTGAGCGTGCGGAAGCCGTTTGCGATCAGGATGCGATGGACGACGTGATCCTCGCCTCGGACGTGGTGATGGTCGCCCGCGGTGACCTTGGCGTAGAGATTGGCGACCCTGAGCTGGTAGGTATCCAGAAGGCGCTGATCCGCCGCGCACGCCAGCTTAACCGCTCGGTGATCACCGCCACCCAGATGATGGAGTCGATGATCACCAACCCAATGCCGACCCGTGCCGAAGTCATGGACGTGGCCAACGCCGTACTCGATGGCACCGATGCCGTGATGCTCTCTGCCGAGACCGCTGCGGGCCAGTATCCAGCAGAAACCGTGGCCGCGATGGCGCGTGTCTGCCTGGGTGCCGAGAAGATCCCCAGCATTAACGTCTCTAAACACCGCCTCGATATTCAGTTCGAGAATGTGGAAGAGGCCATTGCTATGTCAGCGATGTATGCGGCAAACCACCTCAAGGGCGTGACCGCTATCATCACCATGACCGAGTCGGGCCGTACCGCGCTGATGACCTCGCGCATCAGCTCCGGGCTGCCGATCTTCGCCATGTCGCGCCATGAGCGTACTCTGAACCTGACCGCACTCTACCGTGGCGTGACGCCGGTTTACTTCGACAGCAACAACGACGGCGTAGTTGCCGCCCACGATGCGGTCAACCTGCTGCGTGATAAAGGCTACCTGGTCTCCGGGGATCTGGTTATCGTCACCCAGGGCGACGTGATGGGCACTATTGGCACCACCAACACAACGCGTATTCTGACCGTAGAATAACGTTAGCGTCACCCGGCCTACGATACTTGTAGTAGGCCGGGTAAGCGAAACGCCATCCGGCGTCCTCCCTACTTCCTGAACAGCTCTTTACGTTTATACGGCTCTGTTTCGCCCGGTTTGCGTGTCTTAAGCAGCTTTAGGATCCACGTGTACTGCTCCGGATGTGGGCCAACAAAAATCTCCACCTCTTCGTTCATCCGTCTGGCGATAGTGTTATCGTCAGCGTCCAGCAGATCGTCCATCGGCGGCCTGACCATGATCGTCAGACGATGCGTCTTACCGTCATAGACCGGAAACAGCGGCACGACGCGGGCGCGGCAGACCTTCATCAGACGGCCAATGGCCGGCAGCGTAGCTTTATAGGTAGCAAAGAAGTCGACAAACTCGCTCTGCTCCGGACCATGATCCTGATCGGGCAGGTAGTAGCCCCAGTAGCCCTGGCGTACAGAGTGAATAAAAGGTTTAATGCCGTCGTTGCGCGCATGCAGGCGCCCGCCAAAGCGGCGACGCACTCTGTTCCAGACGTAATCGAATACTTTGTTTCCCTGGTTGTGGAACATCGCGGCCATGGTCTGCCCGCGGGAGGCCATCAGCATCGCCGGAATATCCACGCCCCAGCCGTGCGGCACCAGGAAGATGACGTTCTCACCGTTGCGCTGCATCTCGTCGATAATCTCTTTACCCTGCCACTCTACGCGGCTTGCGATCTTATCCGGACCGCGGATGGCCAGCTCGGCCATCAGCACCATTGACTGGGGCGCAGTAGCAAACATCTCATCAACGATCGCCTCCCGCTCGGCGACGCTCTTCTCCGGGAAACAGTAAAGCAGGTTGATTTGTGCCCGGCGACGGGCGCTTTTACCCAGTCGGCCGCCAAGACGCCCAAGCTTGCCCAGCAGCGGATCGCGCACCGAGGCTGGAACAAGTGCGACTCCAGCCAGAGCAAACACGCCCAGCCATGCGCCCCAGTAGCGCGGCAGCAGGAACTCCTTTTCAAACTGAGGAATGTATTCGCTGTTATTTTTTTTCGTTTCCATGCATCTTCCGGGAGCCGATAAATTCGGATCAGAGTAAATAATCAGGTATCAGTTAACGTGATAGTTTAGCGAGACGTATAGCTTCACACAAAAGAAAAAGCCGGCGCGCACAGGCAACCGGCTTTAATACTTTGCTGCTGAGCAAACTAGTCGAAGCGCAGCTGCGGCATGACCTCTTTAACCTGCGCCAGGTAGTCGCGGCGATCGCTGCCGGTCAACCCTTCGGTACGCGGCAGCTTCGCCGTTAACGGGTTAACCGCCTGCTGGTTGATCCACACTTCATAGTGCAGGTGCGGGCCGGTTGAGCGTCCGGTGTTACCCGAGAGCGCGATACGATCGCCTCGCTTCACTTTCTGGCCATCTTTTACCAGCAGCTTACGCAAATGCATATAGCGCGTCGTATAGGTGCGTCCGTGACGGATCGCCACGTAGTAGCCCGCTCCGCCGCTGCGTTTGGCCGTGACGACTTCACCATCACCTACCGCCAGCACCGGCGTGCCCTGCGGCATAGCGAAGTCAACGCCCTTGTGCGGAGCAACGCGGCCGGTCACCGGGTTCAGACGGCGTGGGTTAAAGTTCGATGATACACGGAACTGTTTGGAGGTAGGGAAACGCATAAAGCCTTTCGCCAGGCCAGTACCGTTACGATCGTAGAACTTGCCATCTTCAGCGCGGATAGCATAGTAGTCTTTGCCTTCCGAGCGCAGACGCACCCCAAGCAGCTGGCTCTGCTCGCGCTTGCCGTCGAGCATCTCCCGCGACATCAGCACCGAGAACTCATCGCCTTTTTTCAGCTTGCGGAAGTCCATCTGCCACTGCATGGCTTTGATGACCGCGCTGATTTCACCGCTGTTCAGGCCCGCCTCTTTAGCACTGGCAACAAAGCTGCCGCCTACCGTGCCCTTCAGCGTGGTATTAACCCAGTCGCCCTGCTGAATTTCGCTGCTCATCTTAAACGCGCCACTCTCGGTGCGGTCGTAAGTACGGGTTTCGCGGCGCGACATCTCCCACGTCAGGCGCTGCAGATCGCCGTCGGCGGTTAGCGTCCAGGAGATTTGCTGGCCGATCTTCAAATTCCGTAGCTCTTTGTCAGCGCTGGCAAGCTGGGTCACATCGCCCATATCCATGCCATACTGGGTCAGAATGCTGCTGAGCGTATCGCCGGTGGAGACAACGTACTCATGTACGCCTGCCTCGTTGCCGGTTTTATCATCCAGCTCGTCCTGGGGGATCTCTTCCACTTCATCGGGCATGGTCTGATCGATAGGCTCACTGGCCTCCGGCAGCAGCGAACGGATCTCGCTCTTTTCCAGTTGAATGGCTTTTACAATCGGGGCGGAATCGGGGTGGTAGACATAGGGCCGCCAGACGGCGACCGCTAATGTGAGTACAGTAAGCGACCCCAGCATGACGCGGTGGGGTCGAGGCAAATTGTTAAATGCCAGGGCGACAGAGCGGGCTATCTGTTGCACGTATTCACTTCCTCGTTAATCTCCTTTCAGGCAGCTCGTGTACTGGTTTGAGAGTTGTTGTAAAAATTGCGCATAGCTGTTTTTACTCAGCGCAATATGGGTGCCCAGAGGATCTAACGTCCCCATCCGCACCGATGTTCCTCTCGCAACCGATTCTACGACCGCTGGCCTGAACTGTGGCTCAGCAAAAACGCAGGTTGCTTTTTGCTCAACCAACTGTGTTCTGATTTCATGTAAACGCTGCGCACCGGGCTGAATTTCAGGGTTGACGGTGAAATGGCCGAGCGGTGTCAGACCAAAGTGTTTTTCGTAGTAGCCATAGGCGTCATGAAAAACGAAGTACCCCTTCCCCTTCACGGGTGCGAGCTCGGTACCCACCTGCTTATCGGTCTCGGCCAATTGTGCCTCAAAATCGCGCAGGTTGGCGTCAAGTCTGGCTCGACTTTGCGGCATAACTTCCACTAATTTTTGATGGATTGCAACCGCAGCCAGGCGGGCTACCTCAGGTGAAAGCCAAATGTGCATGTTGTAGTCACCATGATGGTGATGGTGGTCACTGTTTTCCCCGTCGTGGTCATGGCCTTCATGCTCATCTTCATCATGATCGCTCCCTTTCATCAGCAGCGGTTTGACGTCTGGCAGCTCACCAATGGCCAGCTGTTTCTGGGCCGGAAGCTGCTGAGTCGATTTCTGCATGAACGCCTCCATGTCCGGGCCGATCCAAACCACTAAGTCCGCGCTCTGTAAGCGTTTTACATCAGATGGGCGCAATGAGTAATCATGCTCAGAGGCACCGTCAGGGAGTAGTACTTCTGTCTGAGTGACGCCATCGGTAATTGCGGCGGCGATGAAGCCCAAAGGCTTAAGCGAAGCGACAACAGCGGCATTGGCAGAGGACAGAGTTATGCCCATCAAAGCGGTGGAAATTGCAGCGCAAAGAAGCGTATTTTTATGTAACATAATGCGACTAACCATCGTAACAAGTGAGTGGAATGTGATATTATAACATTCTATGACTTGTGCAAGCCCTTAAACACTATGACAAATCTTGTATCACTGGAAAACGTGTCCGTCTCTTTCGGCCAACGCCGCGTCCTGTCTGACATTTCGCTGGTGCTGCGCCCCGGAAAAATTTTAACTCTGCTGGGTCCGAACGGCGCAGGTAAATCTACCCTGGTGCGGGTAGTACTGGGCCTGGTAGCAGCCGATTCCGGGACGATCAAGCGCGACAAGGCGTTGCGCATTGGCTATGTGCCGCAGAAGCTGCATCTGGATGCCACCCTGCCCCTCACCGTCAGCCGCTTTATGCGTTTGCGGCCGGGTACGCGTAAAGATGACATTTTACCCGCCCTGAAGCGGGTGCAGGCGGGGCATCTCATTGACGCCCCGATGCAGAAGCTCTCTGGCGGTGAGACCCAGCGTGTGCTGCTGGCCCGCGCCCTGCTCAACGCACCGCAGCTGCTGGTGCTGGATGAGCCAACTCAGGGGGTGGATGTTAACGGTCAGGTGGCACTCTACGATCTCATTAACCAGCTGCGCCAGGAGCTGAACTGTGCCGTGCTGATGGTCTCCCACGATCTGCATCTGGTGATGGCGAAAACGGATGAGGTGCTGTGTCTTAACCACCATATCTGCTGCTCCGGTACCCCGGAGGTAGTTGCCACGCACCCGCAGTTCATCTCCATGTTCGGCCCGCGCGGTGCTGAACAGCTGGGTATCTATCGCCATAACCATAATCATCGCCATGATCTACAGGGCCGTATTGTACTGCGCCGGGGAAATGGAAACTCATGATTGAACTACTTCTGCCCGGCTGGCTGGCCGGGATTATGCTGGCCTGTGCTGCAGGCCCGCTCGGCTCCTTTGTGGTCTGGCGTCGGATGTCCTACTTCGGTGATACCCTCGCCCATGCGTCGCTGCTCGGCGTCGCCTTCGGCCTGCTGCTGGATGTAAACCCGTTCTACGCGGTGATTGCCGTTACCCTGCTGCTGGCTGGCGGGTTGGTCTGGCTGGAGAAGCGCCCGCATCTGGCGATTGATACCCTGCTGGGCATTATGGCGCACAGCGCCCTGTCGCTGGGTCTGGTGGTGGTAAGTCTGATGTCGAATATTCGCGTCGACCTGATGGCCTACCTGTTTGGCGATCTGCTGGCGGTAACGCCGGATGACCTGATCGTTCTCGCCGCAGGCGTAGCGATTGTTATCGGAATTCTGTGCTGGCAGTGGCGCAACCTGCTGTCGATGACCATTAGCCCGGATCTGGCCTTTGTTGACGGAGTGAAGCTCCAGCGGGTGAAGCTTCTGCTGATGCTGGTCACTGCCCTGACCATTGGTGTGGCAATGAAGTTTGTCGGCGCGCTGATCATCACTTCCCTGCTGATTATTCCCGCCGCTACCGCCCGCCGTTTTGCCCGCACGCCGGAGCAGATGGCCGGCATTGCCGTAGCGGTAGGTGTTATCGCGGTAACCGGGGGCCTGACCTTCTCGGCGTTTTATGACACGCCGGCTGGCCCTTCGGTGGTGCTCTGCGCCGCAGTGCTGTTTATCTTCAGCATGATGAAGAAACCGGCGCAATAACCACTTTCCCCGGTGGCGCTACGCTTACCGGGGCTACAAACCCGCGGCATGCCTTATGGCATTGCCGGCGGGGTTATACCAAAGTGGTTCCAGGCTCTTACCGTCGCCATGCGGCCACGCGGGGTGCGCTGTAAAAAGCCCTGCTGGATCAGGAACGGCTCCAGTACGTCTTCAATGGTTTCACGCTCTTCACCGATAGCCGCCGCAAGGTTATCTAACCCCACCGGGCCACCAAAGAACTTATCAATCACCGCCAGCAGCAGCTTGCGGTCCATATAGTCAAAGCCCTCGGCGTCAACATTGAGCATATCCAGCGCCTGAGCGGCCACGTCTACGGAGATCGTCCCGTCATGCTTCACCTCGGAGAAGTCACGCACGCGCCGCAGCAGGCGGTTGGCGATACGTGGCGTACCCCGGGAGCGGCGAGCCACTTCCAGCGCCCCCTCCTCGCTCATCTCCAGCCCCATAAAGCGCGCGCTGCGCCCGACGATGTGCTGCAGATCGGCAACCTGGTAGAACTCAAGGCGCTGCACGATACCGAAGCGGTCGCGCAGCGGCGAGGTCAGCGAGCCTGCACGCGTAGTGGCGCCGATCAGCGTAAAGGGCGGCAGGTCGATTTTAATCGAGCGTGCCGCCGGGCCTTCACCGATCATGATATCCAGCTGGTAATCTTCCATGGCCGGATAGAGCACCTCTTCCACTACCGGCGACAGACGATGGATCTCATCGATAAACAGCACGTCGTGCGGCTCAAGATTGGTGAGCATCGCGGCGAGATCCCCCGCCTTCTCCAGCACCGGACCAGAGGTGGTGCGCAGATTGACGCCCATCTCATTAGCGACAATGTTGGCCAGCGTGGTTTTACCCAGGCCCGGCGGGCCAAAGATCAGCAGATGATCGAGCGCGTCGCCACGCAGCTTTGCCGCCTGGATAAAGATCTCCATCTGGGAGCGCACCTGCGGCTGGCCAATGTATTCGTCGAGCAGCTTAGGACGGATCGCGCGATCGACGATCTCTTCCTGGGTAACGCTGCCTGCTGATACCAGGCGGTCTGCTTCTATCATCCTTTACCTCACATCGCGGCGCGTAGCGCTTCACGAATAAGTGTTTCACTGCTGGCATCCGGACGTGCCAGTTTACTGACCATACGGCTGGCTTCCTGAGGCTTGTAACCCAGCGCCACCAGGGCGGCAACCGCTTCCTGCTCGGCATCGTCTGCCGACGGACCTGCGGGCGAGGTCAGTACCAGATCCGCCGCTGGCGTAAAGAGATCGCCATGCAGACCTTTGAAGCGGTCTTTCATCTCGACAATCAGGCGCTCGGCGGTCTTTTTGCCGATGCCGGGCAGCTTCACCAGCGCGGCTGGCTCTTCGCGCTCTACGGCGTTGACAAACTGCTGCGCCGACATGCCGGAGAGGATCGCCAGCGCCAGCTTTGGTCCGACGCCGTTGGTTTTGATCAGCTCTTTAAACAGGGTGCGCTCCTGTTTGTTGTTAAAGCCGTATAGCAGCTGGGCATCTTCACGCACCACGAAGTGGGTGAAGACGATCGCTTCCTGCCCGGCATCCGGTAGCTCATAGAAGCAGGTCATCGGCATATGCACTTCATAGCCTACGCCGTTGGTCTCTAAGAGCACCAGCGGGGGTTGTTTCTCGACAATAATGCCTCTGAGTCTGCCTATCACGTTTTCGCTCCTGCGCTATCGGCTAAATTTTTCTCTATGATATAAAAAAGGCTGGATACATATCCAGCCTCTTTTTCGATTAACGTAACCGCCCTCGCGCAAGATTGAGCCGTTTTTCACTCATTTGCATGGCGTTTTGGCTGACATGACAGTGGGTTATGGCAATCGCCAGCGCATCGGCGGCGTCCGCCTGCGGGTTAGCGGGCAGCTTCAGCAGGGTGCGCACCATGTGCTGCACCTGGCTCTTCTCCGCGCTACCGATGCCGACCACCGTCTGCTTGACCTGGCGGGCGGCATACTCAAAGACCGGCAGGTCCTGGTTTACCGCTGCAACAATCGCCACCCCACGCGCCTGCCCCAACTTTAGCGCCGAGTCGGCGTTTTTCGCCATAAATACCTGCTCGATGGCGAAAAAGTCAGGCTGGAACTGGGTGATGATCTCTGATACTCCCGCGTAAATCAGCTTCAGGCGTGACGGGAGATCGTCAACCCTGGTGCGGATACAGCCGCTGCCAAGGTAGGTGAGCTGTCTGCCGACCTGGCGGATCACGCCGTAGCCGGTGATGCGTGAGCCGGGATCAATACCGAGAATGATTGACACCACGCACCTCCTGTTTTACGGATCCAGACTGCATCATTCGAGGGTTGCTGCGACCTCATCGGAGATCTCACCGTTGTGATAAACCTCCTGCACGTCGTCACAATCTTCCAGCATGTCGATCAGGCGCAGCAGCTTCGGCGCGGTCTCGGCATCCATATCCGCCTTGGTGGAGGGGATCATCGATACTTCAGCGTTGTCTGCTTTCAGGCCAGCGGCCTCCAGCGCATCGCGCACCGCGCCCATCTCTTCCCATGCGGTGTAGACGTCAATCGCGCCGTCATCATAGGTCACGACGTCTTCCGCACCCGCTTCCAGTGCCGCTTCCATGATCGCATCTTCGTCGCCCTGCTCGAAGGAGATGACCCCTTTCTTGCTGAACAGGTAGGCAACGGAGCCGTCGGTGCCCAGGTTACCACCGGTTTTAGTGAACGCATGGCGAACTTCGGCAACGGTACGGTTACGGTTGTCAGAGAGACACTCAACCATCACCGCCGTGCCGCCGGGACCGTAACCTTCATAGATGATGGTCTCCATGTTCGCGTCTTCATCACCGCCCACGCCACGCGCGATGGCGCGGTTCAGGGTATCGCGGGTCATGTTGTTGGAGAGCGCTTTATCGATTGCCGCACGCAGACGCGGGTTGGAGCCGGCATCGCCGCCGCCAAGACGCGCCGCCGTTACCAGCTCACGAATGATTTTGGTAAAGATCTTACCGCGTTTGGCATCCTGTGCCGCTTTGCGGTGTTTGGTGTTGGCCCATTTACTGTGACCTGCCATAAAAAATTCTCCAAAAGCGCCTTCTCAGGCGGCGTTAATTACAAACTCTTCAATCGCCTGCCGGTTGCTCCACGACTTAGTCAGGGCGGCGGCATCCACCGCGTCGACCCAGCGGTAGGTCAGGTGCTCGGTGAACACGATCTCCCGCTCGTGAGGTAGCGCAAGACAGAACCACGATTCCGTGTTGCGCTTAACACCCGGCGCATAGCGATGACGTAAATGCATAAAAATTTCAAACTCCACCGTGCGCTGACAGTCGATCAAGGTCAGCTGCTCTGCTGCAACATCGATGGCGACCTCTTCCTTTACTTCACGCACGGCGGCCTGCAGCGCGGTTTCTCCCTCTTCCAGGCTGCCGGTAACCGACTGCCAGAAATTGGAATCGTCGCGTCGTTGTAGCATCAGCACCCGTTTCGTGTCCTGGGCGTAGATCACGACAAGAACAGAGACAGGACACTTAAAAGCCATTAGCTATTCTCAGCCTTTTTGATCACTTCGATACCCAGCTCGGTCAGCGCGGCCTGGTTGGCGAAGCTTGGCGCTTCGGTCATCAGGCAGGCGGCGGCGGTGGTTTTCGGGAAGGCGATCACGTCACGAATGTTATCAGTGCCGGTCAGCAGCATGGTCAGGCGATCGAGACCGAAGGCCAGGCCCGCGTGCGGCGGCGTACCGTACTTCAGGGCGTCGAGCAGGAAGCCGAACTTCTCGCGCTGCTCCTGCTCGGTAATGCCGAGGATGCCAAACACCGTCTGCTGCATTTCACCGCGGTGAATACGCACGGAGCCACCGCCCACTTCATAGCCGTTGATGACCATATCGTAGGCGTTAGCGATAGCCGTTTCCGGCGCGGCCTTCAGCTCTTCCGGGGTCATGTTGCTTGGCGCGGTGAAAGGGTGGTGCATCGCGGTCAAGCCGCCTTCGCCATCCTCTTCGAACATAGGGAAGTCAATGACCCACAGCGGCGCCCACTTGCTTTCGTCAGTGATGCTCAGGTCTTTACCCAGCTTGAGGCGCAGCGCGCCCATCGCGTCGGCAACCACTTTGCGGTTGTCCGCGCCGAAGAAGATCATGTCGCCATCCTGCGCACCGGTACGGGCCAGGATCGCTTCAATAATCTCAGCGTTCAGGAACTTCGCCACCGGGCTGGTGATGCCTTCCAGACCTTTCGCACGTTCGGTGACCTTGATGTAGGCCAGCCCTTTCGCGCCGTAGATCTTAATGAAGTTGCCGTAGTCGTCAATCTGCTTACGGCTCAGGGCAGCGCCGCCCGGCACGCGCAGGGCAGCCACGCGGCCTTTGGCATCATTAGCCGGACCAGCAAACACGGCGAATTCAACGTTTTTCAACAGGTCAGCAACGTCCACCAGCTCCATCGGGTTACGCAGGTCTGGCTTGTCAGAGCCGTAGCGGCGCTCGGCCTCGGCAAAGGTCATCACCGGGAAGTCGCCCAGGTCCACGTTAATGGTGGCCTGCCACAGCTGACGCACCAGCGCCTCCATCACCTCACGCACCTGCGGCGCGGTCATGAAGGAGGTCTCAACGTCGATCTGGGTAAATTCAGGCTGGCGATCCGCACGCAGATCTTCATCACGGAAGCATTTGACGATCTGGTAGTAGCGGTCAAAGCCGGACATCATCAGCAGCTGCTTGAACAGCTGTGGAGACTGCGGCAGCGCGTAGAATTTGCCTTTGTGCACGCGGCTCGGCACCAGATAGTCACGCGCCCCTTCCGGGGTGGCCTTGGTCAGCATCGGAGTTTCGATGTCGAGGAAGCCGTGGTCATCCATAAAGCGGCGCACAAAGCTGGTGATCTTCGCGCGGGTCTTCAGGCGGTTGGCCATCTCCGGGCGGCGCAGATCCAGATAGCGGTACTTGAGACGCGCCTCTTCGGTGTTGACGTGGTTGGAGTCGAGCGGCAGCGAATCTGAACGGTTGATGATGGTCAGATCGGAGGCCAGCACTTCAATCTCGCCGGTGGCCATATCGCTGTTGATGTTTTTATCGTCACGGCGGCGCACGGTGCCGGTGACCTGGATGCAGAACTCATTACGCAGTTCAGAGGCCAGCTTTAGCGCATCTGCGCGATCCGGATCGAAGAACACCTGCACGATACCTTCACGGTCGCGCATATCGATAAAGATCAGGCTGCCGAGATCGCGGCGGCGGTTGACCCAACCACACAGAGTCACCTGCTGCCCCTCGTGGGACAGTCGAAGCTGTCCGCAATATTCTGTACGCATGAGATATCCCTTAACTTAGCCGCAGGCCGTTTGTCGCCTGCCTTGCAGCCACGACGACGCAGCGCGAGCTGATTGTCACAACTGGATGAAAAAAGGGGGCTATTATACTGGATATCAGCAGGACACTCAAAGCCAAGATGAGGCGCTACGTTGGCCTGGAGATAAGTTTTTAGGCGGCTTGCGCCCTGCTCCCCTGCTTGATTTACGTGCAGGCTCCCCTATTGAGATCCCTTTTCCATGCTACTGCCAGGTAGAATTCATGGAGCAGAACATGCACTTATTTATTTTCTACTGGAACAACGCTACCATTATTACCTATAGTAAACGTATAGTAATAAACTTTGTTATTCAGAGTATAACTTGCTGCATAAGCACCATTTGATTTTAGCTCTACGTTAAAACAGGTATCGGGATAAGAGAGATGAACAAAATCACCAAGAAGTAATTGTTGATATCCATTTTCATGGAAGGTTAGCGCGTAGCGATTCAAAACATCTTTAGAATTAACGCTAAAGCAAACTCTATTTGCATTAATGCTTATTGGTTTCCATTCACCCAGTTCTTTCCCTTCTCTGTGGCCACCGGGACAACCCGCCAATAATAAACACAACGGAAGCAACGCTATTAACTTTTTCATAAAGGAAACCTATTTAGTACTTTTTTATATTTTGCCAATAAACTTACGACCGATTCATCTGGATCATAGTTCCTCAGCGTATAAAGGTTACTATGTCCCTGAAAACCATAGCTCCTTAATAGCCAATAATCACTAACTATACTTGCCTGCTGCTCTAACCCATACTCAAGCAAGTTCTTTTCATCTAAATCATAAGTATAATCTGCGGCCCATGAAAATGCACCCCTGATTCTCACCCACATACCTCTTTGATGTTGCCAGACATGCATCATTTCGTGAAGGAATAGATGCTGAACATCTATAAATGCATTATTACGGGGATTAGAGAAATCATTTTCATATCGTGGCTTTCTGAACCACATTTCACCATTCGGACTCATAGCCTGGGCTGGGTTCTGTAAATTAAAGGGAAGGTAGCTCGCTAAGTGAACCCATACTTTATTATAACGGATACTGTAGCCATAAAGAGAAACAGCCAGTTTTATTTCACCTGGAGTTAATATCCTCAACCCCCCTTCTTGTATGCTACTTTTCATTACCCATCCTCCATATGGAAAGATTTATAATAGCACTTTAGTTCCATTAAGAAATTATTTAGTTTCTGAATACTTGCAGGTGGTAATATATACTTTAATTAATAATTACTCTATACATAGCTAAGTTATGGTCTTTACCTACAGTCTGACAGCGTGCTTTTTCATCTGCGCTCACAAAAATTAACAAAATTTGTGCCCCGGATTAACGCCATTTACGCTTACTGTATGGGCAAAACGATGTAGATAACAGGAGCTAACATGCCAGAACTTAACGCGAAAACAACTGCCCTTGTGGTTATCGATCTGCAGGAGGGTATTCTGCCGTTTGCCGGTGGCCCGCATACGGCGGATGAGGTTGTTACTCGTGCCGCGCGGCTGGCGGAGACGTTTCGCGCCAAGGGAGCACCGGTGGTGATGGTACGCGTGGGCTGGTCGGCTGATTTCGCCGAGGCGCTCAAGCAGCCCGTCGACGCCCCTATCGGTGGCCACGCCCTGCCGCCGGAGTGGTGGCACTATCCGGTGGCGCTCGGCAAGCGCGACGGCGATATCGAGGTGACTAAACGCCAGTGGGGGGCCTTCTACGGCACCGATCTGGAGCTACAGCTGCGCCGCCGGGGTATCGACACCATCGTGCTGTGCGGTATCTCCACCAACATCGGCGTTGAATCCACCGCCCGCAACGCGTGGGAGCTGGGCTTTAACCTGATCGTAGTAGAGGACGCCTGCAGCGCCGCCAGCAGCGAACAGCATCAGGGCAGCTTTACGCATATCTTCCCGCGCATTGGCCGGGTGCGCAGCACCGAGGAGATCCTTACCGCGCTATGATCTACATTGGCCTGCCGCAGTGGTCGCACCCGAAGTGGGTGCGCCTTGGCATCACCGATCTCGAAGCGTACGCCCGCCACTTTAACTGCGTGGAGGGTAACACCACGCTGTATGCCCTGCCAAAGGCCGATATCGTGGCGCGCTGGCACGCCCAGACCACCGACGCCTTTCGCTTCTGCTTTAAGTTCCCGGCCACCATCTCGCATCAGGCGCGGCTGCGCCAGTGCGGCGATCTCACCGAGGAGTTTTTTAGCCGCATGGCCCCGCTGGCGGAGCGGATAGGCCAGTACTGGCTCCAGCTGCCCGCCTCGTTTGCGCCGCAGGATCTGCCCGCCCTGTGGGCGTTCCTCGACGGTCTGCCTGAGGATTTCCGCTATGGGGTAGAGGTGCGTCATCAGGAATTTTTCGCCAAGGGCGATGCGGAAACAGAGCTTAACCGCGGCCTGCATGCGCGCGGCGTCAACCGGGTGATCCTCGACAGTCGTCCGGTGCACAGTGCCCTTCCCCGCAGCGAAGCGGTGATTGAAGCCCAGCGCAAGAAACCGGTGGTCCCGGTGCATGCGGTGGTAACGGCGCAAAATCCGATGGTTCGCTTTATCGGCAGCGACGATATGGCGCAAAACAGCGCCCTGTTTGCCGTCTGGCTGGAGAAGCTGGCACTTTGGGAGAAAAGCACCACGCCCTATCTCTTTCTGCATACGCCCGATATTGCCGAGGCGCCGGTGCTGGTCGATACCCTGTGGGCCGCGCTACAGCATGCCGTCCCGTCCGTAGGTTCGGCACCGTCAATTCCGCAACAATCCTCTCTTTTCTGAACCAGTCGCGCTATCATAGAGACGTACCCTTTCCGGGCTTAAATGGAGTTTCTATGGTAAGCGCGCTGTATGCCGTGCTGGGTGTTCTGCTGCTGATTAAGTTCTCTTTTGACGTTGTGCGCCTGCGTATGCAGTACCGGGTATCCTATGGCGACGGAGGCTTTAGCGAGCTACAGATCGCCATCCGCATTCACGGCAATGCGGTAGAATATCTTCCCGCCGGCCTGATCCTGTTGCTGTTTATGGAGATGAACGGCGCGGAAACCTGGATGGTGCACGTCTGCGGGCTGATGCTGATTGTTGGTCGCCTGATGCACTACTACGGTTTGCATCACCAGCTGATGCGCTGGCGGCGGTCTGGCATGAGCGCCACCTGGTGTTCGCTGGTGCTGATGGTGCTGGCAAACCTCTGGTTCATGCCCTGGGAGTTGGTTTTCTCTGTGCATTAGCGCACAATACGCCACTTTTGTTTTCTCGGATTTTTACGTTATGTCTCACCGCGACACGCTTTTTTCTGCGCCAATCGCCAGCCTGGGTGACTGGACATTCGATGAACGGGTAGCCGAAGTCTTCCCGGACATGATCCAGCGCTCCGTTCCCGGCTACTCAAATATTATCTCAATGATCGGCATGCTGGCGGAGCGTTTCGTGCAGCCCGCTACCCAGGTCTACGATCTGGGCTGCTCGCTGGGCGCGGCTACGCTCTCCGTGCGCCGTAATATCGCCCATCCGGGCTGTAAAATTATTGCCGTGGATAACTCTCCGGCGATGGTTGAACGCTGCCGCCGCCATATTGACGCCTATAAAGCGCCGACGCCGGTTGAGGTGATTGAGGGCGATATTCGCCATATCGGCATTGAAAACGCGTCGCTGGTGGTACTGAACTTTACCCTGCAATTCCTTGAACCCGCTGAGCGGCAGGCGCTGTTGGATAACATCTATCAGGGCTTGAATCCGGGCGGCGCGCTGGTGCTGTCGGAAAAATTCAGCTTTGAAGATGCTACCACCGGCGAGCTGCTGTTCAACATGCACCACGATTTTAAGCGTGCCAACGGCTACAGCGAGCTGGAGATCAGCCAGAAGCGCAGCATGCTGGAAAACGTGATGCTCACCGACTCCGTAGAGACGCACAAGGCCCGCCTGCGCCAGGCCGGGTTCGAGCATAGCGAGCTCTGGTTCCAGTGCTTTAACTTTGGTTCGCTGGTGGCGTTGAAAGCAGGAGCGTCGGCATGATCGAGTTCGGTGACTTCTATCAGCAGATTGCCAAAAGCCCCCTCGCCCACTGGCTGGAGACGCTGCCCGCGCAGATTGCGACCTGGCAGCGCGGTGCTCTGCACGGTCAGTTTAAGCAGTGGACTAATGCGGTAGAGTTTCTGCCAGAGATGCAGCCGTATCGGCTCGATCTGCTGCACAGCGTGACGGCGGAGAGCGAAACTCCGCTCAGCCCAGGCCAGATCAAACGCATCGATACGCTGCTGCGTAACCTGATGCCGTGGCGCAAGGGGCCGTTCTCGCTGTATGGCGTGGACATTGATACCGAGTGGCGCTCCGACTGGAAATGGGAGCGCGTTCTCCCACACCTCTCAGATTTAGCCGGACGCACGATCCTCGACGTCGGCTGCGGCAGCGGCTATCACCTGTGGCGAATGGTGGGCGCGGGCGCACACCTCGCGGTAGGTATCGATCCGACTCAACTGTTCCTCTGCCAGTTCGAAGCGGTGCGCAAGCTGTTAGGCGGCGACCAGCGCGCGCACCTGCTGCCGCTGGGCATTGAGCAGCTTCCGGCGCTGAACGCGTTTGACACGGTCTTCTCGATGGGCGTGCTCTATCATCGTCGCTCCCCGCTGGAGCATCTGTGGCAGCTTAAGGATCAGCTGGTGAGCGAGGGTGAACTGGTGCTGGAGACGCTGGTGGTTGAGGGCGATGAGCGCACGGTGCTGATCCCCGGCGATCGCTATGCCCAGATGCGTAACGTCTACTTTATCCCCTCCGCGCTGGCGCTGAAAAACTGGCTGGAGAAGTGTGGCTTTGTCGATGTGCGTATCGTTGACGTCTGCCAGACCACCACCGAAGAGCAGCGCCGCACCGACTGGATGATCACCGAGTCGCTGGCGGAGTTCCTCGATCCCAACGACCCGAGCAAGACAGTCGAGGGCTACCCGGCCCCGCTGCGTGCGGTGTTGATTGCGAAAAAGCCGTAACGCGGTAGTAAAAACAGCTGTAGCCCCGGTAAGCGCAGCGCCACCGGGGAAAACGCCGGGTGGCAGCTACGCCTTACCCGGCCTACGAAACCCCTGCATTTTTCTACAATTTTCTGCACTTTTTCCAAAATAGTTCAAGCTGCAACAAGGCGGCAACGCAGCGAGTCGCCGGGAGCTTACATAGGTAAGTGACCGGTGTGAGCGAGGCAGCCAACACAGTTGCAGTTTGAAATATGCAGGAAAAAAATGGCCCCTGTTGAAATGGCAGGGGCCTGGTACAAAGCAAGCATCATATTGGGCGACATGATGTGCGGTAAAAACTGGTCAGAACGCACGATGACGGGTAATCATCGCTTTCATTTCCGCTACAATTTCACCGTCTACGCAATAGCGCAGATACTCATCCGACTGCGCGTCAGATGACATCGACAATCCCTGTTGACGGTAACGCATGGGCGACGGGGTCCACATTCCTGCAGAGCTATGCACCTCCTCCACCCCTGCGTCGAGAAACATGTGCAGGTTGCTGGCTCGAACACCAGCACCAGCCATAATGATTGGAGCACCGGATCGTGCTTTTAGTTCCGTAATTAATGAAAGTCCTTTTTCTGCAGACGCTTTTTGCCCTGAGGTGAGAATGCGGGATACGCCTAAATCACCTAATTTATCAACGGCTTCATACGGGTTTCTGCACATATCAAAAGCGCGATGAAAAGTCACTGCTATCCCCTCTGCAGCCTGCATTATTTGCTGCATGCGGCTCATATCGACATTGCCGTCTTCATCCAGCACGCCGATAACCAGGCCTGGAAAACCCAGCGTTTTGATCAGCCTGACGTCGTCGAGCATGGCGCTGAACTCGTCGTCGCTATAACAGAAGTCGCCTCCGCGCGGTCGAATAATCGGGTGCACTGGAATGGTTACCGTCTCACGCACCAGCCGCAGGACGCCATGAGAGGGCGTCAACCCGCCCTCTTTTGGGGCTGCACAAAGCTCGATGCGATCCGCGCCGTTGAGCTGCGCAGCCCCGGCGCTCGCCTGGCTGTAACAGCAGATCTCCAGCAGAGCCATGTTTCTCCTCCTCGTTTTTACGCGCCGCTTTCGCTCGCGACGATCTCCTCGATGGACCAGGGGTGAAACTTCACCGTTACCGTGCCATCGGTTACTGCCAGCGTGGGGTTCGGCAGGCGCTCGTGCTCCCCTTTTGGCGAGCTGGTTTTAACGGCAATACCCGGCTGGCGTAATCCCTCATCGGCCAGCAGCGCCAGTGCCCGGGCGTTCAGGGTCTCTGGCTCGCCAGGCAGCACGATCTCAATATGCTCCCAGCCTTCGTGGGGGTAGCGCTTCTCGCCCGGCCACGGCAGCTCCACGATGGTAAATGACCAGTGAGCTACCTTCACAGGCTGGTAGAGCTTAAACAGACAGATTGGTCGACCGTTAATGATGTTCTCCGACAGCAGCGTACCGCACTGCTCAAAGCCCCGCCGCCAGCGCTCGGCGGTGGTATTCTGATGGCAGCGCAGTGAAATGTGATCCGCCTCAAGAGGCGTGATATCCAACCCTAGTCGGGTGGCAAGTTCGGTTAACATTTTTGTAAATCGCGGAAGATCCGCAGAAATATCATGCAATTCGTCAATGGTCTGCCAGTCAGCCATGGTTAACGCCCTCGTTTATCGCAAAGCCGCTAATTTACCCTGTTGTCGAACGCTCACCAAATGTCGATTGTTCTGTCCGGCAAATGAATGATTATTCACAATTAGCTTGCCGTTTATTTGCGCAAAACCCGCGTCCTCACAGGGCTGACGGCAGCAGGCAATTGCAGTATACTCCCGGCTTTACTTATCAACACCCGGACGCAGGCGGCTTTTTGCGCGCTGCGTCGTTAACGTAAGGTATCCCGGTGAATATTCAGGCACTTCTCTCAGAAAAAGTCAGTCAGGCACTGATTGCCGCAGGCGCGCCTGCGGATTGCGAGCCGCAGGTTCGTCAGTCAGCAAAAGTACAGTTTGGTGACTACCAGGCCAATGGCGTCATGGCGGTTGCGAAAAAACTGGGCATGCCCCCGCGACAGGTTGCTGAGCAGGTCCTGACTCACCTCGACCTTAACGGCATTGCCGGCAAGGTTGAGATCGCCGGTCCGGGCTTTATCAATATCTTCCTCGATCCGGCGTTTCTGGCCGAGCACGTCAACCAGGCGCTGACCTCCGATCGTCTGGGTCTCTCCCGCCCGGAGCCGCAGACCATTGTGGTTGACTACTCTGCCCCGAACGTAGCCAAAGAGATGCACGTCGGCCATCTGCGCTCGACCATCATTGGCGACGCCTCCGTGCGGACCCTGGAGCTGCTGGGTCATAAGGTGATCCGCGCCAACCACGTCGGCGACTGGGGCACCCAGTTTGGAATGCTGATTGCCTTCCTGGAGCTTAAGCAGCAGGAGAACGCGGGCGAGATGGCGCTGGCGGACCTGGAGGAGTTTTACCGTGCGGCGAAGAAGCACTACGACGAAGACGCCGCCTTTGCCGAGCGCGCCCGTGGCTACGTGGTTAAACTGCAGGGCGGCGACGAGTACTGCCGTCAGATGTGGCGCAAGCTGGTGGATATCACCATGGCGCAGAACCAGGTCAATTACGATCGTCTGAACGTCACCCTGACCAGCAAGGACGTGATGGGTGAAAGCCTCTATAACCCGATGCTGCCGGGCATCGTTGCCGACCTGAAGGCCAAAGGGCTGGCTGTCGAGAGCGAAGGCGCGACCGTGGTCTTCCTCGACGAGTACAAAAATAAAGAGGGTGAGCCGATGGGCGTCATCATCCAGAAGAAGGATGGCGGCTACCTCTACACCACAACCGATATCGCCTGTGCGAAGTATCGCTATGAGACCCTGCATGCCGATCGTGTGCTCTATTACATCGACTCCCGCCAGCATCAGCATCTGATGCAGGCGTGGACCATCGTGCGTAAAGCCGGTTACGTGCCGGAGAGCGTGCCGCTGGAGCACCACATGTTCGGCATGATGCTGGGCAAAGACGGCAAGCCGTTTAAAACCCGCGCCGGCGGTACCGTGAAGCTCGCCGATCTGCTGGACGAGGCGCTGGAGCGCGCGCGCCGTCTGGTGGCAGAGAAGAACCCGGATATGCCTGCAGACGAGCTGGAAAAGCTGGCTAATGCGGTGGGTATTGGCGCGGTGAAGTATGCGGATCTCTCCAAAAATCGTACCACCGACTACATCTTCGACTGGGATAACATGCTGGCCTTTGAGGGCAACACTGCGCCGTACATGCAGTATGCCTACACCCGCGTGCTCTCCGTATTCCGTAAAGCAGAGATCGACGAGAGCGTGCTGGCAAATGCTAACGTGGTGATTACTGAAGATCGCGAAGCCCAGCTGGCGGCGCGCCTGCTGCAGTTTGAAGAGACGCTGAACGTGGTCGCTCGCGAAGGCACGCCGCACGTGATGTGCAGCTACCTCTACGATCTGGCTGGCCTGTTCTCTGGTTTCTACGAGCACTGCCCGATCCTGACCGCCGAAAGCGACGAGACGCGTCTGAGCCGCCTGAAGCTCGCGCAGCTGACCGCAAAAACGCTGAAGACGGGTCTGGATACCCTTGGGATCCAGACCGTCGAACGGATGTAACAATCGATGTAAAAAAACCCGGCCAACGCCGGGTTTTTTATTATCAGAAGTATTTCCGCAGGTACTCCGTCAAACACAGTATCGCCATCGCCTGGCCATAGGGCATGGAGGTGAGCGGAATATTGCGGTAGAAATCCAGGTTCGATCCCATTCCGGTCCCGAAGGAGGTTTGCAGCAGCTCCCCCTCCGGCGAAATGTTATTCACGATCCCCTTAATCGCTTTATCCGCGACCTCAGCATACTCTGGCCCGACGTAGCGCTTGCGCACCGCTTTCAAAATACCGTAGGCAAACCCGGCGGTGGCCGACGCCTCAAGGTAGGAGTGCGGGTCGTCCAGCAGGGTATGCCACAGGCCGCTGTCGTCCTGGCACGTCGCCAGGGCGGCGATCTGCGCATTCAGCACCTGCACCAGGTAACGGCGTACGGCGTTGTTTTCCGGCAGATCCACCAGCTCGAGAAAGTCCGGGATCACAATGGTCAGCCAGCTGTTGCCCCGTGCCCAGCGCGCCTGCGCGAAGTTGTGGTTACCCTCGTAGCTCCAGCCGTGGAACCAGAGACCGGTCTGGCGATCCATCAGGTTCTGCACGTGCAGCAGGAACTGATACACCGCCTCTTCAACATACTCCGGGCGATTAAGCAGTTTGCCGATCTTCGCCAGCGGCAGCACGGTCATCATCAGCGTATCGTCCCACATCTGCTGATGGTTCTCCTCCGCCAGCGTGATGTGCTGCATCCCACCGTGCGCGGTGCGCGGCATCTCATTCATCGCCCACTCGGCCCAGCTCTCAAGCCACGGCAGGTAAGACGGATTGCGGGTCTCCTCATAGCGATAGGCCAGGGTCAAAAACGGTGCCATAGTGTTGACGTTTTTAGTGGTAGCCCCTTCAGCAAAGCGATCTGCGAACCAGCTATCAATGATCTCCCGCATCGTCTCATCGCCGGTCTGGCGATAGTATTGATACATGCCGTACAGCCCCACGCCGTGCGTCCACTCCCAGCCCGCCCAGCCTTTGGTATCAATCACTCGCCCGTCGTCCAGCCGCAGTAAAAATTCACCGGATGCATCCTGAATATTGACCAGATTATGGGTCACCTTCTGGATCAGTGCCTTCAGCTCGTCCCGGGCAATAAAGCGCGTCGGCTGACAGAGTAAAGGGCTATGTTTGACAGGGTAAACAATCATTTACTTAACCTCTTGCGTATTAAATTCATGGCCGGGGCGATCTTTCAGCAACGGCGCGGCAGGCTTATTGCGATTCAGATAGCCAATATTGTTGTTGCCCCACAGCGACTCGTAAGGCATACCCGCCAGCATCTCAACGGTTGCCCGCGCCTGCGGCGTCACGGTCTCCGGCATGACGCGGCCAGACTGGCGCATTTTGGCGGTCTCTTCCCGCAGCACGCTGTGGGTTGTCAGGTTCAGCTTAAAGCGCAGCGACACCAGGAAGCCGCAGAGCAGAACCGCTACGGTACCGAAACAGAGGATCATCAGAATGGTGTGGCTAACCGACTCCGGCTGCGTTTTCTGACCGGAGACGAAGCCGGAGGCCTGCATAACGATCCCCACCAGCATCACCGCCCCGGCCTGGGAGGCTTTACGGGTCAGGGTCATGATGCCAGCGAAGATCCCCTCCCGGCGCTGGCCGGTGATCACCTCATCCACGTCGGAGATGTAGGTGTAGGTATTCCACGGCACGTAGTTGATACCCCCGCGTCCGAGACCGGCGACGGCGGAAACCAGCAGCAGCAGGGAGTAGATGTCGCTCAGCCCCGCATAGTAAAGCACGGCGTAGGAGATGGAGCTGATGCCGAATAGCGTCACCACCATCCGGTAGGACGGCGCGGGTCCAAAGCGGATGCAGAGCGGGATCATGGCGATGACCGCAATGAACTGGAAGATAGCCATGGTGCCGAGCAGGTTAGAGGCCAGCGACGCCTCCTGCATCAGGACGAAGACGACGTAGTAGGTAAAGACGGCGTTGAAGACGTCCTGGGCAATATAGCCCCCGAGGTACATGCCCAGATGCTGACGGAAAATTTTGATGCGCAGGGTTGAGCTAAGCTCGGTAAACAGGCGAGTCATGCTCTGACGGAACGTCAGGTGTTTCTTCTCCTCTTCAGCACGCAGAGCGGCTTCGGTCCACTCTTCACGCGGACGCTCCCAGGTGAAGAACCAGACAAAGGTCAGCATCAGGGCACAGAGCACCGAGAAGACCAGGCTGGCATAGAAGAAGGAGACCGGGTTGTCTTTGCCAAAGTGGGTGAGCAGGATCCCCGGCAGGAACGAGGCGAGGATCGCCGACATCTGCGCCATGCCGATGCGCGCCCCGGAGAACTTGGTCTTCTGTTTGAAGTCGTCGGTCATCTCCGGTACCAGGGTCTCATATGGGACGAGGATCATGGTGTAGACAATATCGAACAGCAGATAGGTGAGCAGGTAGTACCAGAAGCCCATGTCGCCAACCCACATGATGGAGTAGCTAAAGACGCACGGGATGCCGAGCATGATAAAGAATTTACGTCGGCCAAAGCGTTTGCCCAGCCAGGTCGAACCGAAGTTATCGGTTAAAAAGCCCATCAGCGGGCTGACGACCGCATCCAACACCCTTGCGGTGGCAAAGATAAAGGTAGCCTCGATGGGCGTTAGACCACAAAACGTTGTGTAGAAATAGAGGAGCCACGCAGCGGTCAACGCTGTCGTCCCGGCCCCCAAAAAGTCACCGGATCCGTAGGCGAGATAGTTCGCCAGTCCAATTTTACGTGTTTTCATTGCCGCCAACCCTTTTTGTTTTGGGAGTACTTACACGGCTAAAGTAAGAGGATGCGTTCAGATAAACCTTTCTGTTTCTGCCACAACGCTGACGCGGTTGGCAAAAATACAAAGAGTCTCACTACGTGTGTCACTGATTTATAAAACAGCGTTTCTTCTGCATCAAAAGGCGGGGTCAAAAATTGAGAGCCAGCCATCATAATCCCGCTGAAAACGGTGATGACTGGCGAAGAATGAAGCGCTTAGCGGTAGTTTACGATAACCTCATTGCGGCTAACCTTCAGGGCTGGCAGCAGACGTCCACCGCCGGGCACTTCCCAAATAAAGCGCAGCGGCTCAGCGGCCGGAATGCCGTTGAAGGCATGGGTCGTGCCGCTCTCTCCGTCCAGCTCTGTGCAGCGGATCTGCGAGCAGAGACGCACCCGCAGCCCGGCCGGAGTTGGGCCATTAAGCGCGTAGCGCCACGCCACCAGCGTCATCAGCCCGGAGACGGGCTGAGAGGAGGCCAGCGGTCGGGACGACATTGACTCTCCACGATGGTTAAGGGTGATGCCGATGCTGCTCGCCTGCCATGCCCCCTCACCTGCCGCGTGAGCCAGCAGCGGCAGCGCCAGCAGAAGACCTAATACTCTACGCACTATTTACCTCCAATGGTGGCGGTCATGCGGATATTGCGATTATCCGACAGCTCCATATTGGAGAGCACAACCAGCTGGGTCAGACTGCGACGCAGGAAGCGCGACAGCAGTGGACGCAGGGCGTGGTTCACCAGCAGCACCGGCGGCGCGCCAAGCATCTCCTGGCGGGCCAGCGCTTCCTGAGTCTGCGCCAGCAGGCGATCCGCAAGGCCCGGCTCCAGGCCACCGCCACCCTGCAACGCCTGCAGCAGCAGACGCTCAAGCGGCGTATCCAGACCAATTACCTGCACTTCACCGGTGCCCGGGAACCACTGCTGGGTGATCGCCCGGCCCAGCGCCACGCGGACTACCGCGGTCAGCTCATGAGGATCGTTTTGGATCGGCGCATGTTCAGCCAGGGTCTCCAGAATGGTACGCATATCACGAATCGGTACTTTCTCATCCAGCAGGTTCTGCAACACCTTATGCAGGGTGGTGAGCGTAACCACGCCCGGAACCAGATCTTCGGTGAGCTTCGGCATCTCCTGGCTCACGCGATCCAGCAGCTGCTGCGCCTCCTGGCGGCCAAACAGCTCGGCAGAGAACTGACCGATCAGGTGGTTAAGGTGGGTTGCCACCACGGTGCTGGCCTCTACTACGGTATAGCCCTGGATCTGCGCCTGCTCTTTCAGAGCGCTTTCGATCCAGATCGCCGCCAGACCAAAGGCCGGATCCACCGTCTGCTCGCCGGGCAGCGTTCCCGCCGCCGTGCCGGGGTTGATCGCCAGCCAGCGACCAGGATAGGCCTCACCGCTGCCGATCTCGACGCCCTTCATCAGAATACGGTAGCGCGCCGGAGGCAGATCCATATTGTCACGGATGTGCACCACCGGCGGCAGGAAGCCCATATCCTGGGCAAACTTCTTACGGATGCTGCGGATACGGCCGAGCAGCTCGCCATCCTGCTGGAAATCGACCATCGGGATCAGACGGTAGCCCACCTCCATGCCGAGGGAGTCCTCCAGCTGAACGTCATTCCAGGTCGCCTCTACCGCCTGGTTGTTCTCCGGCATCTTGACCGGTGCGGCCTCAACCGGGGCCTTCTGTTCACGTCCGCGCAGCCACCAGGCCAGCCCCAGCAGCCCGGCGGTAAAGAGCAGAAAGACAAAGTTTGGCATGCCCGGCACCAGGCCCAGCAAGCCCAGCACGCCGGCACTGAGCAGCATCACGCGCGGGTTGCTAAACAGCTGGCCCACCATCTGCTGGCCCACATCCTGATCGGTTGCCACGCGGGTCACGATCACGCCCGCCGCGGTGGAGATCACCAGCGCCGGGATCTGGGCGACCAGACCGTCACCGATGGTCAGCAGGGTATAGCTCTCTGCCGCGTGGCCCATGTCCATGCCGTGCTGCAGAACGCCCACCAGCAGGCCGCCGATGACGTTAATTACCATAATCAGGATGCCCGCGATGGCATCGCCGCGCACGAACTTACTCGCACCGTCCATGGAGCCGTAGAAGTCGGCCTCCTGGGTCACTTCCGAACGGCGTTTTTTCGCCTCCTCTTCACCAATGATCCCGGCGTTAAGGTCAGCGTCGATCGCCATCTGCTTGCCCGGCATCCCGTCAAGGACAAAGCGCGCACCAACCTCTGCGATACGCCCCGCACCTTTGGTGATAACCATAAAGTTGATGATGACGAGGATAACGAACACCACGATACCGATGGCAAAGTTACCGCCCACGAGGAAGTGGCCAAAAGCCTCAACCACCTTCCCCGCTGCCGCGCCGCCGGTGTGCCCTTCCATCAGGATAATACGGGTAGAGGCGACGTTCAGCGCCAGCCGCAGCAGGGTGGTAAACAGCAGAATGGTCGGGAACGCGGCGAACTCCAGCGTGCGCTGGGTGAACATCGCCACCAGCAGCACCATGATGGAGAGTGCGATGTTAAAGGTAAACAGCAGGTCAAGGATGAACGCCGGGAGCGGCAGCACCATCATCGACAGGATAAGCAGAATCAGTATCGGCCCAGCAAGAATCTGCCATTGACCTGATTTCATGTTGCCAGGCAGGCGCAACATCGTCACCAGATTATTCATCAGTGTCCTTCTCGTCGTTCATAAAATCCAGTGCCTCTGGCACCGGAAGATTGGCGGGTTTCACCGGCGCTTGCCCACCAGCGAGCTTCCAGCGTTTGAGCTGCCATACCCAGGCCAGCACCTCGGCTACCGCCGCGTAGAGCTGGCCGGGGATCTGCTGGCCGACATCGGCATGGCGGTAGAGCGCACGCGCCAGCGGCGGCGCTTCCAGCATGGGAATACGGTTCTCAGCGGCAATTTCACGAATGCGCAACGCGACCAGCCCGGCACCTTTCGCCAGCACCTTCGGCGCACTCATTTTGTTCTCATCGTAAAGCAGCGCCACGGCGTAGTGCGTCGGGTTAGTGACCACCACGTTGGCCTTCGGCACGTCCGCCATCATGCGGCGGCGTGCGGCGGCGCGCTGCATCTGGCGAATACGCCCTTTGACGTGCGGATCGCCTTCGCTCTGCTTGTGTTCATCGCGGATATCCTGGCGGGACATGCGCAGCTTTTTAATATGGCTGTAGATCTGCCAGATGACGTCAAAGCCCACCATCGGGATAATACCCAGCACCACCAGCAGCACGCAGAGTCCTACCAGATTGAGGGCATTGCTCATGGCCGACAGCGGTGACTCGCTCATCAGGCGCATCATATCTGGCCACTTATGGGTCAGATAGAGTCCTGCCACGCCGCCCATCAGCACGGCTTTCAGTACCGCTTTGACCAGTTCCGCGCCAACCTGGGCGGAGAAGAGGCGCTTCAGACCGCTGAGCGGGTTGAGCTTTGAGAACTGGAACTGCAGCGATTTGCCACTAAATACCAGGCCACCCAGCAGTATCGGGGCGATTAGCGCCACCAGCACCACGCCGGTAATCAGCGGCAGCAGCGCGATCATCGCCTCTTTGATCAGCAAAATGGTCTGGCCGAGGATCAGGTGTGGATCGTTGACAATGCCGTGGTCGAAGCGGAGGCCAGATGTGAGCAATCCCGCCAGCCTGCGGGCGAGCGACTCCCCTCCAATCCAGATTACACAGATGCCGACCACTAAGATCAGTAACGATGTCAGCTCTTTGGAACGGGGAACCTGCCCCTCCTCACGCGCTTTCTCTAGTCGGTGGGGTGTGGGGGCCTCTGTTTTGTCCTCGTTGTCTTCTTCAGCCACGGGATAAATTCCGCTGATACAATTTTGTATCATGATGCCTGAGACAATCCCGAACAATGGGCGAATAAACGAGGCTAAAAGGCGGGCTTTTCGGCGTTAAGTGCAATTTTGAATGTAACTGTACTCTCGCGCTTTGCGAGGCCAGTCGAAATCTGTAGAAAAGCGCAGCGGCAAGGTAGCAGCGCTAAAAAACATTTGTTAGCCTAAAATCCTTACTGATGAGAGGGATTTTTTATGCAGTGGTCACTGTTACTGAATAGCAAACGTAGAAAAGAGAAACCAAAACAACAAGAGACCTCGCAGTCATTGCACGCCACTTCCGGCCCCGAATGGCGACAGGAGATCGAGCGTGATTATGATCGCCTCTTATTTGCTGCGCCTACCCGTCGTCTTGCTGATAAAACGCAGGTTTATCCGCTCGATCGTAACGATAGCGTGCGTACGCGGTTGACGCATTCACATGAAGTCGCCAACTTCGCTCGCGGTATCGGTATGCGGCTGGCCTTTGATCTTAAAAAAACTATTTTTGGTTCGTTACCTGAAAATCTTTGCGTTGAGCGTGATGTTCCCGCTCTGCTGGCCGCTATTGGGCTTGCACACGATCTTGGTAATCCCCCCTTTGGGCACCAGGGTGAGGCGGCTATGCGTGCCTGGTACAGGCGCCATCTGACGAGAGAAATAGCAAAGCAGCCTCAAATTAATAATTTACCTATTTTTAATGATTTTTTTAAGTTTGATGGCAATTCTCAGACGTTTAGATTAGTCACTAAACTGCAAATTCTTAACGACGATTACGGACTAAATTTGACCTATGCCACGCTCGCTGCGCTGATCAAATATCCGCGCTCCTCTTACACGAACTCGCAGGATAGGTGGAAAAAGCACGGTTACTTCTATTCTGAAGAGAAGGTTATCAAGGATATTTGGGAAAACACGGGGCTGGCTGAAGGGGTGCGCCATCCTTTTACATGGCTGATGGAAGCCTGTGATGACATTGCCTACTCCGTTCTCGACGCCGAAGACACAGTTAAAAAAGGCCTCGCCTCATATCACGATCTTATTGATCATCTTGAATGCTGGGAGGAAGGCAGAGATAACGTTATTAATGAGGTACTCAGACAAACAGAAGATAAAAATAGCGAATACAAAAAGCTGCAAAAAGATCTTACGCCAGCTGAAATCAACGATATGAATATGCAGATGTTCCGCGTCAAATCGACAATCGCGTTAGTGAACAGCGTCGTAAAAGCCTTTACCCAGCATAAAGATCAGCTTATGAGCCATAACTGCGATATACATGATCTTATCAGTAAAAGCGATGCCTATGCATTGTGTGAAGCATTGAAAGATTTTGATAGATCGCGCGGCTATCGTCATCCTTCCGTCCTCAAGCTGGAGCTTGAAGGATCAAACTACATCCAAAGCCTGATGGATATGCTGTGGGTCGGTATTCACGGACACAAGACGAAGCGTGAGCGAGACGAAGAAAAAGACAGTGCAGTTGAACCACGCAATGAATATCAATCAGAAACGCCCTTTGGCCGCTACGCCTATGGCCGCATTTCTGAAAACTATCGTCGTATCTTTGAAGATAAAAAAAACACGCTGCCGGTGCTCTACAAAGAAGCCCAGCTGCTGTCCGATGCTATCTCAGGTATGACCGATAACTATTTGATACGGCTTCATGATGAGCTAAAATCCCTTTATGAGTATGAACGTAGCCAAAACACGCTATGCCCTAAAGCGGCGCATTGATAATTTCTTTGCTTCCGGAGAGGAGCAGCGGGCGGCACGGGCGTTGATTGACGAAATTGCCGCTCAACACCGAGCATGGATCTTTGGCGGCATGCTTCGGGACATCGGCCTCTTTGGACGTGATGGATTTACGTCTGATATTGATATCGTGTTCGCTGGCGAACGTGAGGATTTACTCCATCTGCTCTCCCACTTTCATATGGAACATTTTGCAACCAATAAACTTGGCGGCATACGTTTCCGCTATCGCTCATTGGATTTTGATATCTGGTGTCTTAGCGATACCTGGGCTTTCAAAGAGAATATTGTTCCCTTAGAAAATGTGGAGAGCCTGCTTCACACCACGCTTATGTCGTGGGACGCAGTGCTTTACGATGTGCATCGCGGCGAAATTCTCACGCCAGAAAACTATCTGCACGATTTGAACAACGGCTACCTTGAGCTGGTTCTGGATGCTACGCCAAACGAAACCGGTTCGGTCGTGAAAATTTTACGTACTATCTATAACAAGCGGGTAAAAACGCTGGGGCCTGGCCTGAGTGAGTTCTTACATGAAACCCTGCTTCGCTATAGCTATTCTGCACTGCAACATTATGAACTAGCACATTACGATACCAGCAGCTTTGACGGCACTGAGTACGATTTGCTTTTGAACCGTTTACGTGAAACCGAGAAAGGTTATAGCGTAGACGTGACGCGTTTGCGTACAAATTAGAAAATATAAGAACGTCTTTGATAAACCCCGCCTCTCTTTACCAGCAGAGGCGGGGTTTAAGTCAGAACCCGAGGCTATCCAGCAGGTCATCGACCTGGTCCTGGCTCGCCACGACGCCCGCTTTGGTGGTGTCGAGCTGCGGCCCATTGAGCAGGCTTTCGTTCTCGCGCTTCGGCCGCGCGGACGGCTCCGGCATGTTATCCAGCAGCACCATCAGCAGCTGACGCTCAATCTCCTGGATCACATCCATCATGCGCTTGATCACCTGACCGGTCAGGTCCTGGAAATCCTGCGCCATCATGATGTCCAGCAGCTGGGCATTGGTGAAACTGGTGTGACCCGGCACGTCGCCAAGATACTGACGCGTGTCTTTTACCAGCTCTTTGGCGTCGGTCAGCTCAATCGGGTTCTCAAACCACGCGTCCCAACGTTTGGTCAGCGACTTCGCGCCGCTCTCCATCGCGTCCTGATGCGGCTGAGATGCTTCAACGCTGTTTAGCGCACGCTCGGCGGCCTGGGCCGTCATCTGTACCACGTAGTCCAGACGATCGCGGGCATCGGGGATCGCTTCCGCTGCTTCGGCAATTGCCTGGTCAAGGCCAAGCTCGCGCAGGCTGTCGCGCAGCATACGCGTCAGGCTGCCGATGCGGGCGATAATGTCCCCGGGCGATTGCTCATCCGTAGGTTTCATTTGCGATTGCATCATCATCATCCGGTCCTCACATGCCGAGTTTCTCGAAGATCTTGCCGAGTTTTTCTTCCAGGGTTGCGGCCGTAAACGGCTTCACCACGTAACCACTTGCACCCGCCTGTGCGGCTGCAATGATGTTCTCTTTCTTCGCCTCTGCGGTAACCATCAGCACCGGCAGCGACGCCATTGCGCTGTTACCACGAATGGTTTTCAGCAGCTCCAGGCCGTCCATGTTCGGCATGTTCCAGTCGGAGATAACGAAGCCAAAGCCGCCCGCCTGGAGCTTGTTCAGCGCGTCAACGCCGTCCTCTGCCTCTTCTACGTTATTGAAACCCAGCTCTTTCAGCAGGTTGCGCACGATACGACGCATGGTGGAAAAGTCATCCACAACCAGAAACTTGAGCTCTTTGTCCGCCATAAAACTACACTCCTCGTTAAATACGTATTGCCTGTCCGGCACTGATTTTTGCCAGCATCTGCTGGCTTACCTGACTAAGATCGACCACTTCGCTTACGCCACCCATATTGATGGCTTCGCGCGGCATGCCGAACACCACACAACTTGCTTCATTTTGCGCAATCGTCCAGGCTCCCGCCTGGTGCATTGCTAACATGCCGGCCGCGCCATCGTTGCCCATGCCGGTGAGGATCACCCCCACGGCGTTGCGCCCCGCGTATTTCGCAACCGAATGAAACAGCACGTCTACCGCCGGACGATGCCGGTTAACCGGCGGTCCGTCGTGAATTTTGATCTGATAGTTTGCGCCGCTGCGCGCCAGCTCCATATGCTTATCACCCGGGGCAATATAGGCGTGGCCCGGCAGCACGCGCTCGCCATCCTCGGCCTCTTTTACGCTGATCTGGCAGAGCTTATTCAGCCGCTCAGCGAACGAGCGGGTAAAGCCCGGCGGCATATGCTGAGTAATAAGAATACCGGGACTGGAGAGCGGCAATGGCTGGAGTACATGGCGAATTGCCTCCGTTCCGCCAGTTGACGCGCCGATCGCCAGCAGTTTTTCTGAACTTAACAGCGGCCCGGCTTTCAGGGTCGCTGGCGCAGAGACCGGCGTATGCGCGGTCAGTCTGGCCCGTGATGCGGTACGCACCTTCTCGGCAATCATTTCGCTATAGGCGAGCATGCCTTCGCGGATCCCTAACTGCGGCTTGGTGACAAAGTCAATTGCCCCCAGCTCCAGTGCGCGCAGAGTGACCTCGGAGCCTTTTCCGGTCAGGGAGGAGACCATCACCACCGGCATCGGCCGCAGGCGCATAAGCTTCTCAAGAAAGTCCAGGCCGTCCATCCGCGGCATTTCGACGTCCAGCGTCAGGACATCCGGATTGTATTTCTTGATCAAATCACGCGCGACCAGCGGATCTGGCGCAGTGGCAACCATCTCCATATCACTGTGGCTGTTGATAATCTCCGTCATGATCTGGCGCATCAGCGCCGAATCATCAACAGACAGTACCCTGATTTTACTCATGCTTTATCCTTACTCAGCGCATAAACGGTCTGCCCACGCAGGGTAAACTCGCGCACAAGGTTGCTGAAATTCTCCGAATGCCCGGCAAACAGAAGCCCGTCGGGCTTAAGCATTGGCGCAAAGCGACGCAAAATGTCCTGCTGCGTCGTTTTATCAAAATAGATCATCACGTTACGACAGAAAATGGCATCAAACGGTCCCTGCACCTGGTACTGCTTATTGAGCAGGTTGAGCGGCTGAAAATCGACGAAGTTTGCCAGCTCCTGACGCACCCGCACCATCCCGGCATGGGGACCGGTACCGCGCATGAAGTAGCGTTGCAGCTGCTGCGGAGAGAGGGTTTTCAGCTCGTCCTGGCGGTAGATACCGCTGCGGGCTTTCTCCAGCACCTCGGTGTCGATATCGCTGGCGATCACCTTCCAGCGCCCCGGCACCATGCCCAATGCATCCGCCAGGGTGATGGCAAGCGAGTAAGGCTCTTCGCCGGTGGACGCGGCGGCGCTCCAGACGCGGTACTCACCGCTGTGCTTGCGGGCGTGATCGGCCAGCACCGGGAAGTGGTGGGCTTCGCGGAAAAAGGCGGTCAGGTTAGTGGTCAGCGAGTTGATAAACGCCTGCCACTCGGCGCTGTTCTGGTTCGCTTCGAGCATGCTCAGATAGCGGCCAAAATCATCCAGCCCCAGCGTGCGCAGGCGGCGAACCAGCCGGTTATAGACCATGTCCCGCTTGTGGTCAGCCAGCACGATCCCCGCACGCTGGTAAATTAGTTGACATATCCGACGGAAATGCGCGTCGGACAGCGCGAGGCGCTGAGGGAACTGCATAGTCAATGACGTTTGCCCGTTGGGCAGTGATGATGTCATAGCGCCTTCTTAATTACATTCAGGATAGTGCCGGCACAGCCCTGGGCGGTGCCACCTCGGGTTGGCCGACGTGCTCATCTAACTTAAATACCGCGACCTGGGATGTCAGACGATCCGCCTGGTGCGCTAACTGTTCGGTTGCCGCAGCGGCCTCCTCTACCAGAGAGGCGTTCTGCTGCGTGACCTGATCCATCTGGCTTACCGCCAGCGCGACCTGCTCAATACCCCGGCGCTGCTCATCGGAGGCAGAGGCAATTTCGCCCATGATGTCATTCACCTGGGTGACAGAGCGGACGATGTCCGTCATGGTCTGCGCTGCCGTATCCACCAGGGCAGAACCCTGCTGCACGCGGGCAACAGAGTCTTCGATTAATCCTTTGATCTCTTTGGCCGCCTGGGCGCTGCGGCTGGCCAGGTTACGTACCTCACCGGCCACTACGGCAAAGCCGCGCCCCTGCTCACCAGCGCGGGCCGCTTCAACGGCCGCGTTCAGCGCCAGGATATTCGTCTGGAAGGCGATGCCGTCGATCACGCTGATGATGTCGCCAATCTTTTGCGAGCTGGTGGCAATCTCATGCATAGTGTCCGACACCCGCGAGGTTTGCTCCCCGCCCTTTCTCGCCGTTTCCGCTGCGCCGTGAGAGAGCACTGACGCCTGACGGGCGTTGTCCGCGTTCTGGGCTACCGTAGCGGTGAGCTGCTCCATGCTGGCGGCAGTTTCGGCAAGCGACGCTGCCTGCTGCTCGGTACGCGCTGAGAGATCGTTATTGCCCGCGGCGATTTCAGAGATGCCGGTGTGCATCGACACGCTACCTTCGCGTACGTTGGCTACCGTCGTGCGCAGCGCTGTCTGCATTTTTTGCAGGCTGGCAAAAATGGCTGAAATTTCATTTCGGCCATAGACCGAGATTGGCCGCGCCAGATCGCCGCCGGCGATGCTGTCAAAGTGGCTGCTGATGATCGCCAGTGGCTGCACAATCATTCTGCGTGACCAGAACAGCCCGGCTGAGATCAGCGCCGCAGCCAGAACCAATACGGTAATAAAGGTTGCCGCCGACATGTGATAGTTCGTGCGGCTACCTGCCGTTGCGGTCTCAACAAAGCGATCGATATAGTGCTGCCAGGCGGTAAAGGTCGCCTCAAACGCATCCTGGGACTGCTGTACCGGCGCGGTCATAAAATCTGAGAGCTGGTTATTCTCAAGCCAGGTCGCCTGATGCTCTAAATCACTCATCCAGGTGCCGTAGGTGGTCTTCGCCTGCTCTTTGAGCTTCTCCCCTTCCGGCGAGATAGCTTCGATCGACTCGAACTCTTTGAGCTGGGCGGTGGCGAGCTGCAGGTTGCTGCGCGCGGAACTCATCAGCCCTTTAATATCATCCGGCGGATAGCTTAGGGCGGTCAGGGTACCGGCCTTGTTCAGCGAGGTGCTGGTCTGCAATAAAACGGCGCGCATCTGGGCCAGCGTGTTGCGCTGATGGTTGCTCTTTTCGACCTGCTCCAGATGCTGGAAACCGTCGCGAAAAGCCCAGAAGGAGAGACCGTTGCTTCCCACCAGCAACAGGCCGCAAACAATCAGTAAGATAAACAGTGTGGTCGAGATACGAATACGATTAAACATCTACGCTCCCATCAGGCGGCTAACGCCGCAATATCAATACGATCAAAAAGTTTCCCAGTTATCATCCTGTCCGGTACTGAGCTGACGTTTGCTTACCGGGGCAGAGGCAAACTCTACGCCTGGCGAGCGGCGCGGCGCCGGATTTTCAGGGACGGCAGCAAGGCGGAAAGCAGAGACCGCCTGCGTGAGTCGACTGGCCTGTTCTTCTAATGCTGCGGCCGCGGCCGCAGACTCTTCTACCAGCGACGCGTTCTGCTGTGTCACTCTGTCCATCTCCGATACCGCCAGCGCGACCTGGTCGATGCCCTTGCTCTGCTCATCAGATGCGGAGGCAATCTCGCCCATAATGTCGGTCACCCGGGTCACCGCGTTGACAATATCGTTCATGGTCTCCCCGGCGCTCTCAACCAGCACCGAGCCGGTATCCACGCGCGAGACGGAATCTTCAATTAAGGCTTTGATCTCTTTTGCCGCGTTGGCGCTGCGGCTGGCAAGGTTACGCACCTCGCCTGCAACCACGGCGAAGCCGCGTCCCTGCTCGCCCGCCCGGGCAGCCTCTACGGCGGCGTTGAGCGCCAGGATATTGGTCTGGAAAGCGATGCTGTCGATCACGCTAGTGATGTCGGCAATTTTCTTCGAGCTGGTGGCAATGTCGTGCATGGTTTTCACCACGCCGTCCACCACTTTGCCCCCGCGCCCGGCGGTCTCGGAGGCGCTGAGCGCCAGCTGCGAGGCCTGGCGTGCGTTGTCAGCGTTCTGCTTCACGGTGGCGGTGAGCTGCTCCATGCTGGCGGCGGTCTGCTCCAGCGCGGAGGCCTGCTGCTCGGTACGGGAGGAGAGATCGTTGTTACCGGCGGCGATCTCGCTGGTGCCGCTGTAGATAGCATCCGACCCGTTGCGCACGTTAGTGACGGTATCGATCAGCGAGCGCTGCATATGCTCCACGCTGTCCGCCAGCTCGGTAATCTCATTTCTTCCGTTAATGACCAGCGTCTGGGTGAGATCGCCGCTGGCAATTTCACGAATATGGCGTATCACATTCGCCAGCGGCGTAAGCAGGATGTGACGAATGCCGTACCACACCGCAGCAAGGATGATCACCAGCGCCAGGGCAAGGATCGCCATCTGCCACTGGGCAAAACGGTAGTCGTGGGTGCTCTGGGTAAAGGCGTCGAGGTAGAGCTGGCTGCTGAGCTGGGCATATTGCCCCAGCGCGTCACCCATCGCATTCTGCATTCCCTGGGTTGGCTGGGCGAAAAAGGCGTCCATATTGCCGCTCTCCAGGAACTGGATCAGCTCCGTGAGCGCGGCGCTGTAGGTCTGGTACTTCTCATCAAGCTGTTGGCTTACCCCAGCCATAGCAGGCACGGTCGGCAGCGCTTTGTAAGTGTCGTAGTGTTTTGCCGCATCGGCGAGTGAGGCATGGGCGCTCTTCAGCAGATCGGTTTTGGCACTGCTCTGTTGATTCGCCGGATCCATCATCATTCGGGCTGACGAACGGCTGAGGTTGATGCGCGTCTGCAGCATCAGCTCCCAGGTTTTGGTCAGCTCGGTCTGCTGCTGGCGAAGATCGTTAGCGTCAGCAAAGCTCTGCTGATTCTGTTTCAGGGATGAAAACAGCAGCCCACCTGATACCAGCTGTAGAAGTGCAAAAACCACCAGCACCATCATCAGCATTGTGACAACGCGGATACGATTCAACATGCAACACCTTATTGATGACTCATTAACGGTGTTATCGGCATGTGTGGTGGGAACTTTACATTTGCGAAAGGGAAATAATCCGCTCCGCGGCTGGCTGATTAAAAGGCGATATCCACGACCACCGTATCGCTGTAGGTTCCGGCCGGGGGCGTTGTCTGATTAGTTAATACCCGCGCTGTATAGTTATAGGTACGCACCAGGCCATTCGCGCTCAGCAGTGAAGAGGCGTTGCTGGCCCAGCGTTCAGTGCCGCTGCTGCCCCAGCGCTCGCTGGTGCTGCCTTTATAGATCTCGTAGCTCAGCCGATTATTGCCGGAGGCCATATTACGCACGTTGCCGCTGGCGTTGCTGCCGTTGCTAATCCCCACGCTATAGACGCTGCCTTTGGTGCAGGTCACCGCGACGCTCTGCGCCACGGCGGGAAAGTTTTTCACCAGCGGTGCGCTGCCAAAGTTGACGTTTGGCGCAGTGATGGTAATACAGTCGTTGGTAATGTTGATGGTCGCCGTGACGGCAAGGGGGACGGTGCCGGTCTGCCAGGAGCCGCAGCCGCCAAGCAGGCCGACAGAGCAGATGTTATAGGTGACGTTGAGGTTAAAGGTTACCTGATACTGACCCGCCGCCACGGTCTGCCCGGAGAGCGTGCGGAAATAGAGTGGCAGGACAATGCGCCGGGTATTCAGCAGATCGAGCAGCGCGTTTCCACTCCAGGTATAGCTGCCGCCAATCAGCGCCTCGCTGTTGTTATTGCACCCTGCGGCCCCGCACAGCCGCACGGGAATGGTATCGGTGCTGGCAGGGTTATCAACCCGACGCATGATCGCCCGGTTGCTGACCGCGGCGCTGGCGCTGGTGAGCTGCATAGTTATGGTGTTACCCGTTAACAGATTAAGCAGCACGGCATCACACTGAACCGTCAGGCTGCCGCTGATCTCCTGCTCGGTGCTGTTAAGTGCAAAAGAGGTGACGGTGCCAAAGACGCCGTTGGTCGGCGTCACCGTGCAGGCTGACCACGCCAGCGGGCTGCATCCCATCAGCAGCATAACAAGCATAATAGCGCGGCGCATTAGCGTCTCTCCTCACAGGTAAGCGGCCCGTAGGTCTGTAATTTATGATCGGGATTGGCACCGACCGTCAGTCGGGCGTAACAGGTACGGTTATCTGGCGTAGTCACCCGCAGCGTATTTACATCGCTAAGATTTTCCAGAAAGGCGATGCCGTCATAGCCCACCAGCGCAGTGGATCGGCCTTCGCGATAGACCTGGCTGCCCACCGGCAGCGCGTCTCCCTTTCCGTCATGCAGAATGACGCTGGCCACCCGCTCTTGCTCCATCGGGAACTCCACCAGGTAGCCGCTCTGGCGGCGCAGCGCAATCCGCTTTTCAGTCTCCTTCAGACGCGTGTCGGCTGGCAGGTTGAGGGTATTGATGCTGTAGCTGGCGGGATAGTAGGCGGAGACGCCGCTGACCAGCAGATAGCCCTTGTCGTTAGTCTTACCCACCGGCTGGTTCTCATAGCTGACCGGCACGTCAGCATTGCCGCCGGTGCTGACCACCACGAAGGCATCGTTGATCTTATTCGCCGCAAAAACCTGGCCGTCCATCAGCACCAGCGAACCCAGCGCCTCGCCCCACCATGTCATCATCCCGCGCTCACCGTAGCCACCCCCCTGTAATTCGACGCTGTTGTTGCGCCAGCCGAGCGTCGCCTGCTGGTAGTTATCCGACTGCGGCTGGCGGGCAAAGGCCATATTCCAGCCGAAGCCGCCGTCAGTAGGCATAGCATGGTTATAGTTGATGCGCTGGCTGGTGCCTGCCTCTGGCGTTCTCTCTACGCTGATTGCCGCGCTATCCCGCTCACCAATGGGGATCTGCAGCGACATGGCGAAAGTCCAGTCGTCCCGCTGTTTATCATGGCTGGCCGCCAGGTAGAGGCTGCTGCTACCCCACAGGTTCCTGCTCCAGGAGAGGTTTAGCAGCTCGGTCTTCTGGTTATCGAAGCTGCGCACGCCAATCCATGCCGCGCCGACGTTGCCATAGTCGCCCATGTTAAAGGACAGCGAATATTGATCGGTGTTGCGGCTGAGGGTAGCCAGCGGCTGGCGATCGTCGTCGTAGACGATGGTCTGATCGTAGAGGGCCAGGTTGCCGAATCCGCGTTCGCGACGGGTGTGCTGCGTGGCGATGCTAAAGGTGCTGGTGCTGTACTGGTAACCCCAGTTGAGCTGGCTACCGCTGCTGCCGCGCATCCGGCTCTCTGTCCACGACGCGTTGGCGACGCCATACTGATCCAGCTTCACCACCGCGCCCGCGCCGCCGAGGGCCAGCTCTTCGGCGGCCTCGCCGTGGCCTTCAAAGGTGAAGTAATCCGTTACCCCGTAGCGCAGGGAGCCGCTGCCTGCCGCCGGACCGTAGTTGAAATCGTCAATGCCGTAGTTACGCCGCAGACTACCCAACGTGACTGCGCCATCGCTAATGCCGCGCTTTAACACATCGCTGGAGACATAGAACGGCAGCGTAGTGCTGACCTGGCGTCCCAGCGCGTCGGTGGTGACCAGGACCGCATCTCCCGCCCCGTTGATATAGGGCAGATTGGTCAGGGTAAAGGGACCAGGCTGGAGCTGCGTGGAGCCGGCCCGATAGCCATTGATAAATACGTCCACCGCCGTAGGGACCGCCGCTTCGCCGGTAAAGGCGGGCAGTGGCCAGGTGACCAGGTCGGGGCGCAGAGAGAAGTCGCGCCCGTAACGAATGCCTCCCATCCGCACGCTGCTGCTCCAGCTCAGCGAGTCGGAGATGACGTCTCCCAGCTGCCACTCGGTGGCATTCTCCTCGTTGGTAAACAGCAGCGTAGTATCGTAGCGGGTATAGCCCTCGTACTGTCCTGCAGTGCCGGAGAGATACTCACGCAGCGTTCCGGTAGATGAGAACACCGCGTTGCTGTCGAAGTAGCGAAATTCGTGCCACAGAGAGGCCTGGCTGCCTGCGTGCTCGGTACTGCTGGTATAGAAGTCGTAGTTTACCAGCGCGCCCCGGCCATAGTGTGGTTTAGCACGTGCCGTTTCGCCGCCAAAAGAGGTCGCGCGATCCCCTACCCACTCCCGCGGAACGAACAGCAGCAGCCGCTGGCGGTTGCTGTCATATTCGGTGCGGACGTCGGCCAGGGTCGAGAGGTCAACCTCCCCCGCCGGCAGATGCTCAGCGGGTATCCCGGCCCGCTGCAGATCGCGGCTGGCAACAATATAGTTTCCCTGCCGCTGGGTGACCGGTACCACCAGCTCGGTATCATAGTGATTAACCACCAGCGAGAGGTGGAAGACCGCCTGCGCGTTGATGGCCTGCGCATCCGGCGGCGGCGGCAGGGCATCATCCCCCTCCTCTGCCAGCGCATCCGTCACTCCCCCTAACAGCATCATCAGCGGCAGGATCAGTTTGCGGGAGATGACTGCCATTGAGTATCCCTGGCATTAATGGTCGCCGTCATGGTAGTCGGGTTAGAGAGACCAGAGGGAAGCGGCCAGCTGCGTGCGCCACCCGGCAGCACGTATCCCAGCAGACCGTCCGCCATCTCACGGCGTTGGCTGCCCTGCTGCACGCTAACCTGGCTCAGGCGCACATGTACATCGCTACGGTTGCGCACCTCCAGCGCCGGCTTGCCTCCCTCACGGATCACCCGCCAGCTTAAATCGCGCGGGTTAACCAGAGCATGATTTGCCCCCTCGGTGGTGGTCGCCACGCCCTGGCCATACACAAAGAGTGGAATTGAGTAGCGCATCTGAATTTTCAGGCCGATCTGCGGCGCGTCGCCGCTGGCGGGCTGAGGGATCTCATCCACAATGATTCGATAGCCTTGCTCTATGCCTGCCGGAACCTGAGTCTGCTTGATGAGACGAATCAGCTGTTTGCTCCCTTTATCGATGCGGACAATAGGCGGACTGGCGACCACATCCTGCTGGGTCTGGTAGCGCTCGTGGCCCCCTTCCTGAGTCCAGCGCATAATCCGCACCTGCATAGTGGTTGGCGTATTGCCTTGATTCTGGATCCACAGTTCCGTTGCGTTCGCATCGGCGGCCAGCCAGGGATCGATCGGCCAAAGTAAGATGGTGGCGGCGGCCTGCGCCTGCTGCGTCATGCCTGCCAGCGCTGCGACGAGCAGCGCGCCTGCTATCCGGCTACGTCCCATAATGGTTTTCATGATCCTTCTCCCTGTATAACATTACCAAGACAACGTGACGGTCAGCTGATCGGTATAATTTCCTGCGGGGCTAAACCCCGTGAGCTGCGCCGCGCCAAACAGCGTCAACGCAATATTGTTGCTGTCGCTGTAGGTGATCGACCAGGCCTGGTTAACCCCGACTTCCGAATTGGCCGCCAACGTACTGCTGCGGTAGAGCCGATAGGGCACTCGCTCCGTTCCCCCGCTGCGCTGCATATTGCGCACGGTGCCGTAATGCAGACCGCCGTTGATGCTCATGCTTAACGCCACGCCAGGGGTACAGGCGAGCGAGAGTGCGCTATTGGGAACAAAGCTGGTGGTGACCTGACCGCTTGCCACGCCGCTACGGGACCCGAAGTCCAGGGTTCCGAGCAGGCCACCGGTCCCACTGGCTACCGAGCACCCTGCCGCAATCGTCGCCCCAACCTGAAATGACTGAGTGCTGACCGTCAGCGCGCTGGCGCTCCCTGCCCAGACCAGCGCGCCAAGCCCAAAGGCAATGCACAGTATGCTTCGGCCTGGTGCCGGAAGAGTGTCCACACCCTCAGGCTTCATGACGCTGACGTCAGTAGATCACGCTCACGTTTATCGTATCGGTATAGGTACCGGGAACCACGGCTACGCTGTTACCGCCGCCCTGGATGCGGCCAAAGAGGGTGTAGTTGTTCACGCCACCGGTGGTTGAGGCAGCGGGCAGCGGCGCGTTGTTAGCGATGACGTTACTGAAGCCGCTGTCGCTATAGAGGCTGTAGGCGACCCCCTGCGTTGCATTAGTGGTGCTAATCAGATAACGCGCTGGCGTGCCGGGCGTGCCGACCACCGTGGCGGGCGCAGTGGTATTGGTGTTCCCGGTAATCTGTACGGTGTAGGTATCGGTGGTGCACTGGATAGCAAAGCTGTTGCCGCCGTTAGCCCCGGTGAGCTGGGTTGTCAGCTCGGAGAAGGTCGCGGGATGGGTACCAAAATCCAGAGAGCCGAAGTTGATGCCGGTCTGGTTCGGCGAGCCGTTGATCAGGCAGCCATTGGTTAAGGTCAGCGTCGCGTTAATGGTCCCACTGCTGGTTACCGCATGGGCAGCGTGTCCGGCCAGTGCCAGCGCACCGCTTGCCAAAACGAGGAGGGTTTTTCTGTTCATGGTGTCGCCTCTGTTAAAAAGCAGGATTAACAGAAATTTAGCTTACGGGGTTATAAAGAACCACCCTGTAAAGTCCTGCCCAAACCATTGGCGTATTGACATAAAATTGCATTATATTTCAATATATTAACCTTGTTAACGACTGGTAACAAAGCGAAACGTGAATGATATATTCATTATCGCGTGATCTGCTTCACAATATATTGTCTGGTCTTACATCCGTGGTTTTAGCAAAACTTAAATGTTATTAATGAGTAATGTGGGAGGGGCGTTGCAAGCGGGTAAAAAACGCTCCCGGGGCGGGAGCGTTGAGGGTATCAGGCAACGTGAGCCGCTGCGCTATCCAGCAGAGCCATCTCATCGCTGTTCAGCAGCTTCTCGATATTCACCAGGATCAGCATGCGGTCACCCAGCGCGCCAAGGCCAGTGAGATATTCCGTTGACAGGGTAACGGCAAACTCCGGCGCAGGACGGATCTGATCGGACGCCAGCGACAGTACGTCAGAGACGCCGTCCACGACAATGCCGACCACGCGCTGGCCGAGGTTAAGCACGATCACGACGGTGTTATCGTTATACTCCACGTCCTGCTGGCTGAATTTCACCCGCAGATCGACGATGGGCACAATCACACCGCGCAGGTTGGTCACCCCTTTAATAAAGTCGGGCGTGTTAGCAATACGGGTTACCTGATCGTAACCGCGGATCTCCTGCACTTTCAGGATATCGATGCCGTACTCTTCATCGCCTAAAGTGAATACCAGGAATTCCTGACCTGATGGCTCGCCAGCCAGTTTCGTTACATTACTCATACCGGTCATATTTTTACCTTTTTAACTAAATCAGGCGGCTGTGTGCGCCACACGTTGCTCACGGTTTAATCCCTGTAACGCCGAAACATCGACGATCAGCGCCACGCTGCCATCGCCGAGGATAGTTGCAGCGGAGATGCCCGGCACTTTACGGTAGTTGCTTTCAAGGTTCTTCACCACAACCTGGTGCTGGCCAATAAGCTGATCCACCAGCAGCGCGTAGCGGCGGCCTGCGCTCTGCAGGATCACGACAATACCTTTTGTCGCCTCGGTTTTTGCGCCGTCGACGTCAAACACTTTCCACAGCTCGACCAGCGGCAGGTATTCGCCGCGCACTTCCAGTACGCGCTCGCCGCCCGCCAGCGGATGCAGATCCTCTTCACGTGGCTGCAGCGACTCCATTACCGCATTCAGCGGCAGGATAAAGACCTCGTCGCTCACCTTCACCGACATGCCATCAAGGATAGCCAGCGTCAGCGGCAGCAGAATGCGAATGGTGGTGCCCGCGCCCTGCTTCGACTGGATCTCTACGTGGCCGCCCATCTCCTGGATGTTACGTTTCACCACGTCCATGCCCACGCCGCGGCCGGAGACGTCCGTCACCTGCTCGGCGGTAGAGAAACCAGGCGCAAAGATCAGCATGCCAACTTCTTCATCGGTCATGTTTTCATGCACCGCCATCCCCTGCGATACCGCTTTCGCGAGGATACGTTCACGGTTGAGGCCTGCGCCGTCGTCGATCACTTCGATGCAGATGTTACCCCCCTGATGCTCAGCAGAGAGCGTCAGGTTACCTACCGGAGATTTTCCAGCAGCAACGCGGGTATCCGGCAGCTCAATCCCATGGTCAAGACTGTTACGCACCAGGTGCGTCAACGGATCGATAATGCGCTCAATCAGGCTCTTATCCAGCTCGGTGGAGCTGCCCAGCAGCGTCAGTTCAATCTGTTTGTTGAGCTTGCTCGCCAGGTCGCGCACCAGGCGTGGGAAGCGGCTGAAGACGTACTCCATCGGCATCATACGGATGGACATCACCGACTCCTGCAGATCGCGGGCGTTACGCTGCAGCTGTCCCATACTGGTGATCAGATCCCCGTGATTAACCGGATCCAGCTCGTTGGAGCGCTGGGCCAGCATCGACTGGGTAATCACCAGTTCGCCGACGAGGTTGATCAGCTGGTCCACTTTCTCCACGGCAACGCGGATGCTGGTGGACTCGCTTACGCGGGCCGGTTTCTCTGCACGCTCCTGGCGGGCGGCGGGCTGTTCGCGCGGCGCGCTTGCGGCAACCGGAGCCGCCGCGACCGGCGGGGCCACCGGTGCTGGCGCGGCCGGGGCGGCTTCGCTGGCGGCAGCCGGGGCGGGAACGTCAGCAAAGCCAATCTGATCCGGTTCGATGACAAAGCAGAGCACGGCAACCAGGTCGTCTTCGCTCACGCCGCCTTCCAGCGTCGCGCTCAAAGAATCCGTGCCTTTTACCACATCGCTGAGGGTCGCCAGGTTTTTCAGCTCGTCTTCCAGCAGGTTGACTTCGCTCTCTTTCAGGCGCGACAAAACAATGCGCAGTTTACCGTCGTTGCTGGCCGCCGGGGCGGCGACAGGCACCGCGTTGGCATCTGTCTGGGCATTATCGACAACGGTCAGCTTTGCTCCACCGGCCGCAGCGGGAGGCAGCTCGCCTTTCGCTTCCAGTGCCAGCTGGCGCAGCGCATTGCAGATATATTCAAAGCTGGCGGCATCCGGCTCTTGCGAGCCTTTATAGGCGTCGAGCTGTTCCTGCATAATATCTTTGGTTTCCAAAAACAGGTTTATAATATCGGTATTGAGTTGCATCTCTCCGCGCCGGGCCTCATCCAGCAGGTTTTCCATCAGGTGCGTGGTCTCCTGCAAAATGGTAAAGCCAAACGTGCCGGCGCCACCCTTTATGGAGTGGGCCGCACGAAAGATGGCATTGAGCTGCTCTGAATCCGGTGCTTCCGGCACCAGGTCCAGCAGGTGTTGCTCCATGTCGGCCAACAGCTCGTCAGCTTCATCAAAAAATGTCTGATAAAAATCGCTAATATCCATGCTCACGCTATCACCTCTGATCGGGTTGTGGCGATGTGGGAACGGTCGCCTGGGGCTGCGCCCCCGGCTGTTGTAATACACTTACCGGCTCGTTTTGGCTTTCGGCGTTTTCGTGCAGAATTGCCTGTTCTGCTTGTTTATTCAGCACCAGCAGGCTAATGCGACGGTTAATAGCGTCATCAGCCCCTTTGTCGCTCATGCGCATGGTGGCAGCCATGCCAACCACGCGTAGCACTTTGCCATCGTCCAGACCGCCTGCAACCAGCTCGCGCCGTGAGGCATTGGCACGATCCGCAGAAAGCTCCCAGTTGCTATACCCGCGTTCACCGTTGGCGTACGGGAAGTCATCGGTGTGGCCGGAGAGGCTAATACGGTTCGGTATGTTGTTCAGCACCGGCGCAATTGCCCGTAAAATATCGCGCATGTAGGGTTCCACATCGGCACTACCGGTTTTAAACATGGGTCGGTTCTGGCTGTCGATAATCTGAATGCGTAGCCCCTCCTGCACCAGGTCGATCTTCAGGTGCGGACGCAGCGCCCGCAGCTTCGGATCGGCCTCGATCAGCTGGTCGAGGTCGCCGCGCAGCTTGCTCAGACGGGCCTGCTCCATCTTCTGGCGCAGCTCGTCAACGTTAGGCTGGCGCTGTACTTCCCCTTTTTGTTGGGTGACATCATCGCCGCCGCCGGGGATAGGACTGTCGCTGTTGGAGATGCGCGGCCCACCGGCAATGGAGGTCGCCAGCGGGGTACGGAAATACTCCGCAATCTGAATCAGCTCTTTCGGACTGGAGATCGAGATTAGCCACATCACGAGGAAGAACGCCATCATTGCCGTCATAAAGTCAGCGTAGGCAATCTTCCAGGATCCGTGCGAGCCGCCTCCGTGCCCCTTATGCTTGCGCCGTTTTACAACGACAATAGGATGGGCCTGGTTTTTCATGCGTCCTCAGTCGTGGTCTGCTGATTTGGGTTACGGACCGCACGGACGTGCTCATCCAGTTCAATAAAGGATGGTCGTTCGCTGGAGTAGAGCGTTTTACGGCCAAACTCAACGGCAATCGGTGGCGCGTAGCCATTCAGGTTAGAGAGCAGCGTAATCTTCACGCACTGCATCATCTTGGTGGTTTCCGCGCTCTTCTGGCGCAGCACGGTCGCCAGCGGTGAGATAAAACCATAGGCCAGCAGAATGCCGAGGAAGGTCCCCACCATCGCGTGGGCGATCAGCGCCCCCAGTTCGGCCGCCGGACGATCCGCAGAGGCCAGCGCGTGCACTACCCCCATCACCGCTGCCACGATACCGAACGCGGGCAGCGAGTCGCCGACCATGGCCAGGCTGTTCGCCGGCACTTCGGCTTCGCTTTCGTGGGTCTCGATCTCTTCGTCCATCAGCGCTTCGATTTCGAAGGTGTTCATGTTGCCGCTGATAATCAGGCGCAAATAGTCGACGATAAATTCCAGCATCACCGGATCGGCAAGGATCCGCGGATAGTTGGCAAAAATTTCGCTCTCTTTTGGATTCTCAATATCACGCTCAAGGGAGAACATCCCCTGCTGGCGCGATTTGGCCATCAGGCGATAGAGCAGCGCCAGAAGATCCATATAGACAGCTTTTGTGTATTTGGAGCGACGAAACAGCAACGGAAGCGCCTTAAGCGTTCCTTTGATGGCTTTGCCGTTGTTGCCCACAATAAACGCACCCACGCCCGCACCGCCGATAATAATCAGCTCAGCTGGTTGATAAAGTGCCCCAAGGTGTCCGCCGGTCATCATATAACCGCCGAAGACTGTACCGAGAACAACAAGGTAACCTAATAAGATCAGCACGACATCATCCTTCCGCTGTTGACTAAGGCAAGGAAAAACAGTGTTGGGGCGTAAAACCCGACGGGGAGGCAAAAAAAAGCAGCGGTAATTGCTTACCGCTGCTGGAGTGTTACCCACGCCGTTAAGTTAAACAGCCTGTTTGATCTGTTCATCCAGCAGTTGTGGAATAATATCGGCAGCTTCCGGGGAAAGTTTACGTCTTTTTACGGCCCTGGACGGCGGCTGGCATAAACTGCAGGCAAAACTCCCTGCGGGCTGGTGAGCATGGGTAATAAAATTGCCGCCGCAGCAGTTGCAGCTTGAAAGTTCCAGCATCCCGCTCTCAACAAAACGCACTAGCGTCCACGCGCGGGTCAGGGCTAACAGCGGCCCCTCTTCCGGCTGCGGGCACTGCTCAAGGTAGAGCCGATACGCTTTGATTACCGCATCAACGCCGCTGCAGAGGCCCGTTTTCAGCAAAAATTGCCAGGCATTGCAGAACATTGAGGCGTGAATATTCTGTTCCCACGTCATAAACCAGTCGGTTGAAAACGGGAGCATCCCTTTCGGCGGCGGGCTACCACGAAGTTCTTTATAGAGTTTGATGAGGCGGCCCCGGCTGAGTTGCGTTTCGCTCTCCAGCATTTGCAAACGCGCGCCCAGCGTAATCAGTTCCATTGCGAGTTGAATATCACGCGCTTCCTGGACAATGCTCTTCTCAGTCATCATTAAGCCCTTTTCTTCCGGGATGCTGCATCAGCACCCTGGTTGCTCTCATTAAGCAGACGCGTTGAGAGCATAATACCGGTATGGATCTGCTGCAGATCGTCTACGCGGGACTCTTGAGTCAGACGAGTGATGGTCTGATGACTATCAAAACGAAACTGGCAGATGAGCTGATTGGTTTCAGCTAATTTTACCATCTGCGGCAGCGTCAATTCACCCATGGTGGAGGCCATCTCCTCGCTAATGCCCAGACGGAACATGGCAGAGGCTTTGTCCTGACTAATTAAACGCTGTGCCAGCAGTAAATATGACAGATTGATGTCATAAATATGTTTTAGCAGCTCGGATGTATGCATTTTTCCCATCCAAAATAACCAACTAGTATCTTATGCGGCCAGGCCGCACCCCGTGATGTCGCCGGGAAAAAAACCCGGTATTAAAAAAGATAAGGCGAAATGCATTGTTGGAACTTTGTTGTTTAACGTGACGGCGATCGCATTGCTGTGCCACCTCTCTCCGTTACGCTCTCAATCAATTCTTACAATTAACTAAGATTTTTCTTAAAGCGACGCAACTGTACTCGCGAGCCGTAGGACATACAATTGGCCCTGATGAATAATTTGAAAATAATGTGATCTACGTCACATAATTTACGTGAATATTTCAAAGAAATCCATACTTTTGACTTAGTGATTGTACGTTTTTTGTACTATTAAGTGTTTTTTCTATTCCTTTTCGACGAATAGGCATGCAGTTTTATGTGTTATTTGATAACCAGTCATTAGACCTCCGACTTTGTGTCGACTTTCTCTGGTAAGTAGGCATACAAGAATTAGGGGCTATGCAAAATAACCTTAACAATCAACACATTGAAGCGGTGCTAAACTTACCTAATAAACGCGTAAAATGATTGCAATTTTGTTAACGGCTTAATACGAAGAGATTAAATTGCGCAACAATATTTTTTAAATTTACCTTAAGTATTTAATTTTTTTTAACAAACAGCCAAAAATCGCGATTCCGGCCGATGGAATAATTAATGAATATTTATGAGAATCCTCACAGCTTTGTCACACTTTTCTGGTTGCAAGTTTTGTAAGAAAAGGGTAAAGATACGTCAAGGGTTCATGCTCAGTTAAGGAGCGGGCTATGAGCTATTCCCATCTGTTGGTTGCTGTTGCTATCCATCCAGAGAGCCATCTGCTACTTAAAAAAGCGGTCTCCATCGCCCAGCCATACGAGGCGCGTATTAGCCTGCTGACTCTGGCTAACGATCCCGAAATCTATAATCAATTCGCCGCCCCTATGCTGGAAAATCTGCGTGACCTGATGCATGAGGAGGCACAGCAATTTTTGCAGGCGTTAATTACGCAGGCGAATTATCCCATTGCGCAATCAATAATTGTTTCAGGTGAGCTGAGTGAAAATATTTCACATCTCTGCGAACGGGAGGGAATCGATTTAGTGATTTATGGTAATCACAATCAGCGTTTTTTTTCGCGGGTAGCCTGTTCAGCGAAGGGTGTCGTGGGAGCCTGTAGGTCAGATGTGCTGCTGGTCCCGTTAGAGGGGGTTTAGCGCCCCCGCACAGCGGGAGCGCTAGCTGATTTACGCCAGTTTAGGGAATGTCGCCACGTTGTTCTGCAGAAGTGTCTCTGCGCTACGAGGCGCTATGCGCTTTAAATCGGCAATAAACCTCTCCTGCCAGTGATGAATATCGTTTTTTCTGATCACATCCATCATGTCAGCATGGCGGGAAATACGCTCCGCCAACGGCATAGTCAAGGCCCTGTCCATGGCATTGGCCATGTCGTCGCGATCGTACGGGTTAACAATCAGCGCCGAGGTCAGCTCGTTAGCCGCACCGGCAAACTTAGAGAGCACCAGCACGCCAGGGTTAGCCGGATCCTGTGCTGCAACATACTCTTTAGCAACAAGGTTCATCCCGTCACGCAGCGGCGTTACCAGCCCGACTTCGGCGTAGCGGAAGACCTTCATCAGCAGCTTGCGATCGAAGTGCTGGTTGAGATAGTAGAGCGGCGTCCAACCCAGCTGACCATATTTACCGTTGATACGTCCGGCTTCGGTCTCCAGCTGATGGCGAATATCCTGGTAGGCCTGAACCTCGCCACGCGAGGTGGGTGCAATCTGCGTGTAGCGGATTTTACCGTGGTGCTGCGGGAACTTCTCCAGCAGAGTTTCATAGGCATGGAAACGTTCCGGCAGGCCCTTAGAGTAGTCCAGCCGCTCGACGGAGAAGATGTTTTTCACGTTCTTCAGCTCGGCCTTGAGCTGTGCCAGCTTAGGTGGCAGCGGGCCTGTGGCCTGCTGAGCAATCTCATCCGGTTCAATCCCGATAGGATAGACCTCGGTGCGGAAGGTTTTGCCCCATGCGGTATGGGTTTTATCGCCCCGGGCCGTCAACCGCGTCTGGCTTGAAATGCTGTCAAGGAACGAAACTCTGTCGCTTTCAGTCTGGAAGCCCAGCAGATCGTAGTCGCACAGCTGCTCAAGCAGTTCGGCGTGGGGCGGCAGCGCGTTGAAGATTTCCGGAGTGGGGAATGGAATATGCAGGAAAAAACCAATCTGGTTATTGACACCGCGCTGACGCAGCTCATTAGCAAACGGCAGCAGATGGTAGTCGTGGATCCAGAGAATATCGTCCTCTTCAAGCAGCGGCACCAGCTTGTCCGCCAGTAGTGCGTTCACGCGCTGATAGCCCTCCCAGGCCTCGCGCTGGAACTTCACTAAATCAAGACGGTAGTGGAAAGCCGGCCACAGCACGGCGTTTGAGAACTGGCTGTAATACTCATCATAATCCTGCTCGCTTAAATTAAACGAGGCCCAGGTAATATTACCGCGCGTCACCTTCTGTAGCGGCCGATCTTCGTTACCAATTTCACCGCTCCAGCCAAACCAGAGTCCGCCGGTTCCTTTCAATGCACCCATAATGCCGACGGCCAGTCCACCGGCGCTTGATTTCTTATCATCCGGCGGTGCAATACGATTAGATACTACGACTAAGCGACTCATAGCCATCTCTCCTGTTAGTTAGCGCCATTTCTTCTTGTTGTTGGTGGTCAATTATTTTTTCAAGCCATTGATGAACGTCCGCTACGCTCTCCAGCCGATATTGCGCCTGCGTCGCGCCAATACCTACCTTTACAGATACGCCATCAAGGCGATTCACAACCTTGAAGCCTGCCTCGTCAGTGAGGTCGTCTCCCAGGAAAACAGGTTTGCGCCCGCTAAAGGGCGGCTCCTGCATGAATGCTTCGACTGCTGCTCCTTTATTGATACCACGCGGTTTCAGCTCTACCACGCATTTACCCGGCTGCAGGGCTAAATTCGGATATTTCTCCTCCATCGCCTTTGCCAGCGCAAAGATAGCCTCCTCATGATGGGCGGCCTGACGATAGTGCAGCGCAAACGCCATCCCCTTCGCCTCCAGCTCCGTGCCTTCAAGGCCGTCGAGCGCCGCAATCAGCTCCAGCTCCATCTGCTTGACCTGATCGGCTGGCAAGGCGATCTCGTGCGTTTTCCCCTCATAGTCGCGCCGTTGCGCGCCATGCACCCCGGCAAGGGGAAAATGCAGCGGCGAAGCGATGGCATCCAGCTCGTTCATAGAGCGGCCCGATACCAGCGCCACCGCGCCCTGATTCATTTCGGCCAGACGTTTAAGCAGGGTTATCACCCCGGCGGGAATAAACACCTGATCGGGACGAGGTTTGATTTCGGCGAGGGTTCCGTCGAGGTCAAAGAAGTAAGCATAGTTTGCGGAAAGTACAGGCGGTACAGCTAACTGGTCAGCCACCCTGATATCCTCCTTTCTGGTTTCGATGCCGCGTTCACGACCATCACTCATTATCATTAGCCATGTAAGTATAGACAGTGTCACGCTCCTCGCCATTCAAACGTAAAGAAACCAGCCGCAATTGCGGCTGGCTGAGAGGTAAAAACGATTAAAAAAGAGACCGTTCGGCTAAATATCAGCCATCAGACGGTGCGTTTTGCTTTCTGTTTATAGCGGTCGAAGATCACCGCTGCCAGCAGGATCAGGCCACGTACAACATACTGCGAGAAAGGAGAAATATTGAGGAGATTCATGGCGTTTTCCACTGTGCCGAGGATCAAGATCCCTGCCACTACGTAAGAGATTTTACCAATTCCCCCCTTGAGAGAGACGCCGCCAAGCACGCAGGCGGAGATAACGATCAGCTCATAACCAATGGAGGTCATTGGCTGGCCGCTGGTCATACGCGAAGCGAGGATGATCCCGGCGGCGGCGGATACCAGTCCGGAGAGCACAAAGATAACGATTTTCGTGCGCACCACCGGAACCCCTGCCAGGCGTGCCGCCTCTTCATTGCCGCCGATAGCCAGCGTATTGCGACCAAAAGTGGTTCTGTTAAGCAAGAAACCGAAGATGATGAGGCAGGCCACGGTCAGCCAGATAGGCGCAGGCAGGCCGAGCCAGTTAGTGTAGCCAAGGGTGAAGAAGCGCTCATCTTCAATACCTACCGCTTTGCCGTCGGAGATGATGTAGGCCAGGCCGCGAACAATCTGCATCGTCGCAAGGGTGGTGATCAGGGCATTGATCTTCAACTTAGCAATGACGAAGCCGTTAACCAGGCCGCTCAATACTCCAAGCATCAGACCCGCAAAGACGCCGATCCACAGGCTTTCCGTCATGTTGATCACTACTGCCGTGGTGACGCCTGCACAGGCAATAACCGAGGCAACCGAAAGGTCAAAGTCGCCGGAGGCCAGACAGAAAAGCATTCCGCAGGCCACCATGCCGGACATCGAGATGGCGAGTCCCAGCCCCTTCATATTAACGAAGCTGGCAAAGTTAGGCACAAACAGGGCACAGCCGATAAACAGTACGGCAAAGACCACCAGCATGCCGTAGTGATCCCAGATGCGCCCCAGACTAAACGGCGACTTTCCTGCGCCGGAGCTTGTTACTGATGACATGATACTCTCCTCGCTCAGGCGACGGCCTGGCTCACTTTAGGCATGGCAAGGCTTAGCGCCTGTTTTTCATCTGCTTCGCCGTGCAGTAGCTCGCCGGCGATCTCCCCTTCCCGCATAACCAGAATGCGATCGGCCACGCCGAGCACTTCCGGCAGGTCGCTTGAGGCAAACAGTACCGCTACGCCACGGGAAGCCAGGGCGTAGATAACGTTGTAGATCTCATGCTTCGCGCCCACGTCAATGCCGCGCGTTGGCTCATCGAGCAAAATGACCTTCATCTCCTCCGACAGCCAGCGGCCAAGAATGGCTTTTTGCTGGTTGCCGCCCGAGAGATTCATAATCAGCTGCTCAGCGCCGGGCGTTTTGATATTGAGAGAGCGGATGTGATGGTCGGCGTTTTCCACTTCCCAGCCGTCGTTGATCAGGCATCCGGCGCGAACCGATTTGCGTCGGGCGCTGATGTTGATATTGTCCCGAACAGAGTGGACGGGAATTATGCCCTCTGCCTTACGATCTTCGGGACAGAGCATCATCCCGGCGCGAATGGCGTGGGCTGGCTTTTGAATATCCAGCGGCTGACCATCAATGATCAGCTGGCCCGCCGTAATGCGCGTGCCGCCGAATAGTCCTTTCATTAGCTCGCTGCGCCCTGCCCCTACCAGCCCGAACAGGCCGACAATCTCACCGCGCCTCACCGAAAAGCTAACGGGGTGGCGCACGCCAGGGGCTTTTACCGCCTCCAGACGCAGCATCTCCGCGCCGTACTCCCGTGGTTGCCAGCCATAGATGTCACCGAGATCGCGTCCAACCATCGCCTGCACCAGCGAGTCATGATTAACCTGCTGCATATCATCAAAGGTGCGCACGTAGCGTCCGTCTTTAAAGACAGTGATGGCGTCGCTAAGGGCAAATATCTCCTCCATACGGTGTGAGACGTAGAGGATCACCCGCCCCTCGTTGCGCAGCTCGCGGATCACCCGGAACAGGTTGTCGATCTCCCGCGCCGAGAGCGAGCTGGTTGGTTCGTCGAAGGCGATCACTTTCGCATTGCGCGCCAGCGCCTTGGCAATTTCTACCATCTGCCACTGGCCGATGGAGAGGTACTTCAGCGGTGTCTGTGGGTCGATATCCAGCCCAAGATGCTCCAGCTGGAGCCGGGCTTCATAGTTAAGCAGCGAGCGATTCACCAGCCCGCCCTTCTGCGGCAGCTGGCCGAGATAGATATTTTCCGCGACGGTCATCTCTGGAACCAGATGCAGCTCCTGATAGATGATTGCTACCCCGGCATTCAGCGCGGCGGTGGTATCGGCAAAGCTGACCTCCTGGCCCTGCAGCACCAGGGTGCCGCCCGTGGGTGCATAGTTACCGCTGAGGATCTTCAGCAGCGTTGATTTACCCGCGCCGTTCTCCCCCATCAGGGCGTGCACCTGACCGGCGTAGCAGTCGAAGCTGATGTCGCTCAGGGCTTTAACGCCGGGGAAGGTTTTGCTAATACCACGGAAAGAGAGATATGGAGTTGACTGTTGCATAACGTCTCCGTGACGCATTTCATGGTACGACGGGTCCTTCACCGGGCGGTACAGTACCCGGTGAAGGACACAACCAACGGCGTAATTACTTCACGCCTAGCCCTTTCTTCGCTAACTCTTCTTTAAAGTTATCGCGGGTGATCAGCACCACGTCGGTAACGGCGGTAAACTTCGGCGGTTCGACGCCTTTCTCTACCCAGTTGTAGAGCATTTCGCTGGTCTTGTAGCCATGGACGTCCGGGCTTGGCAGCAGCGAGCCATAGAAGCCGGTACCCTGAGCTTTGGAAAGCTCGCTTACAGCGTCAACGCCGTTGATGCCGATGCCGATCACGTCGGCGGCCTTGAAGCCCTGCCCTTCGGTGGCACGCACGCCACCCAGCACGGTGTTATCGTTCATGCCGACCACCAGCCAGTGTTTCACTTCAGGATGCTGAACCAGCAGGGAGTTGCCGGCATCGAAGGCACCGGGAATATCGTTTGATTTGGTTGGTACCTGATAGATCTGTTTTTCCGGGAAGCCTGCGGCTTTCAGGGCATCCATGGAGCCGGAGGTACGGCGGCGGGCGGTATCCAGTTCGTTGGCGGTAATCGCCATTACGCCGGTCTCTTTGACATCCCAGCCGCGTTTTTGCATCTCTTTATAAAGCTCCTGCCCCTGACGAGCGCCAATCTCGCTGGCGGCCATCATCACCAGCGGCACGGTCTCCATCGGCTGACCTTTGGCGTTGACGAACTGATCGTCCACGGCAATGACCTTCATGTCATAGCCGCGCGCTTTGGCGACAATCGCTGAGCCGAGCTTGGGATCCGGGGTGCAGATAACAAACCCTTTCGCCCCGCTGGCAGCCAGGCTATCGATGGCATTCAGCGTCTTTTCACCGTCCGGTACGGCAATTTTAATGACTTCAAAACCTAAATCTTTACCTGCCTTATCAGCAAATTTCCACTCGGTCTGGAACCACGGCTCTTCCGGCTGCTTGACCAGAAAACCGAGCTTCATATTTTCGGCGATAGCGGATTGTGACATAACGGCAGCTAAACCAATTGCCGCCAGCGCTTTAGTGAATTTGTGCATGGTTAACTCCAGCTTTAACACTTTTTTATGTAGGGAATGAGAGTTTATTAGCTGTCTAATCAGCCTTAAAACAAGGCATTAGCACACGTCTATCAGGAGATGCTATTGCTGAAGTGTAGTTTTAGCGGGAAATTGATCCTCCATAGGAGAGCGCCATCACACCGCAGAATTACAGTAAAAGCGTGCATAAATTCAGCGGAAATCTGCATAAGAAAGGGCCTATTTGTCAGACAAATCCAGGCGGGCATAGCAGAAATGTCCATCAGGCCAGCCAGCTTATCCTTGTGGCCTGACGGGGACGTCGCTCAGATGAGGAGTCAGAGTGGGTAATAGATGTGATCCGCGTGGTCGCGCACCGGGGTATCGTCACCTAAAAGGCGCGCCGAGACGGCAAAAGCAAAATCAAATACGCGCCCTAATCCTTTGCCGCTGATCAGGTTGCCATCCTCCACCACCGCCGCATCAACGTAGTGGCCGTCAGTTACGGTTTCATGCAGATCGCCTGAGCAGACGTAGCGCCGCCCTTTCAACAGGTTGTTGCCGCCCAGCACGCGTGCCGCTGCTGAGCAGAGGGGACAGATAAGCTTCTCCGCCTCGTCATGACGGGTCACAAAGGCAATCACCTCCGGGTTGGCTGCCAGATTTACACTACCTTCCGGTCCGCCAGGCAGTACTACCGCATCGTAGAGCGTATCCAGGCGCTCACTCAGGATAGCATCGGCTACCATGGGAATAGCGTGATAGCTCACCACGGCGCGGGATGGGGTGCAGGCCAGCGTGTCGACCTCAATTTGTAACCGACGCAGTATATCAATGGTCACGATAGCTTCAGCCTCTTCAAAACCGGGGGCCAGCAGCACAGCAACTCTTTTCATCTCCAACTCCTTCATATTTAACGATACGCTTCACTGCATACATTCACCCATGAATGTAAGCCACTATTTTTAATAAGATTATTCGTTTATTCCGCTGAAAAGTGTCTGGGCGATCACAATTGTCAGCTGCACCAGGCTTTACGATCGTTGTGTCGAAGCAGTATGGCTGGCATGAATCGCAGCCCCATCCAGGACAGAAGGAGGTCATTATGGCGACGCTCGGCATGGCGCAAAAACTCAACTCGCAGGTTAATCTTGAGTTTCAGGCATCCAACCTCTGCCTCTCATTAAGTGAATGGTGTGTACAGCATAATCTACCGGGTTCGGCAACGTTCCTCCGCGCACAGGCGCAGGAGAAGGTAAATCAAATGATGCGCGTGTTCGATTTTATGAAGCGTGCCGGTGCTTACCCGAGTGTCAATGCGCGGGAAAATCCCCCGGACAGTTTCAATTCGTTGGAAGAGCTATTTGAAAAGGTGCTTGAAGAGTACAACGTGCGGTATGAAATGCTAACGCGGCTCAGTGAAGAAGCAGAAGCCGTGAAGGATGAGAAGACGTTTAACTTTTTACGCGAGCTGGAAAAAGCAGAGCAGCAGGATGGCGTGCTGCTCCAGTTATTAATCAGTGAAATTCATCGCTCGCTGCGCGACGGAAAAAATATCGCCCAGACCGATCGGGCGCTGCTTAATGTGGTGAACTGCCGCAAGCACTGATGCTTTTACGTTAGCCCCGATGGCGGGAGCCTTTCCCGCCATCACCCGCCACTTCCCAGGCCTCAATGCAGAGGCAGCGTCACCACCAGCAAAGAAAACATCCGTTTGAAAATAACAAAACAAAGGTTTACTTTATTTGCCTGTGTTCGCGCTCTAGTGCGTCTCTTCCTGCGGCGAAAACTTCAGCTCAATTAGAGCAATGGCTTTTTGAATAGCACGCCGGGTAACCGGGTCGGCCGCTGCCGGATGGGTAGTAAAATCGATGGTTTTAAGCTGGTTAGCCATCTTCTCACGAACTTCAACCGGGGCGATGACGTCAATAACGTCGAGGATCTGTTTGATCACCAGCTGGCAGGCGACAACGTCGGACACCAGCTCCTGATCGGCGCTAAGGTTTTGAGACATAGGTTACTCCTGAGTTACAGAAACAAAAAAACCTGCCGCAGCAGGTTTTTTATCACAGCAACTTTATTAAAACATAGCGCCCGGCGGTACGTCTTTAAAAGTCTTGCAGTAGGTTTCAAAAATGCTTTTCAGGATCTTGCGCAATTTCATGTTTTGCTCCGGCTATTTTGTTGTGCAGGTGTTACTTGTCGATGGGCTTATAATATGACCTGCATCACAAAAATCAACCACTTTGTGATGAATATCACACCAATATTTATGCATCTCCGTTAGTTTTGTTAAAAAATCGTTGTTTAATCCGCAGGTTACGACGATTTCATTTTTTTTAATTATTCTAATTTTTTTTGAAATGGCAGACCGAAAATGAGTGAAAACAGCCTCCCGGAGAAGGCGCGGGGCGTCTCGCCCGCCGCGCTGCTGGTGGCCGGGGCCTTTTTTATGGAGTTTCTCGACGGGACGGTGATAGCAACTGCCCTTCCGGATATGGCGCAGAGTTTTGGCGTCGAAGCGGTGGCGTTGAACATCGGTATCAGCGCCTACCTCATTACCCTTGCGGTATTGATCCCGGCCAGCGGCTGGATAGCCGACCGCTTCGGCGCGCGTAAGGTTTTCACTGCCGCACTGGCGATCTTCACGCTTGCCTCGGTATTTTGTGGCCTCTCCACCAGCGTGGAGATGTTTGTCGCAATGCGCATTTTACAGGGTATGGGCGGGGCGCTAATGGTTCCCGTCGGCAGGCTCGCCGTACTGCGTACCACGCCTAAGCATCTGCTGATTACCGCGATTGCTACGCTTACCTGGCCCGCGCTGGTTGCGCCCATCATCGGCCCGCCGCTGGGTGGGTTTATCACCCGCTATGCTGACTGGCGTTGGATCTTCTTTATTAACGTCCCGCTTGGCCTGCTGGCTATTGTCCTGGCGCTGCGCATCATTCCTGATATACGCGACGACGAGCGCCGTCCGTTTGATCTTCCGGGCTTTCTCTCAACCTCGGTGGCAATGGTCAGCCTGGTGTGCGCCATGGAGATGCTGGGAGGCGAACAGCAGCAGGGAGCGTGGACTTTGGGCCTGCTGGCTCTGGGCACGATAACGCTGGTCTATGCGCTCCGCCATTTCCAGCGCGTCCGCTGGCCGATGATCCGCCTCGATGCGATGCAGGTGCATACCTTTCGCGTCACTATGTACGGCGGATCGCTGTTTCGCGCCTCCATTAGCGCAGTACCGTTTCTGCTGCCGCTGATGTTCCAGGTCGGCTTTGGCATGGATCCGTTTCATGCCGGGCTGCTGGTGCTGGCGGTCTTCGTCGGTAATCTGACGATTAAGCCCGCCACCACACCGCTGATCCGCTGGCTCGGCTTTAAAAAGCTGCTATTGATAAACGGCGCGCTGAACGTGCTGGCCCTGCTGGCCTGTGCCTTTATTACGCCGACCACACCGGTATGGGTTATTTTTATCGTGCTCTATCTCGGCGGCGTCTTTCGCTCGGTGCAGTTTACCGGCGTCAGCACGCTGGCCTTTGCCGATGTCCCCTCCGCGCAGATGAGCTATGCCAACACCCTGTTCAGCACCGCCACACAGCTGGCGGTGGGGCTGGGGATCACGCTGGGGGCCATCGGCATTCGTCTGGGGGAGAAAGCCAGCGACTGGCTGGCACTGAGCGGCGTGCCGGGCATGAGTTTCCGGCTGGCATTTGTCTTTATCGCCCTGATCTGTCTGGTGGGTATGGTCGATACGTTTAGGCTGGCTAAGGATGCAGGAAGCGCGGTGTCATCGAAGAGAGGTTAACGCTGTGCCGGGCCAGCGTGGCGCTACCCGGCACAGGAGGTGTTACGCAAGCACTTCGCGAACGAACGCCTCGATCTCTTTATCCTGGCAGTGTTCAAAGAAGCACTGCTGGAAGCGCTGACCGGAGACGGCGGTTTTTACCAGCTCAGGATCGATCGCGCGCAGGGTGTCGAGATAGTTATCTTTCACCACCGCTGCTTTCACCTGATTGAGGATCCCGGCGTTACGCACCTGTGGCTCTTTACGCTCTGGCGGGTAGCCTTCGCCTTTGCGGCCGGTAAACGCTTTCTCAAAGATAAAGCGTACGTTCAATTCTGCTCCCCAGCCGAAGCCTTTAGCGAACGGCAGTGCCAGCGCATTACCGTTGTTGATCTGAGCAAACAGGAAGGCGTCAGCCGGATCGATACAGTAGCCACAGTTCACGCCTGGGTGGATGTTCAGCGACATCAGCGCCCCCTGGCCGGTGCCGCAGCCGGCAATGACAAAATCAACCGCCTTTGAATTCAGCAGGATGCTGGCCATAATGCCCAGGTGGATATAGGTCAGATGGTGGTCATTCTCATCGCTCATCCCAACGTTGAAAACCGGGAAGCCTTTATCATCAGCGACGGTTTTCAGCTCGTTAAGAATGATGGCGTTTTTGGCAGCCTGGCTGTTTTCCATCATCAGTGCAATTTTCATTATCTCTTCTCCTGAATGCGTTGCGGGGGTCCCGTCATAAAGGGCTAATCAGGTTAAACCTTACTACCTGGCAAACATACTTTCAAATTTAATGAAAAATGGTTTTAAAAATTAGAGATGCGGTCACAGTTTTGCCTGCACTGCCCCCTCTTCCGTTGGCCGTTGCAATTAGAGAAGTAAGAACCTTTGGCTATTCCGGGCATTGCCTGGCTAAGCAGGCTGTAGGATGAGATCATCGAAAATGAATCAGAGCGTTTGCATGAAGAGACTCCTCCTTGCCGCTTCGCTGATGCTGCTTGCCGGATGCACCATCACGAAGGAACCTGAAGTTACCGACGTTAACCCAGCAACGGGCCTGGTGCGGCTGCATTTTAACGAGGCGATGCTGCAGAAGGCACGCTATGACGACTATACCACCCAGGGAACGGCCAACCGTCAGTGTCAGCAGATGGGCTACGCCACCGCGGTTGCCTTCGGTCAGCCAGTCAAAACCTGTAGCGTCATCAGTGGCTCACTGTGTCTGAATGAAACCGTTACTCTCCAGTACCAGTGTCAGGGGCGAGCCGTTAGCTATACCCCGGCGGGCGTCTACTATTAATATCATTAGCCAGCGCGGCAACGCTGGCTCATAATAAAAGAAACAATTCTCATTTATTTATTAAATAAGTGCCAATGCGTGTTATTCCCATTCGTATTTTTAAAAATAACTTTTTTATTTTACCTTTTGCAAATAGTTAAATAACAAATTATAGTGGCGACACTTAACTTTTCCCCGCCTGTTATGGAATAACGCCATGCTTAAAATTGAAATGATTGAACAGCTCAATGAGCAGATGAATCTTGAACTTTACTCTTCGCTGCTTTATCAGCAGATGAGCGCCTGGTGCAGCTATAACAGTTTTGAAGGTGCCGCTGCGTTTTTGCGTCGCCATGCGCAGGAAGAGATGACCCATATGCAGCGTCTGTTCGACTACCTGACCGATACCGGCAGCCTGCCGCGCATTAACGCTATCCCGACGCCTTTTGCCGAGTATGCCTCGCTGGACGAGCTGTTCCGCGCGACCTATGAGCATGAGCAGCTGATCAGCCAGCAGATAAATGCCCTCGCCCACTTCGCGATGACCAACCAGGATTATCCAACCTTTAATTTCCTGCAGTGGTATGTAGCCGAGCAGCACGAAGAGGAGAAACTCTTTAAATCAGTTATCGATAAACTCTCTCTCGCCGGTAAGAGTGGCGAAGGTCTCTATTTTATTGATAAAGAACTCGCTACGCTCGACGCACAAAAATAGTTATTCTGGCGGCATCTCGTGCCGCCGTAATTAATGCCATTCAACTTTCTCTTTTTTATTCCCCTGCCTGAAGCGTCCTTTGCCAAAAAAAATTCGTATCATTATCTTTACAGTGGTTGTAACGGTGGTTTGACGTCAACGTGCTTTTGCCTTACTCTGCGCCGCACAAATTTGGTGTGCAGTTCAGGTGTAAAGAGAAGCGTGAAGAACAGGACATTTGGCAGTATGTTTATCGTTGCCGGAACCACGATTGGTGCCGGCATGCTGGCGATGCCGCTGGCCGCGGCAGGCGTCGGCTTTGGCGTAACGCTGGCGTTACTATTTTGCCTGTGGGGGCTGATGTGCTACACCGCCCTGCTGCTGCTGGAGGTCTACCAGCACGTTCCGGCAGACACCGGGCTGGGCTCGCTGGCTCGTCGCTACCTTGGTCGCTATGGCCAGTGGGCGACAGGGTTTAGCATGCTCTTTTTGATGTATGCCCTGACTGCCGCCTATATGAGCGGCGCGGGGGAACTGCTGGCCTCCAGCCTGAGCGAATGGTTGAACCTCTCCATTTCGCCCATCACCGGCGTACTGCTGTTTACCCTTGTCGCGGGCGGAGTAGTCTGCATGGGTACTTCGCTGGTGGATCTTTTTAACCGCTTTCTGTTTACCGCCAAGCTGATCTTCCTGATCGTCATGCTGGCGCTGCTGATGCCGCATGTGCACAAGGTTAACCTCCTGACGCTGCCGTTGGAAAAAGGGCTGGCGCTTTCCGCTATCCCGGTAATTTTCACCTCCTTTGGCTTCCACGGCAGCGTGCCGAGTATCGTCAGCTATATGAACGGCAACGTGCAGAAGCTGCGCTGGGTATTTATTACCGGCAGCGCCATTCCGCTGGTGGCCTATATCTTCTGGCAGCTGGCTACGCTGGGCAGTATCGACTCCACCACCTTCTTTGGCCTGATGGCTAACAGCGCCGGACTTAACGGCCTGCTGCAGGCCCTGCGTGACGTTGTCGCCTCGCCGCACGTAGAGCTGGCGGTGCATCTGTTTGCCGATCTGGCGCTGGCAACCTCATTTCTGGGTGTAACTCTGGGCCTGTTTGACTACCTGGCCGATCTCTTCAACCGTCGCAACACCGCAGCGGGCAGGCTGCAGACGGGGGCGATCACCTTCCTGCCGCCGCTAGCCTTTGCCCTCTTCTATCCCCGCGGCTTTGTCATGGCGCTGGGTTATGCGGGCGTGGCGCTGGCCGTGCTGGCGCTGCTGATCCCCTCTCTGCTGGCGTGGCAGAGCCGCAAGCATACTCCACGGACCGGATACCGTGTACGTGGCGGTAAACCGGCTCTGCTGCTGGTGCTCTTCTGCGGCATAGCAGTTATTGCGATTCAGTGTGGGATTGCGGCAGGACTGCTGCCAGAGGTGGGCTAGACAGGTGAACTCAATGTAGGCCGGGCAAACGCAGTGCCGCCCGGCGTTGCTGTCAACATCGTTACGCCCGGTGGCGCTACGCTACCGGGCCTACAGTGACGTTATTAATGCAGGCAGCACTGCTTGTACTTTTTGCCGCTGCCGCAGGGGCAAGGATCGTTGCGCCCGACCTTATCACCGTTGACGATCGGCTGTTTCACCGGACGCTCCTGCTGATTATCAGCCCAGTAGTCAAACAGCGCCAGCGCAGCGGGTTTTAACGCCTCAACGCTCTCCTCGAACGCCTCTGGGGTCATCTCCTCAACGCGGGTAAAGTTCTCCTCTGTGCCGTGCAGGGCAATCGCCTCCAGCGCAGGCTGTAACGACGCTGGCAGCGCTGACCAGTCGCTGAGCGACACGCCGCGCATATAGCCGAAGCACCACTCTTCAACGATGCTAAGATCCTGGCCCTCAATGGTGCGCGTACCAAACAGCGGCTCAAACTGCTCCGGATAGTCGGCAAGACGCTCGGCGATATCGTTCATATGCTGGAACGAGAGAGTCATAAAGCGCTCCATCTCTTTTTCGGATGACCAGCGTGGAACATGGTTCGCCCCGCCCCAGATGGCCACCAGCCACTCGCTCGGCTCAATCTCCGTCGGCGCGCTCAGCACCGCAGTAAGCAGGCCATCCAGCTCCGCGACATCAACTATGGACATATCGTTGCTGTATTTCGCCAGCACGTCATCCAGCCACTCCAGCTCTTGCTCATTCAGCGGACCGGTTTTCATAAAATTACTACCTCAGTTTGGGGCGGCAAATAGATCTCAGCATCACCGGTAATGACCTTTGCATTACCTACCTTACAGTAGGTGCTGAAATAGATTCGCCTTTTTTCAATGTCTATACGGGTGATCTCTATCGTCGCGACGACCGTGTCGCCAATATAGACGGGCTTTCTGAACTTTAGGTTCTGTGAGACATAAACGCAGCCCTCGCCGGGCAGTTTGGTGCCAAACAGAGCAGAAAAGAAGCTTGCGCTGAACAGGCCATGAGCGATTCGTTTTTTAAATCTCGACGCGCTAGCATACTCCTCATCCATGTGCACAGGATTCCTGTCACCGGATAACCCGGCAAATCCTTTCACGTCAGCATCAGTGATTGTCTGTGAGTAGGAGGCGGACATGCCAACTTGCAGCTCTTCGATGGTATACATCAGTATGACTCCTTCGCCCACGCCTCAACAACGTCCTGAGGATACCCTCGCGTAAAATGCCTTCGCCAGGGGTAGGCAGGCTGCCGGGAGCCATCCTTCAATTTCAACTTGCTGGTCGGCCCAATACATTTTGCCGGACTTCCGGCATAGATCGTATCCGCTTCGGTCTTGCCGGAGAGCGACGAATGCGCACCAACCAGACACCCTTTCGCAACGGTAGTACCTGGCAGGATCACTGACATAGTAGCAATAACGGCGAAATCTTCCAGCGTGACGCCCATCAGCACATTGCTGGGAGGATGAGGATCGTTGGTCAGCACTACGTAGGGAAAAATCCACACATAGTTGCCTATTTTACTCTGCTGCCCGATATGAACGTTACTGTGCGTTTTGACGTAATCGCCAATTTCACAATGCCCCTGCACATCCGACAGGGTACCCAGCTGGAAGCCCTTACCCGCCAACGTTTTTTCGCGCACGGTAACCCGGTGGCCGGTGACGAGTCCATCGCCAAATATGGAACCCGCATAAAAAATGCTGTGGGAGCGAATGTGGGCGTTTTTACCAATTTGCAGCGGCTGGCCTGCCGTCAGATGACTGGCAACGCCTAACTCGCAGTACGACTCAATAACCGTGTTATCACCGACGATTACGTTGTCGTGGATGGTCACGAAATCGCCGATGGTGACGCCTTCGCCTATTTGTGCCTTTTCCGATACTATTGAATACATTCCAGTTTTCATTCCCGCCTCTCAGCTCACAAACAGGCTTGCGCAACCCAAAATTTTGCGCTTGCAGCATACCGCAGAAAGAAAACCCTGCCAATTGGCGAATTTCAGGCACAAAAAAACCACCCGTAGGTGGTTTGACGACACTGCTTATTGCTTTGATTATTCTGCTTATTTCCCATGGTACCCGGAGCGGGACTTGAACCCGCACAGCCTTACAGCCGAGGGATTTTAAATCACTCGTGTTTACCATAAACATCAAAGACTAACAGTATATTTTCACCATTAAGGGAGCGGGAATGCTCCCATAAAAATCAGGCAGTTGCAATCACGATTAAATTTCAATGGCGAAAGATTTTTGGCTAAATAGCCGGGCAACTATCGTCCCGATCAACGGAGTTGATTAGCGCGATTACCACACCAATAACCGTCACGCCGTCCAGCGCCACACCCTCTATCGCTTCACCTTCTTCCAGCACCAGCGCACCATTCATCCAGCTGACAGACTAGTTAAAATGTCCGCCGACTAAGTCATACTCTTTTTATCAACGAGTGGGGCTCTTCAAAGAAAAAAATCATTTAATTTGTTAAAATTTTCTGTACAGGTTTCGTTTTTTTGTATAACTTTCGCGAACCATCATTCGATGACATTTTAATCACTCTTTTAAGAGATACTTACTATGCGCCAGAATAGCTTTAAACCTGACTCTGCGGGAGACATTGCCTGTTATTTTGCCGAAGCGCAGCTTTACTCGCAGCAGGAAACGCTGGGGCAAATCGTTAAAGAAATCATGCGCAGCGGCAGCGACCTTAGTCGTAAAACCATTTGCGCAAAGCTTGCATGCCGTCTGGAGCAGGCCAGTAATGCAGAAGATGAACAACGCTTCCGCATTTTGATTGACCTGCTGTCTGGCAGCCCTGAAGGTCTCTAAGTCGCTTAACAGCCCTTTTAGCTGCCGCTGGCCCTGCTTATGCAGGGCCTGATTATTCTTATTGGTAAGCATGATTACTCTTTTTTCGCATGCTGAATTATCCAGTACAATCGGCAAATCTGAATACTGCGTTCTGTAAAGTGGTGAGAGCATTTCACGCTTCGTCTTACAAACCTGCAGGCCCCCCATGCATGGCAAAATACTTTACAGCACCGGGCAATCGTCGCCCCGTTCCAATGCATTTATCAGCGCGATAACCGGTCCGATAACCGTCACGTCGTCCAGCGCCTCACCCTCTATCGCCTCGCCTTCTTCCGTTATCAGCACATCGCCCATCCAGCGGGCGAACTGGTTGTAGCCGTCGACGTTCACCAGCAGCACAATGCCTGGGTCTGGCCGCTTCGACTTATCAATCACCGCCCAGCCACTCGACGTCTCTATCAGCAGAGTATTGCCGTTTATGTTAAACAGCTGGTTGAGGCATAACGGTTGCTGTACGTAGTCCTGCGCCGGAGATGGAAAGCCCATTAGAGGATCCTCCCCATGCCGATCATGAAATAGCACCGGTCATCACCCTCATGCGGGGTATAGTCCCGGAAATAAGTCTGGTACCGCGCTATCCACCGGTTCGCCTGCTCAGGCGACCAGTGATGATGCCGCGTCGCCAGCTGCTGCAAAAAATCAGCAGTTGTTACGACAAATCCTCGTTTGGGATCTGGTTTAACGGCTGCGGTGAACGCCGCGCCAATGTCTGAATATTTAGCCACTCTGTGCCCCTCCATGTTAAATACTGTATATATGAACAGTAGTTTCAAAGAGGGGTCAGATCAAGACGGTGCGGCTTATTGATTTTCAGCGCTGGACTGATCCATTAGTTTCTTAATCATTTCCTTTAACTCAGATACTTCATTCCGAAGCTCTGTATTTTCATCATTCATGATACGGTAAAGAGCCTTTATGGCTGCGCCATTCAGTGCCGCACCTGCTTTGCCGGGGTCAATGCTTTTCATGCCCTCAACTACCAGCAACTCATTATTATCACCACGGCAGCGGTAACCCGGTAGCGCCTCAGATATTTCAGCAGTATTAACCGCATCTGGCAGATATTGCTCCAGATCCTGCGCGAGATAACCCACACTGCGTTCACCAGTCACCCAGCCACCCTCTCCGTCCGGACGGTCCCGCATTTTGAAGGTGACGTGTCTCAGGTTCAGCACAGCATTCAGGGCGAAGTCCGGATCGATGTCGTTGATATCCTCTTTAATCCGCTCGTCTGAACCCGTCTGCCAGCCGCCGGGAGCGTAGCCAACGCCCGTGTAGGCCAGATGAAAAACAGATATTTCCGCAGTGTTCGTGCTGTTAACCGTGCGGAAGCGGAAACCACCAGATCCGCCGCCCCGGTTGTTTTGCAAAATCGCAGCACCGTCACCATATTCGTTCCAGCCAAAATAATGCCCCTGAGCCGAGGGGGTGGGTGAAGAGCCTGCGATAAAGCCTGGTGACGATACCGCGCTGGTAACGTTGCCGCCGCTTTTCCCGTCTACTGAGTTAAGCTGTTTATCGCTGATACCCAGGTTAGTGCGGGCACCGGCAGCAGTTGTCGACCCGGTACCACCCTGATTAACAGGGACGCCACCAGATGCGTCTTTCTGAGCGAGAGACTTTTGCGCGGGCACGGTTACAGCCACACCGTTAATAGTGATAGTTACATTTCCCGTTCCGGTCATGACGTCAGCGAACCCGCCCATGTAGCGCTGATACATGCCAAACGTCTCAGCAATATCCAGCGCCAGACCGTCAACGCTGAGCGAATCGCTGAGCAGGATCGCGTAACGCGTGCCTGCCGGGATTGCCGGGTTAACAGCGGGCGACACTGCCAGCTGCGTTGCGCTGGTAACGCCGGTGATCTGGAATGCCTGCGGCGGGCTGGTCAACACGATTACAGTACAACCGTTGCGGATAAGTGTGCCCGCTGCGGTGAAATTGGTGCCGGTACCAGTGAGTGTGCTGCCGCTGCCGGCGATCGTGCCAGTGGTGTAAATCATGTTGTCTCCGGACAATAAAAAACCCGTACGCAGCGGGTTCAGGATGAAATATGGAAATGGCAGGCGGGCTAAACCAGCCCGAGCGCATAGGGGTAATACTGATCGTAGATGCTGCAGTCGATAAGACCCACCCTGCCACTGATAGCCCACGGCTTGAACGCAGCGGCCTCACTGGACGAAATAATGCGGCTGGAATAGACCACAGCTGAGGACGCCTTCCAGACGCCACCAGAAATACCCGCGCTTGAGCAGTTCATGTTCAGGTAGCCTCCGTACTGGGGGTTCGATGGGTCCTGTGGAATATAAATTCCTGAAGTGATGCCGGGCGTGACTGCCATGGGGCCTGCCGACGTTACATCCCCCGCCAGAAGTCGCATGTTCAGTGGCAGGCAGTTGCTGTGCCACACCATGGCGCCGTCCCAGTACAGGAAAAAACCATGCGTCGGGACGTTAACCAGATAGTTTGAGAAGATGTACATCCGGCAGCCCGTCTGCGTCATGCCGCCCGTCTGCACGAACGAGAAGCCGTAATTCCCCCCTGCGTTGTACTGCGACGAATAGAACGAGGTCGGCATTCTTGCCGTGTCTCCATCCCTCGCCCTGATGAACGTCACGATCTTGTTGCTTAGCGGTATGGATGTTGCAATGTTCTGGCTTCCGGGCGGAACATCAATCACGCTCACCAGGCAAAACGGGGTGAAGTCAGGCGCAAGTTTGATTGTCCGGTTACCGTTGCTGTCGTAGGAATAGAGAGAGAACCCGTAATAATCCGACTCGCGCCCCGTATTGGGCGAGGCGGAAACTGCCAGCCGGATCGGCGTGGCCACGTTCCACGAAACCGTATTCCCTGAAATGTTTATCTGATACGGATTAGTGGTCGGCATTACCTGCACCACCGACTCGATAATTAGCGCCGCCTGATAGGTGCATCCCACCGGGTAGCTTTTGCTACCCGTGCCGGAAATATCCAGAACATCCATAACGTAGTTAACTGCCATTGAGTTTATGGCATCAAACGAAGTCCCCTGTATAAATGTCTGCATTACAGCCTCTGCCCCATTACTGCCGCCGGGCGTCCGTACTGGTCATAAGAAACGAGCCGGTTATTGTCGAGCGTGAATCGACCCTGCCCTGCGTTAGCGCCATTGATCTGCACTGCTCCTGTCCTGAAGTTGATAGACATACCCGTCTGTGCTGGCACGAAATTAACTGAATCGATCGTCTCGGCCAGTTTGGCGCGCGTAATGGTTGCATCCCCGATCACGGTGTCGCGAATGATCACCTGCCCGTTCTGAATGACAAACGGCAGCGTCACCGTACTACCTGCGGTGGTGGTAACGGCGAACCGGTCAGCAAGGAAGACGATCTGCGACTGCATTCCGGACGGTGAATTCTGAACGCCGATCCCCATGCCAGCTGCGTAGAACTGCCCATTACTGGCAACACCGACTTTGATGTTGTACATCGCGTTGATGTTGCCGCTGAGGTCAGCAGTAGCCTGAGCATTTTGCGTGATTGCCGCCGTCTGCCCGTTCATTGTGACGGTCATGGAGTTAATGCGCTGCGCCGATACCTGCGAGAAATCAGCCAGGGTTCTGGCAAGGTCAGTGACGTTAGACGTGCCGCCGCCTGCCGATGCATCCAGCGTTTTCAGCGACTCACTGACTGCCCGGCTGGCATCGGCCATCACGTTGTCCACGCGCGCAATACCGGCTTTGTTATCGCCGTACTGCACGCTCAGGCGCTGCTGCAGGTTGACGTTCGCCAGGGTGCTCTGCATCAGGGCGATCGCCGTGCTCTGTACGCCGCCGCTGGCCGTAGCTGTTTTGCCGGTGATCTCCTCAAACCGTGAGGCGGTGGAGCTGTCCAGCGTCGTGACCACCTGATCCAGTTCGGTAATCGCCGCGGTGTTCTGCGCGCTTTCTTCTGCTGCTGCGTCAGCTTTGCCCGCTGCCGCATCGGCTTTATCAGACGCGGTTTTGGTGGCCGCTGTCAGCTGGTTAACTGCCGTTGCACGCGCTTCCTCCTCGGTGGCCAGCGCCTGGCGCACTTCGGTAATACCCGCCGCGTTCTGCTCCGTTGACGCCTCAAGGCGCGTAACGTCAGTAACCCTGGCCTCCGTCTCAGTGGCGATCACCTCGCGCAGCTGCTCGAACTGCGCGGTGTTTGCTCCCTGCTGGGCAGACTGACGGAACACAACCTCTGCGATCGCCAGCGCATTCTGGATAACGCCTTCGGCGGTTTCCCGGGTCGCCCCAACGGCCGCCGCCAGCTGGTCAGCGTTTTCGGCTATCGTGGCGGCCATGTCCGCAACGGTCTGGCTCGTCTCCACGGCGTTCTCGATCAGGTCTTTGAAAAGCTCAGTATCTTTGATCTGCTCCAGGATGGCGTCGGTGATGTCAGAGACATCGATGCTCGCCTGCCCGCGCACCCAGTCGGTGTAACCTGACTCATTACCGGTTCGGTCCACCAGCTGCGCGCGGTACCAGAAAATTTGCCCTGCCTTCAGGCCCATCTGCTGATACTTACGTGCCGGGTATGGCACGTCGGCCAGCAGGATGGCATCGTCTTCGGTCCCGGTCAGGCTGTACTGAATTTCCGTTTTCAGTGTGTCGCCGGTGTTCTCAGAGAAACCCCAGTTAAGCTCAATGCCAAACACCACGTTATCCGATGCGGTAAGTCCCACCGGCTTCGGCGGATTGCCTACCTTGCCCGTCAGCGTTTTTTCTTCTGAATAACCCCATCCGGAAGAAATCTCGGCGGCGTTGATGGCACGTACGCGTACCAGATAGCGCCCGGCATAGATCCCCGGAACATCGAAAGAGGTGGTAGAGCTGCGGGGAACATTCACCCAGTTACCGTCATTGCGGCGCCACTGTGCTTCATAAGCAATGGCGTTCTGCGCCTGGCCCCAGCTCACGCGCATGGTTTCGACGCTGATATTCTGCTGCACCACCGAGAAGGAACTGATCACGATGTTATCCGGCGGCGCCTGGTTGCCTGGCGGAATGACGCTAACCGGGCGCTGGTCGATAATGGCGCCCGTATCGATGCGGGCATACTTATCCGGATCGTGCCAGGCAGCTGCTATAGAGAACGTGCCGTCGTTATTATCCTTTACGCTCACCACGCGGTATTGCTGCGCATAGAGCTCATCGGACTCAACAACCCAGACAGCCTCAGCCTGTGGCGTTTCGCTGTACGCCGTCGTGACCGTTATCACCCTTCCCTTTACAGCCTGAATAGTACGGCTCTGTGATACTCCCGAAGGCAGGTTCAGAATAAGGCGATCGCCGTCAGTTGCATCGGCGTCCCGGTCCAGGGTGATGGCCCTGCCGTTTACTGAGCTGATACGCCCACCCATAGCCTTGCCAGACAGCATCTCATCGGCTACAGCTATGATGTACCCCGGCTGCGGGATATTGCCATCAAGGCCCACGTCAAACGATACGATGCGATCCCTGTTATTGGTGAGAATGCCCCAGCGGCCTTTACGGTTCGCCTCGGACTGCCGGGTGCAGCCGATAGCAGTCATTTCCAGCTGGTTAAATCCATACCGGGCTACCAGCGCCTGTTCAAACACTGGCTCCATCGCATCAGCGTATGCGTTTGAGGGATCGGACCAGGACACCAGCGCCGTGGTATAGCGTGTTTTTGTCGTGCTGCTCGCATAGGTGAAGCGGCCTTCAATCACGTTGGCGCGGGTGTAGCTGTAATCCACATCGCGGGGCATGTCTGCCAGAGCAACGATCTGATCGCCGCCCCAGTACGTCATTCCCCGGAATATGGCCGCAAAATCACGCAGGACAGTGTATGCCTCGTTTCTGTCCTGAACATACACGTTGCAGGTATAGCGCGGCTCGGTACCGCTGCCGCCTTTCCCGTCCGGAACCTGCTGATCGCAATACTGGGCCACCTGGTAGAGTGTCCATTTGTCGATATTCGCCGCCGTCAGCCGGTTCCCCAGCCCGAAGCGGTCGGTTACCACCAGATCGTAAAATATCCACGCAGGGTTATCCGTCCATGCCCACTTAAACGCCCCGGTCCAGGTCCCGATGTAAGAGCGGGTTTCCGGGTCGTAGGTGTCAGGAACGCGGATTACACGCCCGCGGGGCTCACATGAAATCTGCGGGATAGAGCCGTTAAACTGGCTTGAGTCGAATTCGATGTACAGCAGCGCGGTGTTCGGGTAACGCAGCTTGGCGTCAATCACCTCGGTAAAGCTCTGCAGGGTCATCGCGTCGCCGATCTTCGCGCTGTTTGCATCAGCGGTGAGCTTGCGCAGGCGAATAGTCCAGGTGCTGCCCGCCTGAGGTAAATCGATACGGTGGCTGCGCTCATAGCCGGAGGTTGTTTTACCGGTTACGCTGGTATTTAGTACGGTCTGCCAGGCGCCGCCATCGGTCTGCAGATCGATAGCATAATTTACGGAATACCCGACCAGATCTCCGTCGTCCTCCTGTCGATACAGGGAGGGCCACTTCAGGCGCAGGCGGACTGCTGACAGTTGCGTATTGGTGAACGTGCGCGTCCAGGCGGTAGCACTTGAAACTTCGGTACCTACGCTAATTTCGTTTTCGGTACCGGGGATCCCCTGAATGTATTTTTGCGCCTGGGTTCCCGGGCGAAATTCCCAGGTGACGCCGCTGAAGTTCTGCGAGCCGTCGGCATTCTCAATCGCGGTACCATCCAGGTAAATGTCCTTTCCGGTTAACTGGCCTGCAAATTCCCCTTCTCCCAGCGCGATTAAAATTTTTGCCTTCGCAACAGACTGGAGATCGTCAGGCTGTTCGGTAGGCGTGCGTGATTTAGAGCCACCACCCTTGCGGCCCCTGATAGCGGTTGCGTTTGCCATATTGCGCCCATAAAAAAAGCCACCCTGAGGTGGCCTGATGAAAGGTTTATTTTACTGTTGATCTTCAACATAGATACCGGCAGAAATAATCGCACCGCCGATGCGGCGTTTACCGTAGAGAAGCGGTACAGGATATCCCTGAGCTGCGGTATTTGTTACACCACCGAATGCATAAGAGGCCCGGTTCGCCGCGTCCTGTTTGCTGGCAAGGCCCGCTGGTTGAGGGGAGAGCATCTGAACCACGCCGCCAAGCATCATGGCGGCTCCAAATTTAGCCGCTCCATAACCAACGGCCGATAAAGTTCCTGCTGTAAAATAACCAATAGCTACGCCAACAACTACGAGCACTGCGCCAAGAATTGTTTGGAGAACGCCAGCCTTTTTACTCCCAATCACAATGGGGATAATTCGAATAACCTCACCGGTTACCGGAAAGCCAAAATCATCTTGACCAATATTTTTCTTACCTTTATATACTGCGTAAGTAAGACCTCTAGCTTTGCTGGTAATCAGGAATTGCTCTAACCCATTAATTGTTTTAGTAAGAGAATTAACTGCTTCTGCTGTCGTACTTATCAGGCGATGATGAACTTTGCCGTAAGTCTTTCCTAATACGCCGCCGAGCTCAATCCTGGTCATGATCTCAGACATTCTATTTCTCCATAAAAAAACCGCCCGGAGGCGGCTTAATATTTATTGATGAAGGCAGTTATAAGCATGACCTTGCAGCGGTAGCCCAATGATCATTCAAACCTTTTGCGACAGCATAAACCTTTACATCGCTGCCACCACTTTTTGATTTATCAATATTTGCAACTGAAAGGGCACCGAAAATATCGTCTGACGCTGTGATTTTGTAGCCCGCTTCAGTAGGAACACTTGAACTTGATGAGCGTAGCTCTACCCATTTAGGTGCAAGACATCTGTTTACCTGATCTACACTTTTAGTCGTGTGCTCAGAAAAAATTGGCTTTTGATTTTCTAATGACGAGACTGAGCAGCCGGACAGCCCTATGATAAAAAACGTTAAAATTAGCTTGTTCATATTTCATCCCTATCCGCTTTCAATACATGTCAGCTCTTTTGACAAACTGACTCATAGGATTCCATTTTTTTCTGGTCTTCGCTGTCAATAATCATGACCGGACCATGATCTTTAAGTTTTCCATCTTCAGCCTCAATTCGAACATAATAGGGTTTTTTCCCAATATATCCGCCATAAGAGTTCTTTGCGTTAATATAACCGCAAACATATCCAGTATCGTCACCAAAATCACGGAAAAACGATTCAAATTTGGCGCTATCTGGATCTTTCAGGGTGTCTTTTACTACTGACTCCCCCATTTCCACAAAGTCCTTTTCTGAAGGCGAGCACCCGACCATAAACAGGGTACAAACCAATACCGCAACAAATTTTGTCATATCCCTAACCTCCATTTCTTTAAGCAAGAGATTAGCATAGAGACTTATAACGTAAAACTTTCATCGTTCTTTCCTGCCAGTATCCGCCATACGGCACACGCTGGCTAAGATGTCCATACAGGTGATGCAGCAGCATATTCCCTTCAAGGAGAACGCCCGCGTGATTCCACTTATCGGACTGGACCTGCATGATCACCATGTCGCCGGGCTGCGGCGGGCCGTCAAACTCACGGAAACCGCATTCATACCAGCAGTCCTGATAGAAGTTGTCCGGGTAGTCTTTTTCCCACCACGGGTAATCCACCCGGTAATCGTGCAGCTCGATCTCGTGCGTCTGCCGGAAATAGCTCATGACCAGCCCCCAGCAATCGTACACGCCGAGGACAAAGGGCCGCTCTATCAGTGGTATCTCGCCGCGTGGCATGATGGTACGTAAATCACGTTCCGGCCAGCTGACAATATGCCAGGGAAGCCCGTTAAGATCGCAGTGGGCTTTATCCGTTTCACTCGGCTGGGTCGTTGCGTCGGGGTGACTATGAACGATGGCGGTCACCGGCCCCCAGTCTTCGGCAGCGGCATAGTCCTCCGGACAAAGGACAAAATTGTCCTCAGGTTTCGCGGCAAGGTTACGGCAGGGAAAATACCGCTCAACCCGGCTTTTCTGCGCCACCACTCCGCAGCACTCGCGCGGATACTCTGCGGCGGCGTGCTCCATGATGGCATTAAGGGTTTTCTTGCGCATATCAACTCCTGATCAAAGAAGTACCCGGGAACCCACCGAAGGAGAGCTCGTTATTTTCACCGAACCGCAGTTTGCAGGCAGTCAGCGTGCCGTTGCACTCATCCAGAGAGGGGTCATCTACCGGGTTATTGTTCTTGTCGAAATAGCGCGAGCCAGCATAGTCACAGCCATCGCCGGTGCGGTATTTGTTGCGAATGCACCAGGTGCAAAGGGAATGGAGCTGGCGCGTCGGTATCATCAGCCCCTGCAGATCCATCGGGCTGGAGAGCGTAAATTCAACCACCTCGTTGGTTTCACTGCTTTTCGCATCGATGTAAAAAACCTTCACTTTTTCCTGCGTGGGATCGGCCTCAGGATTGCCGCCAGTGAAGTTTTTCGCATCGAGATATTTACCCAGGGTATCGTGAACAGACACCTTCGCCTGCAGCATATCGTCGTAGGCCAGACAAAGCGCCGTGATTGAGCTGTCCAGGTTTGCGACCGATAATCTGGGTTGCGCGCCGCTGCCACTGGTGGACGCCTCGATCCCTTCAATCTGGCATGGCCACGGCTTGAATTCCTCTCCCTGCCACCAGATTGATTTTGCCTGGAGCTTTTTTTCATCGCCGCCGGCTGCTGCTATTTCTGCCTCAGTATGGGCCAGGCTGTAGCTGTGAAAGCGCAGCACCTCACCGGTACCGAAAGCAGTGCCATCGACCTCGAAGAGCCGGACCTCATCGCCCGGCTCAAGTTTCTGATAATCTGCGTTAAGACTCATGGACGGAATGCCTGTATGAACGTTGCTTCAAGGTTGAACTTCCCGGCGCCCAGCCCGGTGGGCTTATAGGTTTCGCACCGGTAAAGCCCCAGCGCCTCCAGCGGCGGTTTCCACTGAAAAGCTCTGGTGCCGCCGTGCCTGTCGAGAAACGCCTTAATAGCGGCGATATACGCTTCACTCCCTGTGAAATTTAGCGTCCACTGCTGACGCCTCGTGTTTAATCCGTCACCTGATACCTGCTCATAGCCATCACCAAACTGCGCACTCCTTGTTCTGAACGTCGTGTCAGCTTCAGCGTTGATGCGCGGGCACCATGCGAAAGTTTCAATAGCCATTGTTACCGGCCTCCTCGTGTCGCATTCCAGATATCGCCGCCAGGCTGCATATCACGCATGAGATTTTGTTTATACCGCTGATCCACAAACCGCCCGATCTCCGCACCAAATTGCTCAAGCCCTGCAGAGGTTTTCGTTGAGGTGTTCCCGTTGCCGTCGATAGTGATATAAACCTGCGGTGCGGAAGATGCAGCCAGGCCGCCGCCTGCCCCGACCGCACGAACGCCGAGAGAGCCATCCGGCGCGCGGGTCAGCGGCATGATTGCTTCCGGCCCGGCCTCGCCCATGATTCCGGCGCTGCCTTTTGCGAAAGCGAACATCGTCGGATTTCTGACGATCCCGTTACTGAAGGCACTCAGGGAGGGTGAGTCGTAGACACCACCCTTTGCGTTAAACTGGAAATTAGCGCCGTAGCTCGATACCGCCGTGCCGGTACTCGCTGCCGCGCTGGCATTGCCGCCGAAATAACTGGCCACGCCGCCCACCAGAGAGCCGAGCAAGCCGGAACCTGAAGAGCCGCCGCCCATCGCATTCACAGCCGCCATTTGCAGTGCGACCTTTTCGACGATCTGCAGCACGGAGACACCCCAGGATTTCCAGCTAACTTTATTGCCCTCCAGCATCGAGGTCACGTTACTGAAGGCGCTGTCAATCGTGGTTTTTACCCCGTCAGCCACGGTACCGGATACGTTACTGATTTCGTCGTACCAGTTTGCGTACCCGCGGGATACGCCTGATTTCCAGTCAGCTTCGGCGGCGGCTATCGCCTTGTACTTTTTGTCCAGGGCATCAAGCGCGGCGGCGCGCTCGGCGACAGCTTTAGTCCCGCCGTCCGTTTTCACAAAGACGCGGTCAATCTGCTGCTCCTCATCAAACCGGCTGCGCTGGCGATCGCTCATGCCCGCTGTGTTGGTCGTGAGTGTCGCTTCATTCCGGAACTTGCGGGCGGCATCGGTGAGATCCTTAAGGGCGTCAGCCTGCTCATGCTGCTTTCGGACGTTCTCATCTGCCTTCTGGTTCCACTTTGCCAGCTCGGCTGACGCCGCCTGAATCGCCCGGCGCTGCTCATCGGTCCATTTAGTGCCTGCCTGATGCGAGGCCGCGTAGAGTTCGGAAGCTTTCTCCCCTTCAGTGGCCCGCACTCGCTGCACATCGATTGCCACGCTGAGATCGGCCATTTTGCGGGAATACTGCTCGGCCTGGCTGGCTGCCGCACGCTCAGCTTTATTCTGGGCGTTAGTCGCTGCAGTGGCATCTTTCTTGGCCTGCGCTGCTGCTGCGTCCTTTTTAGCGGCCTCGTCTTTCCTGTAGATATAGGTGGTATACAGATCGCCCGTCAGCTTCAGATCTTCAGCTTCATAGACAAACTGCTGATGCTGCTTGGCAAGTCCATCCATTCCGGACAGCACAACATCGCGCTGCGCTTTATCCAGGGCTGTTTGCTGCTGCGGCGTGGCCTTTGCTGTCGATAAAACCGGGCCCGCATACTGAGGTGGGATAGCGGAAGCTGTCGCCGACATCGAGCGATTGAGGAGGTCATAAGCGCCTTTCAGGATAGAAACGGCACCCGCCTGTTCAATGGCTTTCTGCGTTGCCAGATCGCTGGCATCATTCACCAGCTTCTGGGTCTGTCCTACCTTTGCGGCGGTCTGTTCACGCTGATACTCCAGCTGGTTCAGCTTGTCGGTGAGTTCGACGTTCTTGGCCGTGATGTCAGCCTGATCCATGAAAGTGTTGATCAGGGTCAGCGTCGGGTTGCGGTTGTAATCCTGCTGGATCTTGTCCATAGCCCTGAGGCTGTCTTTCACCTTCGCGATTTGAGAATCGAGATCGGCCAGGTCCTGTTTTTGCGCCTGTAATGATGTCCGGGCATCGGCGGCAGTCGAACGCAGGCCCAGCACTGACATCTGCTGGAGCTTGGTGTTTATCTCATCGAGGTTACTGGCAAAGCCCACCGCCTCCCGGTGTACATGCTGGGTGTGCTGATAAAGGCCGTACATAGCAGCACCGGCACCAATGATCACTCCCGGCCACCCGCCGAGAATGCCCAGTACGCCGCTACCCAGCCGGGACATCACCGAGGCCGTATTGGTGAGGTTATTTACAGCCGAAGCCCGGCCAGCAAGCGCCGTATTAAGCGAAGCCTGCGCGGCGGCAAGATTCCGCTCGGCAACAATCTGCGCCTCAATACTGGTTGCCGCTGCGCGCGCCTGCTGGGCCCGGTAAACCGCCTGGCGGCCAGCTGCGACGCTGACCTGCGCGCCGCGAACCTGTGCCTGTGCCAGTGCAACTTCTGCGGCCGTATTGGCGAGCACCGCACGGGTAGACTGGCCCACGCTGCCGACCATGTTGCCAAAATAACGGGCAAGACCTACGCCCACCAGCAGCCCGGCGGTATTGGCCACATCGTCAATGTTCGTCGCCAGACCATCCAGCACACCAGATAATGTGGATGACGCGCCGACGGCGTCGTTCGCACCGCCTACCCAGGCAAGAAAGGCGTTCTGCACTTTCTGTGCAGATCCGCTGATAGAGGCCGGGAGGGTTTCGAATTCTTTGCGCAGGACCTCAACGTTGGTCAGCAGCGGGACGATCTTATTTGTCGTCAGCTCACCATTGTTGGCCATATTACGCAGACCGCCAACGGTGGTACCCAGACCATCAGCAAGGAATTTCGCAAGACGACCACCGCTCTCCATGATGGCGTTAAATTCCTCACCGCGCAGGACTCCGGATCCCAGCGCCTGGCTCAGCTGGGTGATCACCGAGCTGGCCTCTTCCGTGCTGGCGCCAGACAGCTTGAGGGATGTTGCAACGGTTTCGGTCACCTTTGCCACGTCTGAAGAGGCGTAGCCAGCATCACGCAGCGACTGGGCGATACGGCTGTATAGGTTGCTGTTCGCCTCAAGAGAAGTCCCGGTGCGCTGGCTGATTTCCATCAGCACCCGCTGGGACTGGGCATAATCCTCACTGGAGGATGACGCAAGACGAAGGCGGCCGTTTAACTGGTTCCATGTATCAGCAAAGGCTATGAGCTGATGTGTGGCAAATGCACCGGCCCATGCTCCGGCAAGCCCTGCAGCTGATGATCGTACTGTTGCAAGTTGTGAATTAAGATCTGCAAGAGAGCGCTGTGTTTCGCGCGTGGCCGCTGCGGCCTTTTTACCGCCCTGCTCCATAGTGCGGTAGTAATCCGTACCCATGCGGGATGCTCGGGCGATCTCTGACTGGAACGAGGACGAGTTCGCCGAAATTTTGATTATTAGCTCACGCAGCGTTGCCATATTTCACCCATAAAAAAACCCGCAGCCGCGGGCATCAAATGCTGGAGATCCATTCTTCGAGTTCAGAGACGTCAGTGACATCCTCCTGCTCCCCCCACTTAAGCATCACGTCTGGGATATTGAATTTCCCACCCTGAGAATTAAGCGTTGCGACGGCGATCTGCGCTGCCTGAGCATCTGTCCGCCAGTCGCCAATCGGGCTGATGCGATCGAACTCGATCCACATTTTCAGCTCACTCGCGGTGATGGTCTGGCGCAGCTCATGAAGCGTGCGCCCCATCCGGAGCGCCAGCGACATCAGGAAGAAGGTCAGCGGCTGCTTTACGGCTTTCCCGCCTCGTCCTGGCTCATACCCAGACCGAGAGCCTGCGCCAGCAGACGGGCATGCACCGGGCCATAAATCTGAGATACCTGCTCCTGATCTTCATCGCTGAATACACGATCGCCTTTTTCATCCAGCAGAACGTCGATAAACAGAACCACGTCGGCCTCTTTGTTGCGCAGAAACTTCTGTGTCTCCGTCAGTTGAGGGGCCTCTTCGCCTTCCTTTATCTCAGGGTTGACGATCTCGCGGAACTTTACCCAGGCATCGCCGGACGGCTCGCGAAGCGTGACCTTTGCATTATCCCATTCCGGAACAGGCACCTCTTTAGTGCGGTAGGCTTTTGATGCAGTAAGCGCCACGTTGCGTAGTGAACTCTGTGATGTCTTTTGTGCCATTTCATTTTTCTCGTTTTACAGGATTAGAGGAATTAAAAAAGCGGCCGGAGCCGCTCAGGAACCAGACGCAGCAATGCGCTTTGGCTTGCCGCGAACACGCAGCGAATAGGTCGCACCAACAACGGAAGACGTTGCCGCAGACCATGAGCTCTGGCGAACTTCCACCAGCACATAAAAACCGTTGCCCGACGGGAAAATCACGCGTAGCGCGCGCAGTTCATCATTTTCATATGCGGTCTGAAGCGCATTCTGCGCGGCTTCGTCGCCAACCCAGTTACGGGTAATGCTCATCTCTGCCGGTGCGGCCAGGCCGTTGGTCTGTTCCTGTTCAGTTGAGCACAGCGTGGTGACGTCGATATCACCTTTCTGGCCGCCGGTGAAGGTGATTTCCTTCGTTGCACAGGCCGCCTCCAGCCAGGTAACGTCGGACTCAGGGAAAGCAGGTGCGATAAAGTCATCTGCGGTTACGGGTGCTGAGGAGACAGCAAAGGTCATCCCCTTAGTGACTTCGTACTTACTGGCCATGATTTCTCCAGATAAAAAAAAGACCGCCGTAGCGGTCTGTGAGGGTGAAAGAGATTAAACGGTTACCTGAAATTCAAGCGTTGCCCGGTGATAACGCAGATCGGGTTCATAACCCGGCGTTTTGACGATGCTTTCTGGTTTCAGAACCTGTAAAGCATCCAGTGCCATATCCCGGATCGTACGTGCTTCAGTAATCGTGCTGGAATAAACGTCTACCTGAACAGAAACGGCAGATTCAGCCTGCCCGCACAGAACGTCAGCTACTACATCCGTGATGATCGAGAAAATTACCCACGGTGGCGAAACTGAAGGTTGCCCGGTGCTGCTGAGTGGCACGACGTAAGGATAAACCTGCCCCCCGGCCAGTGGCGCCAGCAGTGGATAGAGATCGTCTTCCGTCATTTGCTTAATGCCTCGTCGATAGCCTGGTTCATACGTCTCATCGCCACCGCCGTGGCCTGCTCCTGGCGAACATCGAAAGCAGGACGAATGAATGGGTGCGGCGGCATGTTCACAGTACCCATTTCAACGAAGCGCCAGTAGAAAGCATTTCGCGGGTTGTTCGCCTTCATGGTGTTATCGCTGTTCCCGGCCCGGGGATTGACACCGCGAATATGGACGCCGGAAGAAATTTCTCCGCGTCGGCGGCTTTTCTGTGTCACCACCACCACGTTTTTCTTAAGCTTACCTTTGTGGACCGGCGCCCGGGCGATCACTTCTTCTTTCAGCACTTCGGCACCGGCGCGTGTGGCATCACGCAAAACCTTGTTGTTTTCAGCGCGGCTAAGCGCCTCAAGATCTTTTGCGATGTCATTCAGTACTGAAAAATCCAGGCTCGTCTCAATCATTTTTCAGCACCCTCCTTGCAAAGGATTTCGAGCTGAACGCCCCTGGCGTCAGGGATAGGAGGTCCCACAATGTTAAGTATCAACCCCTTAAAAGGCCCGGTATCAACTCTTAACCTTGAAGCTGCATTGACATCTCTGCGAAACCGCGTCCAGATTCGGATGGTAGCCTCTGACGTTTCTGCTCCAGCAGCCACAAGCTCACGCCCGCTAATCCCTTTTACTTCCGCCCAGATAGTTGCGCCGCTCTCCCATATCTGAACTGGCTGGCCTGATGTATCTCTTCCAGTCTTAAAATTTTGAATAGTGACTCTGTCTCTCAGTCTTCCGGCTTGCATAAGACCTCCTACAATCCGTAAATGCGATATGGCTGCAGCAGCGCTTCGACCGCAAAAGGAACCTCGGAAGTTATGTTGCCAATATTCACGGCTTCCCGATTTGCGTACCAGTGCGCGATAAGCATCAGCATGGCCATTTCGATATTTTCGCCGTAAAGCAGTGCGTCAGGGTCAAGCAGGTACAGTGGATCATCTGCATTTTCGTAAAGCCGGCGTCGGGTCCAGCTCTGAACGTACAGGGCTGCCGCTTTGATGCTGGTTTCAATCCAGGCATCTTCTTCGGTGCTGTCGGCATCGATCCGGCAGTGTGTTTTAACCTGCTCTTTGGTTAGCATGCCCGCTCCTTATTTGGCCTTGCCATTCCCTTTCGGCTTTTGCTCTTTATCAGGATCCGGCTTTTTCTCGCCAGGCTCCTGAGCGTAACCGCTGGCCAGAAGGTCGCGTCCGTGTTGCTCCAGCGTCTCAAACTCGGTGCCTTCAGTAAGCACGTTGCCTTCAAAGTAGATGGGCTTGATAGCGATCAGCTTCATGGCTGTCTCCTTTAAGGAAAGAGAAAAGCGGCCCGCAGGCCGCCGTTAAGGTTTATGCACCGCCGCCAGCAGCAGGTGCGGTAAAGGAGCCGTAGATAAACGCTTCCGGACGTTTCACGGCCAGCGCCAGGCGCTCTTCGCAACGAATCGAGATCATGTTCTCCTCGAAATCGGTGGCGTTCTCGGTGGAGATAACCACGTTGGCATCTTCACGATCGAACAACTGCGCCGCAGCGTTAAACGCACCAGTCAGGAACTTGCCCTGGAATGCTGCGGCCTCAGTGGCCACAACCGGCAGGCCCCACAGGGTAGGACCAGTCAGCGCCGCCGGGTTCGCCAGAATGTAGCGCCCCAGCGTGTCTTTGGTGAGCTCGATCTTCGCCCAGTCGATGAAGTGCAGGACGTGTCCGGATGCCGGGAAGCGCGCCAACTGCGCCTGAAGCATCGCCAGGCGGAGATCATCAATACCGTTCTGCTGCTCAACGGTAAAAGCAGCATCGTATGCAGACGCCTGCGGCACTATGCCTTTCAGATGCGCGCCGGTACCGTCACCGAAAAGAATTTCCTGCTCTTCGACATATTTCAGGCCGTAACGCATCTCGGCGTCGATGGTTGACTGCAGTTGAGCGAAATCGTCCAGGATCTGCTTGGACGCCTTGAACATGTGCGCGATGGTGGTCACCGGGGTGATCTGCGTGGCGAACTGGATATCGCTGTACGGCTTGGTTGTACCCTCAGGCACAACCTTCGCCGCATTGGTGAAGCCAGTCTGTTGCACCCAGAAGATGGCCGGTGCAGAGGTGCGGCCCGGCGCAATCAGATCCCGGATGAAGAGGCGCTGCTTCGGCGCGGTATCAATACCCGGCAGGCGCTGCGGCTCAACCACGCCGGTTGCCACTCCAGTGGAAAGCAGTGCCGCGTTCACTGGCACGCTAACGCGCTTACCACCCTGGACGCTTGCAGCAAACGCCTTAAGCGCTTCGCTGCTGACAACGGTCTGGCCCACGGTTTCGACAATCTTGGCTGCATTTGCCAGCGGCATCTGGGCAACCTGCTGCTCAAGCTCGCCCAGCGCGGCTTTCAGGCTTGCTTCCGCAGCTTTCAGGCCATTAAATTCTACCGCCATCTTATCGACGGTATCTTTGGTCTGGGCTGAGAGTTCCCCGTTTTTACGGGCCTCTTTTAGAGCCTCCTCTGCTTTAGCATTGAATTTGCCGGTCGCTTCTTCAATGCTGGCGGATACTTTTTTCAGGATATCGTTTAATTCAGACATGACTTCTCCGTTTTACTGGGCAGCCGCTTTCAGGCCGCTGAGTGCGGCTTCCAGTCGGTCAATAGTTTCGTTTTCGATGGTGGCAGCGCTCGGCGTACCTTCAGGGGTGACAGCAGCGACTGGCTTGCTGCCGGATAAGGCTTTAAGGAGTTTTCGACGCTCCGATCGCGGCGTATTGGTTTTAGCCAGCAGGGCATCAAGCTTGCGCAGCGCCGCTGCCGGGCTGTCGTCGTCGTCAGCAATTTCATCAGCTGAGAGAAGGCTGTCAGCAAAGCCCTTCGCCACCGCTTCACTGCCGCCGATATAGGTTTCGCCGTCCATCATCTTGTCGACGGTTTCGGCATCAAGACCGCTGCGCGCCTGGTAGATATCACTCATCGCTTTATCAAACGGCTCCATATCCGCGGCAATCTGAGCCAGGTCGTGACGGTTTCCCGTTGCCCGCACCCAGGAGTTATGGATCATCAGAAATGCGCCACGCCCGATCTGTACATCATCACCGGCCATCGCGATAACCGATGCGGCAGAAGCTGCCAGACCGAGAACCTTCACGGTGACTCTGCCTTCGTACTCGCGCAGCAGGTTGTAAATCGCCAGGCCTTCGAACATGTCGCCGCCCGGGCTGTTGATGTTAACCGTCACGTCAGCACCGCCGAGTGAGCGCAGCGCACCTGCAATGCGGCTGGCCGTCACACCCTCCCCCCAGTAATCAGCGCCGATCACGTCGAAGATAGAAATGCTGTTGTCACCTTCGCGGGCGGCGCGGATGCCACCGTTCCAGCGCTCCATTGCCGCAGCCGGCAGATCAGGTTTTTCGCGCGCAAAAGGCCGCCCCTCCGGCGCAGCCGGAAGGCTTTTAATGGTCATGAATGCTCCTAAGCCGCTTTCTTCAGCGGTGACTGTTCGAAGGGAATATCAGGGAATACGTGGTTATGGACCTGCCGCAGCGCGAATGCCTGTGCGGCCTGGCTGTTCTGCTTCAGATCTTCGAGCGGCGTCAGGTTGAGCTGCACCGTGTAAATATCGCCGCCTTCGATAGGTGGCATATTCTCCAGACGGCGCACGTCGTTGCGGGACATCCAGCCGTTCTGCAGCGCACTGGTGTAGTAAGCAGCGCGGCCAGCGCTGTCAGCGCGCAGCAGGCCTTCTACTGAGAACTCGGCGAAGAGGTCCTCTTCACCGTTCAGCAGGCAACGGGAGATCTCCTGCTCGATGTTCACCAGCAGCGGGCGCAGGGTATGCGTCAGGAACTGAAGGT
>JBCNNW010000199.1:0-3938 GCA_039594205.1 Pseudescherichia sp. | reverse complement strand
ACGCTCAACGTGGTCAACTCGCCGTTCAGCGCAACGGACGAAACAGGCGGTGAACTGCCGTTCTGGCAACAGCAGACGTTTATTGATCAGCTGATGTCTGCCGGTCGCTGGCTGCTGGTTCTGCTTGTCGCGTGGCTGCTGTGGCGTAAAGCCATTCGCCCACAGCTCAATCGCCGTGCAGAGGTTATCAAGGCACAGCAAGAGATGCTCACGCAGCGTGAAGAGACCGAAGAAGCGGTGGAAGTCCGCCTCAGCAAAGACGAGCAGCAACAGCAGCGTCGTGCTAATCAGCGCCTGAGCGCCGAGGTCATGAGCCAGCGTATTCGCGAAATGTCAGACAACGATCCGCGCGTCGTGGCGCTGGTCATTCGCCAGTGGATGAGTAACGAAGAACATGAGTAATCTTTCCGGAACGGACAAAAGTGTCATCCTGCTGATGACCATTGGCGAGGATCGTGCGGCAGAGGTGTTTAAACACCTCTCCCAGCGCGAAGTTCAGATCCTCAGTTCAGCGATGGCGAATGTACGCCAGATCTCGAACAAACAGCTGACCGACGTGCTGGCCGAGTTTGAGCAGGAAGCAGAACAGTTTGCAGCGTTGAACGTCAATGCCAACGAATACTTGCGTTCAGTGCTGGTCAAGGCACTCGGCGAAGAGCGTGCCGCCAGCCTGCTGGAAGACATTCTCGAAACCCGCGACACCGCCAGCGGTATCGAAACGCTTAACTTTATGGAGCCGCAGAGCGCCGCCGACCTTATTCGCGACGAGCATCCGCAGATCATCGCCACCATCCTGGTTCACCTCAAGCGTGGCCAGGCGGCAGATATCCTGGCGCTGTTCGACGAACGTCTGCGTCACGATGTCATGCTGCGTATCGCCACCTTCGGCGGCGTACAGCCTGCCGCACTGGCAGAGCTGACCGAAGTGTTGAACGGCCTGCTCGACGGCCAGAACCTCAAGCGCAGCAAAATGGGCGGCGTGAGAACCGCAGCCGAAATTATCAACCTGATGAAAACGCAGCAGGAAGAGGCCGTTATTTCGGCGGTGCGCGAGTTCGATGGCGAGCTGGCACAAAAAATTATCGACGAGATGTTCCTGTTCGAAAACCTGGTCGAAGTGGACGATCGCAGCATTCAGCGCCTGCTGCAGGAAGTGGACTCCGAATCGCTGCTTATCGCTCTCAAAGGGGCCGAACAGCCGCTGCGCGAGAAATTCCTGCGCAATATGTCCCAGCGTGCAGCCGATATCCTGCGCGACGATCTGGCCAACCGTGGTCCGGTACGTCTGTCTCAGGTGGAGAACGAGCAGAAAGCGATCCTGCTTATTGTTCGTCGTCTGGCCGAAACCGGCGAGATGGTAATTGGCAGCGGCGAGGATACCTATGTCTAACGAACTGCCGTGGAAGGTCTGGACACCGGATGACCTCGCCCCTCCCCTCGCGGAGTTTGTGCCTGCCGTAACGGCGACAGAGACGCCCGACGGCGAAGAGACCGACGTGCCCGAGCTTAGCGAAGAGGAGCTTAAGGCGCAGCAGTTAGCGCAGATCCAGATGCAGGCCCACGAGCAGGGTTATACCGCGGGCATGAACGAAGGGCGCCAGCAAGGGCACGACAAAGGTTACCAGGAGGGGCTGGCTCAGGGGCTGGAGCAGGGTCTGGCGCAGGCGCGTCAACAGCAAGCGCCTCTTCATGCCCGTATGCAGCAGCTGGTGAGCGAATTCCAGCATACGCTGGATGCGCTGGACAGCGTCATTGCCTCACGCCTGATGCAGATGGCGCTGGAAGCCGCGCGTCAGGTTATCGGCCACACGCCGCCGGTAGACAACTCGTCGTTGATAAAACAGATTCAGGGTCTGCTCCAGCAGGAGCCGCTGTTTAGCGGTAAGCCGCAGCTGCGCGTCCATCCGGACGATCTGCAGCGAGTGGAAGAGATGCTGGGAGCCACGCTTAGCCTGCACGGCTGGCGTCTGCGTGGCGACCCGACACTGCATCACGGGGGCTGTAAAGTCTCTGCGGATGAAGGCGATCTTGATGCCAGCGTCGCTACCCGCTGGCAGGAGCTGTGCCGTCTGGCAGCGCCGGGAGTCGTCTGATGACCGCGCGCCTCACCCGCTGGCTCACCACGCTGGATAATTTCGAAACGAAAATGGCGCAGCTGCCTTCGGTTCGTCGTTACGGTCGTCTGACCCGTGCTACCGGCCTGGTGCTGGAAGCGACCGGCCTGCAATTGCCGCTGGGCGCCACCTGTATTATTGAACGTCAGGACGGCGCCGATATCCGCGAAGTTGAAAGCGAAGTGGTCGGTTTTAACGGCCAGCGGCTATTCCTGATGCCGCTGGAAGAAGTCGAAGGCGTTCTCCCCGGCGCCCGCGTTTACGCCAAAAGTTTAACCGGTGACGGTCTGCAAAGTGGCAAACAGCTGCCGCTCGGGCCGGCGCTGCTCGGTCGCGTACTGGATGGTGCAGGTAAACCGCTCGACGGCCTGCCTGCGCCGGATACCACCGAAACCGGGGCCCTGATTACTGCCCCCTTTAACCCATTACAACGTACGGCGATCGAGCATGTGCTGGACACCGGCGTGCGTCCAATCAACGCCTTGCTGACCGTCGGCCGTGGTCAACGTATGGGGCTCTTTGCCGGCTCGGGTGTCGGTAAATCGGTGCTGCTGGGCATGATGGCCCGCTACACCCAGGCCGATGTGATCGTGGTGGGGTTAATCGGCGAGCGTGGCCGCGAAGTCAAAGATTTTATCGAAAACATTCTCGGTGCAGAGGGACGCGCCCGCTCGGTGGTGATTGCCGCCCCGGCCGATGTGTCTCCCCTGCTACGCATGCAGGGTGCCGCCTATGCCACCCGTATCGCCGAAGATTTTCGTGACCGCGGTCAGCACGTACTGCTGATCATGGACTCCCTCACCCGCTACGCCATGGCGCAACGTGAAATCGCCCTGGCGATTGGCGAGCCGCCGGCCACTAAAGGCTATCCGCCGTCGGTGTTTGCCAAACTCCCGGCGCTGGTAGAGCGTGCCGGTAACGGCATCACCGGTGGGGGCTCCATCACCGCGTTTTATACGGTCCTGACCGAGGGTGATGACCAGCAGGACCCTATTGCCGACTCCGCGCGCGCCATCCTTGATGGGCACATCGTGTTGTCGCGCCGCCTGGCCGAGGCGGGTCACTATCCGGCCATTGATATCGAAGCGTCAATCAGCCGTGCGATGACCGCGCTGATTAGCGAGAAGCATTACGCCCGCGTGCGTAACTTCAAACAGTTGCTCTCCAGCTTCCAGCGTAACCGCGATCTGGTCAGCGTCGGCGCCTATGCCAAAGGCAGCGACCCGATGCTCGACAAGGCGATTGCGCTCTGGCCACAGCTGGAGGCCTATCTGCAACAAGGTATTTTTGAAAAAGCTGACTGGGAAGATTCGATTCAGGCTCTGGAGCATATTTTCCCGCAGGTGTAACAGAGGTAGAGGGCGAAGGTCATGGCACAAAATAGCGCATTAACGACGCTGAAAGATCTGGCCGAAAAAGAAGTTGATAACGCCGCACAACAACTCGGCGCTATGCGTCGCGGCTATCAGCAGGCTGAGGAGCAGCTAAAAATGTTGATCGACTATCAGCATGAGTATCGCTCCAACCTCAACAACGATATGACACAGGGCATCGGCAGCCAGCGGTGGATCAACTATCAGCAGTTTATCCAGACGCTGGAAAAGGCGATCGATCAGCATCGCCAGCAGCTTGACCAGTGGAACCAGAAAGTCGATACGGCGCTCAATTTCTGGCGAGAGAAAAAACAGCGGTTACAAGCCTGGCAAACCCTGCAGGAGAGACAAGTGGCCGCCGCGACTCTGGCCGAAAACCGCCTTGATCAGAAAAAAATGGATGAGTTTGCCCAGCGCGCTTCAATGAGGAAAACTGAATGATCACACTGCA
>JBCNNW010000198.1:0-3971 GCA_039594205.1 Pseudescherichia sp. | reverse complement strand
GCCAGTGGCGAATTGTTTTCCTGTTTAATATTTTACTGTTAACCGCAGTGGTGACGCGTGGCTCGGCGACAATGTATTACGTTAATTATGTCCTGCTGCGCCCGGATCTGGTCTTTGCGTTTATCGTGGCCGGAATGGTCGCAGCCCTGAGCGGGGCGTTATTGTCCGAACGTCTGTTAGGTAAATTCGACCGCGTACGTGCTTATCAGTGGACAATAATCTCTTTCGTGATATTTGGTGCGCTGATCTTCTTTATTCCCCCATCACAGATCTGGCTTATCTTTGGCCTGAATATCATTTTTAGCTTTATTCAAAACCTGACGACGCCATTACAGTGGACGATGTTCTCTGACGTGGTCGACTACGAAGAACATCGCAGCGGTCGTCGCCTTGATGGGCTGGTTTTTTCAACCGCGCTGTTTGCCATTAAGTTCGGCCTGGCGCTGGGCGGTGCCGTTGTGGGCTGGGTGCTGGGTATGGTGAATTATGCCCCAGGACAGGCGACCCAGACGCCGCACGTGCTTACCACGATTAATGCGCTGTTTACCCTCATTCCTTGCGCGCTATTTCTCGGCATGGTGGTACTGCTTACCCTCTACAAGCTTAACAGTCGGGTGGTGGATTCCATCGCCCGTGAGCTCGCCAGCAAGCGCGACGCACAGACCGCTGCCAGGCCGCTTAACCCTGCCATTCAATCTGCCACACAGGAGTAAACTATGACTGCTATCTACAAGGATGCGGGCCGTCCCGTTCAGGAACGCGTTGCTGATTTACTGGCGCGCATGACTCCGGAAGAGAAATTTGCCCAGATGCACGCCTACTGGTTGATCCTCGATGAGCACGGCCACCACCGTGAGCGCAGCGATCTCAGCGATGAATTTGCGGGCGTCACTGAGCAGGCATCCCTCAACGAACGCCTCAAGTTAGGCGTGGGACAGATCACCCGTCCGCTGGGAACCCATATTGTGGAGGCAAAAACCGGCGTTCGTGCCGCAAACCGGCTGCAACGAATGATGATGGAGGAAACCCGGCTGGGTGTTCCTGCGCTGTTCCATGAAGAGTGCCTGGTCGGCCTGTTATGTAAAGACGCCACCCTGTTTCCCTCTTCACTGAATTATGGATCGACCTGGGATCCGGCACTGGTTCAGCGTGCCGCAGAGCAGATTGGCAAGGAGGCGCGATCTGTGGGCTGCCAGCAGGGACTGGCGCCGGTGCTGGACGTCTCCCGTGATGTACGCTGGGGCCGCACAGAAGAGACCTTTGGGGAAGACCCCTGGATGGTGGGGATGATGGCGACGGCGTATGTCAAAGGGCTGCAGGGAAAAGAGCGCGATCTGCTGGCCACGCTGAAACACTATGTGGGCCACTCCTTCAGCGAAGGGGCGCGTAACCATGCTCCGGTACATCTCGGCTTTAGCGAACTGAACGATACCTTCCTGCTACCGTTCGAAATGGCGGTTAAGCTGGCCAACGCCGGCTCGGTGATGCCGGCCTACCACGATATCGATAATCAGCCGGGGCATAGCGATAGCTTCCTGCTGACCACGGTCTTACGCGAACAGTGGGGGTTTGACGGGCTCATTGTCGCCGATTACGGCGGCGTGAGTTTGCTGCATCAGCATCACGGTATATCTCATGATGCTGCGGAGTCAGCAGCGCTGGCGTTTAATGCCGGGCTGGACGTCGAGCTACCGAAGGATGATTGCGCCCGCCATCTCGCAGATGCGGTCGCGCGCGGGCTGATAACGATGGCGAAGATTGATGAAATCGTCGCGCGCGTGCTCACGGAAAAATTCCGTCTTGGCTTATTTGAACAGCCTTACGTGGATGAGAGCGGTATCGACCTGCAGAACGAAGAGACCCGGCAGGTGGCACGCGAAGTGGCCACGCGCTCCATGACCCTGCTGGTGAATAACGGGATCTTACCGCTGTCCTCGACACCGCAGGTGGCCGTCGTCGGGCCTACCGCCGATGATCCCCTTGCGCTGCTGAGTGGCTATAGCTTCCCGGTGCATCTGATTATTAGCGATATGGTGGAGGAAACTGTTCAGGTCACTACGCCACTGGCGGCCCTGAAACACTACCTCGGAGAGGGCAATGTCCGCTATGCCAAAGGTTGCCATATCATTGAGCACCGGATGGCGGGGGCGCCGGTCTTCCCTGGGGAGAGCAGCGGCAAGCCAATGCAGCAATCACCGGTCTCGCACGATACCGGTCTGATAGCGCAGGCGGTGCGCGCCGCGCAGGATAGCGAGGTCGTGGTGGCATGCGTCGGGGATCTGGCGGGCTTATTCCAGAGTGGCACCGTTGGAGAAGGGTCCGATACCGATAGCCTGAATTTACCGGGCGTACAACAGCAACTGCTGGAAGCGCTGGTTGCCACCGGGAAACCGGTAATTGTGGTGATGACCGGCGGCCGACCTTACAACCTGCAGGGGCTGGAGGAGAAGGTGGCCGCCCTGATGCTGGCCTGGGCTCCGGGTCAGGAAGGGGGCTGGGCCATCGCGGACGTGCTGACAGGGCGCGCAGAGCCTGAAGGCCGGCTGGTGGTCAGCGTTCCGAAAAGCGCAGGGGCGATGCCGTATTACTACAACCACAAGCTGAAAAGCGGCGGCACGCCGTTTGCTTTCCATTTTGGCGCGCGCTACCCCTTCGGCTTTGGTCTGGGATGGACGCAATTTGACTGGGGCGAGGCGCAACTCGCTGAAAGTCAGGTTGCGATAACCGGTGACGTTGCGGTGAGTATTACCCTGAAGAACGTAGGCGAGCGTAGCGGCAGTGAAGTCGTCCAGCTGTACGTACGCGATAAAGTGGCGACGCAGGTAAGGCCCTTACAGGAGTTGAAAGCGTTTCAACGGGTCACGCTTGCGCCAGGCGAATCGGCGACGCTCGCCTTCACGCTGCCTGTCGATATGTTCAACTTTACGCGCCGCGACGGCAAGCGCATCGTCGAGCCCGGCGAGTTTGAACTCCAGCTCGGGTCGTCGTCGGCGGATATTCGTGATGTTGTCACGGTCAACGTAACGGGCGAGACTCGAGTACTACCTGCCCAATGGCGAATGGTGGGGCGGTGCGAGGTCAATTGCGGATAGCAGGATAAAAAAAAGCCCATCGTGGGAGATGGGCAAAGACTACACACAGCAATTCGTTGTTTCACTCAGGGGATTTCCATGCTTATAAATCAACGCGTTGATTCATAACCGTGACCTAATAGTAGGCTTGCGCGCTTTTTGCGTCGATCGGATTCCTCTCAATAGTTTAAAAGCGTTGAAGATTTTTCGAGGTTTATGAGGCAATTGCGGGCACTTAGTAGGTCAGAGGGGATAAATACACTCAATAAATATTAGCAATGCTTAACATTCTGGTGGACGAACCCACCAGAACCGTGGTTTTACTTATGCCGTTGTTCAGCGTCGCTAATCTCTTCCGGTACCAGGTGCGGATCCTTGACGGGGAAGGGCACTTCATTCACCCACGCTGAGAAAAGACGCCAGGAGACGGCCAACAGGACCGGGCCGATAAACAAGCCTATCATGCCGAAGGCGATCAGCCCGCCGATGACGCCGGACAGAATCAGGATGAGCGGCAAATCGGCGCCCATCCGGATAAGTATTGGGCGAATGACGTTATCCATCGTGCCCACAACGCAGCTCCAGACCAGCAACACGGTGCCCCAGGTGGTATCGCCACTCCAGTAAAGCCAGATAATCGATGGTACCAATACCGTCAGCGGCCCCAGCTGAACCAGACAGGAGAACAGCATTACGACGGTGAAGAGGGTTGCGTAGGGCACACCCGCAATCGCCAGACCAATGCCACCCAGCACCGACTGCACCAGCGCGGTAACCACAACACCCAGCGCCACGGCGCGGACCGCCTGCGCAGCCAGCACCATCGCGGCATCGCCGCGCGCAGAGGCGAGGCGCGTGGCGAAGTGACGTACACCCAGCGCCACTTGCTCGCCCCGCCAG
>JBCNNW010000197.1:0-3984 GCA_039594205.1 Pseudescherichia sp. | reverse complement strand
GGGCGACCCGTTTGAAGGTCCGCGCTCCGCGCCTTACCCTCTGCCAGCACTGGAAGACACGCTTAATAACGTGATGTTTGCAGAAGCGGCTAAAAAGCTTGGCTATCATCCCTTCCCGAACCCCTCTGCAGCGGTGTCCCGCGCCTGGAAGAACCCCTACGGTAACCAGATTGCGCCGTGCAACTACTGCGGCTACTGCAGTAAGTATCCCTGCCTGAACTACTCAAAAGCGTCACCGCAAACCGCCGTGATGGACGCGCTCAAGCGCATGGAAAACTTCTCCTATGAAGTGAATGCCAATGTCCTCAAAGTGGTGCTGCACGACGATAAAAAGACGGCGAAAGGGGTCATTTATATTGATGAGCAGGGCAACGAATGCTTCCAGCCTGCAAAAATTGTGGTGCTGAGCAGCTTCCAACTCTACAACGTACACCTGATGCTGCTCTCCGGTATCGGTAAACCTTATAACCCGATCACCGAAGAGGGGGTGGTTGGCCGTAACTACGCCTTCCTGTCAAACGGCGGTGCCACGCTGTTCTTTAAGGATAAGCACTTTAACCCGTTTGTGGCCGCAGGCCCGACAGGCCAGATGTTTAATGACATCTCTCCGGGTAACTTCGACGGTCCGGGGCTCGGTATCCTTGGCGGAGCGAAAATTCACAGTTCGCAGGCAACCGGCACACCAATTGGTACCGCGTTGCCGAAAGGCACGCCGAGCTGGGGCACAGGCTGGAAAGAGGGGCTAGAGGAGTGGTATGGACACTCCATGAAGGTCAGCATTACCACAACCTGTATGTCCTATCGCGATGTCTATCTGGATCTCGATCCCACCTATACCAATGAACACGGGCAACCACTGCTGCGCCTCACCTTTAACTGGAAACAGAATGAGCTGAAGCTTCAGCAGTACCTTAAAGGCATCGTTGGCAATCTGGTTAACGAACTGAAACCGGACAGCTCCAGCATGAGCTTCCTGCCGATGGATGCCAATTTCGATCTGACCAAATATGTCTCTACCCATAACGTGGGCGGTGCCGTAATGGGGGACGATCCTAAAACCTCTGCCCTGAATAAATATCTGCAGAGCTGGGACGTGCATAACGTGTTCGTGCCCGGAGGAAATGCCTTCCCGCAGAACTTCCAGGCTAACCCGACGGATACCATTGGCGCGATTACGCTGATGTCCGCTCAGGCGATTAAAGAACAGTATCTGAAAAACCCAGGCCCATTGGTACAGGTATAAGTTATGAAGCTCTTGAACAAAAAACGCGTTTTCTTCCTTAATGCTGCACTGGCGTTCAGCGCGCTCTCCTTCCAGGCACAGGCCCAGGACGATGTTTCGCTGATCAAAAAAGGGGAATATCTGGCGCGTCTCGGCGACTGCATGGCCTGCCATACCGTGAAAGGTAAGCCGGACTACGCCGGCGGGCTGGCAATCGAGTCTGATTTAGGCACGATTTATTCAACCAATATCACCCCGGATAAAGAGCACGGTATAGGTAACTACACCGAGGAACAGTTTGCCAACGCGGTGCGTAAAGGCGTTTTGCCTGATGGCACCCGTCTGTACCCGGCGATGCCGTATCCGGATTATGCAAAAATCACCGACGAGGATATTCACGCCCTTTATGCCTATTTTATGCAGGGCGTTAAGGCCAGCAGCGAACAACCTGCGGAAACGGATCTCTCTTTTCCGTTTAACCAGCGCTGGGGAATGCGTTTCTGGAACCTGTTCTTTACGTCGGACAAACCCTTCCAGCCGATTGGCGGCGCCTCTGAACAGGTTAACCGCGGGGCCTATATTGTGGAGAGTCTGGGACATTGCGGCAGCTGCCACACCCCGCGCGGCATTGGCATGCAGGAAAAAGCCCTCGACAGCAGCGAAGCGAAGTTCCTGGCGGGCGGAAATCTGAACGGTTGGGAAGTGCCTTCCCTGCGCGGGCTGCCGCGCTGGAGCAACGAGGAAATTGTCGACTACCTCGAGACCGGGCGTAACGACAAAGCCGCGGTGGGTGGCGAGATGACCGCCGTTATCGAGCACAGCACTTCCCATATGACCCGTGACGATTTGCAGGCGGTGGCGGCCTATCTCAAGTTCCTCGGCGGAAACCCGGGGCTGCAGAAGAGCGATGAGCAAGCCCGGCAGAAAACCGAGGCGAAGCTGACTGCGGGACGCAATCTGACCGAAGGGGAGCGCCTCTATATCGACAACTGCGGCGCCTGCCATTTTGTCAGCGGTAAGGGCGCGCCGGGGGCTTTCCCCGAGCTGGATCAGGCTACCATTGTTAATGCTGAAGATCCTGGCGCGCTGATCCACACTATCCTTGCGGGCGCGCAGCTCCCGTCAACCGCGAAGGCGCCGTCAGAGCTGGCCATGCCTGGCTTTGCAAACCGCCTCAGCGATGACGAAGTCGCTAAGCTGGCAACCTTTATTCGTCAGGGCTGGAGTAACAATGCTTCCGCCGTCAGCGAAAAACAGGTTTCAGAGGTGCGTGAAAAGCTGCATACCGATAAGTAAACACCCTGCTGATAGCCTTTGCTATCAGCATTTTTTTGTGGTGTATCACCCCCGATCGCAGCAGATGACTTCAGTCTGTTCCGATCGGGTGTGCGCTTCAGTTTTGATCTTTTCAGGAATACAAAAATACTATGATCGAAGCAGATTCTCTCGCTTTTAGCTTTGATGACAGAGTGCTGTTTCATGCATTTTCTCTCCGGCTGAAAAAGGGCGAATTCGTTCAGATTGCCGGGGAGAATGGAGCGGGAAAAACCACGCTGCTGCGTATCCTCTGCGGCCTCGCGCGGCCAGAAAGCGGAGGGGTTTTCTGGGACGGTCAGCCCATAACCCGGGTGCGGGATGCCTATCATCGCCAGCTGTTATGGCTCGGCCACAAGCCGGGCATCAAGCAGGCGCTAACCGCCGATGAAAATCTTGGCTTCTTTTTTCCTCGCCTCTCGCAGCAAGAGCGTGCGGCGGCGCTGGCCGAAGTCGGCCTGGCTGGCTATGAAGATATTCCCCTGGGACAGCTTTCGGCCGGGCAACAGCGTCGGGTCGCCCTGACGCGCCTGTGGCTCACGTCCGCCAGCCTCTGGATCCTCGATGAACCTTTTACCGCGCTTGATGCTTCGGCGATTGAGGTATTAACCCGCCGGCTTGAAGAGCATGTCCTGACGGGCGGGAGCGTTATCCTCACGACACACCAGCCCCTGCGAACGCTGCGCTGTCCACAAAGAGTAATACGGCTGGCAGGTGACGCGGAGGTAGTGCCGTGATGCCCTTACTGATACGCGAGCTGCGTCTGGCCTGGCGCAACGGCGCTGAGATCCTCAATCCGCTTTGGTTCTTTTTAATCGTCATTACGCTGTTCCCGTTTGGCGTGGGCACCGATCCGCAAATGCTGGCGCAGATCGCGCCGGGAGTGGTATGGGTTGCAGCGCTGCTGGCGGCCTTGCTGGTGATGGATCGGATGTTCCGCGACGACTGGCTGGATGGTTCGCTGGAGCAGATGCTACTGCTGCCGACGCCGCTGGTTGCCGTGGTGCTGGTTAAAATTATTGCCCACTGGCTGATGACCGGATTACCGCTGATGATCGTGTCGCCGCTGGCCGCGCTGCTGCTGGGGATGAACATTCATGATGCGGTCGTGCTGGCGTTAACCCTGCTGCTGGGCACGCCGACGCTGAGCTTTCTTGGGGCGATCGGCGTCGGGCTGACGGTGGGCCTTAAGCGTGGCGGGGTATTGCTGAGCCTGCTGGTGCTGCCGCTGGCGGTGCCGGTACTTATTTTTGGCACGGCGGCGGTGCAGGCTGCCGCTCAGGGGCTACCGGTCTCCGGTTACATGGCGATTCTGGGGGCTTTCCTGACGGCCAGCGCCACCCTGTGCCCCTTCGCAACGGCCGCCGCGCTGCGGTTAACGGTTCAATAATTTCCGCGCCTTCTGGCGCTGCTGTAAGAAGAGTGTGAGCAAGTTTATGTGGAAATGG
>JBCNNW010000196.1:0-4003 GCA_039594205.1 Pseudescherichia sp. | reverse complement strand
ATACCGCCCGTCAGCAGCTCAACCTGCAGTTTGGCACCCGCGATCTCATTGGTTTTGGTGTCGAAAATGCGCCACGTGGCCTTTGCGCGGCGGGATGTCTGCTGCAATACGTGAAAGACACCCAGCGTACGGCTCTGCCGCACATCCGCTCTATTACCATGGAGCGCCAGCAGGACAGCATCATCATGGATGCCGCCACCCGTCGCAATCTCGAGATCACCCAGAACCTGGCCGGGGGCGTTGAAAACACCCTGGCCTCGGTGCTCGACAGCACTGTCACCCCAATGGGCAGCCGTATGCTTAAGCGCTGGCTACACATGCCGGTGCGTGATACCGCAACGCTGGTCGGCCGTCAGCAGACTATTGCCGCCTTGCAGGATCGTTTTACCGAACTGCAGCCGGTTTTGCGTCAGGTAGGCGACCTCGAACGTATCCTTGCCCGCCTTGCGCTGCGCACCGCTCGCCCGCGTGACTTAGCCCGTATGCGCCATGCCTTTCAGCAGTTGCCCACCCTGCGGGCGCAGTTGGCTGAGGTTGAGAGCGCACCGGTACAAAAGCTGCGTGAGACCATGGGTGAATTTAGCGAGTTACGCGAGTTACTAGAGCGTGCTGTGGTTGAAACCCCGCCGGTGCTGGTGCGCGACGGTGGCGTTATCGCACCTGGCTATAACGAAGAGCTGGATGAGTGGCGCGCGCTGGCAGACGGCGCAACGGATTATCTCGATAAACTGGAGATCCGCGAACGCGAACGCCTGGGCCTGGATACCCTGAAAGTCGGCTATAACGCCGTTCATGGTTACTATATCCAGATTAGCCGTGGGCAGAGCCACCTGGCGCCTATCCACTATGTCCGCCGCCAGACGCTCAAAAATGCCGAACGCTATATTATTCCTGAGCTAAAAGAGTACGAAGACAAAGTGCTGACCTCCAAAGGGAAAGCGCTGGCGCTGGAAAAACAGCTTTATGACGAGCTGTTCGATACGCTGATGCCGCATCTGGGCGATCTGCAGCTCAGCGCAAGCGCGCTGGCAGAGCTGGACGTGCTGGTTAACCTGGCGGAGCGTGCCGATACGCTGAACTACAGCTGCCCCACCTTTAGCGACAAGCCTGGCATTCGTATCACCGAAGGTCGCCACCCGGTGGTGGAACAAGTGCTCAATGAGCCCTTTATTGCCAACCCGCTTAACCTGTCGCCTCAGCGTCGTATGCTGATCATTACCGGCCCGAACATGGGCGGTAAAAGTACCTATATGCGCCAGACCGCGTTGATTGCGCTACTGGCCTATATCGGCAGCTACGTGCCCGCGCAAAAAGTTGAGATCGGCCCCATCGATCGCATTTTCACCCGCGTGGGTGCGGCAGATGACCTGGCCAGCGGCCGCTCCACCTTTATGGTGGAGATGACCGAAACCGCCAATATTCTGCACAATGCGACGGAAAACAGCTTGGTGCTGATGGATGAAATTGGCCGCGGAACCTCAACCTACGACGGCCTGTCGCTGGCGTGGGCCTGCGCTGAAAGCCTGGCAAACAAAATCAAGGCGCTGACGCTCTTTGCAACCCACTATTTCGAGCTAACCCAGTTGCCCGAAAAGATGGAAGGGGTGGCGAACGTGCATCTGGATGCGCTGGAGCATGGGGATACTATCGCCTTTATGCACACGGTGCAGGATGGCGCGGCCAGCAAGAGCTACGGCCTTGCGGTAGCGGCGCTGGCAGGGGTGCCTAAAGAGGTGATTAAACGGGCACGGCAGAAACTGCGCGAGCTGGAAAGCCTGTCGCCAAACGCGGCGGCAACCCAGATAGATGGTACGCAGATGTCGTTGCTTGCGCCGGCAGAAGAGACGTCGCCTGCCGTTGAGGCGCTGGAGAATCTCGACCCGGATACACTGACACCGCGTCAGGCGCTGGAGTGGATCTACCGGTTGAAGAGCCTGGTTTAGGGCTCAGCGGTCTCCGGGCCGATTGAGTCATATCTGTAACCTATGAGACCGGCTCATACACGGCCGGTCCTCCTTGTCACGTTCACGGGTTGTGTAATGCCATACTCCGCTGAACATGAGGTGAACGGAACGATTCCACCGTGCTGACTAATCGGCATGACACCGAAGTTGCCGTTGTGCTTTGTCCATCTGTGACGACCGTTTTTCAGCGGCAGTTGTAGCGACGCGCCCTACGGCAACTCACCAGCAGTAACACATATCACTCTCTGGCAGCCAGGAGTGGAACCGCTGGCTCTCACCGACATGACCATGAGCACAAGGCGATGCCGGCGAACCGGCGGAGCCGCAGAGAACCTGCCGCCTGGAAAATGGCGAGCATAATCATGCCGACCATCGTCACTGCTTTCTCTTTTTATCCGCGTTTGGTGAGGGCGCTGGAAGGGCACCTTCACAGAGAAGGACCTGAGCGGTACCCGGCAAGCATTAAAATCAGGATCATAATGCGTTAACCCGGGTACGCATAAAATCAATAAACGTGCGCACCTTTGCTGAAACATGCTGGGCATCAGGATAGACAGCATAGATGCCCTGTTGGGCAAAAGTGTATTCCGGTAAAACGGGGAGCAGTTGCCCCGCCTCCAGCGCACTTTGTGCCAGCCACGCAGGCAACAGCGCCACACCGCTACCGGCCAGGGCAAAGGCCATTAATGCCTGCGCGCTGTCCGCATATAATCGCGGGGCTTTTTTTATCTCCAGCATGACGCTCTCACCGGCAGCGTTACGTAGCTGCCAGCGCAGCGGTGAAGCGACGCGTTCATGAATGATCCAGCCAGCCTGAGCCAGCGCCTCTGGTGATCCCACAGGATGGGCCTGCAGCCACGCCGGGGATGCTACGGGCAAGATGGCAAACTGCGAAATCAGCGCGGCGTGATAGCGCGAATCTGCAAGCGTCCCAAGCCGAATGGCGACATCAAAACGTTCAGAAATAAGATCCCTGTGCAGCGAAGATGATACCAGCCGCACGCGTAGCTCCGGGTGCTGAAGGCTAAATTCGGCCAGCAGGGGCACCACCACCTTCGCCCCATATTCGGGAGTGCTGGTAATACGCAGTTCCCCCGTCAGCCCGGCATGGTTGGCGCGCACATCATCCGCGAGTTTCTCCGCGTTCTGAAGCAGCGCCACGCTACGTTGGTAAAACAGCTCCCCGGCTTCGGTTAAGCGCAGCCGACGAGTGGATCGTAGCAGCAGCGTAACGCCCAGTTCATCTTCGAGCTGGCGAATATTGAAACTGAGAACCGCTTTTGTTAACCCCATAACGTCTGCGGCAGCGGTAAAACTCCCGCTCTCCACCACCGCCACAAACATCCCTGTACGCTGCAAATTCAACATCGTCAGCCTTTTCATTGTCAAAATTTTTTTGACAGTATATCGCGCTTTGTCGCGTTTATCTGTTCTCTTCCGCCCGCTACGATACGGCCTCACTGGAGGAGTTCCCATGACCTATCGCACCAGGGTTGCTGTTGTATTTCTGCTCGGCTTTTTTCTCGACCTGATTAACATGTTCATCGCCAGCGTGGCCTTTCCAGCTATGGGCCGGGCGTTTGACGCTACGCCTTCCGCACTTGCCTGGGTGAGTAATGGCTATATTGCCGGGCTAACGCTGGTCATTCCCTTCAGCGCCATGCTGGCGCGCCTGCTTGGCCCCAAACGCCTGATCCTGCTATCGCTTTTACTGTTTAGTACCGCCTCTACCGCTGCGGGGCTGGCGTCCACACTCGACAGCCTCATCGCCTGGCGCGTCGTGCAGGGGCTTGGCGGCGGGCTGCTGATACCGGTTGGGCAGGCGCTGGCGTGGCAGCAGTTTAAGCCGCACGAACGTGCCAGGCTCTCTTCAGCGGTTATGCTGGTGGCGCTGTTGGCACCGGCATGCTCACCCGCGCTGGGCGGCGTGCTGGTGCAGACGCTCGGCTGGCGATGGATTTTTTTTGCTACTCTGCCCGTCGCTGCCCTCGCATTTACGCTGGCCTGGCTATGGCTTCGTGACGAGAAACCACAGCAGA
>JBCNNW010000195.1:0-4009 GCA_039594205.1 Pseudescherichia sp. | reverse complement strand
TGAGCGCCTGGCGTATCGCCTCGTTTTGCTCGGCGTTCAGCCGCTGCTGCATAAAACCCAGCATCGCGGGCTGGGCATCCCGCTGCAGCAGCTTTGCCGCAGCAAGACGATCCGTGACGTTGTCACTTATAAGCTGATGGGTTGCCAGCGCGGTGGCGGCGGCAATACGTAGACGGTTAGTCAGCCGCACCGCCTTAGGCTGCCCCTGCGGCGTCGCGGCGCTGCCCAGGGTGTCATAGCGCCCGTTGTGGCGGGTAAAGGCGTGTTTCTTTGCATCGACGTAAAGATTCTCCTGTTGCAGTGCCTGTAACAGCGGCAGCCTGGCGGGGTCCGGCGTTGTTGCCCACTCCCCGAGCAGTACCGCCTGCTGGCTGCGGCTGGCGGCAACAAAGGTATCGGCGTCCGTTGCCTGCGCCATCCCTGGCACCAGCCCGGCAAGCCACATGATGGCGATGAGTAAGCGCAGCATGCTCATGGCTGATCTCCCTGAACTTAGTTACTGGCGGTTTTGATAGGGGTGTCGGGTTTTTTATCGTTACCGGCGATAAACGGGCTCCATGGCTGAGCGCGCACCGTGGCATCGGTCTGCCAGACCACGTTGAACTGGCCGTTATCTTCGATTTCACCGATCATCACTGGCTTATGCAGGTGGTGGTTGGTTTCATCCATAGTCAGGGTGAAGCCAGACGGCGCTTTAAAGGACTGGCCCGCCATGGCGGCACGTACTTTATCCACGTCGGTGGTACCGGCCTTCTCAACCGCCTGAGCCCACATATGGATCCCCACATAGGTGGCTTCCATCGGGTCATTGGTCACCACGGTATCGGCGTTCGGCAGCTTATGCGCTTTGGCGTAGGCTTTATACGCGGCCACAAACTGCTGGTTGTCAGCGTTATCGACCGATTCGAAATAGTTCCAGGCGGCCAGATTCCCCACCAGCGGTTTGGTGTCGATACCGCGCAGCTCTTCTTCCCCAACCGAGAAGGCGACGACCGGCACGTCGGTGGCTTTTACCCCCTGGTTCGCCAGCTCTTTATAGAAGGGAACGTTAGAGTCGCCGTTAATGGTAGAGACCACTGCGGTTTTACCGCCAGCGGCAAATTTTTTGATACTGGAGACGATGGTCTGGTAGTCGCTGTGACCAAAGGGCGTATAGACCTCTTCAATATCTTTATCCTGAACCCCTTTCGAGTGCAGATAAGCGCGCAGGATTTTGTTAGTGGTGCGTGGATAGACGTAGTCGGTGCCCAGCAGGAAGAAGCGCTTCGCGCTGCCGCCATCTTCACCCAACAGATACTCCACCGCCGGGATCGCCTGCTGGTTAGGTGCCGCGCCGGTGTAGAAAACGTTCGGCGACATCTCTTCCCCTTCGTACTGGACCGGATAGAAAAGCAGGCCGTTCAGCTCTTCAAATACCGGCAGAACCGATTTACGCGAGACCGAGGTCCAGCAGCCGAACACCGCGGCAACCTTATCCTGGCTCAGCAGCTGGCGCGCTTTTTCAGCAAACAGCGGCCAGTTCGAGGCGGGATCCACCACCACCGGCTCCAGCTTTTTACCCAGTACGCCCCCTTTGGCGTTAATTTCATCAATAGTCATTAACGCCACGTCTTTCAGCGGCGTTTCAGAAATAGCCATCGTGCCGGAGAGCGAGTGCATGATGCCGACTTTGATCGTTTCAGCGGCCTGAACGCTGAAACTCATCCCCATGGCCACCACAGAGGCGGAGAGAGCAAAAGCTTTTATTAAGGTACGACGGTGCATATTTTCACTCCTGAAATGAAAGCTGTGCGAAATCGTCCGCGACGACAGGACGTTGAAAGAGCAAAACATCAGTTCAGAAGTGAATGAGCAAAAAGGATGCCAGGTTGACAGCGTGCGGGTTTAGCGAGGTTTAACGGAGGGAGATGGTGCAGCGGCACAGCGTTGCATTAATTAAGTGCAACGCTGTGCCTCATTTTTTACCAGACTTCGCTGGCGATGCGGGTGACCAGGCGAACCTTGTCCCACTGTTGTGCTTCGGTCAGGCTATTGCCCTCTTCCGTTGATGCAAACCCGCACTGCGGGCTGAGGCAGATCTGATCTTTAGCCACATACTGGCTCGCCTCTTCCAGACGCGCTTTCACCCCTTCTGGGTTCTCCAGCTCGCCGTTTTTGGTCGTGATCAGACCCAGCACAACCTGCTGCTTGCCCGGACGGACGAAACGAAGGGGAGCAAAATCACCGCTGCGATCGTTATCGTACTCCAGGAAGAAAGCGTCAACGTTCACCGTGCCAAACAGAACTTCGGCCACCGGCTCGTAGCCGCCTTCCGAGATCCAGGTTGAACGGAAGTTACCGCGACAAACGTGCAGGCCGATGGTGAGGTCGTCGGGCTTGCCCTCCAGCGCTTTGTTCAGAACACGCGCATAGGTGCGGGCCAGTTGCTCGGGATCGTCACCGCGCTCGATGATCTGCCGACGCTGGTCGTCGGAGCAGAGATAGGCCCAGACGGTGTCATCCAGTTGCAGATAGCGGCAGCCTGCTTCATAGAAAGCGTGGATCGCATCGCGCCAGGTGGTGGCCAGATCGTCAAAATAGGCATCCAGTTCAGGATAGACGGTGGCATCGATATCTTTGCGACCGCCGCGGAAGTGCAGCACGCTTGGGCTGGGGATAGTCATTTTTGGCTGCGCTTCACCGCTAATGCTTTTCAGGTAGCGGAAATCTTCCAGCATAGGGTGCGCGCCAAAGCCCAGTTTGCCGGTAACCCGCACGCCGTGGGCTTTAGTCTGCACGCCGTTGAACTGAATACCCTGGCTGGAATCGTAACGCTCCACACCCTGCAGACCGTCGAAGAAATCGAAGTGCCACCAGGCGCGACGGAATTCACCATCCGTCACCACGTGCAGGCCGCAGGCACACTGCTGCTCAACAACATGGCGGATGGCGTCATTCTCAATGGCACGCAGCGCGCTGGCATCAATCTCACCGTTGGCAAATTTCACCCGCGCTTCTTTAATGGCGTCAGGGCGTAAGAAACTGCCAACTACGTCGGCGCGGTATGGGGCGTTATGTCGCTGCATGCTTTTCTCCTTTATCTGTCGGCAGATGATTGCCGACAGTGATAATTCATCTTATGAATCTTAGACTTCTGGATGTCTAAATGTCCAAAAAAGATGTCACATGCGACCCGCCACGGCAAACGAGAAAAATTCATGTGTGTTGAATAAAATTCATGTTGCACTCAGTCGCCGCTGGCGAAGGCGAAGTTTTCATCCTCCCAGCCGGTGATCCCCCCCAGCATGATCTTCACCGGCAGTCCCAGCCGGGCGAGTTTCAGCGCCGCGCGATCGGCTCCGTTACAATGCGGCCCGGCACAGTAAACGACGAACAGCGTACCCTCCGGCCACTGAGCCATCTTTTCGGCGGTGATTTGCGACCAGGGTAAATGGATGGCACCCGGCAGGTGGCGATGGGCAAAATGCGCCGCCTGCCCGACGACGTGCAGTAACACGAAATCCTGCTGACCACTGCTCAGGGCATGGTGCACATCCGCGCAGTCGGTCTCTACGCTCAGACGACGCAGAAAATGGGCGACCGCTTCTTGCGGCTCGGCGACGGGGAACTCGGTAACATAACTCATGGCTTTCTCCTGTGTGTCTGTGTTAACACTAGAGTAACGAGAGACGATGCCTGTGAATGCCAGCACCTATGCCAGAAAACAGCAAAAAGATGACAAACTTAAGACATATTGCGCGCCCGCGTGTGGTGGCACTGGCCTATGACGGCCTCTGTACTTTTGAGTTTGGCGTGGCGGTGGAGATCTTCGGCCTGCCGCGCCCGGAAATGGGCGAGAACTGGTATCGCTTTGCCGTGGCATCTGTGGATGGCGGCGAGCTGCGGGCTACGGGCGGGATCCGCATGGTCGCCGATGGTGACCTGTCGCTGCTGCAGGAGGCGGATTTGATTGTCGTTCCTGGCTGGCGTGGCGTAGAGAGCCCGGTGCCGTCAGCGCTGTGCGTAGCCC
>JBCNNW010000194.1:0-4058 GCA_039594205.1 Pseudescherichia sp. | reverse complement strand
GGGTCTTTGTCTTCGCGCGCGTATTTATCGCCGATTTTATCCAGCTCTTCCACCAGCGGGTAATCGAGGGTCGCCGTCTCCGTTAACCAGCCGCGCACAATAGCGTGGTAACGTTTCTGGATCTGATGCTGTTCGAATTGCTGCGACAACAGGCGCCCGGCCTCGCTGGAAAGCCCCATCAGCAGGACACCAGAGGTAGGGCGATCGAGACGATGGACAGTAAATACGTGCTGCCCAATCTGGTCGCGCACGGTTTGCATCACCACCACTTTTTCATCGCGATCGAGCCAGCTGCGGTGCACAAGCCAGCCGGAGGGCTTATTCACCGCCACCAGCCACTCATCCTGATAAAGGATTTCAATCATGCTTTGCCGCCGAACAGGGCGTCGAGCGCCTCGAGTTCCGCCAGCAGCGCATCGCGTGCGGGGTGGGCGGCATCCAGCGCCATTTCGTAATAGGGTGCAACGGCAAAAGCTTGCGGCAGCGGATGACCGCTATCAAGCAGAGCGTGCAGTCGCGGGATCATTACCCACTGCAGCCACTCAAACGGTGCCAGGGTGTCCAGGCAGAATGGCTGCGTACTGGCAAACGCCTCTGGCGCTGGCGCCGCTGTTTGCCAGAGCTGCTGCGCCTGCATTAGGGCTTCGAGTGCGTGCAACTGCGCGCGCACGCTTTCGTGATGGGTCATATCACCTCCACTGAAAATCTGAACGGCGCGCAGCATAGCAAAGACCGCGCAGAAATAAAAAAAGGGAGCACTGTAAAAACAGTGCTCCCGGTTCGTTTCGCAGCAATCCAGCTACTTTTCGTGCTCCCTGCTCATCCGTGACAACTTTTCCTCTGACCCGAAGGCCTGGTCATCCGTTTACCGCTGCATCCTGCATCACACCGTCCTGGTGTGATTGTCCATCCTGAGACGTCCTGGCCTTCCTGACCCACCGGGCATCCTGACCGGCTCTCGTTCTCCTTCCTGGAGGTGTCCCTTACGCGTCCTGCGTGTTCCGCTTTGCTTCGTCCAGAAGCCTTCCTTGTAACGCCTTCCTGACGTGTCCTGCTTTAGTAACGCCATCATCCTGATGTTCGTTGCTGGTGTTGACTTCCTGTCAACGAATATAGAATCCGCCATTCCGCTTCGTCTTACAAGGCATGCTGTAAGCCTGACGAAGGCGGCGCTAAGTGAATAGCAGCGTGTGCTACCATATAAATGGTTGATTATAAGAAGATAAAAAGAATTATCTGAAAAACTATCTTAAGAAGATTCCAGCGATCTCTCACAAGCTTTGTAAGAGATCTCTTACAAGACGAGTAGTATTCCGGATTACACGACGGGCTGTAGTTGATTGAGGAAATCCGCAAGATTATTTGCGAGAACTTCACGTTGGCGGGTGCCGAGCGTCTCTCTAATCACCTCGCCGGAAAGGTTGCACAGGGAAATTACGTCCAGCTCGCTATCCAGTGTGGCAATAAAAAGCGTAGGCGATAACTTAAGGCGTTTCTGTGTGACCAGATGGCCAATCAGATTTTCCTGCACACGCTGGAAATCGGTTTCGCTCCAGCTTTGCAGCAACATCATCGTGCAATTGCCAAATCTGGCGCCCATATCCCCGGCAAACTGTGAGGTATAGAAAGCAGTAACGGCTGGTTGTACCACAATGTCCATCGCCCGTTCAATGCCTTTTACATTCTGCTCAGCCGTGAAAGGTTGCGGCTGCCAGATGACCGCGCCGTCGCAGGTGCTGATGATGCACGGAGAGGGAACCCCTACGTACTCTTCGCTTTGCGGCCAGGTGCCCTTTTGATCATGCCAGGCATCGCAATAACGTGTGGTAAAGCCCTTCAGGGCAGCTGCGATCTCTTTTTCCACCGATTTCTCTCTTCACTTAAGCCAGGATACACTCAGCCCTATAGTTTACCGTTAAAGCGACAATGAAACATGTCTTACGAAGGAAATCAGGCCCTGACGGGCTTAACATTGGGTAAAACCACCGATTATCGTGATGTCTATGACGCCAGCCTGCTCCAGGGCGTGCCGCGTAGCCTGAACCGCGATCCGCTGGGGCTGAGCGCAGATGCTCTCCCCTTCCATGGCGGTGATATCTGGACGCTGTACGAGCTTTCATGGCTCAATGCGCGCGGCCTGCCGCAAGTAGCGGTGGGCCATGTCGAACTGGACTACACCAGCGTGAATCTGGTGGAGTCCAAAAGCTTTAAGCTCTATCTCAATAGCTTTAATCAGACGCGATTCACGAGCTGGGAAGAGGTACAAGAAACCTTGCAGCGCGATTTAAGCGCCTGCGCCCAGGGTAAGGTGACGGTGGCGCTCTATCGCCTGCATGAACTGGAAGGCCAGCCCATCGCCCACCTGCACGGTACCTGTATCGACGAGCAGGCCATCGACATCGACAACTACGAATTTGACACCGCTTATCTGCAAGATGCTGCCAGCGGCGATGTAGTGGAAGAGACCCTGGTGAGCCACCTGCTGAAATCTAACTGTCTGATCACCCATCAGCCGGACTGGGGCTCTGTACAGATTCAGTACCGCGGTGGCAAAATCGATCGTGAAAAACTGCTGCGCTACCTCGTCTCTTTCCGTCATCACAACGAATTTCACGAGCAGTGCGTAGAGCGGATTTTTAATGACATTCTGCACTTCTGTCAGCCAGAGTCCCTGAGCGTGTACGCCCGCTATACCCGCCGCGGCGGCCTGGATATCAATCCTTGGCGCAGTAACAGCAATTTTGTGCCGGCCACCGGCCGCCTGGTCCGTCAGTAAAGTAAATAATTTCACAATAATGCGCGGTCTGTTCCGCGCTTTAGGTTGTGAAAGGTCATAAGCCAGGGCTATTGTAATCAACAGGGAATGACGATAAACGTCCCATAAGGAGCTCACTTGATTACACATATTAGCCCGCTTGGCTCTATGGATATGTTGTCGCAGCTGGAAGTGGACATGCTTAAAAGCACGGCCAGCAGCGATCTTTATCAACTGTTTCGCAACTGTTCACTTGCCGTTCTGAACTCCGGAAGCCTGACCGATAACAGCAAAGAGCTGCTCTCGCGCTTCGAAAGTTTTGACATTAACGTCCTGCGTCGCGAACGCGGCGTGAAGCTGGAACTGATTAATCCTCCGGAAGATGCCTTTGTGGATGGGCGCATTATTCGCTCCCTGCAGGCGAACCTCTTTGCGGTGCTGCGTGACATCCTGTTTGTTAATGGCCAAATCAGCAACGCCGGGCGATTCCAGCATCTGGATCTGGAAAGCTCGACCCACATTACTAACTTGGTCTTTTCTATTTTACGTAACGCCCGTGCCCTGCACGTGGGCGAAGCGCCGAGTATGGTCGTCTGCTGGGGTGGCCACTCCATCAACGAAACCGAATATTTATATGCCCGTCGGGTGGGAACCCAACTGGGCCTGCGTGAACTGAATATCTGCACCGGCTGCGGCCCGGGCGCTATGGAAGCGCCAATGAAAGGGGCTGCCGTAGGCCATGCCCAGCAGCGCTACAAAGAGGGGCGTTTTATCGGGATGACCGAACCCTCGATCATTGCCGCTGAGCCGCCTAACCCGCTGGTTAACGAACTGATTATCATGCCGGATATCGAAAAACGCCTTGAGGCGTTTGTCCGTATTGCGCACGGTATAATCATCTTCCCGGGCGGGGTAGGTACCGCAGAAGAGCTGCTGTACTTGCTCGGCATTCTGATGCACCCGGCGAACAAGGATCAGGTGTTGCCGCTAATCCTCACCGGCCCGAAAGAGAGCGCAGATTACTTCCGCGTGCTGGATGAATTTATTGTCCATACGCTGGGCGAAGCGGCTCGTCGTCACTATCGCATCATCATCGATGACGCGGCGGAAGTGGCGCGGCAGATGAAAAAAGCGATGCCGCTGGTCAAAGAGAACCGTCGCGAAACCGGGGATGCCTACAGCTTTAACTGGTCTATCCGTATCGCGCCGGATCTGCAGATCCCGTTTGAACCGTCGCATGAAAATATGGCGAACCTGAAACTTTACCCTGATCAGCCCGTTGAAGTTTTGGCTGCGGATCTGC
>JBCNNW010000193.1:0-4068 GCA_039594205.1 Pseudescherichia sp. | reverse complement strand
GGCCTTCTGGCATATCACGCTACCCTTGCTTTCACCGGCGCTGGCGGCAGGCATGCTGCTCTCGTTTACGCTGGCGATCGAAGAGTACGGCGTGCCGGCGGCGCTGGGCACGCGGGCAGGGGTGTTGATGCTGACCACCGATATCGAGAAAAAGCTGGCCGACTGGCCTATCGATCTCTCGGGGGCATCGATGTTGTCTGTGGTACTGGTGGCGATCGCGCTCTGCGCCTGGGCGTTGCAGAAAAAGCTAACGGGCCAGCACGACGTAACCAGCGTCACGGGTAAGCCGACTGAGAACAGAGGGGCGGATGCCGGGATCTTTACATTGCCCGTCGTCGTGCTGATGGGGCTGGTTGGGCTGATTGCTGTGGTGCTGCCCGCGGCCTCGATGGCGCTTTCAGGCGTGCTCGGCACCTTATCGGCGGGTGTCACTGCGGCTAACGTGACGTTGTCACATTACGCGGCACTCTTCAGCCAGCAGGGAGATGCCCTGGCTGCGCTGGGTACCAGCCTGTCGCTGGCGCTGGGAACGGCGTGCATTACCGGGCTACTGGGGTTGTTAGCCGCCTGGCTGGTGGTGGTGCAAAAAATCAGAGGCCGGGCGCTGGTGGATGCGTTATCCCTGATGCCCGCCGCGCTGCCAGGGATTGTGGTAGGTGTGGGGCTTATTTTACTGTGTAACCGCACCTTCTGGCCGCTATCACCTTATAACAGCTGGGTCATACTGCTGCTCTCTTACTGCTGCCTGCTATTGCCGTGGCCGGTCCGCTACACTGGCAGTGCGCTGCGCCAGCTGGGTGGTAATCTCGAACCGGCGGCGCGGGTACACGGTGCATCGGCACTGCAGGCGCTACGTTTTATCGTGATACCGCTGGTGTCACCGGCCATGCTGGCGGCGATGTTGATGGTCTTCGCCATTGCCTCTCGCGAGCTGGTGACATCGCTATTACTGGCTCCGGCGGGGACGCAGACCGTCTCGGTCTTTATCTGGCGCCAGTTCGAACAAGGCTCGATTGGGCAGGGAATGGCGATGGCTACCCTGACGTTAGTGACCGGGTTGATATTGATGCTGAGCGCGCTGGGTATCATGCAGCGCACGACGGGACGCTAAAAAAGCACTTTTACGCAGGTGGCGACGCAAAAATAGTTTATAAACAGGGAACATCATTGCAAGGAAGTTCACTATGTCTCCATTTCTGACTGCGTATTTCGCCCGCACGGGCTGGCAACAGCCCGCTACCCCGGATATCGACACCCTGCGCGGGCTGCATCTCCACCATAACTGCAGCATCCCGTTTGAGAATCTTGACGTGGTGTTGCCACGCGAGATCCAGCTCGACGAGGAGAGCGTGCAAGACAAACTGGTTACCGCCCGTCGCGGTGGGTACTGCTTTGAGCAGAACGGACTCTTCGAGCGTGTGCTGCGTGAGGTGGGTTTTACGGTCCGCAGCCTGCTGGGCCGCGTGGTGCTGGCGAATCCGCCGCAGATGCCGCCGCGTACCCACCGACTGTTGCTGGTTGAGCTAAACGGCGAACGCTGGATTGCCGATGTGGGCTTTGGTGGCCAGACGCTGACCGCGCCGGTTCGCCTGATTGCCGACCTGGAGCAGCCCACGCCGCACGGCATGTACCGCCTGCAGAACGAGGGGGATAACTGGGCCTTACAGGTTCACCATCACGATCGCTGGCAGTCGATGTACCAGTTCGATCTCGCAGAGCAGCATTTCAATGACTATGTGATGGGCAATTTCTGGTCGGCTCACTGGCCGCAATCGCATTTTCGCCATCACCTGCTGATGTGCCGACACCTGCCCGAGGGGGGCAAACTGACCTTAACCAATTTTAATTTCACCCGCTGGCAGGGGGCGCTGGCGGTTGAGCAGCGTCATCTCGCCGATGCCGCCGAGCTGTATCAGGTATTGCAGGAGCAGTTTGGGCTGGGGGTATCTGATCCGAAAAACGGTTTTTCACTGGCCGAGCTGACGGCGGTGATGGCGGGGTTTGAGACGCATCCGCAGGCAGGGAAATAGCCGGGTGGCGGCGACGCCACCCGTCTAAATTAGCGCCGTGACCGAACAACCTGATACCGGCGGGTGAAATATTCAAACGGCGCGCTCCACACATGCACCAGACGGGTGAAGGGGAAGATCAGGAAAATGGTCATCCCCAGCACCAGATGCACACGGAAGATAAAGTCCACGCCGTTAAGCATCTCCGATGAGCCGCCGCGGAAAGTGACGATACCCTGCGCCCAGCCTACCAGTTTCATCATCTCGCTGCCGTCCGGAAAACGGGCGGAGAAGGGAATCGTGCTCAGCCCCAGAATGCACTGAAGCAGTAAAATGCTCATGATGATGATGTCCGGCGTGGTGGAGGTGGCGCGCACCCGCTGATTAAACAGCCGGCGGTAGAGCAGCATTGACCCACCAATCAGCGTTAACACACCGCACACGCCCCCGGCGAACATGGCCAGCTGCTGTTTCACGGCGATAGGTAAAAACCAGGCGTACATCCAGTGCGGGGTCAGCATCCCGAACAGGTGGCCAAAGAAGATCCCCAGAATACCGATATGAAACAGGTTAGAGGCCCAGTTCATGCCGCGCTTGCTCAGCATCTGGCTCGACGAGGCACGCCAGGTGTACTGACCATAGTCATAACGCAGCCAGCTTCCCAGGAAGAAGACGGTGGCGCAAATATAGGGATAGATGTCATAGAAAAACACGTTCAGGTAGTGCGTCATTTGGGGCCTCCGGCGCCGACGTCCACGTACTGCGGTGCAACGTCCTGGCTAAAGCGTCGTTGATATTGCTGCATCGGCGAACTGTCGCACGACGTGGCGTTGTCTTCGATAAACTTCACCTGCTCTTCTTCCCACACCGCATCCAGCGCCTGACGAGTGTCATCACGCTTCTCGGTGGCAACCTGTGCCGCTACGCTATCGCTGGAAAGCCGGGTTTCGGCCAGTCGTAGCAGAGCGTCAAACAGCTGATAATGGGCAACGTCGCGCTGCTTCAGTCGCCCACCAATCAGCGCCAGGATCGGGGCGACGTTCTGCAGCCCATCGCGCGCTTCCGCTTCGCCCACAATACTGAGATACTCCAGATAAAGGGGCAGATAATCGGGGAGCTCCCGGCAATCCAGCTGCAGACCAACCTTCTCGTACTGCGCCATCAGGTCGACCATCGCCTGGCCGCGATCCCGCGACTCCGCGTGCACATGTTCAAACAGCAGCAGCGAGGTGGCCCGGCCACGTTCAAACACTTCGCACCACTCGGCCTGCCTGTCCAGCAGCGGGGCGCTAAGATAGGTTCGCGTAAAGGGCAACAGCGTCGGGGCATCCTGGGCAATGAGATCTAACGCCTCATCGCGGTTCTCCCATAACACCTCGTCGGGATACTCCATTAACAGCGCAATGATTTTTAGAATCCGCATTACTCTCCCTCCCCGTGTTCACGCACTTCGGTAATATTGATGGCGTCGATACGGCTACTGTTGAAGAGGTTGAATTTGGTGTCTGAGCCGTGGCAGCCATCGCCGAAGGTAAAGCCGCAGCCGTTCTTCTCGGGGAAGGCATCCCGGGCCATTTCGCGGTGGCTGGTGGGGATCACGAAGCGATCTTCGTAGTTGGCAATGGCGAGATAGCGATACATCTCTTCCACCTGTTCGACCGTCAACCCGACCTCTTCAATGGCGCGGGTATCGGTCACGCCTTCCACGGTTTGCGAGCGTTTGTAATGGCGCATGGCCATCATTCGCTTGAGGGCGCGCAGCACCGGGCCGGTATCGCCCGCGCTCAGCATATTTGCCAGATACTGTACCGGGATACGTAGGCTCTCCACGGCGGGGAGCACGCCGTCGGTTTTGGGCAGGCCGCCCGCATCGGCGTAGGACTGAATCGGTGACAGCGGCGGCACATACCAGACCATCGGCAGGGTACGGTATTCCGGGTGCAGCGGCAGGGCCAGCTTCCAGTCCATCGCCATCTTGTAAACCGGCGAGCGCTGGGCAGCGTCAATCACGTTCTGCGGAATACCTTGCTTAACGGCCTCTTCGATCACCGCCGGATCG
>JBCNNW010000192.1:0-3586 GCA_039594205.1 Pseudescherichia sp. | reverse complement strand
CAGCCTGATGTTAAACGCCTCCTCCGGAGGCGTTTTTTTTCGTGTAAACTACCTGATTTGGTTGCTATATCCTTGATATTTTCCTAAAAATCCCCTCACCGCTGCCGATAACATTTTCTTACATTGTTGGTTGATCGGCTCATCGTTATGATGCGCCGGATTATTATTACCAGGTAAAGGAAAACATATGTCTTTTAAGAAAGTAGCGGTAGTTGGCTTACTGGCAGCGACGATGACGCTGGCCGGATGCGGGGCAATGACCACCGCGGTGAAGAAACGTAATCTGGAAGTTAAAACCCAGATGAGCGAAACCGTCTGGCTGGAGCCTTCCAGCGAAAAAACGGTCTACATTCAGGTGAAAAATACATCTGATAAAGACATGAGCAACCTGCAGGCTCAGCTGGCGAACGAGCTGACGGCGAAGGGCTATAAGGTGACCAGTTCTCCCGACAGCGCCTACTACTGGGTGCAGGCGAACGTGCTGAAAGCGGACAAAATGGACCTTCGCGAAGCGCAGGGCTTCCTGAAAACTGGCTATGAAGGTGCCGCCGTAGGTGCCGCGCTGGGTGCCGGTATCACTGCGTATAACAGCAACTCCTCCGGTGCCGCGCTGGGCGTGGGCCTGGCGGCAGGCCTGATCGGCATGGCGGCGGATGCGATGGTAGAAGATGTGAACTACACCATGGTCACCGATCTGCAGATCTCCGAGCGCAGCAAGGCGAAAGTGACCACTGACAACATCGCGGCGCTGCGTCAGGGGACGTCCGGCGTGAAGCTGCAGACCAGCAGCGAGCAGGGCGATCGCGCGAAGTACCAGACCCGCGTGGTGTCGAATGCCAACAAGGTGAACCTGAAGTTTGAAGAGGCGAAGCCGGTGCTTGAAGCGCAGCTGGCAAAATCGGTTGCCAATATTCTGTAATAAGATGGCCGGATAGAGGGAAGCCTTATCCGGCCTTCACGTTAATGCTTTACGGCGCGACGGGCAGCCAGGCACTATCAGGGCTGAATGCGGTTAATGCCTGTGCTTTTAGCGCGGTATCGCTGCCCAAATTCGTCTCGTATACCCTGTCGCTCTGATTAACCACAAAGCTCATCACCCCCGTCTGTCCGTAGCTGACCGGCCAGGCGACCATTGCAAAGCCTTGCTTATCGGGCAGGATCTTGAATCGATAACCGTGATAGCCTGCGCCGGGTTCTGCCGGGCTAAACGCAGGCCCCAGCGGGCTGGGCGCTTCGCCGGGCAATACGGGCCAGTAAAGGCCATCTTTTTTCCCCTTAGAGCTGACGATTTTCGCCGCGTAGGTCTGGTTGAGGGCGAAATAGCTTTGCTGGGCGTCCACGTAGGCATGCAGCTCTTCGATGGCGGCAAGCTCGTTGCGCCCGATTTCGCGCGTCAAAATTTCGTCCGCGGCCTGCTGAATATCAAACTGCCAGCCGTTTGACGTTTTCACGACGGGGATCGGCAGCTGCCAGGCGTTCTCTCCCACAATCAGGTGCGCCGTATCGCCGCTAACAATCGTGGTGTGTTTCACCTTCCAGTCGCGCAGGAAGCGAGCGACGGCTTCGGGGTCAACGCCCTCCGGCGGCAGAACATTGCGCCAGTTTTCACCAAGCAGATTTCCCATCGCACCTTCATTCTGCTCGCTGATGGCCTGCGTTAAGGCATCGGTAGCTTGTTCAGGCGTGCTGAACTGCTGTTGCGCCACGGCGACGGTGGATGCCATGAACAGCGCCACACCGCTGAGTAAAGTCATCTTCATGTTAGCTCTCTTAACGATGGCGAATATCATGAGGTAAAGGTCGCGCGGCCGGTAACGGATGCTGCGATATATGCGTAGCGAGCTGCCGGCTTTGCAGGCCGCGCTGCTGCTGGGCACGCCAGCTTGCCGCGCGGCTTTCGTTCCCGCTGAGGGCATTGGCCCTGAACGTCTGGTGCTGCAGCGAGGAGGGCTGAAGGGCATGCTGTCCGTGCGTTTCGCCGGAGAGCGCGTGCGGTTTCGCAGCGTCGTAGCCGCGGAAGTTATTTCGCTGCGAAATCTGCTTAAGCTGCTGACTGGACGGCTGATGCTGCAAAGGTCGGGTAGCCTGGAGCTGTGAAAGCGATTTCCTCGTCGACTTTTGCACCTGCGCCATCGCCGCCTGCCGCTGGGTGTCGCGACTGGCAGCCTGATGCGGCGTGGCGCTCAGCCCCGTGGGCGTGCTCGTTGGATGAAACTGGCTGGCGATCTTACCGTTGGGGTAAGGTACGCCGTTACGGTAGCCAGGGTTGTGCTGCCAGAGCATATTGTTGTCCGTGCGGTGCTCGCCCGTAATCTTATTGAAATTATTCACATTGATATTGATGTTATCGCCGTTATGGGTGTAACCATCGTGGTGATAGTCGTCATGGTGGTGGTCATCATCATGGTGATGATCGTCGTCGTCCCAGTCGATATTGCTAAACAGCGCGTACGTGGTGGCAACCCCGAGGCTGAAGCCCAGCCCGTTCACAAAGCTATTGCTGAACTGCTCGCCGGGAGAGGGCGGCAGGTACACCGGAGGGTAGCTGGCGTTTGGCCATGCTCCGTAGACAGTGGACGGATTATAGGTCGGTACGTAAACAACCTGAGGATCGGCAGGTTCGATTTTTATAATCGTCGGGCTGGCAGGTGCTATCGCAGCGGCTGTTGTGCTTTGGACTGGCGCCGATTTTTTCTCCACGCTCACCGTCTGCTGTGGCGACGATTTAAGCGCGCCGGTCTGCTGCGCCAGCGCGCGCAACCGCTGCACGGAGCCCATCACGTCTTTTGGCTGGGCAAGAAACGCGTTGCCGAGGTTCTGCACCCATTCAGGGTTACCGCCCAGCAGCGACATCAACTGCGGGAAAGCGACCAGCGACTTCACGCTGGCATCCCACGGCTGGCTGGAAACCGCCTGAATCGCCGCATCGCCCTGCAGTTTTGGATTGTCCTGCGACCACTGCGCGGCCTGAATCACGTTTGACGGATAGGTTGAGGCCATCAGGAGCTGTGACAGGAGCGCGTCCGGGTAGAGCGCAATCGGCGCCGTCCACTGGTCCAGCTGTGCCGCCGTGTAGGTCGGGGCGATAACCGGTGCAGGCGGCGCGGCCGGTGGGGCAGGCTGCTGCTGAGAAACTGGCGCGGGCGTTTCGGTTGCGCGGCTTTTGACGAACATCACGCCCGAGGCGGCGAACAGCCCGGCACTGCACAGAAGGACAAGCAGAGGGGGCTTAAAGGGCATCTTCATAATATGACTCCAACGAAACCAGCGCTGTGTCGCGCGGCGTTACGGTTGGCGCGAGTATTATTCACCCGCCTTTTTATTTTTTGACTTTTATTGGTAATGGCCCGGTACATCCGGACAAAGAGTGTGAGTATTTATTACGCAATTATATCGGATGGCTGAAAAGGCATTGGGTAAATCAGATGACCGCTTTGGCGAGCGGCCAGCAGCCACCGGGACATGCAGAGCCCGGCAATTCGGGTTTTGCCGCAAATCTGCCAGCCCGGTGTGCTACCACCCTAAGGCAACAAATTAACCGCTTTTAGGCGGTTTTTTTGTGCCCTGAACATACCCTCTCTCCCTG
>JBCNNW010000191.1:0-4120 GCA_039594205.1 Pseudescherichia sp. | reverse complement strand
ATCTGCTGGAAGAGACCATCGCAGAAACCTGGGTGACCCGTAAACCCACCGCCGACGGTCACGTCACCAGCCTTGAGCTCTTTGCGGCCGATGGGACGCAAATCGCCCAGCTTTATGGCCAGCGCACCGAAGGGGAGCCAGAGCAGCCCCAGTGGCGGACTCAGATCGACACCCTGCTGCCTAAGGGGCTGGCCGCATGAAAAGACTGTTGGTCCTGATCGCCGCCTTGCCGCTGACGGTTTTTGCCGCCACTCCGCAAAAAATCGTCGCCCTCGGGGGCGACGTTACCGAGATCGTCTATGCCCTGGGTGCGCAGTCGTCGCTGGTAGCGCGAGACAGTACCAGCCTGTGGCCCACCGAGGCGAAATCATTGCCGGACGTGGGCTATCTGCGTCAGCTCAATGCCGAAGGGATCCTCGCCATGCGCCCGACGCTGGTGCTGGCCAGCGATCAGGCGCAACCCTCTCTGGCCCTGAAGCAGGTTGAACAAAGCCGCGTCGCGGTGGTCACGGTGCCGGGTAACCCTGAGCTGAGCGCGATCGATGAGAAAGTGCGGATCGTGGCTAAGGCGACGCACCGGGAAGCTGAAGGCGAGGTTCTGCGCAACAGGCTGCGCGCTCAGCTGGCTGCGCTGCCTGACTCTTCGCTCCACAAGCGTGTCCTTTTCATACTGAATCATGGGGGAATGACCGCGATGGCCGCAGGCCAGCAAACCGCTGCCGATGCGGCGATCCGTGCCGCCGGATTGCAAAATGCGATGCAGGGATTTACCCGCTATCAGCCCCTTTCGCAAGAAGGGGTGATCGCCAGCCAACCCGATCTGGTGGTGATCTCGCAGGACGGCGTGAAAGCGCTGGGCGGCGAGGATAACCTGTGGACGTTACCCGGGCTGGCACAAACCCCGGCCGGGCGTCATAAACAGCTTCTGGTTATTGACGATATGGCGCTGCTTGGCTTTAGCGTTCGCACGCCGCAGGCCATCCAGCAGCTGCGTACCAAAGCCGGGCAACTCCCCTGATGTCCCGTAAAATCACGCTCTCGCTATGGTTACTGGCCCTTTCGCTGGCCCTCGCGACCCTGCTTGCTACCGGTTTTGGCGCGTTGCGCCTGCCGGTAAGTCTCTTCTGGAGCAGGGGTGACGACGCTCTGCGCCAGATATGGTTTACCATCCGTTTGCCCCGCGTGTTGCTGGCGCTGGTGATTGGCGGCTCGCTGGCGTTGGCAGGCTGCGTGATGCAGGGGTTGTTTCGTAACCCCCTCGCCGATCCGGGCCTGCTGGGGATCAGTAGCGGTGCGGCGTTAGCTGTGGCTTTATGGGTGGTCTTACCGCTCTCTTTACCCGCGCTATTGATGCTCTACGCGCCAATGCTGGCAGCGTTTGTCGGCGCTCTGGCGGCCACCGGAGTGATCTTTATCCTGAGCCAGCAGCGCGACAGTTCGCTGTCTCGCTTGCTGCTGGTGGGGATCGCGATCAATGCCCTGTGCGGTGCCGCAGTGGGCGTATTGTCGTGGGTCAGTAACGATGCCCAGCTACGCCAACTCTCGCTATGGGGCATGGGTAGCCTGGGTCAGGCCCAGTGGTCAACGCTACTGGCGATCACTTCCCTGATGCTCCCCACGGTATTAATTATCTGTCGGTTGGCGTCGGCGCTTAACGTGCTGCAGCTGGGCGATGAAGAAGCACACTACCTCGGCATTGAGGTGCGGATGGTGCAGCGGATTTTACTGCTCTGCAGCGCCCTGCTGGTGGCTGCTGCCGTGGCGGTAAGCGGCGTGATTGGCTTTATCGGGCTGGTGGTTCCCCATCTGTTGCGCATGTGGCTGGGTTCCGATCATCGGGCGGTGATCCCAGGCTCCGTGCTGGCGGGAGCATTACTGCTGCTGATCGCCGATACGGCCGCCCGTACGCTGGTGGCGCCTGCGGAGATGCCGGTTGGCCTGCTGACCAGCCTCCTCGGCGCCCCCTGGTTCCTGTGGCTGATCTTCCGCCGGGGAGGGCACCATGGCTGAGACGTTTGTCGCACAAAACCTGACTTATCGCGTGGCGGATCGGACGGTGATCCGCAACATCTCTCTCACTCTGGCACCGGGTGAACTGGTGGCGCTGATTGGCCCCAACGGAGCGGGGAAATCGACGTTATTACGGCTGCTGACCGGCTACCTGAAGCCCGAGGCCGGGCAGTGCAAACTTGAGGGTAAAGACCTGGCACACTGGAGCGCCCCGGCCCTTTCGCGTACCCGGGCGGCGATGCGCCAGCTCACCCAGCCTGGTTTTGACTGGCCGGTTGAAGCGGTCGTCGCCATGGGGCGTACCCCCTGGGGCTTAACGCCGGACAGGTCAATAATTACGCAGGTCATGCAGCTGACCGGCTGCCTGCCGCTGGCCGGACGTTCTTATTCGGCGCTCTCCGGCGGTGAGCAGCAGCGGGTGCAGCTTGCCCGTGCGCTGGCGCAGCTCTGGCGCAACGGGGCGCCCCGAGGCTGGCTGTTTCTGGATGAACCTACCTCAGCGCTGGATCTTTACCACCAGCAACACATACTGCGTTTATTGAAGCGTTTGACAGGACACGGGCATCTGCATGTGTGCGTTGTCCTGCACGATTTGAACCTCGCCGCGCTGTGGGCAGATCGTGTGCTGTTGCTGCACAACGGCGATCTCGTTGCCGGGGGAACAGCGCAGCATGTTTTACAAGCTGATACCCTCACCCGCTGGTATGGCGCTGAGATCCACGTTGGTACGCATCCTGCCAGCGCTACACCGCAGGTTTTTCTTGCCCCTTAGCTTGAGCAACTCACTTCCAGCCGCTTGCCCCAGTCCGGTGGGCGGCTGACGTAGTCATCATCCCGTTCGGCAAACGGCGTACGAAGCGCCTCATGTAGACGATGGAGTTCGGCATAATCCCCCTGCTCTGCCTGCTCGATAGCGCGCTGTGCCAGCCAGTTACGCAGTATCATTGCCGGGTTGACGGCGTTCATTTGCGTCTGTCGGGCAGCATCGTCCGCATCTTCCAGCTGTAGGCGCTCGCGGTAGAGCGCGAACCACTGGTCGAAGGCCTGGCGGTCAATAAATTCATCCCGCAGCGGGGACGCCGCGCTCTGGCGCTCCGTCTGGCCCAGCATGCGGAAGGTTCGCGTATAGTCACTGCCCTCTTTTGCCATCAGCGTAAACAGCCCGTTCAGGAGGGTGTTATCGCCCTTCTCCTGACGCATCAGCCCCAGTTTGCGGCGCATCAGTTTACCGTACTGCTGCAGCAACACCTCCTGATACTCATCGAGCGCATCATTGAGGGCATCCACGTCGATAAACGGCGATAACGACTGGGCCAGCCGTTGCAGGTTCCATAATCCCACGGACGGCTGGTTATCGAAGCTATAGCGTCCCTGATAATCGGAGTGGTTACAGATAAAACCGGGCTGGTAATCATCCAGAAAACCGTACGGGCCATAATCAAAAGTCAGACCCAGTATCGACATGTTATCGGTATTCATTACCCCGTGCGCAAAACCGATCGTCTGCCAGCAGGCCATTAGCGAGGCGGTGCGGGCGACAACATCACGGAACCAGAGCCGATACTTATCGGCATCGTTCTGCAGGTGGGGCCAGTGATGGGCAATAACGAAATCCGCCAGCTGTCGCACTTTTTCTGGCTCACGGCGATAGTAAAAGTGTTCAAAATGACCGAAACGCACATGGCTTTGGGCTATACGCATCAGCATCGCACCCTGCTCCACCGATTCACGTGATACCGGGGTATCGCTGGTGACGATCGATAAAGCACGGCTGGTGGGCACGCCCAGCGCGTGCATCGCCTCGGAAGCGAGGGCTTCCCGGATGGTTGAGCGCAACACGGCTCGGCCATCCCCCATGCGGGAGTAAGGCGTCAGGCCAGCCCCTTTCAGGTGCCAGTCGACCGTCTGACCATTCGCAAGCTGCTGTTCGCCCAGCAGGATGCCACGACCATCGCCGAGTTGTCCGGCCCAGACGCCAAACTGATGGCCGCTATAGACCTGTGCCAGCGGCTTCATGCCCGGGAGCAGCGTTTCGCCTCCCCAGACGCCAGCCCCTTCGGCTGGGGTAAACAGTGATGCAGGGATACCCAGTTCGTCCGCCAGGGCGGCG
>JBCNNW010000190.1:0-4240 GCA_039594205.1 Pseudescherichia sp. | reverse complement strand
TGCGTCACGCCCGGGCTGAGAAGCTGAGTGGTCAGCAGCGCCACCACAGCGGCAACCACCACCGGGCCGAGCGAGGCGAGCATCAGGGTGCCAAACAGGATTTCGGCGATAAATAAACTGCCTGCCAGTGGAGCATGATAAGCGCTGGCCATACCGGCTGCCGCACCGCAGGCTATCCACAGTTTCCACTCGCGCTGTGGAGTAAAGCGCCTGGCAAACCACGAGGCGGCCAGCGCCGCCAGCAGGATCATTGCCCCTTCGCGGCCAATGGCGCTGCCGCTCGTCACCACCAGCAACGAGGCGAGGGATTTCACCAGACTGCCAGGATAATCGAACTGCCCGTCACCGGTTTCAATCGCCTCCATATAGTCGGTGGGGGCATGCGGGCGCTGGCACGTATAGCGTTGCCAGCCCCACAGCAGCAGACCCGCCGCCAGTCCCCCGAGCGCCGGGGTGATGGCGCGCCGCCAGGGGGCCAGACTGGCGGCCGCGTTCACCAGACTACCGCTGTCATTACTTAAAAATGCCACTTCGAGCAGGTACATCGCATGGCGGAAGACGGCCACGGCCAGTGCCGCCAGCACGCCCGTCAGGGTGGCAATCAGTAACCGACGAAACATCGCCCGGATATCGGGATAAGCATGAAGACGCTGCATAGCTCGGCAATAGAAGAGGAAGAGTGGAGTAATTGTGAGGGAAAATCGACGGTCAGGAAAGCCGTATTCGGCCCGACAGAAGCCGGGCCGGATGGGATTAAGTGTCGCTATGAATATTCAGCGCCCGGCGGGTACGACCGGAGCTGAGGTATTCGGCAATATAGTCCTGGGAAATTTCGCCGTTATAGCGTCCCTCTTCATCGACGATGGGCATCCAGCTGGTGTTGCTCTCGTAAAGGCGCGACAGCACAACGCGCAGGTTGTCCTCGGCTTTGCCGGTGATGCGGAACGGATGGATAATATCGCCGCAGGCCCCCGTAGCATTTCGGGCTTCCCGACGCTTAACAAATCCAAGCGGCTTGCCCTGACCATCGACCACGGTGACGGCGCGAATATCGTTATCGTCCATGAGCGCGAAGGCTTCCATTAAAGCCGTATCCGGGCGCACGGTAAGGGTCGGCTGTTGGTCGGTGACATCACCCGCTGATACCAGCAGCAGACGCTTCAGGGTGCGGTCCTGGCCGACAAAAGAGCCGACAAAGTCGTTCGCCGGTTTTGCCAACAGCTCGTCAGGGCTGGCGCACTGTACAATACGCCCCTGGCGGAAGACGGCAATACGATCCCCCAGCTTGAGCGCTTCGTCGATGTCGTGGCTCACCAGCATCACCGTCTTTTTCAGCTTACGCTGCATCTCCAGGAACTGATTCTGAATCACTTCGCGGTTGATGGGGTCGACGGCGCCGAAGGGCTCATCCATCAACAGTACCGGCGGATCCGCCGCCAGGGCGCGAATCACGCCGATACGCTGCTGCTGACCGCCGGACATTTCGCGCGGATAGCGGTTAAGGAACTTGTGCGGATCCATCGCCACCATGTCCATCAACTCTGTGGCGCGTTCTTTACAACGTTTCTTGTCCCAGCCCAGCATGCGGGGGACCACGGTGATGTTCTCTTCGATGGTCATATTCGGGAAAAGACCGATCTGCTGAATCACATACCCGATGCTACGACGCAGGGTTACGGTATCCATGCCGGTGGTATCTTCACCGTTAATCAAAATTTTGCCGCTGCTGGGGGCAATCAGGCGGTTGATCATCTTTAGCGTAGTGGTTTTACCGCAGCCGGAAGGGCCCAGCAGCACACACATTTCGCCCTCGGGCACGTTCAGATTAACATTATCTACCGCTTTCACGCCCTGACCATTTTTCTGGGCAAATTGTTTGGTGAGGTTTTCCAGTTTTATCATTATCGAATCCCCTTTGGAGTCAGAACGCGCTGCAAACGGTGCAGCAGCCAGTCCAGCACAATGGCTAACAGACAAATCATTACGGCGCCGGCAATCAGCATACGGATATCACTGCCGCCGATGCCGTTCAGTAACAGCAGCCCCAGACCGCCCGCGCCAATCACGGCGGCGATCGCCATCACCCCGATATTCATCACTACGGCGGTACGAATGCCGCCAAAGATGACCGGCAGTGCCATCGGGATCTCAACCCAGCGCAGGCGCTGCCAGAAGGTCATGCCGATACCGCGCCCCGCCTCCTGCAGACCGGACGGAAGGCTATCGAGGGCGGTATGGGTGTTACGCACAATGGGCAGCAGTGAGTAGAGAAACACGGCGGTGATGGCAGGCAGGGCGCCAATGCCATGACCGATCAGCGAAAATAGCGGAATCATCAGCCCGAACAGCGCAATCGACGGTATAGTCAGCAGGATGGTGGTCAGGCCGAGTATCGGCGTGGCCAGCCATTTGTGACGGACAATCAGAATCCCGAGCGGAACGCCGATGATTATCGCCAGCCCTACCGCCAGCGCGACCAGCCACAGGTGCTGGAAGGTGAGGGTCATCAGATAACCCCAGTTGTCTATGATGTAGTGAATCGTCTCCATCTCTCCTCCTTATAGCAGATTTTTGCTTCGCAGGAAGTCGCGAGCGACCTGCTGGGGTGACTGATGATCGATATCCACTTTTTTATTCAGCTCGGTGATCAACTCATTATTTAACTGGTCAGATAGTGTGTTCAGCGCCTCCTCCAGTCCCGGGTTCGCTTTCAGCGTATCCTGGCGCACCACCGGCGTAACCGCATAGCTGGGGAAGAAGCCTTTGTCATCTTCCAGCACCTTCAGGTCGAAGCCTTTTACCCGACCATCGGTGGTGTAGATCAGGCCGGCATCGACGAAACCGTCACGAATGGCGTTATAGACCAGACCCGGATCCATCTGGCGGATCTGTGGGCGGTCAAGCTCCAGCTGGTAGGCAGCCTGCAGAGGTTTCATGCCATCGCTGCGCCCGGAAAACTCCAGATCCAACCCCAGCAGCCAGTTATTGTCCGGATCGGTTTTACGGATTTTTTCAATTCTTTCCACCATCTCCGACATGGTATTAATGTGCTCCGCTTCGGCCCGCTTGCGCTGCATGGCGAAGGCGTAGGTATTGTTCATATCGGCCGGTTTAAGCCACACCAGACCGTGCTTCGCATCCAGGCGTTTTACCGTCTCGTAAGACTCTTCGGGCGACATGCGCTTATTGATATGGTTAAAGATAATCAGCGAGGTGCCTGTGTACTCCCAGGTCATGTCAATCTGCTTGTTGATCATGGCATTACGGGAGATCACCGTCGCGATGTTGGTCTTTGGCTGAACCTCAAAGCCTTTTTTTTGCAGATACTGCACGGTCATGGCGGAGAGGATATGTTGCTCGGTGAAGCTTTTGGTCGCCAGAATCAGTGGCGCGGCCTGCGCTTGCGCGACTAAGAGCGTGGCAGCACACAGCCCTGCCAGGCGGGAAAAGAGTGTCATGGTGGCTCCTTATTATAATTATCAGGCGGTGTGCGGGCTCAGAAGACGGCCCAGCACGGCCAGCAACGTATCCAGAATCAGGGCAAACAGCGCCGTGGCGGCAGCACCCAGAATCAGCGTCGGGAAGTCGTTCAGGTAGATGCCCGGGAAGATCAGCTCGCCATAGCTGCTGGCCCCGATCAGAAACGCCAGTGGCGCGGTGCCCACGTTAATGGCGGTTGCGATGCGGATCCCCGATAAGATTACCGGCCAGGCATTGGGCAGCTCGACCTGACACAGGCGTTGCCATTTGGTAATGCCGATGCCATTTGCCGCCTCCAGTAAGGAAGAGGGAACTGAACAGAGCCCGGCGTAGGTGTTACGCACAATGGGCAGCAGCGAAGCAAGGAAAAGGGCGATGATGGCCGGAGTGTCACCGATGCCAATCACCACCATCGCCAGCGCCAGTACGGCCAGCGGTGGCAACGTATTGCCGACGTTAAAGATCTGCATTACATATTCGGCAATACCGCGTGCGGCGGGGCGGCTGAGGGCAATACCGCTGGGAATGCCAATCAACAAAGCAAAAAACATGGAGGAAAAGACCAGGATGAGATGCTGCTGGCCGAGATAGATCAGGTCAACCTGGCGCGCTTTTATCGTCTCAAGGCCAATACCCCAGGTAAGCAGCCCGAGTACCACGGCGATGGCGGCGATAAATAACAGTGCGCGTGTGAAAAACGATGCGTGCATTGCGGTGTGTCTCCCTGTTGTGCATGCGTTATAGCAACCTGTTGGTCGCC
>JBCNNW010000019.1:0-53816 GCA_039594205.1 Pseudescherichia sp. | reverse complement strand
TGTTCGAAACTTTTTTATAGTACCGCGAAAGCATGTTCCGAAGCCTTTCCAGGTCAAAAAGAGTTAGCTCACACTCGCATTGCAGCTTTATGGAAGGTTCCTCAATCTCCAGCCAGCACACAATGAGATCTTGTCGGCGGTCTTCCAGAACTTCGATTCGCTCGACAAAGGAGAAGCGGAATAAGACACTTTCGTTTTTGATTTCAAACATTATCGAACCGCCTCTATGTGATAGTGCATAACTGTCCACATTAAATAAAGCAATTTATTTGCAAAATTTTGATAGCGCCCCTGCAAGCGCCCCCGGGTTTTCCCATGACATACAGTGTCCACATGTCGGTAAAATAACCGTTGATATATCAGAGCCTGTTAGGAAGGTAAAATCATCATCAGGTAGAGAATACTCACCGAATATCAGCTGTTTCTTAATAGGAAGTTGAATAAATAAATCCTTCCAGTTATTGCCTGATATAAGGCTCGCAGCCCCACGCCATACCGCCCACGGTGCATCGACATCCAGACTGGCTGACCAAGGCGTGGAGTCCTGTGCCACCATTTGTTGCCACCCGCTGTCGATAAATTCATCCTCGCCGTAGCTACAAATCTTTTTACTAAAAAAACCACCACCGGGATGAAAATTAGGCTCGGATACGACCAATCCCAACAGGTACTCTTCGAGTAAACCTGCCGCTTCGATACTAATACAGCCTCCCATACTGTGCCCATAGAGGTAGCAATGCTCGATGCCCAGATGCGCCACCAACTCGGCGACCACTTTAGCCTGATCAGAAATTGAGTAACTATAATCCCTGGGCTTTTGGCTATATCCGCAGCCAGGTAAATCAATGAGAATGGCCCTTCTGCCACCAAAAAGAGGGTCTGTTACAACGCGTGGATATTCGTAGGAGGAAGCACAACCTAATCCATGAACAAAGAGCACCGGCGCTCCCGTCCCAGGGAAGTCGTGCCAACGCACGAGACAACTAGCAGTTGATGATAAAAAGGAGTTCATTTTTTATCCTTTAGATAAACTATGATAAGCAGCTTGCCGTTATTTTTTTATGACCTGATTAAAAAAAGTATGTCATCGCTCATCAACTGAACGAAGAAGGGAGCAAATGTCCCGCATCAGATTACGTGCTGTCTGGCTAATGCCGCCAAGCTGAAAGAAGCCGTGGATGACACCGAGATAGCGTTGTGCCGCGCACTTTACCCCCTGCTGGGTCATCCGAACACGGTCGATACCCAACGCTTGTGCGTGTTTCCATACAGTGTTAGCGGCATATTCGGCATCATCATGTGCTGCAGGATAAGTATGTTCTGGCGCTAAACGATACTGCACAGCAACAACATGGCAACCGCTCAGGAATGCCATTTGTCGCAATTGATTTTCATGGGTTGAAAAACCGCCACTCACAAAACAGCCACCATGATAATAGACAACCGCAGGTAACACTTTCCCTTCATTTAAGGGCGAGAAAATGCGCAACGGTATGGTGTCAATCATCATATCTTCAACGTTTACGCGTGTCTCAGTAACGCCAGCCAGTGCTGTGCTTGCGACATAACCAGCCCGGCGCTCCTGGAAGGTCTGATTACGCGATGACGGACGACCAGCAGAGATGAAGTCGTTTACAAGATCTGCAATTTCTGGTTCAAGAGCCATAAAAATCCATCTTAGAGATGAAATTTGAGCAACAGGCTGAGAGTGTAATTTTTCAGGGAAATTTTTATAAGCTATTAAAAATAGTTAGCACCGTCCGCTACCGGCACGACACTGCCCGTTGAGTAATACTTGATCCTGACGGGCACCGTATAGGAGTATGTATCCCGGATGAGTAAGATATGGTCATTACAGGACGATGAGATGACAGATGCCGAGTTAGACATCTTACTGAAAGATAAAACCGATTTTAATAAACGCTTGCGGCTGATCGCCAGTTTATCCCTTTGTGAGGATGAACGCAGCGTATTGGCGCTGAAACATCTTGCACAGCATGACTTCGTCTATGTTGTGCGACTCTCGGCCTGGCAGGCACTACAAGCAAAAGGCATTCTCATACCAGCGCCCGTTGAAAGACCGCGTTATGCAATCCTGTTAGAAAGATCCCTTGAGCGCGCTAAGCGCATCTGCCAGAAGGTGTTTGATTTCTGCCAGGGCTGGTATATCTGAACAGCACCGGCATTACCAATAACACTCAACGCCGCAGGATCCCGGCATCAATCGATGCAACACGCGTCTTGCCGCAGAACGCCATCGACAAATCGAACTCATTACGAATGATGTTGAGCGCCATTGTAACGCCCTCCTCACCCAGCGCTCCTAACCCATACAGCATGCTGCGCCCGATATAGGTTCCTTTTGCGCCCAGCGCAATCGCCTTGAGTACATCCTGCCCGGAACGTATCCCGCCGTCAAAATGCACTTCAATGCGATCGCCTACCGCGGCGACGATCTCCGGCAATAGTGTAATCGATGACGACACGCCATCCAGCTGACGCCCGCCGTGATTGGAGACGATCAGCGCATCCGCGCCCGCCTTCACCGCCAGACGGGCATCCTCGGCGTCCATAATGCCTTTGACAATAAGCTTGCCGCCCCAGCGCTGCTTTATCCACTCAATATCCTGCCAGGAGAGCCTCGGGTCGAACTGCCGGGCCGTCCACTCCACCATCGCGTCGATATTATCAACGCCGCTGGCGTGGCCAATGATATTGCCGAAGTTACGATTACGCGTGGCGAGCATACTGCGACACCAGCGAGGTTTGCCGGCAATATTAAACAGGTTGCGCAGCGTCACTTTCGGCGGCGTCGACAGGCCATTTTTGATGTCTTTATGGCGCTGACCAAACACCTGTAAATCCATGGTGACGACCAGCGCGCCGCAATTTGCCGCTTTTGCGCGGTCGATAAGGTTCGCGACGAACTGGCGATCGCGCATAACGTAAAGCTGGAACCAGAATGGATGGTAATCCGTAGCCTGCGCCACCGCTTCAATCGAACAAATACTCATCGTGGAGAGCGTAAAAGGAATGCCAAACTTTTTTGCCGCGCGCGCCGCAAGGATTTCACCATCAGGATGGATCATGCCGGTTAAGCCGGTGGGCGCAATCGCCACCGGCATCGCCACGGCCTGACCAAGCATCATGCTGGAGGTACTCCGCCCGGCAATATCGACCGCCACTCGCTGGCGAAACTCAAGACGTCGTAAATCAGCTTCGTTGGCGTGATAGCTATATTCGGTCCACGAACCTGCATCCACATAGTCGTAAAACATTTTTGGCACCCGCTTACGCGCCAGCTGCCGTAACTCTTCGATGCAGGTTATGGTCATAGCCGATATCCCATAAAAAGCTTAGTAACAGTGATTACGATTTAACGTAATCGGTATAGGCGTTCTGCAATGCAATGTGATCGGCTATGTATTTAGCGTCGTGCCATACGCCATAAATAAACGATGAGGCGCGATTTACCAGGTTCGGCAGGCCGATGAAATAGATGCCCCGCTCTGCAGAAATGCCACGTTTATGAAACGGCAACCCTTTCTCGTCGAAGGCATCAACCTGCAGCCAGCTGAAATCAAATTTAAAACCGGTCGCCCAGATAATGGTCGTAATGCCCGCTGCGGTAATATCCAGCTGAGTAAGCGGAGTAAGCAGGCACGCTGGATCGGGCAACAGCTCCCACGCCTGCGGCTCCGGGGGCAGATCCAGCCCGTTGCGTTCAATGTAGGCATCGGCATCGCGTAGTACATCGAAGTAAGCTTTATCGCCCTCGGCGATATTCTCAGCCAGGCCGTCGGCGAAGTGCAGCACGCCGTTATCCCAGCTTTTGGTAATACCGACAAGCGTAATGCCCATATGCGCCAGGCGGCGGAAATCCACGGTTTTTCCGCCTTCATAGCCGCTCACCGCAAAGGCCACGTGCTCTTTTTTCGGCTTGATTTTAACTTCATCCCACAGGCCGAGCGCGCCGAGCCACCAGCAGTAATCACGGTTGCGATAAGCGCGCGGTGGACGATAATGTTCGCCGACCGACAGATAGACTTCGCGCCCCGCTTTCCGCAGCTCTTCGGCGATTTGCGTACCGGATGCTCCAGCCCCCACTACCATCACCCCGCCTGCGGGCAGCTGCTGCGGATTTTTATAAACGGAAGAGTGGATCTGCTGTACTCCGGCACTCTCCGGCACAATCTGCGGGAATGACGGTTTCTGGAACGGCCCGGTTGCGGCAACCACGTTGTCGGCTTCGAATTCACCGGCTGACGTCACCACGCTGAACCCGCTGCGTCCTGTCAGACGCGCTACCTGATGAACCTCTACGCCGGTGCGTACGGGCGCCTTAAGCATCTTCACATAGTCTTCGAAGTACTGCGCCATACGCTCTTTTGGCGGAAAGGCTTCCTGAGAAATATTATCGAATTTAAGCGATGGGAAGCGATCGTGCCAGGCCGGTCCGTTCGCCACCAGCGAATCCCAGCGTTCGGAGCGCCAGCGTTCAGCGATACGGTTGCGCTCAAGAACAACATGCGGCACGCCCATCAGCGTCAGATGTTCACTCATGGCAATACCGGCCTGCCCGGCGCCAACAATAACAGTATTGATTTTTTCAACTGACATAATAGATCCCTAAAAATGAATATTTTATTAATGCCTGGTTTCGACGTTTAATACTTTGCCAAGCCCTAAAAACTTATTAGCAATAATTAACAGCGTGGCGGTAACGGTAATATAAATAACTGACAGGGCAGCCAGCGTCGGGTCGGCAAATTCACGCACATAGTTGTACATCGCCACCGGTAAGGTCTGCGTCGCCTGGGTGGTAATGAACAGCGAGGCGGTAAATTCATTGAAGGAGAGAATGGCGGCAAACAGCCAGCCGCCGAACAGGCCCGGCAAAATCAGCGGCACGGTGATAGTTAAGACGACGCGCAGCGGCGATGCGCCAAGACTTGCCGCCGCCAGCTCAATACGCTGTTCGAGGTTTTTTAGCGACACATACACGCTGCGCAGCACAAACGGCAGCACCAGCACGACGTGGCAGAAGATCACCAGCGGATAGCCACGCCCCAGGTTGAGCTGTGACACCAGCATCAGCAGGCCCAGACCTATAGTGAAATGCGGGATAAACAGCGGCGACAGCAGGATCCCTTCCAGCACCTGCTTGCACGGGAATGAATAGCGCTCGATGGCAATCGCCAGCGCGGCACCCACGATCACCGCCAGCGACGATGCCCATGCGGTAACAATTAACCCAGACCAGAAGCCGTGACGAAAGTCATCGTAACTCACCGCACGTTCGAACCAGCGCAGCGACCAGCCTTTCGGCGGGAAGAACAGCACCGAGGTGCTGCTAAAGGCAGAGATAAACACTACGATGGTCGGCAGCAGCACAAAGATAAGAATAGCGGCGACCAGCAGGCGGCCCGTCAGCGTCATCAGTTTGTCGTTCATCGAACGGGTCATATTAATGCTCTCCCATCGCGTGCAGGAATCGGGTCATACGTTTCAGCGCCATCAATAACAGGATGGTAAGGATCAAACCGGCAATGCTTAATGCGGCGGCAAACGGGAAGTTCATCGACGAGAAACCCAGTTGATAGACCAGGGTTGCCACGGTGCTGACGCGTCCGCCGCCAATCAGCTGCGGCGTGGCAAAGGCGCTAAAGGTCCAGGCGAACGCGGTGGTCAGGCTGGAGACAATGCCGGGGATAGAGAGCGGAATGGTCACCGTCAGCAACGTGCGGAGCGGCCCTGCACCAAGACTGATAGCGGCTTTCTCATAATCGGGGTTAATGTGCGATAGCGCGGTGGCCAGCATCAGCACCATGATCGGCATGGTGACATGCACCAGCGCCACAACCACGCCCGTTTGCGTAAACATAAACTGAATAGGTGTTGAGATAACGCCCATTGCCAGCAACAGACTATTCAGGAAGCCGCTGTTGCCCAACACGATGATCCACGAATAGGTGCGCACCACTTCGCCAAGAAACAGCGGCGTAATCGCGATAATCAGAATAGTGGATTTGATCCACGTGGTGCGGGTGCGCACCAGTGCGTACGCCAGCGGATAACTCATCAGCAGGCCAAAAATAGCCGTTTTGGCGCTAAGCATGACGGTGTTGATAAAGGCATCGGCATAGATGCCTTTAAGCAGGCCGTTGAAGTTCGCCAGCGTAAATCCGCCCACGTCGAGCGAACCGGGAATATAGGCGCGCACGCTATATTGCATCACCGCAAACATCGCGATAACCAGCCCAAACGCGGTCAGCGTGGCGGGAATAATGAACCAGGGTAAAAATGTCGGTTTTCTCGTCATAGACGTCGCTGCCTGAGTAGTGTGTTGCCGGTAGAAACGGGGCGGCCCGCAGGCCGCCAGGTCAATCAATGAGACATGATGTTTTCAGAGAACCACTGACGCCACTCTGCGGTCTTCTCTGCGCGCAGCTGCGGATCGGTGTTGATGGTGGCGTTCCACTGCTCGGGCGTGGTCAACATACCCGGCAGTTTCGCCAGCTCCGGATCGATATGGGCGTTAGTCACCGTTGGGCTGCCATGATAAATCTTCGCCACCTGCTGCTGGGTTTCCGGCTTCAGGGCGATATTGATGAACTTATACGCGAGGTCGGCCTTGCGGGTGCCTTTGTTAATGCCAATCGTATCGACGCCCAGAACCGCGCCCTCTTTCGGCATCGCCAGCTTGATGTTTACCCCTTCGGCAATCATGTGGTAGGCGTTCATCGACAGCATCACCTGCACGGGCGTTTCGCCGGTGGAGATGAGCTGCTGGCTATTGGCATCATCGGTATAGAAGGATTTGATGTTCGGGATAAGTGCTTTCAACTTCGCCTGGCCCTGCTCCCAGTGCGCCGCGTCGGTGCCAGAAAGTTTGGCGGAAACCGCAATGATATGGCTCGGATCCCAGTCAGGCAGCGCCAGCGTCCCTTTCAGCTCAGGCTTCCACAGATCGTTCCAGCTCTCAAAGGTTTCGCCCTTCGCCACCATATCTGGACGATAGCCGATGGTGTAAACGTAGCCCCACACGCCGAGGTGATAAGGGCTGACTTTCGCCTGCTGCACCAGGTTCGCCGCATTCGGGATTTTGCTCATATCGAGCTGTTCAAACAGGCCGGAGTTGGCGTACAGATAGCCGACATGTGCCGTTGTAAAGGTCACGTCCGTTTCCGGCGAGCCGCCCGCCAGTTTGGCTTTGTTCAGACGATCGATGGTGCCGCCCGTGACAAACTGCACTTCCACCCCGGTCTCTTTGGTAAATTCTTTGGCGATGGTCTCATCAATCAGATCTTTAAAACCGCCGCCCCAGGTGCTGACAATCAGTTTGTCAGCGGCCATCGCATTACCTGCGGCTAACACGCTTGTGGTCAACAACGTTAAGGCACAAATCTTACGCAACATATTCTCATCCCCAATGCATGAAATGACTGTGGTAGCAATCTGAAACCCGGCGCGCCAACGTGGTGCGAACGGTGTTCCCTGGTGTGAAATCACTATGCCGTTGCGAGTCGACTCGGTAAAACAGGCTTTTCCTCGTCGTTGCATCAGGATTTCTGACGCAAAAAAATGACCCTGTTTTGGCATGGGAAATGCAAGGTACCTCCACTATTAGAATGACTGGCGCTACATGATGGCGTCGGCGATCTCAGGAGAACCTGCATGCTCAGTCGCATCACCCAGCGTCAGCTGGAATATTTTGTCGCTTCCGGAGAGGCTGGCAGCATCATCGGCGCATCGGAGCGTATCCACGTTTCATCGCCGTCGATCTCAGCCGCGATCACCCACATTGAATCTGAACTGGGCGTGCAGCTGTTCGTGCGACATCACGCCCAGGGCGTGTCGCTGACTGCCATCGGTCATCAGGTACTGAAGGAGGCGAAGCTCATTCTGGAGCAGATGATTAACCTCTATACCATCGCATCGGAATCCATGAACAATGTGCGCGGCCCGCTGCGCGTGGGCTGTCTGGATACGCTGGCGCCCATGCTGACGCCGGAGCTGGTGTTCGGCTTTGGCCGCGCGTTTCCGGGCGTGCGCATTACGCTGGTGGAAGGCCACCATGAACAGCTGCTGAAACAGTTGCGCGCTGCCGATATCGATATCGCCCTGACTTATGATTTGGTCCCCGCTAACGACATTGCCTTCACCTCGCTGGCGCAGCTGCCGCCGTATGTGATGGTGGGTGAACATCATCCGCTGGCGACGCAATCGGCGGTGACGATTCAGGATCTGGCGACCATGCCGATGGTGCTGCTGGATATGCCGTGGAGCCGCGAATATTTCCTTGGGCTATTTAGCGAGGCGGGCGTTACGCCGAATGTGGTTATGCGCTCCGGCAACATGGAGGTGGTTCGCGCCATGGTGGCCAACGGTGTGGGGTTTGGTATCGCTAACGTGCGGCCGAAAGCGCATCTCTCCCAGGATGGCAAACGCCTGATCCGCGTGCGGCTGGCGGGTGTAAACAGAGCGATGCGGCTGGGTTACGCCACCGTAGCCCACACGCAGCACTCTATGGTGGTGAACGCTTTCGCCGAGCGCTGCCGCATGTTTATCTCCGACCAGTACATTCCTGGCATGGCGGCACCCAGCTATTTTGACCCGCAGGTGGTGCGGGTGGCGTGACAGCGTCACAACTCGTTGTGGCGCGTGGTTATCAATACCCACGCGCCGGGAACACTTGATGAGTTACTGGTTCGCCGCGTGCGGCGCGCTGGATATTCTCTGCCACCTGCTGCGCGGCGCTGGCGGGAAGGGCAACAGAGGCCAGATGCGGCGTGATCAGCACATTTTCCATGCGCCACAGCGGATCGCCCGGCGGCAGCGGTTCGCGGTCAAACACATCCAGCGTGGCTTCCGCAATCCGCCCGCTGCGTAACGCCTCCGTCAGCGCCGCCTGGTCGACAATCGCCCCGCGCGATACATTGATAAACGCCGCCCCAGATGGCAGGTGCGCCAGCCGCTCTGCACTGAGCAGGCCAGCCGTGTGCGGCGTGAGAGGCAGCATGACGACCAGGATGTCGCTCTGACTGAGAAAATCATTCAGTGATCCCAGCCCGCTGCTACAGCTAACACCCGCAATCGCTTTTTGCGAACGTGACCAGCCGCGCACGTCGAACCCCTGTCGCGCCAGCTCCTGTGCCGCATACCCACCCAACTCCCCTAGCCCCAGCACGCTGACACGGATGCTGGAGGGAGAGCGCGGATGTAAATAGTGCCAGCGCTGTTCACGCTGCGCGCGTTCGAACGTCGGAATATCGCGCGCGTAGCGCAGCACCGCAAAAAGCACATAGCTGGCCATCATGCGTGCCATATCCGGGTCGGACAGGCGAATTATCGGGATATCCGGCAGATCGTCACGCCCGACCAGGGAGTCGACGCCCGCGCCGAGATTTATCAGTAGCCTGAGATTAGGGTATGGCGCAAAGAAACCACGCGGCGGTTTCCATGCCAGCGCATAGTGCACGTCATCAGGTTGTTGCACCGTTTCGGCGCGGCATATCTCCACCCCGGGCAAATACGGTGCAAGTAAATCTGACCACTCGTCAAAACTGTCAAATTCGCTGTAAAACACCAGAGTGCTCATGCGTCGCGCGCCCCCATCAGGTTGACCACCGCATCAATCGCCAGCTCGTAACCCATTGCGCCCAACCCAGCGATCACGCCGGTTGCCGCTTTCGACACCATGGAGTGATGTCGGAACGGCTCGCGCTTCCAGATGTTGCTCATATGCACTTCGACGATCGGGCCGTCAAACATCAGCAGCGCATCAAGGATCGGCACGGAGGTATAGGTCAACCCCGCCGCGTTGATAATCACTCCCGCTGCGTTCTGTCGCGCTTCCTGGATCCAGTCAACCAGCACGCCTTCATGGTTGCTCTGGCGAAAATGGACTTTCACCCCGTGCGATTCGGCGCGACGCTGACAGCGCTCGCCAATGCTGACAAAACTTTCGCTACCGTAGGTGCCGTTTTTATCCAGCCCATACAAATTGGCGTTCGGCCCGTTGAGAAAATAGATCTGCTGTGACATGCAAACTCCTGATTAAACGTGCGGACGCGTAGCGACCATGGCCGGATGCGCATTAAAAGCGGCAAACCATGCGGCGGTCAGCGGGTGGCCGATGCGCCAGTTGAGTTCAGCAAAGCGGAAGTCGAGATAACCCAGCGCGCAACCGATGGCAATCAGCCCAATATCGTGTGGTTGATGGCTTAACTCGCTGGCCTGACGCTCTATTTCCGCCAGTGCGGCGGCGACTTTTTGCAGCTGCGCATCGGCCCAGCTCTGCCACTGCTTTTCGGCGGGGCGAGCGCTGAATTCATAGCGGGCCAGCAACGCGGCGTCGATAATGCCATCGCCTAACGCCTGACGCGCAAGGCTACGCCAGCGCGCATCACCCTCCTGCGGGAATAAACTACCCTGCGCACGGGCGTTGAGGTATTCGCAAATGACCCGACTATCGAAGAGACAGATCCCGTTTTCGGTACGTAGCGCCGGGACTTTGGCCAGCGGATTAAACGCGGCGATACGTTCGTCGCGCTCAATGGGATGCGCAGCAGAATCCAGCTGATGTATCTCCTCAGCAAGGCCCAATACTGTCGCGCACACCATCACTTTACGGACGTAAGCGGACGTCGAGGCGAAATAGAGTTGCATCATGACGCCACCGCCAGCAGCACTTTGCCAATGTTGGCGTTAGCCTCCAGAATGCGATGCGCATCTGCGGCCTGCGCTAACGGCAGGGTTTGATAGACAACTGGCGCGATTTTACCGGCGGCGATGAGCGGCAGCAGATGTTTACTGACGCACTGCGCCAGCCGCGCTTTTTCGGCATCACTCTTCGGACGCAGGGTCGAGGAGGTCAGGATCAGCCCCTTACGCATTACCTGTTGCAGGTCGAGTTCAATCTTCGCGCCCTGCATAAACGACAGGCTGACATGCCGACCGCCTGCCGCTAACACGCTCAGGTTGCGTACCACGTAATCACCGCCAACGTTATCCAGCACCACATCCACGCCCCGCCCCTTGGTCTCCTCAAGGATAACCGCAGCGAAATCTTCGCTGTGGCGGTCAATGGCGCGCCAGACGCCGAGCTGGCGCAGCGCGGCTATCTTTTCAGCGCCGCCTGCCGTCGCCACGACCCGCGCCCCGCACGCCTGGGCGCACTGGATGGCGAATGTTCCCACGCCGCTGGCCCCGCCGTGGATCAGTACGGTTTCGCCGGGCTGCAAACGCCCCAGTTCAAACAGGTTATGCCACACGGTAAAGGCCGCTTCCGGCACCCCCGCCGCCTGGGCGAGCGGCAGGTTTTCCGGCACCGGTAAGCAGAGTTCGGCGCGGGCCACGCAATATCCGGCATAGCCGCCACCGGGTAGCAGCGCCATGACCGGTGCGCCGGGGACGAGAGAGTCGACGCCCGCGCCCAGCGCCACAACGATGCCGGAGACTTCCAGCCCCAGTACATCGGTGACGCCGGGCGGTAACGGCATGCCGTTGCGCTGTAAGATATCGGGACGATTCACCCCTGCACAGGCAACACGAACTAATACTTCGCCCGGGCCTGGCTGCGGCACGTTGCGCTCTACCAGGGCTAACACCTCGGGGCCGCCCGGCTGGCGGGCGACTATCGCATTCATCATTTCAGGTATCATCGGCGCTTATCCCTGTTTCGCCGCGCTAAACGCGCAGACCCCTTCATCATCCACGCTCACGCCAGCCAGGCTACCAACAGGCCAGCGCGTCAGTGAATTTAATCCGGACTGGCGGGCAAACAGCGAGGCGCTGCCAAGCGCCGGGACATCGAGATGCACATCCACATGATCGCCCTGAAAGACATGGGCGATCACCGTGGCGCTGAACAGCGAATGCGGTCCTGGCGGTGCCAGCTGCAGGTTTTCCGGACGCACGTAGACATCCAGGCGTTCGCCTATCGCGGCATGCACGCGTTCTGCCGGCAGGCGCAGCGTATTGCCACCCATCTCCAGCATCGCCATGCCGTCCCGACCGGCGTAACGCCCCGGCAGAATATTCACATCGCCTACAAAGCCTGCGACAAACGGATCCTGCGGACGACGATAGATCTCATCCGGCGTGCCAATCTGGCGCACATGTCCTGCCGACATCACCACTACGCGGTCGCTCATACTCAGCGCTTCACCCTGATCGTGTGTCACAAACACTGTGGTAACGCCAAGTTTGCGTTGAATCGCCTTCAGCTCTACCTGCATCGACAGACGCAGATTTTTATCCAGCGCCGAGAAAGGCTCATCCAGCAACAATACTTTGGGGCGGATCACCAGCGCCCGCGCCAGGGCCACACGCTGCTGCTGACCGCCTGAGAGTTCCCGCGGCTTGCGATGGCCGTATCCGGCTAGCTTCACCAGCGCCAGCGCCTGCTCAACGCGCTCGGCGATTTCGGCTTTGGGCACACCACGCATTCGCAGGCCATAGCCGACGTTTTTCTCCACCGTCATATGCGGGAACAGCGCGTAGTTTTGAAATACAATGCCGATTTCACGCTGGTACGGCGGTATCTCGGTAACCAGATCGCCATCAATAAAAATTTCGCCGCCATCCGCCTCGGCGAAACCCGCCATCAGGTTCAGCAGCGTGGTTTTGCCGCAGCCAGAGGGACCGAGCAACGTAATAAATTCCCCTTCTTCTATGGTCAGGGATATTTTGTGTAGAGCGATGGCGTCGCCAAAGCGTTTCAGTACGCCGTCAAGCTGTACGGCAACATAGGTTTTGTTGGCGACGGGATGCAGCGTTTCGGGCTGCGGGAATGTGGTGACTTCGGCACTTACCATGGACTCTCCAGAAACGGGCTATCAAATGCGTGTCACCAGCATACGGGTTAAGCGCGCATCACGCGGTTAGTGCTTCCTGAAGCTGGCGTTTGGAAAAGCTAAAGCAGAGAAAAAGTGACAACGTCACCCAGAGTGGCACAGCCATGCAGCAAGACGGCGCAGCATGGCATCGCAGGCGGCTAGCTGTTCAACAGTGATAAACTCATCGGGCTTATGGCCCTGCGCCATACTGCCTGGCCCGCAGATCACGCTGGGAATGCCAGCCTGATGGAACAGCCCGCCTTCCGTACCGAATGCCACGGTGCTAAAGGCGTCAGTATCGGTAAGATGAGCAATCAGCCGCGCAGCGGCGCTTTGCGCTGCGGTATACAAACCGGGATAGCCGCTGATGGGATAAAAGCGAATAGCGGCGTCGGCATTCACGGCGTGCATGTGCGGCAACAGCTCCCGCTGCGCATAGCGTTCCAGCGCCTGCACCACCTGCTGCGCGTCATCCTGCGGCAGCGTGCGCACTTCGAAGTCAAACGTACAGTCGGCAGGCACGATATTCAGTGCCCGGCCGCCCTCAATCACGCCGGTTTGCACCGTAGTAAACGGCGGATCGAAACGTGTATCCTGACGTTCCGGCGCGGCCAGCCGCTGGCCTATCATCGTAAGGCGGTGAATAAGTTTTGCGGCGTATTCAATCGCATTGACACCCTGGGGCGCATAGGCCGAGTGGCAGGCCGCGCCCTGCACTTCGCAACGAACGCCGAGCTTGCCTTTGTGGCCGAGCACCGGCTGTAGCCCGGTGGGCTCACCAATGAGGCAGATGTCGGGTTTGTCCTGACGGCTCGCCAGGGCGTCCAGCAAGGTGCGCACGCCCAGGCACCCGACCTCCTCGTCATAGGAAATTGCCAGATGCAGCGGTTGCGCCAGCGGCTCGGCCAGAAAATGCGGCACCGCCGCCAGCATGCAGGCGATAAAGCCTTTCATGTCCGCCGTGCCGCGGCCATACAGCTTGCCGTCTCGCTCAGTCAGCGCAAACGGTGGGACGCTCCAGTTCTGGCCGTCCACCGGCACCACATCACTGTGGCCGGAGAGCATCACGCCGCCGCTGACTGCCGGGCCAAGCCGCGCATACAGATTGGCTTTGCTGCGTTCGGCATTGTGAATCAGCTCACAGTGGACCCCGAGATCGGTTAAATAGCGCCAGACAAAGTCGATCAGCGCCAGGTTGGATTCGCGGCTGGTGGTATCAAACGCCACCAGCTGCTCCAGCAGTTTACGACTGGTTATCATCGCCTCTCCTTGCGTTATTCGTCGCCCGGCACGCCGTAGCCAGGTGCGCTGCGGGGATCGAGCGCGCGCGTTATGTAATCCTGCATCTGCGGCTTATACGCCTGCCAGAGCTGATTAAGCTCATCGATGGGATCGCCGTCCGTCCAGTCGACACGTAAATCGACAACCGGCCAGACGGGGGCATCCATAATCGACAGTGCCGCTGAATGCACCGGCCCTGCCTCTCCGCCCGCGTTCATGCCCGCCTGCATCGCGGCGATGAGCCTGTCGGCAAGATCGCCTGAGCGTTGTTCGAAGGCGTTGACCATCGCGATAATCACATCCGGATCCGCCAGCAGATTGCCCGCCGCCACGCAGTTTTCGCCGCTCAGGGCGTTGTTTACACCGAGCGTCTTTTCACCGCTGTAAAACGCGCTTTGCCCCTCAGCCGTCAGCACCGTAACTTGCCGATAGATGGCGTAGTCATCGGTATCCAGTCCGGCTTTTAGCGCGGTGTCGACAGCATCGCCCCGCTCCAGCCGGTCGAGAATGCGCGGCCCGAGCGCCGGTAAGGTGATGTTTTGGGTTGAGACCGCCCCGACCCGGCTGCGCAGCCAGGGACAACGCGCCCCCACTGCGATGCTGGACGAGCTAATGGCGATGCCTGTCTGGCCGGTTTGCGCGCAGCGGCCAATAATCGATAATGTCATGATTTATGCCCCCGCCTGCGGCTGCCAGTCATCCGGGATTACGGCAATCACATCAATCTCCATCAGCCACTGCGGCTGACCCAGCCCGGATATAACCAGCCCGGTTGAGATGGGAAATACGCCTTTCAGCCATTTGCCGACCACCTGATAGACCGGCTCGCGATAGCGGGGATCGATGATATAGGTGGTGGTTTTAACGATATGCGACAGATCGCTGCCCGCTTCTTCCAGCAGCTGTTTCACGTTCTTCATCGCCTGTTCGGCCTGCGCGGCCGGATCGCCAAGCCCCACCAGATTGCCGTCGAAGTCGGTACCAATCTGACCACGAACGTAAACGGTATTGCCTGCGCGAACGGCCTGGCAAAGATCGTTGTCCAGGGACTGGTTCGGGTAGGTCTCTTTGGTATTGAATTTGCGAATGCGGGTATGTGTGCTCATGTTTGCCTGCTGAGAAAATGGATTCCCGGCAAGGTATACGTCCTCAGGCGTCACAAGCAAAACAGCATATTCCGAGGCACTGGTTAAGAAAATCCGATCCCGGTGAAAAAGGTTCAGTTTTGTGATGGAAATTGACCAAGCTGCTGGAACAGGCCAAGCCAGTCCTCCAGGTGCCAGGTGGTGGTAATCAGGCCGTTGGCAAGCGTGTGAAACTCATGCAGCCTGAAACTCACCTTTTTACCGGTTGGTGCGATGCCGAACAGCTCACCCAGATGGGTCCCGCCGATCTCGGCGCGCACGGCGACCTTGCCGGGTTCCTGAACCGTGTCATGGATGGTGATGTGCACATCCGGAAAGGCAGCGACAACCATGTTGATGATGGTCTTTATTCCTGCCGGACCGGGAGCCTGACCCGGGGCCAGCGGAATGTCATCCCACTCCGGGGCAAGTACGGTATCCACAAGATCGGGATTCTGTTCGCTGAATGCGCGATAGAGTGTCTCTACAGCGGCCAGTTCGCTGCGTAATTTCTGGGTCAACTCTGTCGATGTGGTATTCATGATAAGCGCTACTCCATAGTTAAGGAGGTAGCAGAATAAAACGTGCGTTATAATCAATCCAACAAATAACCGATATAGACCATTATTCGAAATATGGATTTTCATGGTATCGATCTGAACCTGTTGGTGGCTTTCAATGCCCTCATGAACGAACGCAATGTCACCCGCGCTGCAATCCAGACAGGCATAAGCCAGCCAGCGATGAGCGCAGCCCTGTCCCGGCTGCGGATCTTGCTGGGGGATCCCCTCTTTCAGCGCAGCAATGCGGGGTTAATTCCCACGCCACGTGCGCGGGACCTGGCATCGCCAATTGCTGCAGTCCTGCAGCAGATCGAGCAGGCCATGATTATCCGGCCTTTTTTTCAGCCTGAAACCGCACAGGTCACGTTCAAAATAGGCTTGCAGGATTACCCGACAGTGGTTTTGCTTCCGACACTTATGCAAGCGCTGGAACAGACCTGGCCCGGCGTCTCCTTGAATGTGTTTGCTTTTAATGACCGCAATGCGGCTGTCGATCTGCTCGATGCCGGTGCGATCGATGTGGCCATCGGCGTGCCGCCGACAAACAGGGATGCACGTATTGTGACCCGGCCGCTGCTGCGTGATGAATTTGTCACCATCGTATCGCGCGAACATCAGTTGGCAAGGGAACCGATGAATCTGGATACCTATCTGGATCTGCAGCATGTGCTGGTCTCACCGGAAGGAGAGCTGCACGGCCTGGTCGATCAGATCCTCGCGCAGCAGGGCAAGCAGCGTCGGCTCGTATTAACCGTGCCAAACATTTTTGCCGTGCCTGCGGTCATCGCGCGCACCCGTATGGCTGCCACGATACTCAAACGTGCGGCACGGCATTCGCAGACCAGTCATCAGTTGACGATATTTTCGCCTCCCCTGGCGCTACCTGAGATTGAGTTTCATCTGATATGGCATCGACGCAGCGATAACTCTTCAGCTCAGGTATGGTTCAGAGAGCTGATTGCTAAGCACGCAACTACCTTGTAGCACGTTGTTCACTGCCCTCTCCGCGTCTACCCTTGAAGTTCTTTTATTATCAGGGTAAATCATGTCATCAGAAAAAGCGTCAAAAAACATAAGCGCCATGGCCCACGCTATCAGCCCTGGCGTAAGCGTAAACGGAGCCAGGACGCATAACCTCAAGGACCTCTCCTTTACCTTTCCCCGCGATGCCATGGTGGTGTTTACCGGCATATCCGGGTCGGGTAAATCGTCCCTGGCGTTTGACACGATCTATGCCGAGGCGCAGCGACGCTTTATGGAGTCCATCGCACCGCACGCGCGGCGTCTGATTGAACAAGCGGCTGCGCCGGACGTGGATGGCATCGACGGTTTGCCACCCGCCGTTGCCCTACAGCAGAGCCGTGCCGGTGCACAGGAGCGCTCAACGGTCGGGAGCCTGACGCGGATCTCCGTTACCCTGAGGCTGCTGTTTTCCCGCGCCGGCAGCCATCCTGCCAACGTCCCGTTTCTGGCAGCGGAATCTTTCTCGCCCAATAACCCGCAGGGCGCCTGTCCGGCCTGCCAGGGGCTGGGCATGGTACATGAAGTTAAAGCCGACGCGCTGGTACCGGACGATTCGCTGAGCATTCGCGAAGGGGCGATAGCCTCCTGGCCGCCTGGCTGGCAGGCAAAAAATCTGCGTTCAATTCTGGAAACGCTGGGCTACGACATTGATGCACCGTGGAAGACGTTGGCTGAGAAAGATCGTGAGTGGATCATCTTCACCGACGAACAGCCCTCGGTACCGATCTTTTTGGGACTCAATGCAGAGCAGCGTCAGGAGGCGATCGCGGCAGGCACCGAGCCTGCCTATACCGGAACCTACACCAGCGTCAGAAAATACCTGCTGCAGAGCTACTCCGGTGGTAAGGAGTCGGTGAAAAAACGTCTCTCCCGCTTTATTACCGTGGCGCCCTGCACCGAATGTCACGGCAAGCGGCTTAATCAGAGTGCGCTGGCCTACCGATTTGCGGGCCTCGATATTGCCGAGATGGGCGAGCTGACGATTACGCAGCTGAAGGCGCTGCTTTTACCCTTTGCCGAAGGCCACTCTCAGCAACTGCCTGCCGAGGCCGCACTGCGGGAAGCCGTCGTCAGGATGACGACCGATATCTGCGGCCGCCTCGACCAGCTGGAAAAACTGGGCCTTGGGCATCTGTCTCTCAGCCGCCGGACTACCATGCTCTCCTCCGGAGAACTCCAGCGGATCCGGCTGGCTACGCAGCTTATTTCCCGACTCTTTGGCGTGATTTACGTGCTTGATGAGCCTGCGGCCGGCCTGCATCCGGAAGATGTCCGCGCCCTGCTCCACTCCCTGCGTTTGCTTCTCGAGGCGGGAAACTCGCTGGTCATCGTCGAGCACAATCTGGACGTGATCGCCGAAGCCGACTGGCTGACGGAAGTGGGACCAGGCCCAGGGCATTTGGGCGGTGAGATCGTCTATAACGGTACGCCATCAGGTCTCAAACAGGTGTCCAGTTCCACTACCGCAGGCTACCTGTTCGACAGGCATCGTCCGGGCCTGCGTCAGCGGCGGCTTCCCGAACGCTGGCTAAAGCTGGAGCAGATTACCTGCAATAATATTCACGACATGGATCTCCATATCCCTCTTGAAAGGATGACCGCCATCACCGGCGTGTCCGGCTCGGGCAAGTCCACGCTTCTCGCCCGGGTGCTCCCCACGCTGCTTCAACGGCTCGACAAAACTCCGGAGGAGGAAGATGCAGAGGAGGACGGCGTGGTTCCGGATGTACAGGGGAAGATTACGGCGGGTGGGACCTCGCTTAAGCGTCTGGTTCGCATCGATCAGCGGCCCATCGGCCGGACACCGCGATCCAACCTGGCGACCTATACCGGCTTTTTTGACACCGTACGCAAGCTTTTTGCCGAAACGGACGAGGCGAAAAAGCGCGGCTTTAACGCCAGCCGGTTTTCCTTCAACCTGCCCGCCGGTCGCTGTCCCGCCTGTGAGGGCCAGGGGCAGATCACCATTGAGCTACTGTTTATGCCTGAGGCCAGCGCCCCATGCTCTGCCTGCGGCGGACGTCGCTACAATGATGAAACCCTTGCGGTGCGTTGGCATGACAGAACAATAGCGGACGTGCTGGATCTCACCGTCGACGAAGCTATCTCGGTATTTGAGGGCAATGACGCTATCCAGCGCTCTCTTGCCGCGCTTGCCGCGCTTGGTCTTGGCTACCTGACGCTGGGCCAGCCTGCCACCGAACTGTCCGGCGGTGAATGCCAGCGCATTAAGCTTGCCTGGGAGCTGCAGCGCGTGCAGCGGGGTAAAACGCTCTATCTGCTGGACGAGCCTTCTACCGGGCTGCATCCGGCAGATATGGACAAGCTACTACGGGTTCTCGACAGACTGGTTCAACGCGGCGATACGGTGGTTATGGCGGAGCATGATATGCGCATTGCCGCCGAAGCCGACTGGGTCCTCGATCTTGGGCCAGGGTCTGGAGAAAACGGTGGACAACTTGTTGCGAGTGGTACGCCGGAAGAGGTAAGCCGCTCACCGGACAGCCTCACTGCGCCCTACCTCTCGGCCAGGCTGAAAAAGAGGAGCGGCGATCCTGACGCATAGTGCTGGTCAGGCTTACGAAGGGGGGGGGTGAATGATTTATTGCCAGGCAAAGCGCCCCCTTCATTCCACAGGCATGGCATTGATGTCTATTTCTGTCTGATTAAAAATGGCAAGGCACGTTAAAAAGCATCTCAAATAGACCGCCAATCCTAAGGGAAAGTATTGAATATGCGCCCTTATAATAAATAAAAGTTATATAAATACTAATCATTCAGCTTTGCATAAATCAATATTATTATAATTGCGACAAGTTAAATTCAGTAAAATTCTTGTTAACATTTTGTTACAATGAACTATATTGATATATATGTCGCCATTAAAGTATGCTCATTCCCACCACACTCTTTGTGAGTGGATAAAGTTCCATTGCGCCACCCTTAAATTTATATAACTATTTCCAGATTCTTCTCCTGAAAAGAGCATCTACTGCTCTTTACTATTTTAAAACTGTTGTTTGTGCACCTGTAAATCATTTAAGCCCGTCAAATATATTTATAAGTAAAATATATTTTATATTTTCTTGCCGCTAAACAAACAGGACAACTTTATGAGCAACGTTGAGAATATATTTCAAGAAAGCCATTCCACACAATGGACCGACTGGCGCTGGCAGCAGAAAAACGCCTTGCGCGATGAACCCTCCTTAAGGGCAGCATGTGGCGGATGGGATGAAGCGCTCTCCTTAAACATCCAAAACAACCTTCAGGGCAGAAAAATACAAATTACCCCCTACTATGTAGATTTAATAAAAAAGAGTAGCCCTCAAAATCTTGTTGATAACCCTTTATGGCGGCAGGTTGTACCGTTCTGGAGTGATGAGGCGCTTAGCGGATATGATGGTGAGTCAGAAAACTGGGAGTTATCGCATGAGATGAAAACGCCCATCTGCCAACATAAATATGATAACAGGGTGATCCTGCGAATGGTTAATACCTGTAATTCATATTGTCAGTTCTGTTTCGAAGCACTGAGAACACTTAAGACAGACTCTGATAAGTCCAACGCAGGCCAACGCTCTTTTGACGCTTCACTGGAGTACATAAAAAGCACACCGAGCGTGGAGGAAGTCATACTGAGTGGTGGTGACCCCTTAATGTTGACGGATAATAAACTGGAAGAGTGCCTGGCTGCGATACGTGAGATTAATGACAATTTATTAATTCGCTTACATTCAAGAGCGCTAACATTTAATCCTTTCAGAGTGACAGACAGGCTGGTTGAAATTCTTGAAAAGTACAACGTTAACTCATTTGGCGTCCATGTTTGTCACCCCTGGGAGTTGAGCCGGGATTTTGCAGCAGCGGTCAATAAGATTCATAAAGCCGTACCATTAGTCTTTGCAAACACCCCTTTCCTGAAGGGAGTTAATGATAGCGAAGAGATACTACATAAATTATTTATCGACCTTTATCGCCTCGGGGTGAAACCCTATTACCTTTACCATTTTATGCCCTTCTCACCTGGCTCTGCGGTATATAAGGCAAGCATTGAAGATGCAATCAATATCATGAGTCAACTTAAACGGCGCGTTTCAAACATTGCTTTGCCGGAATATGTTTTACCTCATGCAAAGGGGAAGTTTACTGTCCCTATTATCAATGATAGCAATCCCGTTCCTGCGTATGAGTACCGTGATGGGAAGCGTTATTATCGCTTTACAAATTGGCAGGGCGACGTGTGTGAATGGCTGGATAATTAATCCCTCTGAGGTATTTTAATGGAAAAGCAAGCTGTTCTTTTTATTGACGTCGATGAGACGGAACAAAAGCGCTACTACTATCGCGAGCCACACTTTGCCGCAGCCCGACAGCGTGGTTTTTTCTGTTTGACTGCGGCAAGAAAGGGGCGTTCATACCTTGAACGCCTCTACAGTGACAGTGACCAGGTCTTTTTGCTGGATGAGATCACTGAGGATACGCTCATTGCGCTTGTTAACAATATTAATCACGACTATAACGTCAAGGTCCTGTTCTGCTATGGCGGACAGGCTACACGCTATGGTCAAACTGGAATCATTGTCGCTAACGCGTGCAAAAAATTGGGACTGGTTTATTCCGAACCGGCTGGAATAAATGCATGTAATAACAAACATGCAATGCGACAAAAGCTTGAGAGCCTTGATATCCCTTCAGTACGCTATGCATTATGCCATAATGAGAAGCAACTTGTTCTTAAAGCGGAAGAAATTGGTTATCCTTTAATTGCAAAACCGCCTTTCGGAGCGGGTTCGGCTTTTATAAAAAAGTGTGTAAACAGGCAGGAACTGCTCCAACATTATGCTATTTACCAAACTAATTACGATAAATCCTTATCTGCAGACTTCTTTGGTAGCGGTGAATCGACAAATGACACTGTGAACATCCCCGGCTCCACTATTCTGCTTGAGTCGTGGATCGACGGAATCGAGGGGACCGTAGAGTGCGTTATCAGCGGGGATGCAATCTGTCCGATTATAATAAACGAAAAGCTGATTTTAACGGATGCGGCTAATACCGTCCTGGAAAACTTACTTATAACGCCGCCTGTCTCCTTCTCTCCTGCACAGCAGCAGGCTATCCGCGAGTATGCCAAAAGATGCTTACACGCTGTGGGTCTGACTAATGCCATTGCTCATCTTGAGTTTAGAATGACTCCTGAGGGACCGGTGGTCATTGAAATCAACCCACGAATCGGCGGGTTATATGTCAGCTCAGCGTTTGAGGATATTGCTAATATCTCCCCCTGGGCACTGTATCTGGATATCTTGCTTAATAATGATGGTATTGACCAGCGTCTGATTAAGGCAGCAGACAATGTTGAAAATTGCCCCTATTTTTACTCGATGATGGTTATTTATCCAAATAAGAAGGGCGTGTTCAAGGGATTCGCCGATTTGAGTGTGTTAGCAGAAGACCGCTCTGTTATTGACTATAGTGTGTTCCCCTCTGGCTCTTCAGTTAATCCGGATCTGGAAGAGTTTTACTTACTCAAATGCTGGGTTCGCGTTACAAGCGCAGAGGCGGCCACATCGCTTTATCGCAAAATTGGTGAGCGTGCGATCCCGATCATCGAATAAAGGAGTTGAAAATGAGCATAGCTTTAGTTGCGGATGAGCTTAACAGGAATGGATTCGCACATGTTGCAGTTCCTTCTTCCTGGATTAACTTCACATTGGCACAGCAGGAAGATTTTTGTGACTGGTGGAATTATTTAGACCGAGATGAAAATTTCCGCCATTATACACATCGGGAACGAAGAATCTTGCGCTACCACTCCTTACAGAGCGATCTGTCCCAATTGGAAATAAACAGGGATCCAAATTTTCACCCGAAAGTGACCTATGATATAAAGTACAAGCAGGGTGTAAACCATTTGAGCTATGCTGAAGAAGGTTTTATCTCTGACGCTATACTTCAGCAACTTATTAAGTTTGACCAGTCTGTAGTCTATGCAGTTTTAGGCCAGCCAATACCTTTAACAATGGATGTCCATCAATTCAGGGTAAAAGCAGATGGCGGACAGGTAAGCCCTACAACATCTGGCATACATCAGGATGGATTCGACTGGATATTCATGCACTTTATTAAAAAAAAGAATACTCGCCCTGTTATTTCTGAAGTTTTTGCTGGCCCGGAAGAGGATAGCCTTATCTTTACTAAAGAGATGAACCGGTATCTGGAAACGCTTATAGTCAACGATAATAAATGCTGGCATCGGGCCTCCTCTGTTGTACCGTTGGATAACCAGCAGTCTGGCTGGCGTGACTTGTTGCTAGTCACCTGTCGTTGTTTTCCGCAAGGGGTACCGGTATGACTGATGCACATCAGGATGGAGAGATGATTAACCGGTCAGCCAGAAATAGTGGACTGATCGTTCTTGCACGTTTTATCTCTGATTTTGGCGCCTTTCTCAACATGGTCGCGTTATCAACCTATGTCTATATACTTAGCCATAGTGTGATGCACGTAAGTATTTTCCTCGCCTGCCGGGTCACCGGGGGTATTTTAGCAAGTGTGTTTGGCGTGCCTTTCTTCAGGCGTTTTACTGGACGCCTCTCGCTGGTCTTTTTTGATGTTACGCGCGCGGCTCTGCTGGCGCTGTTGTTAATATTCCCCCCATCGGTACAGCTTTATATCCTGCCGTTTATCGCTCTGGGGATCGGCATCGGTAACTCCATGTTCGCCATTGGACTTAACAGCCAGCTCCCCTGGTGGGTGGATGAGTCGCGCCGAGTGGCCACTAACGCATGGTTGACGTCCGCATCAGCGACGGGTGCCGTTACAGGAAGCATGGTGTCAGGTATTTTGCTGGCGGCAAGCGGATATGAGCTGGTGTTTGTCACCAACATTCTCACCTATCTGTTGGCTGGCTTATGTATTCTGCCCTTACGCTTTCTGATTACACCAGCCGCTAATGAGTTAAAGAGCCAGCGTAAGGAGTGGAGTAACCTTGTGAAAGGTTTACGCGTTGCGCCGCTAATGGCCGGAATGTTGCTGGTAACAATGGCCGATACACTCGGTAGTGCCGCGCATAACGTGGGCTTCCCCATCCTTTCAGAGCTTCTGACGTCAGGTTCGCCAGGAAAAACAATGGGCCTACTTCTGGCTGTCTGGGCAGGTGGCAAATTTGCCGGGGCAAGGGCAGCAAATTACGTGTTACTTAAGCGTGGGATAAAAACCGAGCGGCTATTTTTTTATGGTGTGGCGTTGATGTCCCTGGGGTTTATTTTCACCTTCCAGCAGCATGGCGTCCCGCTTGCACTGGTGTTTATTTTCATCGCCGGTATTGGCGATGGCCTGGCGGATGTCAGTCTGATCTCGCGCATCCAGAGCGAGGATGAGTCTTTACGGTTACCTATATTTAGCCTGATGACTCTCCTGCAGATGACAGGATTTGGGGTTGGCATGTTAATTGTAGCGCCCTTCTATATCTGGTTAACGCCCGCCCTGGTTATCATTATTTTCCATGGCATACCTTTAGTGACGTTGACAATCGTATGGCTCTACAGCCGCAAGTGGCAGCCCTCACACTAGCGTATTGATGTGAAAGCCGGGTGCAGCGCCGTATAGCGCTACACCCTCTCCTCTCTTACTCCAGCGCCAGCAGCGCAAAACTCGCCAGCCAGTGTCCGCCGCTGTAGTGGCTTCCCACCACATGCTCGACGCTGGCAGCAAGATGACGCTCAACCGCCTCGCTCAGCGCCTGCTGCCCCGGGTGATCTGTCGGCAACGCTTTCGCAATATGCTTCATGCACCAGGCGCGGCTGAGGTTTAAACCATCAAGGTGCGCAATTTTGGGATCGGTACGGTCGCTCACCTCCGCCGGGTTCATCAGCGCCGACACCGCGCCCACCGCAGGAAGAAACGCGTCGAACCATGCGGGGAAACGATCCGTCACCTTGCTCATCAGCAGTGCTTCAGTGAGCGCCCCGGAAATATACTCGTCCCCTCCTGGCTCATAGTGCGCCGGATAGTCCGTGTCAGCGAGATAGAAGCGGTTTGCCGCCGTTACGATCGATTGCTCAAGTGCGTTATCCTCCACGACGCGGGCATAGTCCAGCCCCAGCGCCAGCGCAAAGGCGGTGTTGTAATGGGTACCGACCCGAATCGGGTACGTTAGCTTACTGAGATAATCCATCAGCCTGCCGCGAATATCCTGCGTTAAAGGCTGAAGCGTCTGATACCAGCCTGCGGCCTGAGGTAACGCGGATTGCTTTAGCTCCTGAGCCAGCGCCAGCAACCAGCCGTATCCGTATGGACGCTCAAAAGAGGCGCGAAACGGCGCGTTAAAATAGGCCAGCTCCTGGGCCACCTTCTCTTCCGTCAGGTGCTCATCAAATAGCGCGACGATCTCCTCCCGGCACGGCAGGTCAGGATAGAGGCGCACGCAGCGCAGCAGCAGCCAGTAGCCATGCACCGCCGAGTGCCAGTCAAAACAGCCGTAGAAAACAGGATGCAGTTCGCGCGGCGGCAATACGTCTCCATCGTCATTAAGCAGATGCATAATGTGGTTCGGGTACTCCTGACGCAAGTAGGTCAATGGCATTCTGGCAAACGCGTCAGCCTGATGTTGAGTAAGTTCCATAACAGCTCCTTAAGTCATTGCTACGCTTAGCGAAATACGAGGAAATACATTAAGAACACGTTAACCACCAGCAGGGTTAGCGCGGTCGGGATCTGGATTTTGATCACCTGGTACTTATCTTTAAGCTCCAGCAGAGCCGCAGGAACGATATTGAAATTGGCAGCCATCGGCGTCATCAGGGTGCCGCAATAGCCCGCGTACATGCCAATCGCCAGCAGCGGTGCCGGATTACCGTGGTGTACGTTGATCAGGAAGGGTAAGGCGATGCCTGCACTCAGCACCGGGAACGCGGCGAAGGCGTTGCCCATAATCATGGTGAAGAGCGCCATACCCACGCAGTAGATCACCACCAGCATGAAACGGCTATCCGGGTTCACAAACAGACTTACCACCTTTTGTACCGACTCGCCGGTATTCGCCACCACAAACACGCCGCCCAGCATGGCAAGCATCTGCGGCAGGATCACCGCCCAGCCAATCGTATCAACCAGGCGACGGGACTGGCGGACCGCATGCAGCGGCGTCCCCTTCGTCAGCCACCAGCCGGTAAGGATCGCGGCCACGCACGCCACGCACAGGGCCGCGAGCGTGAGCTGTTTCTGGTCAAGCAGGTAGACGCCACCCACCGACACGCCTTTCAGGAACAGGGTGCCGATCACGGTAACCACCGGGATCATCAGCGCTGGCAGGAACAGCCAGTTTTTCAGACGATTTGCCGAGGCGACGCGCTCGGGCTCGGTGGACATCTTATAGTGCCCTTTACCCACCAGCCCAAAACCTGCCAGCAAGGCAATCAGAATGACGCAGCCGCCAATGATTCGATACGCCAGGGACTTGCCCAGCTCCTGCACCATAAGATCGCCAAACAGGAAGATGCCGCCAAACAGGAACCAGAACAGCGCGGTGGTAAAGCGTTTAGGATTGGCGCGATCGCGCAGGGTCATCACAACCAGCAGCATGACGACAAAACCAATCAGGTAGTACACGCGGTTAATAGTGATTAACGTCATCATGGGGCGATCTCCTGTGTACCCTGCTCTGCTCGCCAGGCCATTACGTCGCGACGGATGCTCGCATCCAGGCGCAGCAGGCGCGTCATATGAATAACCAGTGCCGCGATGGCGGTCGGAATGGCCCACAGGCCGATATGCAGCGGTTCAATGCCTTCAATACCGCTCTCTTTCAGGAAGGCGTCAATCAGCAGCACCGCACCAAAGGCGATGAAGATATCCTCTCCGAAGAAGACCGCAATATTGTCGCACGCGGCAGCATGGGCTTTGATCTTGTCGCGGATATGCTGCGGCAGCTCGCCGTATTCATTCAGTGCCGCCCCTTCGGCCATCGGCGCAAGCAGCGGACGTACCGTCTGAGCATGACCGCCAAGCGACATCAGTCCCAGCGCCGCCGTTCCTTCACGCGCCACAAAGTAGAGCATCAGAATACGTGCTGAGGTGGCGCTGGCGATCTTCGCGACCCAGGCCTGCGCCCGCTCTTTTAGCCCGTAATACTCCAGCAGGCCAATAACAGGCAGGATCAGGATAAAGGTTGCCAGCGAACGGCTATTCACGAACTTTTCGCCAAACGTCTCAAGCAACATCCCAAAATCCATACCCACCAGCAGACCCGTCGCCAGCCCCGCCACCACCACCACCAGCAGCGGGTTGAAGCGTAGTGCAAAGCCGATAACCACGATGGGTATCCCAATCAGCGGCAGTAATGTCGAACCGTCCATAAACGTTTACCCTATCCAAAGTGAGTGTTGCGCGCCGACGGCTATTTTTTTAATACTTCGTATCAGGACGAAGCGTGATGCATTCCGGCGAGCGATGTTGTGTTTTGCGTCCGGCTCCACAGAACCAGCACTAAAAAGCTATATCTGAACCACAAAAACATGTAAACAATTTATCAATAAAATGTTCTTATTTTATCGATTCAGGTTTACATTTTTGGCTAAGAGTCACACTCCCGTAAGGAACGCTATGACCTTAAAAACACGAAATTCATCAAATCAGGACGATATAACAGATGGCCGGATCGTCTCTTCTCGCCATCTGGTATCTGAGCGCTGCGCAGAGTTATCGGAGCTGGAATACGCGCTGATCATGACCAGCAATGCGTTCAACAAATGGATGGTGCGCTGCATGACCGCCGCGGGTGAGCCTGATATGGGGGCCTTTGACGTCTCGCTGCTGCATCATGTCAACCATCGCAATCGTAAGAAGAAGCTGGCCGATATCTGTTTCGTCCTTAACGTTGAGGACACTCATGTGGTGACCTATGCATTGAAAAAGCTGGTCAAGGCGGGCTATGTGACGAGTGAGAAAGTCGGTAAAGAGCTCTATTTCTCAACGACCGAGGAGGGCAAAGCGCTATGCATGAAATACCGCGATGTGCGGGAAGCCTGCTTGATCAATATTCATGCGGAAAGCGGTATTTCAGGGACGTCTATCGGTGATACCGCGCAGCTGCTGCGCACGATATCGTCCCTGTATGATACCGCCGCCCGGGCGGCGGCATCGTTATGAGATAACTATACAGGCGTCAGGGCGTAGGGAGAGCCGTTTCGTGGAGATGCCGCCAGCGGACCGTGCCATCCGGCTCGGATTCAAATACCACGGTTGAGAAACGTAACGTCGGGTTTTGACCGGGCAGCTGCTGGCGCTCCTGATAGGTCACGGTTGCGCCCTCCGCGCTCTCTGCAACAAGCTGCATATTCTCAATGTCGATGTGCAGCCCCTTCTTCGCGCCGCGCTGGGCACGGAAGAACGCATTCAATGCCGTAAAATCAAGCATGGCCCCACCCGGGGTCACCATCGAGTATGCCGGGCTGAAACGTGCTAACAGCATTTCGCAAACGTCGGCCGATGCCGTTTCGTCTCCCAGCCAGCAGCGAATAAGCTCATGAGCATCTAAAACTTCCTGAAAATAACGATTCATTCTTTCTCCTTCTTAAGAGATAAAACCAGGCTTCGGTTCGGCAGCCGCAGGCAGTAGAGCAACGGAATAATTACGCTACCTGCAGCCATTAAAAAACAGAAATGGAAGGCATGGCTTACTGGCAAACCTGCGCTGAGCATGAGGTTCAACAGTAAACCCAGCACGGCGACGCCTAAACAAAAACTCAGTTGACGATTAATGTTCCATAGCGCGCTGGCATCCGCTAACTCACCCTCCGAGATGTCAATAAATGCCGAGCTTTGCGCCGTACTACTACACAGGCTGCTGCCGAAACCCATCAAAAGGTAAGCCAGTGCGGCAATGGTAATGTCCTGGACATGACCAATAAGCGTCAGCAACGCAATGCCTGCTCCTTGCCCCAGGCCGCCGATAATAAACAGCGGACGAGGGCCAATATGATTGAATATTTTCCCGGTAAGCGTGATAGCCACACAGGAAGCCAGCGCCCACGGGATCATCATTGACCCTACAAGCGTTGCACTCATACCCAACTGGTCCTGTAGATAGATCATGGCAATTAGACTCACACCGGTAAATACGCCAGGAATAAAGTGATACACCAGCATTGCGGTTTGCAGCAGCGGTGCGTTCAGCAGTCGTAAGTTGAGCAAGGGCGTTGCTTTTCTCAGGGTGTGCCGGGCGAACAACCCCATCAGCATAATGCCGACCACCAGCACTAACCCGCCTCGCCAGATATGTCCCGCCTCTCCCAGATACGTCAACCCCAGCAGAATCAGCGTGAGCGCCGAGCAGGCCATGATTAACCCTGAAAGATCTAACGGCTCAGACAGTGTCGAACCAACGTCCGGCTTAAGCCAAAGAGCAGAGAGGATTAGCGTGACACCCGCTAGCGGCAAGCTTGCTAAAAAGACATAGCGCCAGCTGAGGTTATCGACAATCAGCCCGCCAAGGGTGGGTGACAACGCGGGGGCCAGTAATGCCACCAGCATAATCGCTGAAGAGAGCTTTGCACGCTCATGACTGCGATAGAGCGCATAGGTCATCGTCTGCCCGACGGGAATTAATAATCCTCCGCCTATCCCCTGTAGCCATCGGCAGGCGATGAGCTGAGATAGCGAAGAGGCAAGGCCTGCACCGGTCGCGCCCGCCATAAAAACAATCAGAGACAGCATTAGCAGACGCCTGGTCCCAATACGTTGAGATAACCAGCGGCTGAGCGGTATCACCAGGGTAAGGCCCACTATGTAGCCGTTGCTAACCCAGGCCAGCAGGCTTACCGACGCATCAAAATGCCGACCAATCTCGGGATAGGCTACGTTAGCAATAAACATGTTAATCAGGTCGATGAAGAATCCCAGCAGATAGATACTGGCAACGCGTACTCGATAACTCATTTTCTTCCCTTAAAACAGCAAAGTGCGCGCAGTATAGGCACTGAGCAAGATAGGATAAACGCCACGCCCGGCGTTATACTGTCAAATTCATTTTGACAATAAGCAGGTTGACGGAGGGAAAAATGCTCGACATGCAGCGGCTTGAGATATTTGTTGCGGTAGTGGAGGCCGGTAGCTTTACGCGAGCAGCACAAACGTTGGGGCTGACTAAGGCAGTCGTCAGCTTTAACATCAGAAAGCTGGAAGAGAAGCTTGGCGTGTCGTTACTTACCCGTACTACCCGACAGGTTGCCGTAACCGATTCCGGAGAACGCTTTTACCACCGTTGCCTGCGGCTTCTGCAGGAGGCTGAAAGCGTATTTAATGACGTGCGCAGCGATCATTCCGGCTTAAGCGGTGTGCTTCGCATCACGACTACCCACGAATACGGTGCTCAAGTAGTTGTTCCGGCGCTTGCGGCTTTTTCAACTGAACATCCTCAGCTCAGAATTCAGCATGTCTCCTCTTCAAAGAGTGACGATCTGATTTCCGGTCGATTTGACGTTGCCATCCGCCTTGGTCAGCTAACGGACTCAAGCCATCATGCCAGACTTATCGATCGGTTTGAGATTGTCCCGGTTGCATCAGCTGATTACCTGAAACGCTACGCAGGCACTACAAATTTAAATCTGGAGCAGCTTGCCGGAGCCAGCTGGTTGGCACATACCCGCCTTGCGACTCCGCTGCACTGGCAGGTATTGACCCCGGAAGGCGAAGACGTGCTCTTTCGGGCACATCTTCCACCCATGATAATGGCCGACAGCGCGGCCTCACTGCTGACGTTCGTCAGATGTGGGGCGGGTGTAGCTCTGCTGCCGGCCTGGCTGGTGCAGGAGGCGCTGGATAGCGGCCAGCTTATTCATTTATTACCTGACTATCGCTTTCCCCGACAGGGGATCTATGCCCTCTACCCTCACACGCGCCACGTTCCCGAAAAAGTGAGAGTGTTTATCGATTTTCTGCAGCGCCGGATAACAGAGGACTAACGTCCCCTGACAGTCGCCCCGCCGGTGATCAGCTGCTGCGCCATCGGTCGGGAGATAAAGCGCGCCGGGAAGATAGGAGCAATCGCGCTGGCCTGCTCCAGACGCTGGAGCTGCTCATCACTGAGCACGACATCAAGCGCAGCAAAATTGTCCTCGGCCTGAGCAACGGTACGTGCCCCCATAATAGTGGAAGCAACAGCAGAGTTACGTAATGTCCACGCCAGCGCAATTTGGGACGATGACGCCCCGCTCTCATGGGCGATGCTGCTGACCGCCTCGGCGATGGCCAACGCCCGCTCGTTCAGATGGCCAGTCGAGGCAATGATCCCCTTACGCGTCGCTGCCACGTCGGCACCGTTCTCATCCGAGAGATCGGCCCGACTGTATTTGCCGGTCAGGATCCCGCCGCCAAGGGGTGACCACGGCAGGACGCCGAGGCCCATCGCCTGCGCCATCGGGATCAGCTCATGCTCTACCGTACGCTCAACCAGGCTGTACTCAATTTGCAATGCCACGAATGGCGACCAGCCGCGCAGATCGGCCAGGGTCTGCATCTGGGCGATACGCCATGCCGGTGTGTTACAGATACCCGCATAGAGAATTTTGCCATCACGAACGAGATCGTCGAGGGACCGCATCACCTCCTCCGGCGAGGTGGTAAAATCCCAGGCATGCAGATAGAGCAGATCGATGCGGTCCGTATCGAGCTGGCGCAGGCTAGTCTCAACGGAGCGGACGAGATTGTAACGGTGATTCCCGCCCGCATTGGGGTTACCCGCTTCCCGCGACATAGTGAACTTGGTGGCCAGCACGATGCGGTCGCGTTTCGCCTTGATCATCTGGCCAAGGATCTTCTCTGCGCTGCCGTTGGTATAGTTGACCGCGGTATCGATAAAGTTGCCGCCGCGGTCAATATAGGCATCAAAGATGCGTTGCGCCTCTGCGTCATCCGCGCCCCATCCCCAGTCTGAGCCAAAGGTCATGGTGCCCAGCGAAAGAGGTGAAACACGTAATCCGGAACGGCCAAGTAAGCGATAGTGGTCGAGCGCCTGTGGTGTGGTCATGATGTCCAGTCTCCTCAAGGTGTTGATTGCGACTATCATCCTCTAACAGAACGCGCGTTACGGGATAGACGGGATGTCCGTGATGTTTGCACGATCGTCCAGTCTGGGCGATGCTCTCTTTTCGGGATTACTCTTCCGGGATAACATGCCTGCTTATGAACAGACTACATACTCTCGTGGACATTATCGATCGCCATACCCCAGTGGAGGGGAGTTACTCCTGCCCACTGCCCGGCGTAACGCTGATACGGGCGTCGTCACCGACCATGCCAATGCCGGTGATCTATACACCAACGCTCTGCCTTGTTGCCCAGGGGACGAAAGAGGCACGTCTCGGGGAGACGACCTACCGCTACAATGCGGAAAACTACCTAATCGCCTCGGTCGAGCTGCCGGTGATGGGATCGGTCATCGAGGCAACAGAGGAGCGCCCCTACCTCTGCCTGCAGCTTGATTTTGATATGACCATGCTGTCAGAGCTGGCTATCCGTTATCCTGCAACACTGGCCGATGCCCAGGATCCCCCCGCTGGCATTATGTTAAATAAGACCACGCCCGAGCTGCTGGATGCCGCCGTACGTCTCGCCCGACTGCTGGATACGCCGCATGATATTGACGCCCTCGCCCCGCTGACCCTCCGTGAAATCTTCTACCGTCTGCTGACGGGGTCACAGGGGAATATTATTCGCCATATGGCTCAGGCCGAGAGCCGTTTTAGTCAGATTGCCCGGTCAATTATCTGGATCAGGACGCACTTTCGTGAAGCGTGCCGCATCGAGCAGGCAGCGAGCGTGGCCGGAATGAGCCGCTCGGCGTTTCATCATCATTTCAAAGCGGTAACTACCATGAGCCCGATTGCGTTTCGCACGCACCTACGCATGCAGGAGGCACGACGACTGATGGTGAGCGATGCGGTAGATGCTGCCAGCGCGGGGTTTCACGTCGGGTATGAGAGTCCCTCCCAGTTCAGCCGTGACTATGTGCGCATCTTTGGTATGCCACCCGCCCGGCATGCCAGCCAGCTACGTAAGCTGTCATGAAAGAGAGTGCGCCGGGATGCCTCCCGGCGTTAGGGTCATTAGCTGCGGGGACTGTTGTGCCAGTGCTGCTCACAGCGCTCTTTGGCCTCGGTAACCAGGTCGCGCAGATCGGGGAGCGGATCGCCAGAGCCATAGTCCAGCGTGTTCGTCGCCTCTTCCTGCTCCTCTTTCACAGCGAAGCTCAGAGTTTCATCCAGCTTTTGCCAGCTGCCGTCACGCTGCTGGTAAATCAACGCATAGGTTGGTGTCTTTTCATCATCACCATAAATTTCGTACTTTTGCGTTGCAGCGCCTTCAGGACCAAACTGCAGGGTGTCGATCAGGGTTGAATCAGCCATCGTTTTCTCCTCTTTGTTAAGGAGTAAGGTTAGCTTATAAATGACGAGCCTGCGGGACGGTAGGAATCAGGCCCTTACAACGGTTACACCCTGCTCTTCTACTGTCCGGATCCAGTCGGCATGAGTCTCTTCCTCTACTACCACCGTATTAATGAGCGACAGGTTGCCAATCATAAAGGACGATGCGGTGTTGATCTTCTCCGGTGACGCCAGCACCACGGTTTCCGCGGCTCTGCCGGAAAATGCACGTTTGATGCACGCCTCTTCGTAATCACCGGTAGTCAACCCCGCTTCCGGGTGAATACCGGTCACGCCCATAAAGAAGAGATCGGCATGAATGTTACCGATCCCCTCTATGGCCGCCGCACCGACGGTAACAATGGAGTGTTTATAAAGGCGGCCGCCGATCAGGATCACCTCAATGGCGGGATGATCAATCAGACCCAGAGCGATGCCTGGGCTATGAGTCACCACGGTAATGCGCAGATCCATGGGCAGCTGCTTCACAAGCTCCGAGGTTGTGGTTCCGCCATCGATGATCACTACCTGCCCGTTTGAAATCAGCTCAACGCCTTTGCGGGCTACGCGCTGTTTGGCATCTATTTTAAGCGACTTGCGCTCTGAGAAGGTGCCGGTAGCCGATGAGGCAGGCAGCGCGCCGCCGTGCACCCGTTGCAGGTGCCCTTCTGCCGCAAGCTCGCGTAAGTCACGGCGAATGGTATCTTCCGACACCGAAAAATGCGCGCTGAGATCTTTTGACAGAACCTGGCCCTCATCGGCCAGCTTTTCAAGTATCAACTGTTTGCGTTGACTGGTTAGCATCGTTTTTTTACCTGCACGAATTAACTTGATTTTGCACGAAAGTGCTTATTATGATGGTTACTCTACGCAATGGAGCACTATCATGCAATCAAAACATGCAGAAGTACGTATTATCGACACGCAAACGCTTTCCGATGATTGGTATACGCTAAAGAAATATACTTTCGCGCTGCAGCGTCAGAACGGCGAGTGGCAGCAGCAAAACCGGGAAGTGTATGACCGGGGCAACGGTGCAACTATCCTGCTTTATAACCGCCAACAACGAACCGTGATCCTCACGCGTCAGTTCCGCTTCCCTGTCTATGTGAACGAACACGATGGCTTACTGATCGAAGCGGCAGCCGGACTGCTGGATAATATGGATCCGGAAAACCGCATCAAAGCCGAGGCGGAAGAAGAGACCGGATTTCGTATTTCGCACGTTGAGAAGGTATTCGAAGCCTATATGAGTCCCGGCTCAGTGACGGAGAAGCTCTATTTCTATATCGCAGAGTACCAGGCTGAGGATCGAGCCAGCGCGGGGGGTGGTATCGAAGCGGAAGGAGAGGATATTGAGGTGCTGGAGATGACGCTGGATGAGGCATTAGCCGCGGTTGAAAGCGGTCTCATTGTGGATGCCAAAACTATTATGCTGCTCTATCACGTCGCCTTGAAGGGTATTTTATAGGGCTTACCTATAGCGCCTTATACATAAATACGCTCAGAGGATCTTCTTGATAGGGAGGAAACGGATCGCAAAACTGATAGCCGCAGCGTTGATAAAGCGTAATAGCCGGCTGCTGACGAATGCCTGTTTCCAGCCGAAGAACACGGCAGGCAGATTGAACCGCAAGCTGCTCCAGACTGGATACGATCCGCTCACCGATTTTGTTGCCGCGGTATTGAGGGCGAATATAGACGCGCTTGATCTCCGCGGCGCTATCGCCCTGAAGAAAAATGGCCCCGCAGCCGATCGCTTCACCTTTGTCGTCACGCACAAGAATGCAACGAATATCCTCTTCTTCGACCGTAGAAAAATCGAGGCAGTGATTACTCTCGGCGGGATAAAGCGTGCGTTGAAACGCATCCAGCTCACCCACTAATATAGCCAATTCCTCTGAATCCTTTTGAATTCGCCTAATATCAAACATTTCTCTTATTACCCATTTTCCCGTTATATTTTAATAAGTTATATCACCTCTCTTTCGCAAAGATAAAGCAAATATTTCCTTTGACGCATCGCGGCGTTCTGGGATGATGTGTTCAATAATTATTCTTACCCGCTCAGGAGAGAGAATGAAAGACATCGCGCACGTTATCCCTGCCGGCTACTCCAGTATTGCCCCGGGCGATATCGCCACGGTTGTTACCTGTCTTGAAATGCGTGAGAGGCCCGCTGGTGCGCCGGTTCCTGTGCCGGAAGGGTTCGCGCTACAGCCGTTTACGCATCGCGATCCTGATGCTTACCGTAGCCTGTTCCGCAAGGTAGGCGCAGACTGGCTCTGGTTTTCGCGTCTCATAATGAGCGATGAGACACTGATTAACGTGCTGCAAAGTTCTAAGCGGGAGATCTACGTTATTCGTTATAACGAACAGGACGCGGGGCTGCTGGAGCTGGACTTCAGCGAACCCGGTGAAGTTGAACTGGTCTTTCTCGGACTGACGCCAGACATCACCGGAAAAGGCATTGGCCGGGCGGTAATGAGCGCGGCCACAGAGCTGGCCTGGGCAAAGCCTGTTCAGCGTTTCTGGGTACATACCTGTACCTTCGATCACCCTTCCGCGCTTGGGTTCTATATTCGCTCTGGTTTCAAGCCTTACGAACGGCGAGTAGAGGTCCAGGCCGATCCGCGCCTCACCGGCCATCTGCCGCTGGACGCCGCACCGCATGTGCCGATTATTACTGCCCGCTGACGCTTAAAGAGCGGGAACAGGCTCGCGCAGGAACAGCCGGTCAAAAAGCCATGTGAATACAAACGCATAGATAAAGAAGAAGGTAAGCAGGCCAACCTCCATCATAAAGGCTTTCACGAGGCCGACGTTGTAGAACCACATAAAGAACGGCACGATCAAAATAATAAACATCGCCTCGAAGAGCGTGGTATGCACAATCCTGATGAGTAGCGTTCGTTTCTGGATATTGTTCTTTCGTTCCCAGCGCTCAAAGAGGGTGTTGTAGATGTAGTTCCAGACGACGGCTATAACAGAGGTGGTTATGGCCACCGGCAGCGAGCTTGCCACATCACCGTTGCTCATGCCAGACAGTAGCAGTGAAGAGAAGAAGATGGCGATCAGCTCAAACAGAGCTACGTAGGTGAGCCGCCGGGGGACCGGTTTGAGATAGAACATGGTAAACCTCATGTGCGATGATATGGCTGAAATGACGTTGATTTCAGACCTGTGATGAACTGTCTGGCAAGTTAACATACGACCGTATTTAAATCAATATTGAGGAGACGTCCGTGGCACGACCAAAAACCATAGACCGGGAAAGCCTGCTGGATGCCGCAGAGAACGTGTTGAGCCGCGAGGGGGCTGCAGCTCTGTCGTTTGGCGCTATCGCGACCGAGGCGGGCATGTCGAAGGCCAGCGTGCAGTCGGTTTTTGGATCCCGCGAAAAGGTGCTGGATGCCCTGCTGGACCGCTGGCTGAATAAAGAGCAGGCGCGCTACCGCGCACTGCTGCCAGCAAACGCCGATGCCAAAGCGCGACTGCTGACCCATATCAGCGCGACCCAGCAAGAGACCTCAGAGGCCGGGATCAGAACGTTAACCCTGCTCGCTGCCCAGGCCGGGACGCAAAGCGAAAGCATGGTTAGCTGGTATAAAGAGAGATTTGGCAATCTTGAGGCCACCGACGAGGCGTCCAGAAAACGGCGAATACTCTATCTGGCCACCGAGGGCGCTTTCATGATGCGGAACATGGTCGGCTTTGAGAGCGAATCGGCGCTCTGGAATGAGGTGTTTAACGATCTCAAGGAATTTGCGGGTTGACAGACTGGGCGGCGCTACGCTTGCCCAGCCTACAAAATCTGTTTAAACAACCTCGACCACTTCAAACTCTTCGGCAACCAACTCCATCTCTTCTGAGAAGCTTCCTGTCTGCGTAAAGAAGCGCTGATGCTCCTTGCGCCAGTATTCCAGGCTCAGGTCACCTTCCCCCTCTTTACGGGCAAAGGTGTCGTCGACGTCGCAGAATTTCACCAGCCGCAGTGACGTAATGCGAATAACGCATACTGGTTCCTGTTGGCCGTTAAGAATAATATGGTAGCTGCCTACAGCCGGTGACGCGCTGTCCGCTTGATATGACGCTAACGAGCCGCACGATGCTGTCTTTTTTCCCTTCACAACCAGGTCGGCCAACTGGTTTGCCAGCTCGACGCTGTCGCCAATGGACCACGCGGGTGCATTGGGATATTTTGCCTGTAAGCTTTCGACTGAAGTCACACTTTGTCCTTAATTATTAATCAGATAGGTTGAAATTTACGATACAGTGTATCAATAACATACAAGACGGAGTAAGCACAATGGATAACCGTTACATGGGTGAACTGGTTTTGGATGAAACTGCTATTGCCGCAGGCGTAGAGCGCGTCGCGGCGTTGCTCAACGATAATTATCATGATGCCGTAGTAATTACCGTGGTGCCAGGCGGCATTCTTTTTACTGCCGATCTGGTCAGAAAGCTGACGTTTACTGTGGCGATGGACACAATATCCTGCCCTCATACGCCAGGCGATCGCAGCAATCAGTCAGCAATTGTGTTTCACCCCACTATCGATATAAACAGCAAAGATGTGATTGTTGTCGATGATGCCATTGAGTCCGGCGGCACCATGAAGCGGCTGGTAGAGTATCTCGGCACAACCTATACACCGAAGTCGTTAGCCATTGCCACGCTGTTCGTTAAGCCCGGCAGAGTTGATATTCCCTTCCAACAATTTTACGCCTGGGAGATGAAAAACGACGACCTGCTTATTGGTTACGGCCTGCCATGGGAAAATAAATTCCGTAATATTCCCTTTATATCCAAACTAAAGCGTTAACTGTATCGCATCAGGTTTGAAAGGCAGCCGCTCCTTCCATAATTAGCTGCCTTTCCCTGCCGATTAGCTCACGATACGCAGCAGGTAATCCAGAATCAGCGACGGCAACGTAAAGTCAGGGTCGGCAAAGGTCACTCCCTGCGCACCCAGTTGCGAAAAGATCGGCAGCGTCAAGGCTGGCAGCATGCACAGCAGTAAGCCGTTGATGCTGCTGGCAATCACTGCCCCACGGAACCCGCCGGTTGCATTACCGAAGATCGCCGCCGCACCGCCAGTAATAAAGCTGGCCATAATCCCCGGCACGATAATCGGCAGCCCGATGAATGGAAAAAGAAAAATACAGACCAGTTCAACGGAGAAGCTAATTAAAAAGCCGATCAGCGTGGCGTTGGGCGCTTTGGTAAACAGGACCATAACGTCGACTGCCGGTACCGAGCCAGGAGCAAACACGCGCGCAAAGCCTTTGAACGCGGGAACGATCTCGGCGGTAAACAGATTTACACCGGCCTTCGCCAGATAGAGTCCGCAGGCAAACGTAGCTGACTGTTCCAGAATAAAGATCACCACGTTCTTGTCACCGGCACCCGCACCATAGACCACGGTCATCGCGTCTTTAATTTGCGGCTGGGTAGCAAAAATGCAGGAGATGAGCAGCAGAACCAGCATGGTCAATAGCGTGGCAATATTGGGTTCACGAATAAAATCAAACTTACTGCTGATATTAAGGTGTTCGGTATCGTTCTGCTTATTACCAAACCATTTTCCCATATAGGAACCCATCACATAAGAGGAGATCGCTGCATGAGAAATAGCATACTCATTTGAGCCAATAATTTCCCGACTAAAACGGCTGAGAATAAACGGTGAAACGGCCATATAGGTTCCAATCAGCAGCGAGGCAATGACAATCATCATTGTGTGGCTGAAACCAAACTGCAGCAGCACGGCGGTTATGGCAAAGGCCATAAACAACACCAGGTGCAGCGAGAGATAGATAAATTTAAAACGGGTGAAACGAGCTAAAATAATATTTAAAATCATAGCAAACAGCAGAATAAGCGCCGCAATTGAGCCTAGCTTATCAATGGTGGCCGCCATAATCGCTTCGTTACTTGGCACGACACCTACAATGTTAAACGCTTTGGAAAACAGCGAGCTAAAGGCTGTTAGCACCTTCATTAAAATGCTGCCGCCCACTTTAATCATTGTAAAGCCGATAAACGATAAGAAGGTGCCGGTAATTAAACGAGAAACTGATGCTTTTTGAAATAACAAACCCAAGAATGCAACGATCGCGATAATCACCGCGGGTGTTTTTACTAACCCTAAAAGTATATCCATCATTGTGATCCCATAAGGCACGGCTATTTATACAGGTTGATATTTTTCAGCTATGAAAAACGCAGGAGATACTATCACCCTGCGTTACGAGCAATCTGTCGCGCCGATCACAAAAAGAAATAGTATTTTATCAAAATAGAAATAGCGTTTCATATATGAAAAGTTAAATTATTTCGCGCGCTTTTACAGGTTGGGTTAATTATTTGTGAATATCTGAAATAACCGCCCGGTCACGCCCCGCTATTTTCGCGCTATAGAGTGCAGCATCCGCCCCCTCTTTCAACATCCGCGCATCATCCTCGCTACCGCGAGGAACCAGGCTGAAGCAACCTGCGCTGATCGTCACCACTTTCGTGCCGGTCAGCGACTCCTTGTGCGGCAGCTGAATGGCGCGCACGGCAGTGACAGCAAGCTCGGCAATCGTTAATGCCGCCTCACGGTCAGTATTCGGCAGAACAATAGCAAACTCCTCTCCACCGTAGCGGGCAATAAGATCGGACTGACGCAGATTAAGCTTCTGCAACGCTTCCCCTACCTGCCGCAGGCAGTTATCACCCGCCACATGACCATAGGCGTCGTTGTAGCGTTTGAAATAGTCAATATCCAGCATGATCAGTGAAACAGGCTTGCCGGTCAGCGAAGCGGCTCTCAGCGACTGGGAGAGAAAAAGATCGAACTGCCGTCTGTTGGCCAGCCCCGTCAGGCCATCCGCCAGCGCCATGGTTTGCAGCGTATGGTTAATACTGGTCAGCTCATCCCGCAGCGTGGTCAACTCCGTCTGATCCCTGACGTTGACTCTCACAACCCGAAAAATAAGCGCGCCCATGATCAGCGTACCTAACAGCAGCATAGTGTTAAGCACGATATCCGGCAGGCTTTCGCGCAGCCAGGTACGCCATAGCGCTGGTTTATCATAGCCCGCAGCGACAACCAGCGGGTAGCGATCGAGACGTGCAAAACCAAATATCCGCTCGACGCGATCGATAGCCGAGTTCCACGTCGCATTGCCACGATCCTGACGAATTAACTCCTGGGTAAACAACGGACTGCGAGAGAGGTTGCGATTAATCACATCGTCGTTAAAGGGACGCGCATAAAGCACTGTCGCATCCGTACTCAAAATAGCCAGCAGATCGCGACTGCCCAGTTCAAAGTAGTTATAGAAATGACGGAAGTAGTCAACCTTTACCGTTGCCAGCCCCACCCCTGCAAAGCCGCCAGCGGCATCGTTCAGGCGCAACGATACGGGGATGACCAGATCGCCCGTTGAACGGCTGCGGATCACATGACCAATATGAACGCTACCGTGGCCGTTTTTACGATGGTAGGAAAAATATTCCCGGTCAGCGTTATTGGCGATGGCTGGCTGGCGACCAAACGATGTCGCCTTCATATTGCCCTGCGAATCATAGACAAAAAGACCATGCAACTGCGGCAGACGCTCTTTGATCTCACTGAGATAGAGATTAAAGCTGGCCTCGTTGATGTCTGAGACACCACTCTGCGGCATATTACGGCGAATATCACGCAGCGCCAGTTCCGCCTGCAAAAAGGTATCTTCCGCCTGGCGAGCCTGGGAGACCGACAGGTTAATGGCGTTGCGCTCGCTCTCCTCTACGGTTCGCTCCCAGGAGTGGTTTAAAGTCCATGCGCTGGTGGCCACGCCTGCAATAAGCAGCCCAGCCATAAACAGGCTAATGCTACGACCAAGGGAGGAGCTTAACGCCAGTGCGTTAGATATGCGTTTACCGACTCTCATTGTCACTCCTCCACGGATCCTTTACTTCAGTAAAGCATACAATGCCGTGATTAATGAGCAGATTAAGACCGATGCCCTATTGCAAACTGTTTACGCCTTATCAACATCGCATTCATAACAATGCAAAATATTATTAAAAAAGCATTTCAAAAAATGAAAAACGTTAGCTTTTGTGATGCAGATCAACTATTTAGATCAATACTTTCCGTGTATCTGCCGTTATTAGTCATACCTTTCTTTAATAAGTTCTAACAATGAAAAAATTTACGCAGTCTACGGTGTTAACCAAACTTTTAACCGGTTTTTCTATTCTGATCGCCATGATGCTGCTGCTGGGCGTAGTCGCGATCTATCAGCTCAACGCCAGCAATCAGCACATCGATAAATATCGTGAAAATCGACTCCCCGGCGTGCGCTATTCGCTTGAGATGCGCGGCGTACTGTCGGAAATGCGGCTTCAACAGATCCAGTACATCAACTCACCGACCGCACAGGAGCGTGAGAAACATCGACTGGAGCTATTACAAAATCAGGATATCTTCCTCAATGCGCAGAAGCACTACGCCGCCATTGCCGGTGATCTACCGGAAGAGATGCGGGCACTGTTCGCCCAGGTAGTGGAAAACTTCACTCACTTTGTCGACGTTAACGGTAAGGTTATTGAGGCGGTTAACGACGAGCGGCTTGATGAGGCAGCCAAAATCAGCGGCGCCGTCTCTGCGAAATACCGTACCCAGTTGATGAAGGATCTCGCTACGCTGGTGGATATGGAAATCGCTATCGGCAACAAGGCGGGCGAAGCGTCGGCGCAGGGATATCAGCGGGCGCTGTATCTGCTCTCAGGCCTGCTGCTACTGGCCCTGATTGCAACCGGATTCATTGCGCTGTTTATTTCGCGCAACCTCTCCCGCCAACTGGGGGGCGAACCGGCTTACGCGGTGAATATTATGCAGCAAATAGCCGCTGGCAGGCTGAACACCGATATTGCGCTCAACGCCAATGACCATAACAGCCTGCTGGCCACCATAAAGTTTATGAACGGCAGGCTGGCCGAGATCATCAACGGTATTATTCATGGCAGCGAGTCTATTTCACTGGCGGCCAGCGAAATTGCGCTGGGCAACAGCGACCTTTCCCAGCGTACCGAAGAGCAGGCTGCTTCTTTGGTACAGACCTCGGCTAACATGCAGCAGATTACGGAGAACGTGAAAAGCAACGCTGAGAATGCGCACAAGGCTAGCGAGCTGGCACGTCAGACTTCGCAAACCGCAGTAAAAGGCGGTAAAGAGGTGCATGATATGCTTATGCGAATGCATGAGATCGCTGACAGTTCACAGAAAATAGTTGATATCATTGCAGTTATTGAAGGGATCGCTTTCCAGACAAATATTCTGGCGCTGAACGCAGCGGTTGAAGCGGCACGCGCTGGCGAACAGGGTAAAGGGTTTGCCGTCGTCGCAGGTGAAGTGCGCAACCTGGCGCAGAAAAGTGCCGATGCGGCGAAAGAGATCAAGACGCTGATTGACGGTACGGTGCATAAAATTACCGAAGGCTCCCGCTATGCGGATACCGCCAGCCGGGCAATGGAGGAGATTGTTAGCTCGGTGAATAAAGTGACAGGCATTGTGGCAGAGATCTCTACCGCCTCCAACGAGCAGCACCAGGGGATCCGGGAAATCAGCGTCGCTATTGAGCAGATGGACCAGGTCACCCAGCAGAACGCGGCGCTGGTAGAGCAGGCTGCGGTTGCTGCCAACTCGATGACAGAGCAGAGTGAACACCTGCGCGACTCGGTGCGTTTCTTTCAGCTACGTCTGAGTTAACGGCCTCTGCGCACTAACCTCAGGGGCGATAAGGCCCCTGAGGACGGTCTGGTTTGCGGCAGGCGGCGGTTACGGAAGCTCGCTTACAAATGAGAGATCGTAGGCGGTTGCAAACAGTGCAACGCAGGCAATCAGCACAACAACCATCTGAACTACTCTTTCCATCGTGTTTCCCTCCTGGCGGTCTAACCAGCCTGTAACGGGCGCATCCGGCTTTTCGCTACGTAAGCTGGTAATACTTATCAGGCACTATTTTTGCGGGCACAACGTTTTCATCGTTCATCTGCAGCAAGTCTATCTCAATCGCGTTGCAGATGGCATCCAGCGGTAAGTCGTTATCCTCTACGCCAAACGGATCTTCCAGCTCTTCAGCTAAGGTGTCCAGCGATATAAAAGTATAGGAGATAAGTACCGAGACGAAAGGCGTCATGTAGTGTAAATCTACAACCAGCGCAAAGGGCAGCATAATACAGAACAGGTAGACCGTGCGGTGCAAAATGAGCGAATAGGCAAACGGCACCGGCGTAAAGGCAATGCGCTCACAGCCGGAGAGTACCGCTGAGATATCGTTGAGTCGATTGTTCATGCTGTGATAGAGAATATCAGACAGCCCGTTCGGCCCGCGCTGGGCAGCCAGCCACTCTCCCATCATCAACAGAAGCTGGTTAGCCGGCGAGTGGGCTTTCATCACCCGTGCCAGTTCGCTGGGCGAGAGATAGTTAGCGAGCTTTCCCTCCAGCGGTTTGCGCCGCAGGGTCAGACGCAGGCAGTGTGCGAAGGCAATCAGCAGCAGCACAAAGTGGTGTCGCCCTTCCCCCGCCGGCAGCGTGGTTTTGACCTCGCGCAGCAGCGATCGGGAGGCGATCATCAGCTGCCCCCAGAGTACCCGCGCTTCAGTATAGCGGCTGTAGCAGGCGTTATTGCGGAACCCCAGGAAGATAGCCACGGCGATACCGAGGATGCTAAACGGTGCCACGGTAAGCCTAAAGCCCAGCGAGCTATACCAGGGCAGCATCAGAATGACCGCCACGGAGAGCATAAAGTTAAGCAGCAGACGAGAGTAGATTTTAGGTAGCACCGAACCATGCCAGACGAAGATACGCGCAAGCCAGTGCTGATGAGGACGAACAATCATGGGTGTATTCAGACATGTTAGAGAGACGCGGTTATTAAACGTGATCGCCATCACGGTTGCAAGTTTGCTGCAAAAATGTAGTGGGAATTGTTGGTTACTAAGCCATTGGTTGCACAGATGCTGAAGGTATATAAATTGAAATGATATATGTATGTTGTAACTATTTAGGTGGTAAATATATGCCGTGCAGCGCTGCGATAGTGCCCAAAAAGGCTAGGTAACGCGGTGATTTGTGGTTTTATGTTCAATTTTATAAGGGGCACCTATGTATACTCACTACATATAACCATACTTTTTTGCATTGTTAATTTTTTTGTAGGAAATGGAGGGTGATATGAGTAAGCGGAGTGACATCATTGAGGGTACACTTGCAGCACAAGCAAGAGGGGGGCTTATTTATACTGAAGTCTTAGGTTGGATAGACCTTGGCCACGCGAGAGGAGATGATATAAGAACTCTAATAAAAAAAATTGATGCTGGTGAGTCAATGAATGAGGAATATTATGATGTCACTTATGCTCAATCGATGGTCTCCCCTAAATTGGTTCGTGGAAAAATGAGACCTTTCGGCCATTGATATTCCCTGATCCGGAAAAAGTTCCCAATGCGAGACCACGCTTGGGTCAACTGCCTAACTTTATGCAGACAATTCAGCCTTATAATGATTGGAAATCTGGAAACGTAGCTATAGCAACTTTAGATGGCTCTTTCATACAAGACGGTAAGCGAAAGGATCTCATCGTATGAAAAAAACGCACAAGATTATGCTTTGTACTATTGTTGTTCTAGTGGGCATATTTGCCTCTTTTTGGCCAACGATACAAATGGAGCTAGCCAATAGTGCCCACTATACCGAAAAAGAGAAACGTCAATATGAGTATTACACTCCAGAGATTCTAAAGAAAATGCCGAGAATATCTGAGAGGTACGAATTTGATTTTTATAACGTAGCGGGGCCAGGCTCGCTTGTTTATTCGATTACCTTTCATAATACACTTGATACCGTACGAATCAGCACGTACCTTGCATCTCTTGGATACGTAAAACAAAATACGTGTCCAGTAGAAGGTGAATGTTGGAGTAGCAGCGACCCTACTGAAAGTATCACTGTCAGCTCAGTGGCCAAAATGAATGCAGTAATGGTGCAGGTTGATCGATCCCCACGGTTTTGATTAAAGTCAAAACCCCGGCACGAGACCGGGGTGATTTTGTAGGCCGGTGCAAGCAGCGCGCCGCCCGGCGTTTATCCAATACTTAGCAGAGCGGCTTTACGGCCTCGCGCATGCCACGCAGCAGAATGGCATCCAGATCCAGAGAGACCTGCTCTACCAGACCGCTAACCTGGGTCAAATCCTGCTCCCAGTGGTCGCTAACGGAGAGCACGGCTTTGACCAGCTCGCTGGTGCTAATCTGGCGATCGCGGTGCTGGCTCCACAGCTGCTGGAAGCGTTCAATCCAGTGTGCGTCATCCTGTACCGGGAAGCTTTCGCCGTTACGCTCGCCACGATAGAACGCAATCAGAGCAGCAAGAGCAAAGGTCAGGCGCGCCGGCAGCTTACCGGTCGCCTTCTGCCCTGCCAGCAGCTGCGGCAGAATACGCGTGCGGAACTTAGTCATGCCGTTCAGGGAGATGGAAAGCAGCTGATGCTTGATGTAGGGGTTGCGGAAACGTCCCGTTACGGCGCTGGCGAAGGACTCCAGCTCGTCGCGGGGCAGATCCAGCACCGGAATAATCTCTTCGTAGATCGCTTTTTCAACAAAGGCGCAGATTTCGCTGTCGTTCATCGCCTCGCCCACGGTATCCAGTCCCGCCTGGAATGCCACCGGCACTAACGCCGTGTGTGCCCCATTAAGAATAGCCACCTTGCGCTCTTTATATGGCTTGATGTCATCCACGATCAGCACGTTCAGCGGGAATTTGTCGAGGCGCAGCTCAGATGCCAGCGATTTTGGGCCCTGGATAACAAACAGATAGAAATGCTCTGCAGTATCGAGGAAGCCATCACGGTAGCCCAGCTCGGCTTCGAGTTTTGCCACTTCATCACGCGGATAACCGGTTACGATGCGGTCAACCAGGGTTGAGCAGAAGGCATTGGCCTCGTTCAGCCACTGAACAAACGCGGCTGGCAATTCCCATTCGCTGGCATAGCGCAGCACCAGCTCACGCAGCGCGTCGCCGTTATAGTCAATCAGCTCGCACGGAATGATGATCCAGCCTTTATCCGCCGCGCCGTTAAAGTGAGTGAAGCGTTCGAACAGCAGACGGGTCAGCTTCGCCGGGTAGCTAACGGCAGGCGCATCAGCAAATTTATCACCCGCGTGGTAACTGATACCGGCTTCGGTGGTGTTTGAGAACACAAAGCGGATCTCAGGGTTCTGCGCCAGCTTGAGGAACTCATCGTAGTGGTCATAGACGCTGATTTCACGATTTACGGAACGGATCAGACGCGCATCGCTCACCGCTTCGCCCTGCTCGTTCAGGCCGCGAATGATGGTGGTGTAGAGACCATCCTGAGTGCTCAGCGATGGCGGGAAGTCACTCTTGATCGGACGGACAATAACCACACCGGCGTTCAGATCGGTGTGCTCGTTGAGCAGATCGATCTGCCAGTCGACAAATGCGCGCAGGAAGTTCCCTTCGCCAAACTGAATGATACGTTCCGGGTAGGTGGCACCGGGGAAATCGCGACGGTTTATCGTGTTCACAATGGGTTCCTTTTAATTAGTCATACAACCTGGGAAGATTGGTCCAATAACTTACCAGACTTTACGACCATGAAACCCTGTTTTGATCAAAATGGGACGCCCTATTCGTATCAATATTTAACACGAATAAAAATCTGTGGGCGTCATCACATTTTAATGCGCTATTCCATCAAGCATTCAGCCGTTTTGCTGTTTGCTTTTTAACTTCATGGCATACATCTTTTCATCAGCAGAAGCGATCCAGGTCGCCATGGAGGGATCCGTATCGTGGTCGTATTCACTTACGCCCCATGAGAAACTGAGCTGCCAGGGGTGGCCGGAAGTCTGGTTAAAGACCTCGGCCTGCTCGGCCAGGTGCTGCATGGCTACCCACGCCCCTTTATCATCGGTATCAGAAAAGAGAACGGCAAACTCATCGCCGCCATAACGCACCAGCAGATCGGCCTCGCGAAAACTATCCCGCAGCAGCGCTGCCATTGCCCGGAGGGCATTGTCGCCCTCTTCATGACCATAGGTATCATTAATCTCTTTAAACTTATTGAGATCGATCCAGGCCAGCGTAAGCGGCTCTGCACGCCGGCGTGCACTGGTAATCGCGTATTTACTCAGATTATGGAACCCGCGGCGGTTGAACAGTCCGGTGAGTTCATCGGTCGTGGCCGTGTTAATCGCCGCAAACTCGTCCTCGACGATGTGGGCAAAGTCCTTCAGCACCGCTATATCATCCTCAGTAAACTGCCGCGGCTCAGGGGCAATAAGGCAAAACGAGCCGACAATCAGGCCGTCAGGGAGCTGCAGAGGATAGCCTGCATAAAAGCGAATATGCGGAGTGCCGACCACTAGCGGGTTATCAAAAAAACGGTCATCCAGACGCGCGTCGGGCACGATCAGCGGCTGAGCACTAAGGATCGCGTGTCCGCAAAAGGAGATGTCACGCAGCACCTGTCCGTTGGGAATACCGTCGCAGGACTTAAAGTGCAGCGTGTTGCTGTCAACAAGGCTTATCAGCGCAACAGGGATATCGAACATCCGTTTTGCCAGCCGGGTAAGTCTGTCGAAGCGTTCATGGGTGCCTGAGTCCAGCAGCCCGGATTCATGAAGCGATGCCAGACGCTGTTGCTCGTTTTCAGGGAGTTGAGGAGTCTTCATAACGGGCCTTTTTCACTAATCAATACCTAAGCTTAGCGCATCCAGCCCGTTTGGTCAGTGGGCATAGATCCGGTTCTTGCCTGCACGCTTGGCCTTATAGAGCGCATCGTCAGCCGCTTTTAACCAGTCGGTAACGGTCTCCATATCCTGAGCAGCGTGAGCAATACCAATACTCAGGGTACAATGAAACGAAGAGTCTTGCGCCACCATCATTACGGCGGTGGCGTCCATTATGCGTCTTGCCACAACCAGCGCCTCCTCAGGAGAGGTATCCGGAAGCAGGATCACAAACTCATCGCCTCCCAACCGGGCCGGGGTGTCGGTATTTCGCGTCGCAACGTGCAAAATTTTAGAGACCGTAACCAGCAGCGTATCGCCCACCTTATGGCCAAACCGATCGTTAACCTCTTTAAAGTTGTCGATGTCGATAAACATCAGGGAGGAGCTATGGACGGAGTGGCGCAGCTTCTCCAGTTCATGGTTGATGCGCTTCTCCAGCAGGCGGCGATTGGCAATATCCAACAGCGGGTCCATCATCGCAATACGCTCCAGCTCGCGACTCTTCTGCCGCAGCTTTTTGGCAATGTTATCCGTCAGCACGCTTAGGGCCAGGACATAGATAGCAATAAGCGGCAGCGTAGCCAGCAGCGTGCGCTGAGAGACGTCGGGATCAAATGCCATCCCCGTCGCCAGCCATGCGACAGCAAATACCGCCAGCATCGTCGCCGCAGCTTTTCGCATCAGCTCAACACCGCCCGCCGCAAGGCGATCGGCGAGAAGGATAGTGGCAATAACGACAGAGGGTAGCGGGCTAACCGCCATCATGGCGATCCACAACCCACCGGCCGCCCCATCAAAGACGAGGTTATGATGTTCACTGGTTAGCGGTTTTTGTGATTTGCGCGAGCGCAAAAAAGCGGCGGTTGGCCAGACAAAAGCATTGACGACCAACAATACGATGAGCCAGGCAGGCTGCTGATGCTCCAGCAGCACAGAGAGTATCGGGAAAAAGCAGAGCAGCGTCCCGAGCATACGCATCAGATACATCCGTTTTACGAAACGCTTACCGGTGATCCGTTCACTTCGTTTTAACTTGTCCGATCCACTCATCGCGCCATTTTTCCGCTACGTATACTCGGCTATAGTATTGACGTTAAAAATGGGTAGCAAGCAATTTTATTCGTTATTTCAAGCAATTCCCGACCAGCCAGTGATGATTAAGTGACAATGTCACGCATTCTCTGGATGGGTACTATTCCCTTCGGCAGGCACCGTTTCCGCTATGCTCTCTTGATCCCGCGCACTGGTACGATTACGGCCCTCTTTTTTCGACCGGTAAAGATATTCATCCGCCTCGGCCAGCAGTTTATTGAATCGCTCCGTCAGTTCCCACGACTGCGCCGTACCGCTGCTCAGACCAATGCTGACCGTCAGGAAGAGGTTCTGCTGCTTCCAGCGGAACGGATAGGCTTCAACCGCGCGGCGGACGCTCTCTGCCAGCATAAACCCCTGTATGGGATCCTCTGTCGTTGCCACAACGGCAAACTCCTCTCCCCCCATCCGGGCCACTACCCCGCTATCGCCCACCACCTGCTGTATCTTCTGGGCAAAGGTGGTCAGCACCTGGTCACCACACTCATGGCCAAAGCTGTCGTTGATGGTTTTAAAATAGTCGATGTCCAGCAGCATGACCGACAGATGTCGCGCCCCGGTCCCCCGATCGCGGCTGAGGGCCTCATACAGGCCAGAGCGGGAGTAAACCCGGGTGAGAAAGTCAAAGTCAGCCCGCAGCGAGACCTGTTTCATAAGCGTGTTGATAGCATTTACGCTGACGCAGACGATAACAGGACAGATCGCCATGGTGGCGATCCCCAGCCTTACTGAGAACATCCGCGGCATCTCCAGCGGGCTGGCAACGAAGATATTAATCGTGCCGTTGGCGACCAGAATAATTTCCAGCGCTCCGGTTAAAAAGGTCAGGAATGCCGTCGTCAGCAGCGAATAGCGCACCGCACACCAGATCAGCGCCGGTAGCGGAAAGAGGAGGCTGCCCGCCCCGCCTATCACCACGGATGCAATAAGCGAGACCGCCAGCGCCGCAATAGGCAGCAGGTGCTCAACGCGGAATGGCGTGACCCAACGTGGCCACCTTAGGGTGAGAACACAGGGCAGGATCAGCACCCCGGTGGAGAATTGCTCGCTAAACCAGTCGGCAAAGAGTGGCCAGAAGGTGAGATTATCGATACCTACTGAAGCAAAGGCACCAATCAGCGCGCAGCCCAGCGCCCCTATCAGGCAGTAGTTGAAAATTCGCAGAGCGCTTACCGGCAGGGTACGCTTCTCAGGCCGTCGCTTATCACGCACGATTAGCTGCGCCACGGTGAGTATGAACATCATGTTCGACAGGTTAATAACCAGCGAGGTTGCCCCCCAGCTGGTGGTCAGCGCATCATAAACCAGCATCGCTACGTAGCAGATGACATAGTTGTGTAGACGGTTGAGCCATGTATAGCGCGCAAAGACACCGGCCATTACGGCGTTCAACGGCCAGAACAGCGAAAGCTCTTCGACCAGTCTGAGCATCGCGCCAATAGAGTAGAACAGCGTGGTCAGCAGAAAGATCAAGACCGCGTTACGCCATGGTCTCTCTTTATGGAACGGACGAAAAGCGATGTTCAGTGATGAGAGCATAGGATCCTGTCCCTATAGATAAGGGTAACGACGCGGTAAGTCATTAGTATACCGAACGCCCCAGCTGATGGCTGAGTGCCTCAAGCGTGGCAATACCTGCCAGCGAGTTGCCTGCTTCATCCAGCGCCGGACTCCAGACGCAGATTACCATCTCATGGGGTACAATCGCTACAATACCGCCTCCCACACCGGACTTCGCGGGCAGACCCACGCGCCAGGCAAACTCCCCCGCGCTCTGGTACATGCCGCTGGTGGCCATCAGGGCATTAACCTGTCGCGACTGTAGCGGGGAGATGACAGGCCTGGTCAGATGCGGCGCTCGCCCCTCATCAGCCAGAAACAGAAACGTTTTTGCCAGTTCAACGCAGCTCATCTTCAGGGCGCAGTAGTGAAAATAGTTTTGCAGCACCGTCGCCACATCATTGTGGAAGTTACCAAAGGATTTCATAAGCCAGGCGATGGCCGCGTTACGCGCCGAGTGATCGAACTCAGATCGCGCCACACGGCTGTCGTAGGTGATATCGCTGACGTCGCTCAGCTGACGAACCACCTCCAGCATCCGCTGGCGCGGGGCGCTGAGACGGCTTTGCAGCATATCGCATACCACCAGCGCACCGGCGTTGATAAAGGGGTTTCGCGGCTTGCCCTGTTCAATTTCGAGCTGCAACAGCGAATTAAACGGGTGGCCGGAGGGATCTTTGCCCACGCGCTGCCAAATTTCGTCCTCCTGATAGTGATCCATCGCCACCACCAGGCTCAGTACCTTCGAGATAGACTGAATAGAGAAGCGCTCGTCGGCGTCACCGGCCTGAAAGTGGCGGCCATCAATGTTACTCACCGCAATCGCCAGCTTGTTCGCCTCGACCGATGCCAGCGCTGGAATGTAGTCGGCTACCTTCCCCTGGCCGATTAAAGGCCGGACCTGAGTCAAAATAGACTCCAGCATGTCATTATTAATGACCGTCGCCACACTACACTCCTCACCGGCTAAAAAAGGCCTGCGAGTATATCAGGGGTCCACATGGAAATCAGGGGCCTGCCCGGAAAATGCTGCCCAAAATAAGCTCGTGCAGATCAATAACTTTGTCAGCCAGATGGCTTTAGCTTCCGATATGTTACAAACCAGCGAAGCATAAGAGCGATCATCCGTGAATTTTTCGTTTACAAAAAGTGGCTCTGCCTGATAATTTTCAAACTGGTATAACAGACGGTAAGAGAACTAATGGACGCAAAAACGCTCGCCGTATCGGTCGCTGATGGTATTGCTTCACTTCCGATGGATTTTACCTAGGTATTGAACGAACCTTTCAGGATCTCAGCCTGTCAGATGGCGGTAGAAACATTCAGCGCCGTAACTTCGGTGATGATGAGAGGATGTACCGGGCTTTAAATAAGCTTTTCCGTAACAGAGCCATTTTGGGGCAAGTTGCGGAAATGATAATCAAAGACTCTTTATCATATCTTCCAGATCCAGCCCTGAAAAAAATCACAGATAAGCTCATCGGAGCAGCGACTTCATTGGGTTCAAGACAGTCAATGCAACTGGTCCTTACAGGTTATCTTGGTTCAAAAGTTGTTGGCGGAATGATGGCCAGCACGATAACGAAGTTGTCACTGCGATTATGGACAGGCTCCCTCGTGGGCGGCATCGTTTTGCAGGGTGTTCTTTCACGTGCCTCTGCAGCTTCCCGGCGTTTACGGCATAAAAATCCCGAATTATGGACAAGGCTTTATATCCTTGATTTTGATATGCTTTACTTTCTTTTTGAAGAACCTTTAGCTAATTACATCGAGCCTGGTGAAACTCTTCGTAAAAACCCTTCTAAAACGGAGCAATTTCTGGGTGCAATCGAGAATCTTTAGACTAATCAGAAAAGTCATTTCTGAGTTATCCGGAGCGGTTGTTATCAGCGCCGTAGTTATAGGAATTTTCATCGCAATATTTGCGAATGAAGGGATTATGCGTGTTATCGCTCCCGTTCTCGTCTTTATCGCTGGCCTGGTTGTTTACTGGTTGGCCTGGATGATTTCATCAAAAGAAGATCGGAGATAGGTAACTTAAAACGCATTGCAGCCACATGTTTTCACGTGGCTCCCTATCAGAGCCACGCGGCGAGCGTCAGGCTGGAAGTCGAAAACGCGTTACCGCCTGCATAAGCTGTCGGGAGTCATCGTGCAGCTGCTGTGACGCCTCGGCGGCGGTGCTCACCAGATCGCCGGTGCGGCGGGCGACCTGGTTCAGACCGTGCAGCTGGCGTGTCATCTGATGAATGTTCTCCCCCTGGTTTAGCGTCGCCTGAGAGATATCATTCAGCAGGCCGCTGAGATGCCCCACCAGGCCGGTGACCTGCTGAAGATTGTTCTCCAGTCGGTTCACCGCCTGCGAGCCCGCCTCTATCCCCTGTAGCGAGTGCTGGATCAGGGTCTGGATCGTCTGCGTCGAGTGGCTGCTTTTGCGCGCCAGCAGCCCGACCTCTTTTGCCACCACCGCAAAGCCACGGCCATGGTTCCCCGCGTGGGCCGCCTCGATGGCCGCGTTAAGGGCCAGGATATTGGTCTGGAACGCCACGTTATCGATCAGCGCCACGATGCCCCGCATCTCATCGGAGCGGGCCACAATCGCCTGCATAGATTCATTGACGGTATCCATCATTCTATCGCCCCCGGCGGCGGCCAGGCGGGCCTCGTCGGCGCGCTGGCTGGCGAGTTTCGCGTAGCCGGTATTGCCCTCAACGTGAGACTCCAGCTCGGCAATGTTGGCCGTCACCTCATCCAGCTCCTTTGCCTGGCGAGCCGACTGTTGATAGAGCTTCTGGTTACCCTGCGCCAGGCTATCGATATTGCTCACCATCGAGGCGGTGGCGTCGCTGACCTGGGTCACCAGCTGCTGGAGCCCCCGCTGCATGGCCTCAATGCTGACGCTGAGCTGGCCGATCTCCCGGTTAAAACAGGTCACCGGCGGCGGTGGCTCAGAGAGATCGCCTGCCGCCAGGAGATTGATATGGGTAATGAGCCGCTTGAGCGGGGCGATCACCCAGCGCGACATGCCAAACCAGACGGCGATGGCGATGATCAGCAACAGGGCTGGCCCCAAAATAAACAGGTATTGCAGGTTCGCCAGACG
>JBCNNW010000189.1:0-4330 GCA_039594205.1 Pseudescherichia sp. | reverse complement strand
ACGGCACCATTATCGTGGGGCGCGATATCGCCCACGCGAAGCTGAAAGAGCGTCTGGATAACGGTGAAGGGCTGCCGCAGTACATTAAAGATCACCCGATCTATTACGCCGGCCCGGCCAAAACGCCAGAGGGCTATGCGTCTGGCTCCCTGGGGCCGACCACCGCAGGGCGTATGGACTCTTACGTCGATCAGCTACAGGCCAACGGCGGCAGTATGATCATGCTGGCGAAGGGTAACCGTAGCCAACAGGTGACCGATGCGTGCCATAAGCACGGCGGTTTCTATCTGGGGAGCATTGGCGGCCCGGCAGCGGTGCTGGCGCAGGGCAGTATTAAGAGCCTGGAGTGCGTTGAATACCCTGAGCTGGGGATGGAAGCCATCTGGAAAATTGAAGTAGAAGATTTCCCGGCGTTTATCCTGGTGGATGACAAAGGCAACGACTTCTTCAAACAGATCCAGTCCTCTCAGTGCGCGGCTTGCGTGAAATAAAGATGTTTCTGCCGGGTAGCCCTGGGCTACCCGGTCTTAATAAGAGCGCACAAAGCGCCATGCGTTTTCTTTGAAGCCATCAATACTTATTCCTTAAGCACGTGAGCAATCCCATTTGTTTATCAAGGAGAAAGTAATGACAACGTTACGCAGTGAGAAAGATTCCATGGGCGCCATCGACGTCCCGGCGGATAAGCTCTGGGGCGCGCAAACGCAGCGCTCGCTGGAGCACTTCCGCATCTCGACTGAAAAGATGCCCGTCTCGCTGATTCAGGCCCTGGCGCTGACCAAACGCGCCGCGGCGAAAGTAAACCAGGATCTTGGCCTGCTGGTGGCCGAGAAATCCACCGCCATTATCAGCGCCGCCGATGAAGTGCTGGCAGGTCAACATCCCGACGAGTTTCCCCTCGCCATCTGGCAAACCGGCTCTGGCACCCAAAGCAACATGAATATGAACGAAGTGCTGGCTAACCGGGCGAGCGAACTGCTGGGCGGTGTGCGTGGGATGGAGCGCAAGGTTCACCCGAACGATGACGTCAACAAAAGCCAGAGTTCTAACGACGTCTTCCCGACGGCGATGCACGTGGCGGCGGTGATCGCTCTGCGTGAGCAACTTATCCCGCAACTGAATGTGTTAAAGCAAACGCTGGCGGCGAAATCCCAGGCGTTCAGCGATATCGTCAAGATTGGTCGTACTCACCTGCAGGATGCCACCCCACTGACGCTGGGTCAGGAGATCTCAGGCTGGGTGGCGATGCTGGAGCACAACCTGCGCCATATCGAACACAGCCTGCCGCACCTGGCGGAGCTGGCGCTCGGCGGCACGGCGGTAGGCACGGGTCTGAACACCCATCCGGAATATGCCGTGCGGGTGGCTGAAGAGTTGGCGGCCATCACCGGCCAGCCGTTTGTAACCGCACCAAACAAATTTGAAGCGCTGGGCACCTGCGATGCGCTGGTTCACGCTCACGGCGCCCTGAAAGGGCTGGCCGCCTCGCTGATGAAAATTGCCAACGATGTCCGCTGGCTCGCCTCGGGCCCGCGCTGCGGCATCGGCGAAATCAGCATTCCAGAGAACGAACCGGGCAGCTCCATCATGCCGGGTAAGGTCAACCCTACCCAGTGCGAAGCCATGACCATGCTCTGCTGTCAGGTGATGGGCAACGACGTGGCGGTCAATATGGGTGGTGCATCCGGTAACTTTGAGCTGAACGTCTATCGTCCCATGGTGATCCATAACTTCCTGCAGTCGGTGCGACTGCTGGCGGACGGAATGGAGAGCTTCAACGAACATTGTGCGGTGGGCATTGAACCGAACCGGGAACGCATCAGCCAGCTGCTGAATGAGTCTCTTATGCTGGTGACCGCGCTCAATACCCATATCGGCTACGATAAGGCGGCAGAAATCGCCAAAAAAGCCCATAAAGAGGGGCTGACCCTGAAGGGAGCAGCCCTGGCGCTGGGCTATCTTAGCGAAGCCGAGTTCGACAGCTGGGTCCGTCCGGAAGAGATGGTCGGCAGCATGAAATAATCAGGTCGCCACATAGAGGTGCAGCCGCGGAATAATCAGATGCAGCGGCTGCGCCTCGGGCTTATAGCGATGCTGAATATTTTCAGCATCGTAATTGAGCAGTTCCCCGATATCCGGCATCACCGCCCCCTGATCCGCATCGTACAGCGCAATCAACGGCGTGGGGCAGGCGTACTGTACCTGCTTCTGCTGCCCGGCATACCAGACGCGGGCGATAGGCTGCACCTTCACCGGACGTTTTATTTTCAGCCGCGCATCGGCCGGCAATGCGGCGATGGCCGTGTATTCCGCCTCCAGACGCTCCAGCCACTGTTCCCGTGACCAGGGGGCGACGGTGCGGGGTGCTTTAATGCTCTTTTCCAGCATCTCCAGCACCTCGTTGCGGGTAAAGTTCTTAATGATGTGTTTATTCGCCCAGCCGAAGCGCAGCGTAGCCGGGTGGCGCAGCACCGTGAGGGTACGGTAGGCATTAAGCGTGATCAAGCCGGGCAGGTGGCGGTGCACCCATTCAAAGCGGGCGGCGGGGGCGAGGCCCGACTCCTCAACGACGATCTTCTCGAACGCCGCTTTCAGCTCATTAATCTGCGTAATGCGGTTTTCAACCGTTTCCCGCCGTTTGCTCTCTAACTGCAGGCAGATCACCCCTGGCAGCCTGACGGCGGCTTTGCTGCTGCGCCGTTCGGATTGCTGCTGAATAAACAGGTGCCGGTAGTGCTGCAAGGCCATCGAGAGCGCCTCTTGCCCAAGATGTTGTTTTACCTCAATCGTATTCAGCGGATCCTGTTCGGCCCCTTTCACCACCTCCGGCAGGGAAAACACCCGGGCGGCCAGCAGGCGGCACTGCTGAAGATCTTCGGTTAGTGCGGCCAGAGCCTGCTCCATCTCCCGGAAGGTTCCGTTAAGCCGCTCGATAAGATCGTAAGTCGCCATAGTCAGTCTCATTAGTTACAACATACTTACTGTATAGCACAGCACGCCGGGTCAGGCCAGCGTGCGCGTGGGGTCAGGCAGGGGTGGGGAGGGTAATGGCGTGGTAAACCGGCCAGCTAAAGCAAAAACGGGCGCCGCCCAGCGTGCTCTCATCGCACTGTACATCGCCGCCCATGGCCTGCGCGATTGAGTGAACAATCGCCAGCCCCAGGCCGCACCCGCCGGTAGCACGGTCGCGGCTTGGGTCAAGACGGACAAAGGGCTCGAAGACCCGCTGGCGTGATTCCGGAGCGATGCCGGGGCCATCGTCTTCCACCGTCAGGCTTGCCCGGCTTCCCGTCAGTTCCAGCGCGATGTGCAACGTCTGGTTGCTGTAACGCAGCGCGTTATTCACCAGATTATCCAGCACCCGCTCCATCAGGCGCATATCCAGCGCACCGTACTCCCCGGCGGTCACCTGGCTCAGGACCAGCGTGCGCGTGGGATTGACGCTCTGGACGTCGTCCACATAGCTGCGGATCCAGGCCGGGAGGTCCGGGGTGCTGAGCTGCAGCTCATTTTGCGGGCGATCGAGGCGGGCGTAAGTCAGAAGCTCCTCAATCAGTGCCTCAAGCTGTCCGATATCCCGGTTAAGCGCCTGTGACTCCCCGGCGGTGAGGTTTTCGCTCATCTCCAGGCGATAACGCAGGCGTACCAGCGGCGTACGCAGCTCATGGGCAATCCCATCGATAAGCTGTTTTTTGCTGGCAATCAGGGCATTGATATTGTCCGCCATCTGGTTGAACGCGACGCCGAGCCGTTCGAAGCTGGATGCGCTGTCAAAATGGATGCGCTCGGTCAGGTGCCCCTCACCAAAACGCTGGGCGGCGGCCTCCAGCCGCAGCATCTCTTGCCAGTGAGGGCGCATCCAGATAAAGACCGGAAAGGCGAGAGAGATGGCGATAAAAGCCAGCAGGCCAATATCCAGCAACCGCATCTGATGTAAGAAATAGAGATAGGGCACAGGGCCGACTGCCAGCACGTAATGGCTGCGGGGGATGCGCTGGATGAAGGTGTATTCATCGTCCAGCGCCACGATATCGCCGTCGCGCAGGCGCTGAGCGGTGGCAGCATCCAGCCGGTAATGGTTCAGCGGCTCGATGCGCAAATCGAAGGAGAGGTTCAGATCCAACTCTTTCAACGTCTGCGCCCAGTCGCGCGGCGGGATCTCGCGCAGCTCGCTGCGCATCAGGTAGAGCGAGCTTTTCATTAAATCATCCAGCGACTGTCGACCCGCGCGCTCGGCGGTAAATTTATAGACCAGCCCGACCAGGATAGTCATCACCAGAAAGCAGACGAACAGCAGGAGATAAAACTGCACAAACAGTTTTTTCACGGA
>JBCNNW010000188.1:0-4396 GCA_039594205.1 Pseudescherichia sp. | reverse complement strand
GCTGCTGAACCTGTTCAACACGGCGCGTCGCTTTAATATGGAAGTGCAGCCGCAGCTGGTGCTGCTGCAAAAAACGCTGCTTTATGTGGAAGGCATTGGCCGTCAGCTCTACCCACAGCTCGACCTGTGGAAAACGGCCAAACCCTTCCTGGAAGAGTGGATCAAGGATCAGGTGGGTATCCCCGCCATTATCCGTGCGGTCAAAGAGAAAGCGCCGTTCTGGGCTGAAAAGCTCCCGGAGCTGCCAGAACTCTTTTACGACAGCATGCGCCAGCACAAGCTTTTACGGCACAGCGTCGATAAATTAGTGGGCGATCTCAATGCGCAGCGCGTCCGTCATCATCAGGCGCGTTATCTGTTTGGCGTCGGTGCCACACTGCTGCTAAGCGGAACGGCAGTTCTGCTCACCCGACCGGATTGGGATCTCTTCCCGGCGGTTCTGATGGCGGCAGGAATCGTTTCGTGGCTGATCGGCTGGCGTAAGACAAACTGATTGTCACGTCTGTTTAAAAAAAGGTAATGTCGCTGGCTAAAGCCCGGCTAAAAAGGGCACTCTGTCCTGCATTACCTTATCGTTTTCACAGAATATTAGAGGCTATCTCATGGGCGGTATCAGTATCTGGCAACTGTTAATCATTGCCGTGATTGTTGTACTTCTGTTCGGTACCAATAAATTACGTAATCTGGGTTCGGATTTAGGTTCTTCGATTCGTGGCTTCAAAAAGGCCATGAGTGATGAGGACGACAAAAAGGATCAACCGAAAGAGCAGGACGCTGACTTCGCTGCCAAAACGCTGGCGGACAAACAGCAAACTTCGGCTAACAAAGAAGAAGCCAAGAACGACAAGCAGGTGTAAACCGTGTTCGATATTGGTTTTAGTGAACTGGTATTGGTGTTCGTTATCGGGCTGATTGTACTCGGCCCGCAACGATTACCGGTTGCGGTGAAAACCGTGGTCGGCTGGATCAGGGCGATTCGTTCGCTGGCAGCCAATGTACAACATGAACTGGCGCAGGAACTCAAACTGCAGGAGTTGCAGGAGAGCCTGAAAAAGGTGGAAGAGGCGGGCCGTGGCACGCTCTCACCTGAGCTGAAGGAGTCGATGGAAGAGCTGCGTAAAACGGCAGATTCAATGAAGCGCTCGGTCAGTCAGAGCATCGACATTGAAAAAGAGGAAGACGAAGCGAACACCATCCACTCAGCACAGCACCGGTATGCCCCTGAGCCTGCTGCGACGGAAACCGCCGCGACGCCAGCCTCAGCAGAGCATCAGGCCAGCGCACCGGCACAGGCTCCGTCTGCGGTAGCGGGTGCCGATGCCGCGGTGCAACCCGCACCGGCCGCGGCCGCACAGCGACCCTCTGCTGCGCCATCCGCTCCGGCTGCGCCATCCTCTGCTGCGCCTGCTGCTGTGGCCAGCGCACCGGCACAGGCACCCGCTGGCGACGCCGCCAGGTCATCAGGGTCTGCGCGTCCTTCCGCGACCTCCTCTTCTGCAGGTGATGAACGATAATGGCCGTTGAAGATACCCAACCGCTCATCAGCCATCTGATTGAGCTGCGTAAGCGATTACTGAACTGCATCATCGCCGTACTGGTCATTTTCCTGGTACTGGTCTATTTCGCCAACGACATCTACCAGCTGGTCGCATCACCGCTGATCAGTCAGATGCCGGTGGGCTCCAGCATGATTGCAACCGATGTCGCCTCGCCGTTCTTTACCCCGATAAAGCTGACCATCATCGTGTCAGTGTTTCTCGCGGTGCCGGTGATCCTCTATCAGGTCTGGGCATTTGTCGCCCCGGCGCTCTACCGGCATGAGCGCAGGCTGGTGATGCCGCTGCTCTTTTCCAGCACCTTCCTGTTCTACTTCGGTGTGGCCTTCGCTTACTTCGTCGTTTTCCCGCTGGCATTTGGCTTTTTCACCAAGACCGCGCCCATCGGCGTGACGGTCGCAACGGATATCGCCAAATACCTCGATTTCGTCATGACGCTCTTCATGGCCTTTGGGGTGGCGTTTGAGGTGCCGGTGGCGATCGTGTTGCTCTGCTGGACCGGTATCACCAGCCCGGAAGATCTGAAAAAGAAACGTCCCTATATTCTGGTGGGCGCTTTCGTAGTCGGGATGCTGCTCACACCTCCGGACGTTTTTTCCCAAACTTTGCTCGCTATTCCGATGTACTGCCTGTTTGAAGTCGGCGTATTCTTTTCCCGTTACTATGTGGGTAAAGGCCGCTGGTCACAGGATGAGGATAAACATACCGACGCCTGACGCTGACCGTATGACCCGCACAGGCGGGAAGCGAGCCATCCAGACCGCCCCTCCGGGCGGTTTTTTTTACAAACTGTGGGAAAAATTATGTTTGATATCGGTGTAAACCTGACCAGCACGCAATTCGCCTCCGACCGGCAAAAGGTGGTTAAACGCGCGCGTGATGCGGGCGTCACCGGCATGCTTATTACCGGCACCAACGCGCTGGAGAGCCAGCAGGCTCAGCGACTCGCTGAAGGCCAGCCCGGCTTTTGCTGGTCTACCGCGGGCGTTCACCCTCATCATGCCAGCGAATGGTCGCTGGAGATCGCCAGCACCCTGCGCCGGCTGGCGGAAAAACCGGAAGTGGTCGCCATTGGTGAGTGCGGACTCGATTTTAATCGCAACCTCTCGGCCCATGAGCAGCAGGAGTATGCATTTGACGCACAGCTGGCGCTGGCCGCAGAACTCAATATGCCGGTGTTCCTGCACTGCCGTGAAGCCCATGCGCGTTTCGCTGCGGTGCTTGCCCCCTGGCTGCCAAAACTGCCGGGTGCGGTGATCCACTGCTTTACCGGCACGCGCGACGAACTGGAAGCCTGTCTGGAAATGGGGTTATCTGTGGGCATTACGGGCTGGGTCTGCGATGAGCGTCGGGGTCTGGAACTGCGTGAGCTGCTGCCGCTGATCCCGGCCGAACGCCTGCTGCTGGAAACGGATGCGCCCTACCTGTTGCCGCGCGACATGCGTCCGCGTCCGCCTTCGCGCCGCAACGAACCCTGCTTTTTACCGCATATTGTCAATCAGGTGGCGACATGGCGAGGTGAGAGTGCGGAGGCACTGGCGGCCCGCATCGATCATAATGCGCGGACGCTGTTCAGACTGGCTTAAAGCTTGCGGAACTGCTTGTTATCGACGCTGCGCATCACCTGCTTGTTGAGGAGATTCAGCAACAGGATCGAGCGTGTTTCACCATCCGGCTCGGCAAAAATGGCGCGCAGCCCTTCAAACGTTCCTTCGGTGATGACAACCTCATCGCCGCTCTGTGGCGTTTCAGGATCGAGCAGGATTTGCGGGACGTCGGTTTCCAGCGCTTCGATGACCGCCGACGGCACGGTTGCCGGGGTGGAGCCGAAGCGGACAAAGTGACTGACACCGCGGGTGCTGCTGATGGTGGTGGTGTGAATCTCTTCAGGATCGAATTCGATAAACAGGTAGTTAGGGAACAGCGGCTCACTCACCGTGGTGCGTTTACCGCGCACGATCTTTTCCAGAGCGATCATCGGGCTGAGGCAATGCACCTCCTGCCGCTCGAGATGCTCCTTCGCGCGCAATAGCTGTCCACGTTTGCAATAGAGTAAGTACCAGGCTTCCATAACGGCTCCCATTGAATGGACGCTAAGAATAGCAAACCTGTTGCCAGAGTTATAGCGCAGGGGCAGGGTAAAGCGGCCCGCAGAGAAAATAAATTGAGACTTTTCTTAGCAGGCCGGAGGCGGGCAGAAACGGTAACGGGAAATTGACGTGCACCAGGGCTCTGTATCAGACTCGATAACCTTCACCCCTGCAAAAGGAACGTCTGATGGAACTCTTTCTGTTGAGCAATGGCAGGCTGGCGGACGATGCGCCGCTGCTGGGTTATGCGCAGCCGCAGCTGCACGCGATGATCGCCCGACGCGCTATCCGCTCGGCGGTCCTGATCCCCTACGCGATAATCCGGGGCGATCAGCAGCAGCGCGCCGCCGAACTCACGGCCTCTCTGGGCATCCCGGTCAGGCTGGTTCAATCCTTTGCCTCACCGGCTGAGGCGATTGCACAGGCAGAACTGATTCTGGTCAGCGGCGGCAACACCTGGTTTCTGAACCAGATGCTGCATGAGCAGGATCTCATCGTCCCGATCCAGCGTGCGGTACGTGAGCGACAGGTGCCTTATCTCGGCTGGAGCGCGGGCTGCAATGTGGCGACGCCCTCCATCCGCACCACCAACGATATGCCGGTGCGCAGCAGTGTGGTGCTGCCCGCGCTGGGACTCTTTCCGGTGCAGATCAATCCCCACTATCTTGATGCCAGCGTCAGCGGCCATATGGGCGAAACCCGCGATGAGCGTCTGGCGGAGTTCTGCGCAGTTAACCCGACGGAGTCGGT
>JBCNNW010000187.1:0-4311 GCA_039594205.1 Pseudescherichia sp. | reverse complement strand
ATTTTGCTACTTGACTTTAAAGCGTCGAAGGCTCTTACCATTGCAGCATATGCTCGCTGCGAAGCATCACTGCTTTCAAAAGTTATCGAAATTTTGGTGTTGTCTTCCCAGGATATGAGGCGATCAATTTCTGCTTTCAATTGAGGAAGTTCTGTTTCAAGTTCAGCAATTCGGCGCTTGTAAAACCAACGGAACAGACTTGATTTTCGACGAACCAATTCACTCTTTTGTTTCGATTCCTCTGCTAGCGCTTCTTGTAAGTCAGCTTTTACCTCGGCTTTTTGCTCGCGTGCTTTGGCAATCAAATCTCGTAAAGGTAAGAGAGATGTACTTGTCAGAACCTCAACAGAAGCGCTAGAAATTTCATTCATACCAGCTTGCGGCAGATAAACTTTGGCGTTTAATGGAGTGTTATTGGGTGTGGTATTAGGCTCATCTAAATGAGATTCATTAGTGTTTGGATTGAATGGATTGGTTACTGGTCGCTTATTCTCGTAGGGTAAAAGAGTTGATGAATACGACAAACCTGATCCAGGCAACCCTATCGTAGTTTTAATTCCTTTTTGTCCAACATTTAGTGTTGCCCCCGGCACACCAATGCTCACGCTTACACCACGTTTACCAATGTTAAGGCGTACACCAGGAAAAAGATTAAATGTTTGTCTTAAGCGGAGAGACATAAGGTAATCCCTATCTAGTAATAGACGGCAGAACTCAAATTTTGATAGTTAAAGAACCCTAGTTTATCGCTCATAACCATTCCGGTTTTAGTATCAGACAAACTTATCAACGGACTCTTTTATGAGGTTGCTTCGACCTAGTCAATTTTTACATTTCGTGGGCACAATTACCATAGGTATGGTGTTGTTATTAGATGGAAGTTGAAAGACTATAATTTTTATTCATTTACTTTAACAAACGCTGTTAACTCACAACGGATCATCTCATCGCTATATCCTCCCACCAGCTTTCATGCGCTCGTACTTGGCTTTGAGAATTTCTGCAGGCGTTGGCCCCTTCGGAGCCACTGGCGCGGCCAGCGCCCGTCGAACAGGTGGAATCGGCTTCCCAGCCACCACCCGCCTTTCCCACATATTCATAATCTCGCCAGCTTCACGCTCAAGCTCTTTGTGGCTCAGTTGGCCATCGGTTCCGCGGTGCCGCAACTCGAGGCAAATGTGGTAATAAACAGGCTTCGGCCACGGATACTGCTCGCTGCTCGGGTAACGGAACACCAGCTTACGCCACTTCCAGTATTCAGCCATCACGTCAGCGGTAGTGATCCCCAGCACGCAGCGCCCTTCCCTGCACCACTTGATGAACTGGCCAGGTGATGGCAGGAACGGGCGATCCTGGCGACGCACCATACGCATGCCGGCTTCAACCTGTTCCATGGTGTTTATCCCGTTTTCTTTGAAGGCCAGCACCCACTGACGGCGAATCTCGTTCACGTCTTCCTGGCTGCGATTAACCAGACTTGCCGGGAACGCGGCAGCCAGCTGTACGAATAAGAAAGAAGAACCATGGAAGTCATGGAGCGCCATCCTGCGTAATCAGCCCGGCGTACTGGCGGTGAACCGTGCGGCAATCTTCAATCTGATCCGCATAGCGCCGGAAAACATCCACCACACGCCAGCGGCTCATCTTGAGTTTGTAAATAAAACCATGACGGCTGAGTTTAACTCTGCGGTGGAGTTACTGCCGCTGTCTACTCCGTCTGTTGAGACCGAAGCTCCAGCAGAACAACCCCAGGTTGAAAATTTCGGCAGCGGCATGTTCTCCATCGATGGCCTGATGGGTGGAAATACCGAACCGGTCGTCGATACCTCCTCAAATGAAGTCGAAAAAACGGAAAACGCAGCGGAGACCACCAACGATGTGCAGATGGAAACGGCTAAGCCAGAGAAAGACGAAGATGTTGGTTCGGTACCACCGGGCGAAAGCACTGATGCAGCTAATACGCAGACAGATTCTATAGCGCCGAAAGAGCAGCAGTCAGAGCCAATTATCGAATACCCGGCTTACTTCGAGCCTGGCCGCTACGAAGGTCTGCCGAATGATGTTTATCACGCAGCAAACGGTATTAGCTCAACCCAGGTAAAAGATGCCCGCGTCAGCCTGATGTACTTCAACGCACGCCATGTGGCTAAAACTATCCCACGCACAGCATCCAAAGTGCTGGATATGGGAAATCTGGTGCATGCCCTTGCACTGCAGCCGGAAAACCTCGAAGCAGAATTCAGCGTAGAACCTGAGATCCCGGAGGGTGCTTTCACCACCACCGCAACTCTGCGCGAGTTCATCGAGGCGTACAACGCCAGCCTGCCGGCGCTGCTAAGCGCTGACGAGATTAAAGCGTTACTTGAAGAACATAACGCGTCCCTTCCCGCTCCAGTGCCGCTTGGCGCCAGCCTGGGAGAAACGGCTCAAAGCTATATGGCTCTGCCTGCTGAGTACCAGCGTATTGAAGAAGGCCAGAAGCAAACTGCGACGGCAATGAAGGCGTGCATTAAAGAGTACAACGCCACCCTGCCCGTGCCGGTTAAAACCAGCGGCAGCCGTGATGCGCTTCTTGAGCAATTAGCGATCATCAATCCTGATTTGGTAGCACAGGAAGCGCAGAAATCGACGCCGCTGAAAGTCTCCGGCAGCAAAGCAGACATGATACAGGCAGTTAAGTCGGTTAAGCCCGATGCCGTGTTCGCAGACGAGCTGCTGGGTGCCTGGCGCGACAACCCTGGCGAAAAGATTCTGGTTACCCGCCAGCAGCTAGCCACAGCGCGGGCAATTCAGTCCGCACTACTGGCGCACCCGACCGCCGGCATGCTGCTGACACATCCAAGCCGCGCCGTTGAAGTGAGTTACTTCGGCTTTGACGACGAAACAGGTTTAGAAGTGCGTGTACGCCCTGACCTCGAGATTGAACTGGATGGCGTGCGCATCGGTGCCGATCTGAAAACCATCAGCATGTGGAATGTGAAGCAGGAAAGCCTGCGGGCCAGGCTGCACCGGGAAATCATTGACCGGGACTACCACCTCAGTGCGGCTATGTATTGCGAGACCGCGGCGCTGGACCAGTTCTTCTGGATTTTCGTCAACAAAGACGAGAACTACCACTGGATCGCCATCATTGAGGCCTCCACCGAACTGCTGGAACTGGGCATGCTGGAGTACCGCAAAACGATGCGCGCCATCGCAACCGGCTTCGACACGGGCGAATGGCCAGCGCCGATCACTACCGATTACACCGATGAACTGAACGACTTCGACCTGCGCCGCCTCGAAGCGCTGCGCGCTCAGGCTTAAGGGGGATTTATGCATAACACTAACGTTACCGTTGCTGACCAGAACACCGTTATTAACTCCAACGTGGCTTTGTTCGATTCCCAATATCTGAATGCCATCAGCACGTTCGCACAGATTATGGCGCAGGGCACTGCCACCGTTCCTAAACACCTGCAGGGCAATCAGGCCGACTGCATGGCTGTTGCGATGCAAGCGGCACAGTGGCAGATGAATCCCTTTGCCGTGGCGCAGAAGACGCACCTGATTAACGGTGTGCTCGGGTATGAAGCTCAGCTGGTTAATGCCGTCATTTCACGAAGCGGCGTGCTGGCCAGCCGCTTTGAATATGAATGGTACGGGCCATGGGAAAAGGTCGTTGGAAAATTCCACATCCGTAAAGGCGACAAAGGCGAGTACCGCGTCCCGGGCTGGACCCTGGCTGACGAGGCTGGGATCGGCATCATTATCCGCGCAACGCTTAAAGGTGAAGATCAGCCGAGAGAACTCGATTTGCTGCTGGCTCAGGCCCGAACCCGAAACTCTACCCTTTGGGCTGATGACCCTCGCCAGCAGCTGGCGTACCTGGCCGTCAAACGCTGGGCGAGACTGTTCTGCCCGGATGTGATTCTGGGCGTTTACACCCCGGATGAGCTCGATGATCGCCGTGAAGAACGAGAGGTAAACCCCGCACCGGCGTAGCACGTAAGCCTTGCAGACATTTCAGGTGACAACGTCACTACGACTCAAACGGCTCAGGAATCAGCTCAAAACATCGATGCACTTGCTGATGATTTCCGTGATCGCATCGAGGCGGCTCAGGATGTGGATAGCGCTAGAGCTCTGCGCGCAGATATTGAAACCGTGAAATCAACTCTGGGTTCTGCCCTGTTCACTGAGCTGAAAAACAAGGCCGTGAAGCGTTATTACCTGGTTGATGCACGGAACAAAGTCGAAGCAGCCATCAATTCCTTGCCACCTTCAGATGAGCCCGATGCAGCTGCGCGGTTCGCAGAAGCCGACCGGTCG
>JBCNNW010000186.1:0-4494 GCA_039594205.1 Pseudescherichia sp. | reverse complement strand
GGCCATCCAGCAGCCAGGAGGCCACCATAAAGGGCAGAATGGGGATCAGCGCACTCCATACCACCAGCGACATCACCGGCGGGCGCGACGCCAGCAGCATGATTTTTTTATTGAAAATGTTTCCGCAGGCCCAGCTAAAGGCGGCCGCCAGGGTGAGCATAAAGCCCAGTAACGCCACGTGCTGGCCATTCAGGCTGGACTCCACCAGTACCAGTACGCCAAAGACCGCGAGCGTGATCCCTGCCAGCTGTTTGCCCTGCAGCCGTTCGCCAAAAGTTATGGCCCCCAAAATGATGGTGAAGAAAGCCTGGGCCTGAAGGACCAGCGAGGCGAGTCCGGCTGGCATACCGAAGTTAATCGCGCAAAAGAGGAAGGCGAACTGTCCAAAGCTGATGGTCAGGCCGTAGCCCAGCAGCAGACGAAACGGCACCTGCGGGCGGGCGACAAAAAAGAGCGCGGGAAAGGCCACCAGCAGAAAACGCAGCCCGGCCAGCATCAGGGGCGGCATATTGTGCAGCCCAACTTTGATGACCACAAAATTGAGCCCCCATACGACCACCACCAGTAACGCCAGTAGCCCGTCTTTACGCGTCATACTCTGCCCCTGTTTATTAAATTTTTGTAAAGAGAACCAAAGTAGCGAAAAAAAAGCGTGAAGAACAGATCATTAATTCTGGCAGTCAGGCGAAGCACTTAGGGATAAATTAGGTGCTATACAAGCCGCTTATGCCGTGTTAATCCTGATAAGACACAACAAAATAATCATAAGCAATTGTCGGGCAGGAATAATGAAACCATCACTCAGGCGCTCAACCGCAGCGCTGCTGGCTTCGTCATTGTTATTAACAATTGGACGCGGCGCGACCTTACCTTTCATGACCATCTACCTCACCCGCGTCTATGCGATGAGCGTGGAGAATATCGGGTATGCGCTGACGGTGGCCCTGACGATCGGCGTGGTATTCAGTATGGGTTTTGGCATCCTGGCGGATAAGTTCGATAAAAAGCGCTATATGCTGGTCTCCATTACGGCATTTATCTTCGGCTTTATTGCCATTCCGCTGGTGGATAATGTCACCCTGGTGGTGCTCTTCTTTGCCCTGATTAACTGCGCCTACTCGGTCTTCGCCACCGTGCTGAAAGCCTGGTTTTCCGATATGCTTACCCCAGGCCAAAAGGCGAAAATTTTCTCGCTCAATTACAGCTTTCTCAACATCGGCTGGACCATCGGCCCGCCGATTGGCACCCTGCTGGTTATGTACAGCCTGCAACTGCCCTTCTGGCTGGCGGCGCTCTGCGCTGCGCTGCCGCTGGTCTTTATCCAGCTATGGGTGCAGCGTGTCGAAGCCGCTACCAGCGAATCCGCGCCCGTCGCCTGGCAGCCTTCAATACTGCTGAAAGACCGGGCGCTGTTCTGGTATACCCTCTCTGGTCTGCTCGCCTCCTACGTGGGCGGCTCCTTCGCCAGCTGTATCTCTCAATATGTCCTGGCCGCCGATTACGACAGCGACTTTGCCCAACAGGTGGTGGCGGTGGTCCTGCCGGTCAACGCGGCGATGGTGGTCTCTTTGCAATACCTGATTGGCCGTAAGCTGACGGGTAAAAATATCCGCCCGCTAATGACTCTGGGGACGCTCTTTTTCGTGCTGGGGCTGGCAGGCTTTATGGTGTCGGGCAATAACCTGATTTACTGGGGCGTGGCAGCGGCGATCTTTACCGTCGGCGAGATTATCTATGCCCCGGGGGAATATATGTTGATCGACAATATCGCGCCGCCGGGGATGAAGGCCAGCTACTTTTCCGCACAGGCGCTGGGCTGGCTGGGCGCAGCCTTTAACCCCATGATCACCGGAATTATCCTCACCCATCTGCCGCACTGGTCGCTGTTTGCTATCATGATGGTGGCGATCGTTATTGCCTGGCTGATGATCCTGCGAGGTATGAACGTGAAGGCGTGGCAGGGTGACGTTCCTGAGACCGTATAAAACAGAGGCGAGGATCCCCTCGCCTTGTAGAAATTAGTGGTGCAGCATCTCGTCAACCACCTGCTCTTTGTACATCTCGTTCGGATAGTAGGTTGGCCAGTTATCCATCTCTTTCAGCAGCGCTTCATGCGAGGTGTTGCCCATAAAGATATGGAAATGGGCTGACTGACGCGGGCCAATGGTATGGTCACTGAACTGAACGAACTTCGGCGCCTTGCTGCTGGCATCCTTACACTCGAACAGATAACGCACTCCCTTCTTACCGGACGCGTAGGTCAGGATTTTATAACCGTTAGAGACGTATTCACAGCGGCTCATGTTCTTACCGGTGTGGAACTCCATCACGTTGTTTTCAATTCCGATGGTCTCTACGTCGGTGGCATAACCCGTGCGGTAATAGGCTTTAATCTCGTCAAAAGATTTGCTCTTCTCTTTTTCCGCTTTCTTTTTGAATACCGGGTCTAAATCACCGCTCAGCAGGAACGGATAGACCGACTGCCAGACGCCGTCCCAGTTGGAGAGCGGGCGCTCTTGCACATCTTTATCGTCAAATACGCCGTTCGCCGCTTTCTGTTCCGCTTCGGTCATCTGATGACCGTGTGAATGGGCCCAGGCCTGGCCACCCATCAACAGCGCCCCCAAAGTCATTGCAAGTTTACCAATCTGTCCAGCCACTCTTCTGTCCTCACTCCGTTGTTAAGAGCGAGGATGTTATAATATAACATCACCAGACGCAACGCCCTTTAAATGGCGACCAGACCGCGTACCCCCTCCTGCTCCATATTCTCGCCGCGGCCACGCTGAATGATGCTCCCCCGCGACATCAGCAGATAACTGTCCGCCAGCCCGGCGGCAAAATCATAAAACTGCTCGACCAGCAAAATGGCCATATCCCCCCGGTTCGCCAGCTCGCGGATCACCTGGCCAATCTCTTTGATCACCGAAGGCTGAATCCCCTCGGTGGGTTCATCCAGAATAAGTAACTGCGGCCGACTGGCCAGCGCCCGGCCAATGGCCAGCTGCTGCTGCTGCCCGCCGGAGAGATCGCCGCCGCGGCGGTGTTTCATCTCCTGCAGAACGGGGAAAAGCTGCCAGATATCGTCTGGCACCCGCTTCGCTTCACGCGCCGGAAAGCGCGATAACCCCAGCAGCAGGTTCTCTTCCACCGTGAGACGGGGGAAGATCTCCCGTCCCTGCGGCACATAGGCCACCCCGGCCTGTACCCGCTGGTGCGGCGAGGCTTTGGTGATCTTTTTACCCTGCCAGGTAACCTCGCCAGTGCGGGCGGGCACCAGCCCCATCAGGCATTTCAGCAAGGTGGTTTTCCCCACCCCGTTACGCCCCAGCAGGCAGGTCACCTCTCCGGTATGCGCCTCGAAGCTCACGCCGCGCAGGATATGACTACCGCCGTAATACTGATTCAGTTCGTTAACCTGTAGCATGGCTGGCTCCTTAGCGGCCAAGATAGACTTCAATCACCTGTTCGTTGGCCTGAACGTCACGCAGCGATCCTTCCGCCAGGACCCGCCCCTGATGTAACACCGTGACGTGATCGGCAATGGTTTCAACAAACCCCATGTCATGCTCTACCACCATCAGAGAGTGTTTCCCCGCAAGGTTGCGAAACAACTCGGCCGTGTATTCCGTTTCCGCATCGGTCATGCCGGCGGCGGGTTCGTCCAGCAAAAGGAGATGCGGATCCTGCACCAGCAACATGCCAATCTCCAGAAACTGTTTCTGCCCGTGCGAAAGGAGTCCTGCCAGACGATCCCGCTCGGCGCTCAGCCGCAGCAGAGTCAGCATCTCATTGATGCGGTCCCCCTGCTCGCTGCTCAGTCGCGCCCGCAGGCTGGCCCAGACCGTTTTATCGCCCTTCATCGCCAGCTCAAGGTTTTGCCAGACGGTAAGTGCCTCGAAGACCGTCGGTTTTTGAAACTTACGCCCGATCCCCTGACGGGCAATCATCATCGGCTCCAGGGTGGTGAGATCGGTCGATTGATCATAAATGGCCCGCCCGCTCTGGGGGCGCGTTTTGCCGGTAATCACATCCATCAGCGTGGTTTTGCCCGCCCCGTTGGGACCGATTACGCAACGCAGCTCGCCCACGCCAATATTGAGCGAGAGATCGCTCAGGGCTTTAAAGCCATCGAAGCTGACGGTAATGTTTTCCAGTTGCAGAACCGGGTCGGTCTGGTCGCGGAAGCGATCCCCCGGCAGCTGGCGGGTAAAGAGGGTTTCGGCGGGCTGCATTATTTTTCTCCCTTACGTAACAGGCCAATCACGCCGCGCGGCAAGAACAGCGTGACGGCGATGAAAATCAGGCCGAGGAACAGCTGCCAGTATTCCGGCATTGCCACGGTAAAGACGCTTTTGGCCCCGTTGACCAGCGCCGCCCCGATCACCGGGCCAATGAGCGTGCCGCGCCCGCCCAGCGCCACCCAGATGGCGGCCTCAATGGAGTTTGTGGGCGACATTTCGCTGGGGTTGATGATGCCCACCTGCGGCACAT
>JBCNNW010000185.1:0-4494 GCA_039594205.1 Pseudescherichia sp. | reverse complement strand
GCACGTCCCGGCCCGCCGTGAACCAGCTGGGGCAGAGGAGAGCCGTGGCCGGTAGACTCTTTGGCTGACTCCTGGTTAAGGATCTGAATACGGCCATGCGCCCGCGCCGCGCCGGCAATAAACTGCCGCGCCAGCGCCGGATTAGCGGTTACCAGCGTGCCAGCCAGGCTCCCTTCACCCGCACGGGCAAGGGCCATCGCGTGTTCAGCATCCTGGTACGGCATCAGAGTCGCGACCGGGCCAAAGGCTTCGGTGGCATGCACCGCCGGGGTTTCATCCGGCTGCGGACAGAAGAGCAGCGTCGGCGGGAAGAAAGCGCCGGCCGCGTTGAGATCGGCTTTGCCGCCGAGGCGCACCTGACAGCCTGCCATCACCAGCGCATCAACCTTCTCCTGCACGTCGGCGCGCTGTTCAGCGTTAACCAGCGCCCCCATTTTTACCCCCTCCTGCGCCGGATCGCCGACCACCACGCTTTCCAGCCGGGCAATCAGCGCCTGGCTCACCGCCTCGATCTGAGCCTGCGGCACGATGATACGGCGAATGGCGGTACATTTTTGTCCGGCCTTGGCGGTCATTTCACGCACCACTTCACGAATGAACAGGGCAAATTCCGGCTGCTCCGGCGTAACGTCCTCTCCCAGCACGCAGCAGTTTAGCGAGTCGGCTTCCATGGTGAAGGGGATGGATTTGGCGACGATGTTGGGGTGAACCCGCAGCATCTGGCCGGTGCTTGCCGAGCCGGTAAAGGTCACCACGTCCTGGCTGTCCAGGTGGTCAAGCAGATCGCCCGCGCCGCCGCATATCAGGCTGATTGCCCCTTCGGGCACCAGGCCGCTTTCAACGATGGATTTTACCATCGCCTGGGTGAGCTGAGCGGTAGCGGTGGCCGGTTTGATAATGGCGGGCATTCCGGCAAGCCAGGTTGGCGCCAGTTTTTCCAGCATCCCCCAGCAGGGGAAGTTAAAGGCATTGATATGCAGCGCCACGCCCGATTTCGACGTCAGTACATGACGAGCCGCAAAGCCACCCTCCTTAGAGAGCGGTATCAGTTCATCTTCCGGCCACAGAGTATCGTCCGGCAGCTCGCGGTTACCCAGGCTCGCATAGGTGAAAAGGGTACCGATGCCCCCTTCGATATCCACCCAGCTATCGGCTTTGGTTGCCCCGGTCTGTGCCGAGAGGCCATAGAACTCCGCTTTCTGGCTTAGCAGATGCTTCGCCACCGCTTTGATCATCGCGGCGCGCTCGATAAAGGTCATCGCATGAAGTGACTCACCGCCTTTCTCAATGGCGTAGCGACGCGCGGCGGCCATATCCAGCCCTTCGCTGGTGACCTGCCAGAGCGGTTCGCCCGTAATGGCGTGATAAATGCTGCGTTCACGGCCCCGGCCAGACTGCCAGGTGCCGGATAAGAAGCTGGCTAACTGCTGCATTTCTTCTCTCCAAGTGTTTCGTGATTTCACTATAGATAGTTTGATCGCGAATCATAAAATGCAAGGAGTGTTTTAATAATTTGTTAACAATGTGATCTTGCCTGACGAATGTCCTGCGCATCGATCCAGGCGTGACGCGGGCTAAACAAAAGGGTTGCGAGCGCCATCACAAAATAGACAAACAACCCTTGGGGTTATATTTAACCTTTGTGTAACTTTTAAAAAACAAAGTGATTCGCCATTCGGCATCACTTGATGGATTCACGAATCATAAAGGTGATGATGTGACAGAAGAACAACGTTTTGAGCAACGCATCGCGCAGGAGACGGCCATTGAGCCGCAAGACTGGATGCCGGAAGCCTATCGTAAAACGCTGATCCGTCAGATTGGCCAGCACGCGCACTCTGAGATTGTTGGCATGTTGCCGGAAGGTAACTGGATCACCCGTGCGCCAACGCTGCGCCGCAAAGCCATTCTGCTGGCGAAGGTGCAGGACGAGGCGGGTCACGGACTCTATCTCTACAGTGCGGCAGAAACGCTGGGCTGCGCCCGGGAAGACATCTACCAAAAGATGCTCGACGGCAAAATGAAATACTCCTCCATCTTTAACTATCCCACCCTGAGCTGGGCGGATATCGGGGTGATTGGCTGGCTGGTGGACGGGGCGGCCATTGTGAACCAGGTGGCGCTCTGCCGAACCTCTTATGGCCCCTACGCCCGGGCGATGGTGAAAATCTGTAAAGAAGAGAGCTTCCACCAGCGTCAGGGCTTTGAAGCCTGCATGGCGCTGTCACAGGGGAGCGAGGCGCAGCGGCAGATGTTGCAGGACGCCATCAACCGCTTCTGGTGGCCAGCGCTGATGATGTTTGGGCCCAACGATGATAACTCACCGAACAGCGCCCGCAGCCTGGCCTGGAAAATCAAACGTTTTGGTAACGATGAGCTGCGTCAGCGCTTTGTCGACAACACCGTGCCGCAGGTTGAGATGCTGGGCATGACCGTGCCGGACCCGGATCTGCATCTGGACGAAGAGAGCGGCCACTACCGCTTCGGCGAAATCAACTGGCAAGAATTTGACGACGTGATCAACGGCCGCGGCGTGTGCAACCACGAGCGCCTGGCCGCCAAGCGTAAAGCCTGGGAAGAGGGGACGTGGGTGCGCGAAGCCGCACTGGCGCACGCCGAAAAACAGCACGTCCGCAACGTCGCGTAGGAGGTAGCACAATGAGCAAAACATACTGGCCGTTATACGAAGTCTTTATCCGCACCAAACAGGGGTTGTCTCACCGTCACGTGGGAAGCCTGCATGCCGCCGATGAACGCATGGCGCTGGAGAATGCCCGCGATGCCTATACCCGCCGCAGCGAAGGCTGCTCAATCTGGGTGGTGAAGGCGAGCGAAATTGTCGCCTCCCAGCCGGAAGAACGCGGCGAGTTCTTCGACCCGGCTGAGAGCAAGGTCTATCGCCATCCCACTTTCTACACCATCCCTGATGGCATCGAGCATATGTGAGGTCAGGGATGAAAACATTAACGGCTTATGTACTGCGTCTGGGTGATAACGGGCTGGTGCTTTCCCAGCGCCTTGGCGCGTGGTGCGGCCATGCACCGGAGCTGGAGATCGACCTGGCGCTGGCCAATATCGGCCTCGATCTGCTGGGGCAGGCGCGCAACTTCTTAACCTATGCCGCCGAGCTGGAAGGGGACGGCGATGAAGATTCGCTGGCCTTCGGGCGAGATGAACGTCAGTTCAGCAATCTGCTGCTGGTGGAGCAACCGAACGGTAACTTTGCCGATACCATCGCACGCCAGTATTTCATCGATGCCTGGCACGTGGCGCTGTATAGCCGTCTGGTGCAGAGCCGCGATGCGCAACTGGCCGCGATCGCCGCCAAGTCGCTGAAAGAGGTGCGCTACCACCTGCGTTTCAGCCGCGGCTGGCTGGAGCGCCTCGGCAACGGGACAGCACTCTCCGCTGAAAGAATGCAGCAGGCCATCAATGAACTGTGGCGCTTTACCGGGGAGTTGTTTGAGACCGACGACATTGACCTGGCGCTGAGCGAAGAGGGCATCGCGGTCGATCCGCGTACGCTGCGCGACGCCTGGGAAGCGGAAATCATGGCCGGTCTCAAGGATGCAGCCCTGAAGGTACCAGAAGAGGCAGCCTACCGCAGCGGCGGCAGGCAGGGTCTGCATACCGAACATCTGGGGCCGATGCTGGCAGAGATGCAATATCTGCAACGCGTCTATCCCGGTCAGCAGTGGTAACAGAGGAGGACGCTATGCAACGTTTCGCTGAACTGGCCCCCGCCGAAGTCCCGCAAATCTGGTCGCTGTTAAGCCAGATCCCGGACCCGGAGATCCCGGTATTAACCATTACCGACCTGGGCATGGTGCGCAGCGTTGAAGCTCAGGGCGACGGCTGGTCGATCGGCTTCACCCCCACCTATTCGGGGTGTCCGGCAACGGATCATCTGATCGGCGCGATCCGCGACACACTGACCGCGCACGGCTTTGCGCCGGTGCAGGTCGCCATTCAGCTCGACCCGGCCTGGACCACCGACTGGATGACCCCGGATGCCCGCGAGCGTCTGCGTCAGTATGGCATTAGCCCACCCGCCGGACACAGTTGCCACGCCCATCTGGCGGCCGAGGTGACCTGCCCACGTTGCGCCAGCACCTCGACCACCCTTATCAGTGAATTTGGATCCACGGCCTGCAAGGCGCTCTACCGCTGCGATAGCTGCCGTGAACCCTTCGACTATTTCAAATGTATTTGAGGTTGCCATGACAACGTTTCATTCCTTAACGGTGGCAAAAGTGGAGCCCGAAACCCGCGATGCGGTGACCATCACCTTCGCTATCCCACCCACGCTGCAGGAGGCGTATCGCTTCCGTCCCGGTCAACATTTGACCCTGAAGGCTCGCCTCGGCAATGAGGAGCTGCGCCGCTGCTACTCCATCTGTCGAAGCGTTCATCCGGGGGAGATCAGCGTGGCGGTGAAGGCCATCGACGGCGGGCGTTTCTCGCGCTATGCCCAGGGGGAGATCAAGCAGGGTA
>JBCNNW010000184.1:0-4495 GCA_039594205.1 Pseudescherichia sp. | reverse complement strand
AACCCCGCAGCACACCGCTGCCTATCACCTGAATAGAGTCCGAGATCTGATAAATCGCTGCCAGCAGCATCAGATGTGAGGCCAGGGTGATAACCTCCGGGTTATCGTTATAAAGCAGGGCAATCTGCTCGCGCAGGGTAATGGTGAAAAGCGCGGTGAAAACCGCCATACATACGCCCACGCCAATGCCGGTACGCGCCGCCGTTTGCGCCTCCAGCGTGGATCCCTGGCCAAGACGGAAGCCCACCCGGATAGTCACCGCCGCGGCCAGCGACAGCGGCATCACGAACATCAATGAACTGAAGTTGAGCGCAATCTGGTGACCAGCCACGTCCACGATCCCGAGCGGCGAAACCAGCAGGGCGACAACCGCGAACAGCGTCACTTCGAAAAAGAGCGCCAGTGCGATAGGCAGGCCCAGTTGTATCAGGCGAATCATGATGGCTTTATCCGGCTTGCTAAACGGCACTTCATGGCGAATATCACGCATCGAACGGGCACGCTTCACGTAGGAAATCATGCTGAAGAACATCACCCAGTAGACCGCCGCGGTGGCGACGCCACATCCCACACCGCCAAGTTCAGGCATACCAAAATGGCCATAAATAAAGACGTAGTTCACCGGAATGTTCACCAACAACCCGATAAAGCCCATCACCATGCCCGGTTTGGTTTTTGCCAGCCCTTCACACTGGTTACGAGCCACCTGGAAGAAGAGATAGCCGGGTGTTCCCCAGAGCAGAGCCCGCAAATAGCCCACCGCTTTATCTGCCAGGGCCGGGTCGATATTGCGCATCGCATGAATGATGTACCCCGCATTCCACAGCACCACCATGATCAAGAGCGAGACAAAGCCCGCCAGCCAGAACCCCTGACGTACCTGATGCGCGATGCGGTCCCGGCGTCCGGATCCATTTAACTGCGCGATGACCGGCGTTAATGCCAATAGCAGGCCGTGACCAAATAAAATGGCCGGCAACCAGATAGAGGTGCCGATGGCGACGGCGGCCATATCGGTGGCGCTGTAGCCTCCCGCCATCACTGTATCGACAAAACCCATCGAGGTCTGGGCAATTTGCGCGAGTATCACCGGGATCGCCAGGGCTAATAACTGACGCGCTTCACTCATGTACTTCTGCACGTGAACACCTTTGATATTGTTGTTATTTGAGAGACTAAAAAAGCCGCCGTAACTGGCAGCAAGAAGAAGAAATAGAGGGAATTTCAGCTATTGTAGCGGGGTTTAGCCATTTATCTAGTGAAAAAAACGTCAGATAGGGCAGGGTGCTGGCAACCTCTATTTCCAACTGTTATTGTGATGCTATTAACGGTGGAATCACCGTACCGATCCTGGAGGAGTTGTACGCATGTTTACTGGTATTGTGCAGGGCACCGCAAAACTGGTGTCTATCGATGAAAAACCGAACTTCCGTACCCACGTCGTGGCGCTGCCCGACACCATGCTCGACGGGCTGGAGACGGGGGCATCGGTTGCACACAACGGTTGCTGCCTGACGGTAACTGAGATCAACGGCAATCTGATCAGCTTTGACCTGATGAAAGAGACGCTGCGCATTACCAACCTGGGTGAGCTGGTGGAAGGCGACTGGGTGAACGTCGAGCGCGCTGCGAAATTCAGCGACGAGATTGGCGGCCACCTGATGTCTGGCCATATTATGACTACCGCCGAGATTTCTAAGATCCTTACCTCTGAAAACAATCGTCAGATCTGGTTCAAGGTACAGGACCCGACGCTGATGAAGTACATCCTCTATAAAGGCTTTATCGGCGTGGATGGTATTAGCCTGACCGTGGGTGAAGTGACCCCAACCCGCTTCTGCGTGCACTTAATCCCGGAAACTTTGCAACGCACCACGCTTGCGAATAAAAAATTGGGCCATCGTGTCAATATTGAAATCGATCCGCAAACCCAGGCGGTGGTTGATACCGTTGAGCGCGTCCTGGCGGCAAAAGAGGCAGCCATAAAACAGGCGGTTGATGAAGCATAAAAAAATACCCCGGCAAGCCGGGGTATTTTTTAACGGGCGACCCGCAGGCCGTGTTCAACGCCGCGGCTAAAGACCACCTGCCACAGCTGAATATCACGCGCGCGAAAAGCCCCTGCGCAGGCATTCAGATAATAGCTGAACATCCGTTTAAACCGTTCTGAATAGTTGTCTGCAATTTCCGGCCAACTGGCGAGGAAACGCGAATACCATGCCATAAGCGTGGTATCGTAATCTGCGCCGAAATTATGCCAGTCTTCCATCACGAAGTGCGGTTCGCTGGCAGTAGCAATCTGGCGTACAGAGGGTAAACAGCCATTCGGAAAGATGTATTTGTTGATCCAGGGATCCACCTTCAGGTCCGTTTTTTTCGAGCCGATGGTATGCAGCAGAAATAACCCGTCAGGTTTAAGGTTACGATCGACCACTTCAAAATAGGTGCGGTAGTTCTTGGGCCCCACGTGCTCGAACATCCCTACCGAAACGATGCGGTCAAACTGATCGCGCAGCTCACGGTAATCCTGCAGTAAAATCGTGACATCCAGCCCCTCGCACCGCGTCTGTGCCATTTTTTGCTGCTCGGCAGAGATAGTCACCCCCACGACGCTCACGCCATAGTGCTGCGCCATATACTGGGCCAGCCCACCCCAGCCGCAACCGATATCCAGCACCCTCATGCCGGGCTCCAGCTGCAATTTCTGGCAAATAAGCTGCAGTTTATCCTGCTGGGCTTGTTCAAGAGAGTCTGCCTCTTTCCAGTAACCGCAGGAGTACTGCATAAAGGGGTCAAGCATGCGGGTGAAGAGATCGTTTCCGAGGTCGTAATGTTCCTTTCCGACGATCCAGGCGCGTTTTTTGCTTTGAAGGTTGAGCAGGCGGGCAGTGGCAATGCGCAGCGTATCTTTCAGATGACTGGGTAACTGATTTTCCAGTCCGGCGCGGAGAACGCGAGTGAAAAAGATATCCAGCCGTTCGCACTCCCACCAGCCGTCCATATAACTCTCGCCAAGACCCAGCGAACCTTCCCGCATGACACGTTTGAAAAAGTCCGGATGTTTGACCTGAATATCAGAGGGGGCCGTGCCGTTAATCGCGATGCCCGCGCGGCTTAGCATTTCATTGACGATCCGGAACCAGTTGTCGTCCCGGATGGTGACTTCTTCTATACACGATGAACTCATAGCTTCTCCATCACTCGCTGTGATCAGAACCTTTAAACAGCGTAGACGCTCTTTTGGTTTGTGAGAAATCTCACGGCTTTCCCGCGAGGCTAGTATCCGACGTAGAACAGAGGAAGGGAGGTGACCCTTGCCGAAAGGCCTTCCATGGTGAAACGGGAGCGCTCCGGCTCCCGTTACTACATAATAAGTATCGTTATTATTAGACCGCGAACTCAGTATAGGCCTGAAAAAAGCCTCCTTCAACAGAAAGTTGTTAGCAGGCTAATAACTGATTTTTAACATAATGTCTGGCGGCACTATGCTTCTGAGGATTCTGGCTGCAGCGTTTCGTGCTGCTCTGATGCTTTTACATACTGCATCCGATAGCCCAGCCCCGCCAGCGCCACGGTGGCCAGCATCACGCTGGTGGTCGTCAGCAGCGGTGTCGCAATAAGCCAGGAGACAAGCAGGCTCGCCAGGAAACAGAGCCCCAGCTGCAATGTATTTTGCAGCGCCGCCGCGCTCCCGGTAGCCTGTGGGAAGGGACGCAACGCCTGCGCTACCACAATCGGGTAGATCGCGCCGTTAGCCACCGCCATCAGACAGAACGGGATCAGCAACTCCACGAGTTTCGCGCCGGGTATAAAACCGACAGCCCAGGTAGCAACCACGCTCAGGGCATACAACACCAGCAGCCATGGCAGCATCTGATGCCCGTGCCATTTTTGCAGGGCTGCGCGGCAACCATAGCCGCCAACCAGAAAGGCGATAGTCTGCGGCACATAGCTCAGGCCAATTACGGCCGGGCTGTAACCCATTTCGTTGAGAATAAACGGCGAACCGGTCAGCCAGGCGAAGAAGCTGGCGGAGCAGGCGGCATAAATCAGCACGTTGCCACGATACGCGCGGGTGCGCAGGAGCGTAGTGAAGGTGACGGGTGCGGCGGCGCTAACATGCTGCACGCTACGGCGTTTAAGGGTGAAGGCCGGAAGCATCAACAACAGCGTAATCGCGAACAAGACGGCAAAGATGGCTTGCCAGTCAAAGTGAGCCAGTAGCCAGCTGCCCAGCAGCGGGGCGAGAGCAGGGGAGAGCCCGACCAGCGGCATAATGGTGGCAAATATACGGTTGGTACGGGACGCCGGATAGTAGTCTGTCACCAGCGCCTGCCAGGTGACCGCCGCAGCACATACGCCCACGGCCTGCACGAATCGTAATACCAGCAGCCAAGTCGCATCGCGCACCCATAGCATGCCGAGGCAGCCGACAGCGAAAATCGCTAAACCGGTCAGCAAGATTGGTTTACGACCAAAGCGATCGGAGAGCGGC
>JBCNNW010000183.1:0-4568 GCA_039594205.1 Pseudescherichia sp. | reverse complement strand
GCGTATCCGGTAAGGGGCCAAACCATACCGAGGTAGCGGCAATTTTCTTCTCCAGACCCAGCGCCAGCAGCAGCTCGGTTTCATGTTGCCCCACGGTCACAACGCGTTCTGGTGGGTGAGTAAATGTGTGTTTGACGCCGCAATTCTCCAGCGTCAGCGGGAAGGGGCCAGCCGCAAAAGCCTGGGCGGTGAACAGGAGCCATACAGATGCAGCCAGGGAAAGTAAATGTTTAACGAACACGTGCCAAACCTCAAAAATGTTATGTTATAACATAATACATGTAGTGAGGCGGGGTTCAACCCCTGAACAGAGCAAAGCGTCGATCGGCGGGAGAGGAGGAAGTTTGAAGATGCAACGGGCGCAGTCGGACGCTGCGCCCGTGAAGGTTACTGCGTGGCGCGCTTTTGCAGGCCGTCGAGCAACGCCTGATGGAAGCGCACCGGGTCCTGCATCTGCGGTGCATGGCCCATATCGTCAAACTCTATCAGAGTGGCATGGGGGATCCGCTTCGCCGTCTCTTTCCCGAGCACCGCGTAGTTCCCCAACTGCTGGCGAATTTCAGGCGGGGCGAGATCCTTGCCGATGGCGGTATTGTCTTTGGTGCCGATCATCAACAGCACCGGCATCTTCAGTTCACTGAACTCATACATCACCGGTTGGGTGTAGATCATGTCGTAGAGCAGGGCGGAGTTCCACGCCACGCGCGCTTTACCGGGGCCGTTATTCAACCCGGCCAGCATCGTAACCCAGCGCTCGTACTCCGGCTTCCACTCCCCGGCGTAATAGGTATTCTTCTCGTACTGACGAATGCCCTCGGCGCTGGTTTTCAGCTCACGCTGGTTCCACTCATCAACGGTGATATGCGGTACGCCGCGCGCTTTCCAGTCTTCCAGCCCTATTGGGTTCACCATCACCAGCTGCTCGACCTGCTGCGGCCACATTAGCGCGTAGCGGGTGGCGAGCATGCCGCCGGTGGAGTGGCCGATAACCGTCACCTTATCAACGCCCAACTGCTTCAGAAGGGCGTGGGTATTATCTGCCAGCTGCTGAAACGTATACTGATACTGTTCCGGCTTGGTGGATTTGCAAAAACCGATCTGATCCGGGGCGATGACCCGATAGCCGCTGGCGCTCAGGGCTTTGATGGTGGCCTCCCAGGTACCGGCACAGAAGTTTTTACCGTGCATTAGCACCACGGTGCGGCCATTCGCGTTCTCGGGTTTGACATCCAGATAAGCCATATCCAGACGCTGTTTCTGCGAGGTAAACGTAAAGTGCTGAACCGGCCACGCGTAGTCAAAGCCTTCCAGTTTCTCCCCGTAAGCCGGGGCATCGGCCGCCAGCGCTGGGGTAGAAAGGGCAACGAAAAGCGCAAGGCAGGATAATCGTCGTGCGGTCATGCAGGCTCTCCCATAGCAAAGAGTGAAAGTGAACAACAATGACACACTGTAGAGCACCAGACGGAACGGGGGTGTAAAGCGGGGTAAAGATGGCCGGGGCTGCGGTAATGTCCGCAGCCCGCTGGAAGGTTATTCCCAGTTATCCAGTACGCGCTGGCGTACTGCTTCAGGGTAACCCTGGTCAAAGGAGGCATGCAGATGACGTTTCTCCTGCAGGGTATCAAAGACCACTTTCGCCCCTTTGCCTGCGATGTACTCCGCTTCGTCATAGCATTGAGGCAGGCGTATCACTCGCTGGTCATCAAAGACCACGCGGCGGCCTACCGGGTGCACGCGGGTCGACAGCACCCATACCACTTCTCGCAGGTTGGTAGGATCGAAATCGTCATCCACCACGTACACTTTCGGGATAAAGACCATCGCATCGGTGTTGAATAGCACCTCGCCAATGCGGCGGCTTAACGCTTCGCTACTGACGCCGGGCAGCCGTTCGCGCCAGTTTTGCGCCACCACCACCAGCAGCCAGTGCACGGTGGAATCCTCTGGGATCCAGGCGGTTGTAATCGGCAGGTTTGCCTCGCGCAGCGAGGTCAGCGCATCGGCGGCCAGGCCCATCGCCCAGAGGGTATGTGATTCGTCGGTAGGACGCCCCGTTATCGACATGGGCCAGATAGGATCGTCCCGGTGGGTAATGGTCTCTACGTGGAAGGTAGGCTGCGCGGACGAGCCTTCTCCCAGATAGCCGCCGTACTCCCCATATGGCCCCTCCTGGCAATCCCGTTCGATGGAGACATGCCCCTCGATAACAATTTCGGCCGTGGCGGGAACGTCCAGATCGATGCCGATCGCCCTTACTACCGGCACTGGCGCTCCCGCCAGCGTACCAATGTAGTCCGCTTCATCCGCATGTGCCGGAATGGGAATACCGGACACGCACGAAATCGCTGGCGCAGGGCCCTGTACCAGCGCATAGGGCATAGGCTGACCCAATTTCACCCATTCGCCCCAGATCTGGCCAATATGCTGGCTTGGCACGATCAGCCCCACCATACGTTTGCCGTCCACCTTCATTACGCGGGCGATAGACCAGTTCACCCATTTACCGTCTGGGGTTTTGACAATCAGCGTGCCCCAGGTGTTGGCATAACGGCCACCGTCTTTATCATGTGCAAACGGGATAGGGAAACGATCGAGGCTGGCGTCATCGCCGCGCAAAATGTTCTGATGGCAAAGGGCATCGGCAGATCCCACGCGTACCGGCGGTATGCCGGGCTGACTGCGCGCGGCAGATAACGCTTCGATAATTTGCGGGCCAGTGGACTCGGGTGCCAGCCCCAGGGACATCGCCACACGGGCATAGGGCATGTCGCTGCGGGAGGAGAGGCTGGCCGGGGCGCCAAACAGACGAAAACCGGGCGCTACGCGGGCAACCTTATGAAATAGCGGGGCAGGGGACTGGCGTTCATAGCTGCGACGCGTGATAGCGCTCGGCTCAAAATCACCGTCAACTTCCCGGCGGACGTGCATGATATCGCCCATCTCATCCAGGGCATCAATAAAGCTTCTTAAATCATCGTAATATTTCATCTGACTTTCCTTAAGTCCTGGGACGCGGTTCGCCCCAACGTTGCGTTAATGCGTTATCAAGCCCGAACTGATCGAGGATGCGCGACGCGCAGTGGTTAATGATGTCGTCAGTGCTTTGCGGGTGGTTGTAAAAAGCGGGCATGGGCGGCAACATCATGGCGCCCGCACGAGTCAGGGCGAGCATGTTCTCCAGATGGATAGCGTTGAGCGGCGACTCACGCGGCACCAGCACCAGCTTGCGCTGCTCTTTTAAGGTGACGTCGGCGGCGCGGGCAATTAAACCATCACCGTAGCCACAGCGAATGGCGGCGAGGGTTTTCATGCTACAGGGCACGACGATCATCCCATCCACCCGAAACGAACCGCTGGAGATGGCCGCCGCCTGGTCATGTTCGCTGTAACTCTTTGAGGCGAGGGCCAGAACCTCCTGTACACTGTAGGGCGTTTCCAGTTGGAGGGTTGCGCGTGCCCATTTCGAGATGACCAGATGCGTCTCGACGCCCAGCTCTTTTAGCGCGACTAGCACGCGCACACCAATGGCGGCGCCGGTTGCGCCCGTCATGCCAACAACAATTTTCATGGGGTTTATAAGAACCTTTATGATATAGTTTGAACTTAAACTGTTTGTGTTCGAACTATATGGATATCGATTCAGGGAGTCAAGACAGCCAATGTCAAATCATCGCGACTTAATTCATGCCGCGCCGCTGTGGCCGCACGGTGATAGCTCACTTATGCACCTGATGCGCCGGGCGGGGCAGCACGCCACGCTCTGCTGGAGTCAGTGCGTGGACACGGGATTATCTGCCGTCCAGTACGCCATTCTGGTGGTGCTGGCCGAGGAGACCTCTTGCGATCAGCAAACGCTGGGCAGCCGGGCGGGCTTTGATAAAGCCACCGGCACCTATGTGATTGATCGTATGAGTAAGAGTGGATTACTGACGGTGCAGACCGATCCCGACAACCGCAGGCGCAAGCTGGTCTCGATGAGTGCGGAAGGCGAGGCGATGCTGGCGAAGATGATTACGCAGGCAAAACAGGCTGAAAACGTGATTACTGAAGGAATGAGTGCGCAGGATATTGCCGATCTGAAGCGACTGCTGAGCAAGATTGGTGGCCTGCAGGCGCCCTGAAAGGGCGTCCCACAGGATCAAGGTCAGGCGACCGCGCGGGCGTTCTCTTCGATATCCGCACTGACGCGCACGTCGTCGGCATCAAAGATCATGCAGTGGCGATCGTCAAAAGCGAGTTCAATCTTCTGCCACGGGGCAAATTTCACGTCGCCCGGCAGGAGGATCTTCACGTTGTCGTGACCATAACACTGACCGAACAGATAGGTATTGTTACCCAGTCGCTCCACCACTTCGCAGTTAAAGGTGATGCGCGTCCCCAGGCGGGTATCGGTGGTTAAATGTTCCGGACGAATGCCCAGCGTCACCTGACTACCGGGGGCGAGCGGGGAGGTCTGGATCGCCAGGGTCAGAGAATGTTGCTGCGACAGGCTCACGGTCAGCTCCCCGGGTTGCCAGGCGGTGACGGTGGCGGGCAGGAAGTTCATTTTGGGTGAGCCAATAAACCCG
>JBCNNW010000182.1:0-4577 GCA_039594205.1 Pseudescherichia sp. | reverse complement strand
GCTCGGTTCCCGGCAATGCGGCAAGCGCGATGGCCAGCTCGGCATGCAGCGATTGAATCAGGCTGGTCGGGAGGGAAATAATATGAGAGTGATCATGGATGTCGCGGCGCTCTGCCCCGTGTACGCCAGCAAGCGGGAAACGGTATGGTGCGGCCAGCTGATCAAGCTCGGCCATTGAACGCCCTGATATCAATGCCAGTGCCCCCTGATTTTGTAACGCAAGCTGATTAAGCGCCTGCAAAACATCAGGTGGAACAACTACCTCGTCCGGATGTGGTTTTATCGTCGCCAGCGTTCCGTCGAGATCAAAAAAATAAGCAAAATTTCCAGCTAACACAGGCGGTGCAGTTAACGTATCTGCCACACTTGTCCTCCTCACAGTTAATGAGATATCAAGTAACGGATATCTCTACAGCCATGTAAGTATAGACAGTGTGACGCTGCTCGCCATTTGAAGACCCCCTTCCCGCTGCGGCTGGAAGGGGGTTTTGTAGGCAACTACACTTAAAAGTTGGGTCGCCAGAGGGGGATTTTTGCTTAAACTGTGCGCTTCGCTTTTTGCTTATAACGGTCGAAGATCACCGCTGCCAGCAGGATTAGGCCGCGAACCACGTACTGCGAGAACGGGGAGATATTCAACAGGTTCATCGCGTTTTCCACCGTGCCGAGGATCAGGATACCGGCCACGACATATGAGATTTTTCCGATGCCGCCTTTCAGTGAAACCCCGCCTAAAACGCAGGCTGAGATGACAATCAGCTCATAACCGATGGAGGTCATCGGCTGGCCGCTGGTCATACGCGATGCCAGGATAATACCCGCCGCTGCCGACACCAGCCCCGAAAGAACGAAGATAATGATTTTGGTGCGTACAACCGGTACCCCGGCCAGACGCGCCGCCTCTTCATTACCGCCAATGGCGAGGGTATTACGGCCAAAAGTGGTTCTGTTGAGCAGGAAACCAAAGATAATCAGGCACCCGACCGTCAGCCAGATAGGCGCCGGCAGCCCTAACCAGTTGGCATAGCCGAGCGTAAAGAAGCGCTCGTCTTCGATACCCACCGCTTTACCATCCGAAATGATATAGGCCAGCCCACGCACAATCTGCATGGTGGCTAAGGTCGTGATCAGGGCATTGATTTTCAGGCGGGCGATGACAAAGCCGTTCACCAGCCCACTCGCCACGCCCAGCAGCAACCCGGCCGCGACGCCAATCCACAGACTTTCGGTCATATTGATGACCACCGCCGTGGTGACCCCGGCGCAGGCGATGACAGAGGCCACCGACAGGTCAAAATCACCGGATGCCAGACAGAACAGCATTCCGCAGGCGACCATCCCGGACATAGAGATAGCCAGCCCCAGCCCCTTCATATTGATAAAGGTGGCAAAGTTGGGCACGAAAATGGCGCAGCCGAGAAACAGTACGGCGAAGACCACCAGCATGCCGTATTGATCCCAGATACGCCCAAAGCTGAAGGCCGATTTTGGCGCTCCGGAAGTTGTGACAGAGGACATCATATTCTCCTTAATCAGGCGACTGCCTGGCTAACTTTAGGCATCGCAAGGCTTAACGCCTGCTGTTCATTCGCCTGTTCATGAAGTAATTCACCGGCGATTTCACCTTCCCGCATCACCACTACGCGGTCGGCAACCCCCAGTACTTCCGGCAGATCGCTGGAGGCGAAGAGCACCGCCACTCCGCGTTTTGCCAGCGCGTAAATCACGTTGTAGATTTCATGTTTCGCCCCAACGTCAATGCCGCGGGTCGGTTCATCCAGCAAGATCACTTTCATCTCTTCCGACAGCCAGCGCCCAAGAATTGCCTTCTGCTGGTTACCGCCAGAGAGGTTCATAATCAGCTGTTCGGCACCCGGCGTTTTGATATTCAGAGAACGAATGTGATGGTCGGCATTACTCACCTCCCAGCTATCGTTAATCAGGCAGCCGGCGCGGATGGTTTTACGGCGCGCGGAAATATTGATGTTATCGCGCACTGAATGCACCGGGATGATCCCCTCGGCTTTACGATCTTCGGGGCAGAGCATCATCCCCGCACGAATGGCGTGAGCAGGCTTCTGAATATCGATCCGCTGTCCGTCGATATAGACTTGCCCTTCGGTGATACGCGTTCCACCAAACAGCCCTTTCATTAATTCACTGCGCCCTGCTCCCACCAGGCCAAACAGACCGACGATTTCGCCGCTGCGCACGGTCAGGCTAATGGGCTTGCGTACGCCCGGGGCTTTAACCTCCTCCAGACGCAGCAATTCACCGCCGTACTGGCGCGGCTCCCAGTGATAGATATCCCCCAGGTCGCGGCCCACCATCGCCTGCACCAGTTGATCATGATTGACCTGCTGCATATCAGAGAAGGTGCGCACATAGCGGCCATCTTTAAAGACGGTGATGGCATCGCTGAGGGCAAAAATCTCTTCCATACGGTGGGAGACATATAAAATGACGCGCCCCTCTTTGCGCAGCTCGCGAATCACGCGGAAGAGGTTGTCGATTTCGCGCGCCGAGAGCGAACTGGTCGGTTCATCAAAGGCGATGACTTTGGCATTTCGCGCCAGCGCCTTGGCGATTTCAACCATCTGCCACTGACCAATTGAGAGATACTTAAGCGGCGTCTGCGGGTCAATATCCAGGCCGAGATGCTTAAGCTGCAAACCGGCTTCGTAATTGAGCAGGGAGCGGTTCACAAAACCGCCTTTATGGGGCAACTGGCCGAGATAAATGTTCTCGGCGACCGTCATCTCCGGCACCAGATGCAGTTCCTGATAAATAATCGCCACCCCGGCATTCAGCGCGGCGGTGGTGTCAGCAAACGAGACCTGCTCCCCTTTCAGGGCCAGGCTGCCCGTGGTCGGGGCGTAGTTACCGCTGAGAATTTTCAGCAGTGTGGATTTTCCGGCGCCGTTCTCCCCCATCAGGGCATGAACCTGACCGGCATAGCAATCGAAGCTGATATCGGTAAGGGCATTAACACCGGGGAAGGTTTTGCCGATGCCGCGAAAAGAGAGATAGGGTTCAGACTGTTGCATAACGTCTCCGAAGATCGAGTAGTGAACGTCTGGCCCTCTGCACAGCGCAGAGGGCGCAATCACAGTAACTTATTTACCGCCCAGCCCTTTTTTCTCCAGCTCTGCTTTAAAGTTGTCGCGGGTGATCAGCACCACGTCGGTCACTTCGGTAAACTTCGCCGGTTCTGCGTCTTTGGTCACCCAGTTATAGAGCATTTCGCTGGATTTATAGCCATGCACGTCCGGGCTTGGCAGCAGAGAACCGTAGAAGCCGGTCGCCTTCGCTTTCGACAGTTCACTCACCGCATCCACGCCATTGATACCGATACCGATAACGTCTGCGGCTTTAAAGCCCTGACCTTCTGTTGCACGCACGCCACCCAGCACGGTGTTATCGTTCATCCCTAACACCAGCCAATGCTTCACTTCCGGGTGCTGTACCAGCATGGAGTTCGCGGCATCGAATGCCCCTGGGATATCGTTAGATTTGGTTGGCACTTTGAAGATCTGTTTTTCCGGGAAGCCTGCAGCCTTCAGCGCATCCATGGAGCCGGTGGTACGACGACGCGCCGTATCCAACTCATCTGCGGTAATCGCCATTACGCCGGTCTCTTTCACGTCCCAGCCGCGCTTTTGCATCTCTTTGTATAACTCTTGCCCCTGACGCTCACCGATTTTGGTGGCGGCCATCATCACCAGCGGTACGGTCTCCATCGGTTGACCTTTGGCGTTGACGAACTGGTCATCTACCGCGATCACTTTCATGTCGTAGCCGCGCGCTTTCGCCATGATGGCCGAGCCCAGTTTGGGATCCGGAGTACAGATGACAAACCCTTTCGCGCCGCTGGCCGCCAGGCTATCGATGACGTTCAATGTTTTCTCACCGTCCGGCACGGCAATTTTGATCACCTCGAAACCTAAATCCTTGCCGGCTTTGTCAGCAAATTTCCATTCCGTCTGGAACCAGGGCTCCTCTGGTTGTTTCACCAGAAAACCGAGCTTCAGATTCTCTGCCATAGCGGATTGTGACATAACCGCGGCCAGACCAATGGCCGCCAGCGCTTTAGTAAATTTGTGCATGGTAAACTCCAGCTTTAATGTTCTTTTCTGTAGGGAAAACGTATTCAAATTTAATTTTATCGGACTTAAAACAAGGCATTAGCGCCAGAAGGGATTAAAGCGCGTTTGCTTGAGATAGTTTTAGCGGGAAATTAATCATCCATAAGAGAGCGCCATCACACGGCAGAATTACAGTAATTGCGTACATAAATTCAGCGAAAAATGACATAAAAAAAGGGGGTTTTGTCAGACAAATCAAGAGGGGGTAAGCAGGATAATCCATAACTTCAGCTATGATATCCTTGTGAAATGGGCGCCATAGCGCCCGTAAGAAAAATTACCAGGCGTAATAGATATGGTCGGCATGATCGCGTACCGGAGCTTCGTCTTTTAAAAGACGCGCCGCCAGCGTCAGGGCAAAATCGAACGCATGCCCTAATCCTTTGCCGCTAAGAAGGTGGCCATCTTCTACAACCGGGGCATCAATATAGA
>JBCNNW010000181.1:0-3872 GCA_039594205.1 Pseudescherichia sp. | reverse complement strand
TACTATGTGCTGGCGCCTGGGCTGGCAATGCCGCATGCACGCCCGGAAGAGGGGGCAAAAGGGTTAGGTCTTTCGCTGCTGAAGTTGAAAGAGGGAATTTCGTTTGGTGCAGGTGAGTTTGATCCGGTCGATGTGATCGTCATGCTCGCGGCACCAGACAAACATAGCCACATTGAAATGATCTCTGCGCTGGCAGAATTATTTTCGAGCGATGAGGATATGGCGCAATTACATGTCGCAACGACCCGGGAGGAAATAAAAGCCATTATCGAACGCTTCTAGCTTTAATTCCGACATCGTTTTTAACCACATTACGCTCGAGCGTGATGGGGACGTACTCTACTCAAAAAAGGGCATAACAATGAAAATTATGGCGATTTGCGGCTCCGGGCTGGGCAGTAGTTTTATGGTCGAAATGAACATTAAAAAAGTCCTCAAAAAACTCAATATCGATGCCGAGGTGGAGCATTCTGATCTCTCTTCAGCCACCCCAGGCGCCGCCGACCTGTTCGTGATGGCCAAAGATATCGCGGCCAGCGCCAGCGTGCCGGAGAGCCAGCTAGTGGTGATCCAGAACATCATTGATATCAACGAACTTGAAGCGCAGCTTAGCGCCTGGTTCGCGAAACACTAACCCTGACTGTGACGAGGTGGATATGTTTATCCTTGAATCGCTGAACTTCGTTGTTGATATTTTAAAAGTACCCTCGGTGCTGGTGGGCTTAATTGCATTAATCGGCCTGGTGGCGCAGAAAAAAGGGTTTTCGGATGTGGTGAAAGGCACGATTAAAACCATTCTGGGTTTTATTGTGCTGGGTGGCGGAGCCACCGTGCTGGTGGGATCGCTTAATCCGTTAGGCGGTATGTTTGAACATGCCTTTAATATTCAGGGCATCATTCCGAATAACGAAGCAATCGTCTCTATTGCGCTGGAAAAATATGGCGCCTCTACGGCTCTGATCATGGCCTTCGGTATGGTGGCGAATATTATTGTCGCCCGCTTTACCCGCCTGAAATACATCTTCCTGACCGGGCACCATACGTTTTATATGGCGTGCATGATTGGCGTGATCCTGACGGTGGCAGGCTTTGAAGGGGTGGGGCTGGTCTTCACCGGTTCGTTGATCCTTGGGCTGGTAATGGCCTTTTTCCCGGCCATTGCCCAGCGCTATATGAAGCGCATCACCGGTAATGATGACATCGCCTTTGGCCACTTCGGTACCCTGGGCTATGTGCTCTCAGGCTGGATTGGCAGCAAGGTGGGCAAAGGCTCTCGCTCCACCGAAGAGATGAATCTGCCGAAGAACTTAAGCTTCCTGCGCGACAGCTCTATCTCCATCTCCCTGACCATGATGATTATCTATCTGATCATGGCGGTGAGTGCCGGACGTGAGTACGTGGAGGCCACCTTCAGCGGCGGACAGAACTATCTGGTCTACGCCATCATCATGGCCATTACCTTCGCGGCGGGGGTATTTATCATCCTGCAGGGGGTGCGCCTGATTCTGGCGGAAATCGTTCCGGCTTTTACCGGCTTCTCCGAAAAACTGGTGCCCAACGCGCGTCCTGCGCTGGACTGCCCGGTGGTCTACCCGTATGCCCCTAACGCCGTGCTGATTGGCTTCCTGTTTAGCTTCCTCGGCGGTCTGGTTGGACTCTTTATCTGCGGGCAGTTTAGCTGGGTGCTGATCCTGCCGGGCGTCGTGCCGCACTTCTTCACCGGTGCGACCGCAGGCGTGTTTGGCAACGCCACGGGCGGACGTCGCGGGGCAATGATAGGCGCCTTTGCCAATGGTTTACTGATTACCTTCCTGCCGGTGTTGCTGCTGCCTGTGCTGGGTGCGATTGGATTTGCCAACACCACCTTCTCTGATGCGGACTTTGGCGCCATCGGCATTGTGCTGGGTAACCTGGCACGCTACCTGTCGCCAATGGCTATTACGGGTCTGGTTGTGGCGGTGTTCGCACTGCTGGTGGCCTGGAACCTCTTCGCTAAAAACAAAAGTGCGGGTAATAGCGCGCAAGAAAATACCGGAGCCAAATCATGAATGTTAATGAAGTGACCCAACTGGCACGCGAAATCCGTATTGCCACCCTGAAATCGCTCACCCAGCTGGGGTTCGGGCACTATGGTGGCAGTATGTCGGTGGTAGAGACGCTGGCGGTACTGTACGGCGCGGTAATGAAGATTGATCCTGCCGATCCCGACTGGCCTGAGCGTGACTATTTTGTGTTATCAAAAGGCCATGCGGGCCCGGCGCTCTACAGCACCCTTGCAATCAAAGGCTACTTCCCGATTGAGGAACTCAGCACCCTGAACCAGAACGGAACGCGGCTGCCAAGCCATCCGGACAGGCTAAAAACGCGTGGCGTGGATGCCACCACGGGCTCGCTGGGGCAGGGGATCTCCATTGCCGGCGGAATGGCGCTGTCGCACAAACTGGCGGGGCGCGCGAATCGCGTCTTCTGCATCGTGGGCGATGGTGAGTTGAACGAAGGGCAGTGCTGGGAGGCGTTTCAGTTTATCGCTCACCATCGCCTGAATAACCTGACGGTCTTCGTGGACTGGAATAAACAACAGCTGGACGGTGAGCTGGATGAGATCATCTGCGCCTTCGACCTGGAAGGAAAATTCCGCGCCTTTGGCTATGACGTGGTTAAGGTCAAAGGGGACGACATTCCGGGGCTGCTTGAGGTGACATCGCTCATCCCTGAAGCGGATGCGCGACCGCTGGTCGTGATCCTGGACAGCATCAAAGGGCAGGGGGTGCCGTATCTGGAGCAGCTCAGTAACTCCCACCATTTGCGACTGACTGATGAAGTTAAAGCCGCCCTTACCGAGACGATTCGCCAGCTGGAGGCCACACATGATTAAGCTTGCACCCACAGGACAAAAAGATGCCGTCGAGATGCGCAAAGTCTATGCCGGATTCGTCGCGAGCCAGATTGAAGCGGGGAGTGAAATTATCGCCCTGGAAGCGGATCTGATGAGCTCCATGGCGATGGACGGCGTGGCGCGCGATTATCCCCAGCACGTCATCAACTGCGGGATCATGGAGGCCAACGTAATCGGTACCGCAGCGGGGCTGTCGCTGACCGGGCGTAAGCCGTTTGTGCACACCTTTACCGCCTTCGCCAGCCGCCGCTGCTTCGACCAGCTGTTTATGTCGCTGGATTATCAGCGTAACAACGTGAAGGTCATCGCCTCGGATGCGGGCGTTACCGCTTGTCACAACGGCGGTACGCATATGTCGTTTGAAGATATGGGCATTGTGCGCGGGCTGGCTCATTCGGTGGTACTGGAAGTGACCGACGCGGTCATGTTTGAGGATGTCCTGCGCCAGTTGATTGACCTTGAGGGCTTTTACTGGGTGCGAACTATCCGTAAGCAAGCCCCGAGCATCTACGCCCCGGGCTCGACCTTTACCATCGGCAAGGGCAACGTGCTACGCGAAGGAGACGATATTACTCTGATAGCTAACGGCATCATGGTCGCAGAGGCGCTGGAGGCGGCGCGGCAGCTTGAACAGGAGGGCGTCAGCGCGGCGGTGATCGATATGTTCACCCTGAAGCCTATCGACCGTATGCTGGTGAAAAATTATGCCGAGAAAACCGGACGTATCGTTACCTGTGAAAATCACAGTATTCACAATGGCCTGGGGTCGGCGGTGGCTGAAGTGTTAGTGGAAACGTGCCCGGTGCCGATGCGGCGGGTGGGGGTAAAAGAACGCTACGGCCAGGTGGGCACGCAGGACTTCCTGCAACGCGAGTACGGCCTGACGGCGCACGACATTGTATCGGCGGCAAGAGAACTGCTGTAAATAAAAAAGGCGACCATCGGGTCGCCTTTTTAATGCAGCTAAAAGTTACTG
>JBCNNW010000180.1:0-4166 GCA_039594205.1 Pseudescherichia sp. | reverse complement strand
ATGGCTGCGAAAAATTGAAAATTCACGAGCGATGCGCAAACGTTTTCGTTAAAATGTCCCCGCTAAGTAGAGGCAGCCCCTTGTGGGGCGTTAGCTGAGTTTTTAGAGAAAAATTCACCTAACGCTCTCTGTAATGTTCAAATCCCGGGGATTTATACCATGCAACAACGTCCAGTCCGCCGCGCCTTGCTCAGTGTTTCTGATAAGGCCGGTATCGTCGAATTCGCTCAGGCTCTCTCCCAGCGCGGTGTGGAGCTGCTCTCCACCGGCGGCACTGCCCGTTTGCTGGCAGAAAAAGGTCTGCCGGTCACTGAAGTCTCCGATTACACCGGCTTCCCGGAAATGATGGATGGACGCGTTAAGACCCTGCATCCGAAAGTGCACGGCGGCATTCTTGGTCGTCGCGGCCAGGATGATGGGATCATGGCCCAGCATGGCATCGAACCTATCGATATGGTGGTTGTTAACCTCTATCCCTTTGCCGCTACCGTTGCCCGTGAAGGCTGCTCGCTGGAAGACGCCGTAGAGAATATCGATATCGGCGGTCCTACCATGGTGCGCTCCGCGGCCAAGAACCATAAAGACGTAGCGATTGTGGTAAAGAGCAGCGACTACGATGCCATCATTAAAGAGATGGATGCCAACGATGGCTCTCTCTCCCTTGATACCCGCTTTGACCTGGCCATTAAGGCCTTTGAGCACACCGCCGCCTATGACAGCATGATCGCCAACTACTTCGGAAGCCTGGTGCCGGCTTACCATGGTGAAACTAAAGAGCCAGCAGGCCGCTTCCCGCGTACGTTAAACCTGAACTTTATTAAGAAGCAGGATATGCGCTATGGCGAGAACAGCCATCAGCAGGCTGCCTTCTATATAGAAGAAGGCGTTAAGGAAGCGTCCGTGGCAACGGCTACCCAGGTGCAGGGCAAGGCGCTCTCCTATAACAACATCGCTGACACCGATGCGGCGCTGGAGTGTGTGAAAGAGTTCAATGAGCCAGCCTGTGTCATCGTTAAGCACGCGAATCCCTGTGGCGTGGCGGTAGGCGACTCTATTCTCAGCGCGTACGATCGCGCTTATAAAACCGATCCGACCTCTGCCTTCGGCGGCATCATTGCCTTTAACCGCGAGCTGGATGCCGAAACTGCCCAGGCGATTATCTCCCGCCAGTTTGTTGAGGTGATCATTGCCCCCTCCGCAACGGAAGAAGCATTGCAGGTTACCGCCGCCAAACAGAACGTTCGCGTCCTGACCTGCGGCAAGTGGGCAGAACGTGTGGCAGGCCTCGATTTCAAACGTGTAAACGGCGGCCTGCTGGTTCAGGATCGCGACCTCGGCATGGTCACCCATAGCGAACTGCGCGTGGTGAGCAAGCGCCTGCCGACCGAAGAGGAGATGCGCGATGCCCTCTTCTGCTGGAAAGTGGCCAAGTTCGTGAAGTCTAATGCCATTGTCTACGCCAAAGATAAGATGACTATCGGTATCGGCGCCGGCCAGATGAGCCGCGTCTACTCGGCAAAAATTGCCGGTATCAAAGCCGGTGACGAAGGGCTGGAAGTAAAAGGCTCCGCGATGGCCTCTGACGCCTTCTTCCCGTTCCGCGACGGTATTGATGCTGCGGCAGCCGTGGGCGTGACCTGCGTGATCCAGCCAGGCGGCTCTATTCGCGATGATGAAGTCATTGCTGCTGCCGACGAGCACGGCATTGCGATGATCTTTACCGACATGCGCCACTTCCGCCATTAATTCACGGAGCAGAGAATGAAAGTATTAGTTATTGGTAACGGCGGACGCGAGCATGCTCTGGCATGGAAAGCGGCCCAGTCCCCGCTGGTAAGCACCGTTTTTGTTGCGCCCGGCAACGCCGGTACGGCGCTGGAGCCAGCCCTGCAGAACGTCGCCGTGAGCGCGACGGATATCCCTGCCCTGCTGAGCTTCGCCCAGAACGAGAAGATCGATCTGACTATCGTTGGTCCGGAAGCGCCGCTGGTGATTGGCGTGGTCGATGCCTTCCAGGCTGCGGGACTGAAAATCTTCGGCCCGACTCAGGGTGCCGCTCAGCTTGAAGGCTCTAAAGCGTTTACTAAGGACTTCCTCGCTCGCCATAACATTCCCACCGCCGAGTACGAGAATTTTACCGAGGTAGAGCCTGCCCTGGCCTACCTGCGCGAGAAAGGCGCGCCGATCGTTATTAAAGCCGACGGTCTGGCCGCGGGTAAAGGCGTGATTGTGGCGATGACTCTGGAAGAGGCTGAAGCCGCGGTACACGATATGCTGGCAGGTAACGCCTTTGGCGACGCCGGTCACCGCATCGTTATCGAAGAGTTCCTTGACGGTGAAGAGGCGAGCTTTATTGTCATGGTCGACGGCGAGCATGTCCTGCCGATGGCCACCAGTCAGGATCATAAGCGCGTAGGCAACGGTGATACCGGGCCGAACACCGGCGGAATGGGGGCTTACTCTCCTGCGCCGGTGGTCACCAGCGAGGTACATCAGCGCGCCATGGATCGCGTGATCTGGCCAACCGTGAAAGGCATGGCAGCGGAAGGCAATACCTATGTGGGCTTCCTCTATGCCGGGTTGATGATCGATCCGCAGGGTAACCCGAAGGTGATCGAGTTCAACTGTCGCTTTGGCGATCCAGAAACCCAGCCGATCATGCTGCGCATGAAATCCGACCTGGTGGAGCTATGCCTGGCCGCCTGTGAAGGCAAGCTTGATGAGAAAACCTCGGAGTGGGACGATCGCGCCTCGCTCGGCGTGGTGATTGCTGCAGGTGGCTACCCGGGTAGCTACCGCACCGGCGACGTGATCCACGGCCTGCCGCTGGAGAACATCGGCGGTAAGGTGTTCCATGCCGGTACTACGCTTGCTGATGATGAGCAGGTGCTCACCAGCGGCGGACGCGTGCTCTGTGCCACCGCGTTGGGTAACACCGTTGCTGAAGCGCAGAAGAACGCCTATGCCTTAATGGCAGATATTCACTGGGATGGCAGCTTCAGCCGCCAGGATATTGGCTATCGTGCTATTGCGCGAGAAGAGCAGCAGTAACCTCTCCAGGGCGGCATGGCGCTTGCGCGTCTCCGCCCTGCTTTAACCCTCTCAGAAACTCTTCGCCTGCGGTTGCCAGGTACAAAAATCCTCGTTTGCCACCAGCAGCAGCTGCGTGCCTTCCGGCGCTTCTAACCATGCGAGGCTGACGTCCGCTGAGGAGTGCTGCTGACGACGCTGGATATGGCTCAGCGCTTGCGGTTCAAAATCGGGTTTAATGGTTTGGCCTTCGCAGGTGGTGACCGAGCCGTCACTATGCCAGCGCCCCTGGCGTAGCATCACCTTACCCTGTCGTAGCGCATCGCTGGTCTGACGGATCTGGTCGGCGCGATAGCGGTAGAGCGCAATCTGATCACTGGAGAGCTGTTGCTTTTGACCGTTAACTTCGCGCTGCATAAAGCTGAGTTCGCCGCGCTCGTCAAAGCGGGCGCGAATATGTTCCGGCGGCGTGCCATAAACGTTGAGTTCGATCAGCGCCAGCCGATCGCCCTGCCAGCGGTATTCGCTGATGGAGGTATCCCCGCTGCGCCACGGGCTAAAGGCCGTGAGGAGATGGACAGCGTCCCCATCGTCCTTACGCCATATACGCACTGCTCCTTGATCTCCCGCGTAGCCGCTGGCGGTAAAGGGTGGCAATGAATCATTGTGGCTACAGGCGGTCAGCAACAGCAGGCCCGCCAGCGTCAGGGTGCGACGCCAGACAGACAAAAGGGGCGAAACCGCCCCCTTATCAAAACTGTTCGCTGTCACGCGGTCTTATTTAACTGCGTCTTTCAGAGCTTTGCCAGAAACAAATGCCGGCACGTTAGCTGCGGCGATTTTGATTTCATTACCGGTCTGCGGGTTGCGGCCAGTACGCTCAGCGCGGTGGTTCACTTTGAAGGTTCCGAAACCAACCAGTTGTACAGCATCGCCTTCTTTCAGAGACTCAGTAATAGCAGCCAGGGTGGATTCCAGGGCAGCTTTCGCCTGTACTTTAGACAGGTCAGCTTTGTCTGCAATTACATCAATCAGTTGAGTCTTGTTCATAAGTTATCCTTACAATGTGTTTATCGCTTGCTAAGCATCGAGTGCGACGAAAATGCCAGAAAAGCACTCTCCTGCATACACGCACC
>JBCNNW010000018.1:0-55145 GCA_039594205.1 Pseudescherichia sp. | reverse complement strand
AGCAGGACCCAGGATGTCGCCATCCTGCAGTTCGACCTGACGTCCGCGCTCCAGGGGAATATCGTTCAGTGCCACGCGGGTCACGCTGCCCCGGTTGGTGATGTGGCACTCGCCCTGAGCATCCACATGGACAATGGCCTGCAGGCGGGAGATGGTGCGGTCGTTATCCGGCAGCACCAGATTGTTATCCGTTCCGCGACCAATGGTGCCACCGGGCGCATAAAATTCGAAGCTACTCGTGGGTGGCTGATGGCCAGGTTTTGTCGAAATAATCGTGAATCGCATAGCGTATTCCTGCTGGTATGGTTAGCACTCAAACGCAGCCGCTCTTGGGGAAGAGTGGCTGCGTTTGTGGGCGAATAAGTTGATTAAGAAAAAGCTGAACGATGAAAATAAATACGCCTTGAAAATAAGTTGCAACTTCTTTTAAGAGCTGAGATTTAACTGCATGATTAATGTTATTTACTTATCGGTTTGTTTGCGCTTCATGATCGATTACTTAAGATAAAAAACCGATCTTATCAAGTAAAGCATAAATAAGACTAACACCGAGACCTAACCACATAAGATAGCCATTTTTATTAAAACCGCGTATCCATGAAAGATCATAGTGCTTTCTTATTAAGTCACCCACCTCTGGCTCTATCCACCTTTTATTATCAATCGGAATGCGCTTACCCTTTAGAATCATAGAGATAATCGATACGCGATATCCAAACCCTTTCACGCCTAACTGCTCATAAAAATAGTAATCTTCAAAGCGAATAATTGAATGATTGACTAACAGTTGAAAAACATTTGCAAGCTCGTTTCTATACTTCCGATAATAGATGTAGTAAACAATAAGAGAATATACACAAACTATCACTATCATCAATAGAAATGTTAATTCAATAATATTGAAAATCATTTTATATAGACTGTCAGTAGCATATGAAAAGCCAACCAGTCCCCTTTTAACAAGCAGCACTCATTATTATTAACATCACCCTCAACATTTAAAACATCCATTAGTAGCCATAACCAACGAAAGATAATATTAGTAAAAAACATAAAAGAACACTACCTAGCTTGACTTTACAACCATAATTTTTAACCCATACCAGATTAACCCCTCTCAATAATACCTGACATGCTTCTGGCTCAAGCCAGCGAGTATGAGTTAACTTAACTCTCTTACCTTTAAGAATTAAGAAAAGAACCATTACTCTTGCACCAAAACCCCAAAAACCTAACATTTCCAAAGTCTGGTAATCATTGTCATGCAATAATTTATTATCTTTTAAAAGCTGAAAAATACCCGCCAATCTTTTTGAGTATCTTTTATAATCCATAAAAAAAGACACAACAATTAGAATCCATACTATAAATAGAAACAAAACAAACAGTGAATAAATGTGTTTGGCATCCACACTAATTTCCGCCATAAATCAAATAGTTTGTTACTTGACCAGTATATCCACCGACTGTGGCTCCTATTGATGAACCAGCCGCACTGACAATAACACCGCAGGCTATAGTTCCCATACCTACAGTAGGTACGCCTAGTGCTAAGCAAACCGGAGTTATTAAGGAAGCAGCTAAAGCTGCACCTGCTACTCCACCACCGAAATTACAATATCCTCTAAATGGCAACCTAGCTATTTATATAGCATCAATAAAACAGTAGTAACAGCCAACCAAAAAGTAACTATGTAAGCTTGGATTTTGTATAGACGATGCAATTGCATTATCCAACTAATCCTTGAATCAGGTAATGACTGTATAAATTCGTATGCTTCTAGCTGAACATAACGCTCGCGTGTAAATTTTATTCTCACACCTTTATATAGCCTTACAAACCAGATTATTTTTTGATAGTTAGCAAATGAACCAAAGTATACAGCGTAATTTGTCATTATATCAATATCAAAACCATGACTGCGGTACTCTGCCAACAACTCTTCATATTTTTCTTTATTACTTCTAAATTGACTTGAATTAAATAGGTCAATTATTACAATCATTAAAAATGAAATGGCAGATAAAGATATAAGAACATTTTCAGCACTCACAATATTTTATCCATTATAAATCCAGTAAATCCCCCAGCTACTTCACTTCCTGAATATCCTCCAGCGGCTGCGCCAACTATAGAGCAAGCAAGTGTTCCGACACCTCCACTAGCAAGTCCCAGACCTACACATATGCCACTTCCTAACAGAGCACCATATTCCCCAACATACATTCCACCCACAATACCAGCGCCGAACATACTGTATTTTTTCACCGCCACTTTCGCACATTCACCTTCGCGTCCGGTGGTACAGGCATGGTACACATCGTTAGTGGTGTTCATAAACGAGAGGCCTAACGCCACCCATCCGCCCGCCTTCATAAAGCTCGCTGCTTTTGCCGACCGGATTATGTAGCTGGCATATCCGGGGATGGTGCCTATTCCAACCGTACTCCACTCATGAATAATTGAGCGAGTGGACAAGCCCAGTGCTCTTTTGATGCTCTCGTAACGGTCTATGTTTAACGACATACGACCGAGGCTATTTAGCAGCGGCTTAAGCTGAGTAAACAGCGCGTTTCGCTCCGTATAAAACTGCTGGCCAATCAGCGTGCCCTGCGTACGAAACTGGTTCTGGTAGGTCTGCTCTATTTTGACCAGAATCGACTCAATCTGGTGAAAATATCTTTCCCCTGCATCTCCGGCCGTTCCGACAACCTTTTCTCCCCAGGAGGTCAGTGCCGCAATGTGCTGATAGTTCTTGTTCAGAAATGCCGCTACATTGTCATCCGTCGTTGCCAGGGCTGCGTTCACTTTTTGCTTCGCCATAATTATATGATTAAGCTGATACACCTGATTCTGATTCGCCGGGTCGGCGACTATCAAAATCTGTCCGGGCCTGACCCAGCGCATATCCCTGTTGAGATGCATAAAGTAACGTGCCGCTTCGCTGTTCGGATTGTTAAACAGCAGACGCGCCTGGAGATCTAAGGTTCCCGGCTGCTGTACCACGCAGTATCCGGGGGCTACAGTAGATTGTGTTCTCATCTTTAATCTCTGTTAAATCGCTTTAACAGCAACCTCTGCCCGCTGTTTTAAAGCGACATGAGAAGACGACTTCTCATTTTTACTATAAATGATTTTGAAATTCGTTCAGCCTGTTAAAGGAGCATCTGTTAACCTGATGTAGCATTGCAAACGATTTCAAAATACGGTCTGTAAAAATGATTCTACTGCGAACCTGCTATTCTCTGTAATGTATTTGTGCTATCTATCGCCGTTGGACACTGTACTATTTAGTACAGCCGATATAGCAGAATTAAAATTATGAACAAGAAACCATCATGAATAATAAAATAAATTCAAAATTCATAAAATCTTACTCATAAGAAATGTGTGGATTGTGCTGACAAACTCTAATACACACATATAATAGCCACTACCTGTATTTTATAATCAAGCCCGCCACAAAAAATACCAGACCCAGCCCCATTATACAGTTTATCAATCTGTAAAAATCTTTGACCCACAACCAGTCAAAATTCTCTACCAATACTTGCTTAGCCTCTGGCGTAACCCAACGGTTCTTTTCAAGTTGAAATGCTTTTCCTTTCATGATTATTTTTATCAGCGAAACTCGAAACCCAAAACCGTACATCCCCAACTGTTCATAAAAGTAATAATCTTCTAATGTTATTAGTGATTTTTGCTGAAGAAGCCTAAATGCTTCTTTCAGTTGAGTGTTATATTTTTTGTAGAATCTATTATAAAAATAAGCCGTAATGGCTATGCCAATTAAAGCGCTATAAGCTAAGGACACTAAAATGATATCTACTGTCAATTTAGTTGCGCTTAATGATATTTTAAATATTGTTATAGCTGCACTAAAAACCATCATTTAAGATAAAAAACCAATCTTATCAAGTAAAGCATAAATAAAACCAACCCCCAGACCTAGCCCCATAAGGTAGCCATTTCTATAGAAACCGCGTATCCATGAAAGATCATAGTACTTTCTTATTAAGTCACCCGCCTCTGGCTCTATCCACCTTTTATTATCAATCGGAATGCGCTTACCTTTTAGAATCATAGAGATAATCGATACGCGATATCCAAACCCTGGCACACCTAACTGTTCATAAAAATAGTAATCTTCAAAGTGAATAATCGAATGATCGATTAATAGTTGAAAAACACCTGCAAGTTCGGCTCTATATTTTCGATAATATACATAATATACTATAAGCGTATATATCCAACTTGATACCATTATTAATAAGAAGGTTAGCTCAATAATGTCTATCATCATTTTAATTACTACTAAAAAATAATGAATTTAATTTGTTACCTATCTCAATACCTGCAGAATTCCCCTGCCAAGAGCCCCCTGCTGTAAATATCAACCCAACTCCAAAACCGCAAGCAACGGTCCCTATGCCACCAGTAGGTATACCAAGAGCAAGACATATCGGATCAGCCGCCATTGTAGCAAACCCACCAGCTATTAAGCTACCAGCCGTACCACCACCAAAAATACTGTATTTTTTTACCGCAACTTTCGCACACTCATTCTCGCGCCCGGTAGTACACGCATGGTACACATCGTTAGTGGTATTCATAAACGAGAGGCCTAACGCCACCCATCCGCCGGCTTTCATAAAGCTCGCTGCTTTTGCTGACCGGATTATGTAGCTGGCGTATCCGGGGATGGTGCCAACCCCAACCGTACTCCACTCATGAATAATTGAGCGAGTGGACAAGCCAAGTGCTCTTTTGATGCTGTCGTAACGGTCTATGTTTAACGACAGACGGCCGAGGCTATTTAGCAGCGGCTTAAGCTGGGCGAACAGCGCGTTTCGCTCCGTATAAAACTGCTGGCCAATCAGCGTGCCCTGCGTACGAAACTGGTTCTGGTAGGTCTGCTCTATTTTGACCAGAATCGACTCAATCTGGTGAAAATATCTTTCCCCCGCCTCTCCTGCCGTTCCGACAACCTTCTCTCCCAGGGAGGTCAACGCCGCAATGTGCTGATAGTGCTTGTTCAGGAATGCCGCTACATTGTCATCCGTCGTTGCCAGGGCTGCGTTCACTTTTTGCTTCGCCATAATTATATGATTAAGCTGATACACCTGATTCTGATTCGCCGGGTCGGCGACTATCAGGATCTGTCCGGGCCTGGTCCAGCGCATATCCCTGTTGAGATGCATAAAATAACGGGCCGCTTCGCTATTCGGATTGTTAAACAGTAAGCGCGCCTGGAGATCTAAGGTTCCCGGCTGCTGTACCACGCAGTATCCGGGGGCTACAGTAGATTGTGTTCTCATCTTTAATCCCTGTTAAATCGCTTTAACAGCAACCTCTGCCCGCTGTTTTAAAGCGATATGAGAAGATGACTTCTCATTTTTACTAAAAATGATTTTGAAATTAGATAAGCCTGTTAAAGGAACATCTGTTAACCAGACATAGCATTGCAAACGATTTCAAAATACGGTCTGTAAAAATGATTCTACTGCGAACCTGTCATTCTCTGTAATGTATTTGTGCTATCCATGCTATTACGGGTTGTACTATTTAATCTTACAAGAACTACCCGGTGCCTTTACCGTAGATGTTATTAATAGCTTCGCTATTAGCGATAAGCGATAAGCGTACATTTTAAAATTTGATACTCACCCGGAAGTGAGCCGCCGATCTTTTCTTTAAGCTGATTATCGATGGCTTTGTCTGCCTCTTCGAATAACTCAGCGGACACGTTACTGGCTTCAAGCCACGCAGATGCGCTGACCTTAGCATCGTTCTTTAAAGATTCACCATCAGCAATTTTGCCAATGCAGCGATTTTGCACCCAGTTACTAAAAATTTGCTGCTGAGAAAAGCCATTTACTTCCGGCAGCGTTTGCGCAGAAACGACAGACGAGGTCATTACCAGGAGAAACGCTAACAAAGTTTTCATTTAGGCTCCATGGTATGGTATAGCAAGAAACTTAGTTAATAAAAAACCCTTTAAACAACCAATTTAGCATTCAAATAAGCTTACTCTAAAAATAACCTTATTTGGGTACTAAGTTAGTACATTTATGCTTTGCATTTACTCAATCCTAAAAATACTTAGTTCACCTTTCGCACTTTTTCGCAGGTTGAAGTGAGCAGCATAACGTACCGCCTCATTCCCATCCGTAACCTTAAGGGCTACATCGTATTCACCAGCCTCCCACTCAATACCGTTCCATTGATGGCAATCATGGGCATCTAACCTGACAACAGGTGAATAGGTAGCAGGTTCAGAAATGGTTTTCCACTCCGCTCCCTCTCGTTTCATAACCGTTGGTGTATAGCTGCTTAAAGACGTATCAAAAACCAAACCAGGGGTAATACTGAAGCATGGCTCGTTGTCTTTTAGCGTTACCAATAGCGGTTGATATTGCGCAGGGTGCGAGATGCAACCACTACTGATAAAAGCAACCGCAAAAGACAGTAAACACTTTCTCATATAAAACATCGCTTTTAACGTTAAAAGACCACTTGCGACTGGCATTCCTATGAATCACCTATTGAATGCAACCGCTTTAATAATAATTTTTACGATTCATTTAAGCATTTACTTAGAAGCTCAATTATCTTTTTTAGCTTTATGCTTTCTAATAAGAGCGGCTAACTCTCGGCTATGATAAAAATCGATACACTTCGCCATGGTCATCGGCAATCCCGCCTGGCTTCCATATGTCTTAGCAAGGAAGGTTTTGCCCAATTTTTCTACGGCAGTATGTGCTGCCAGTGAGTAATCACCAAACTCAACGTATCCCCTGGCAGCAGCAGAAGCATCCTTTTTTACTTCTTCAGCCTGATAACCCTGAGCAAGGCATGTGCTTAGAGCATAGTTTTTGAGGTACTCTTCGGGACTGTATCCCACACGGCCAATCGCTTGTGAAGATAGCAAAAAACAAACCAAAACGACCAAACGCCATTTATCTGCCATCCTGATGCCTCGATAAAGATAAAGTGAGCCCTTGCGGGCTCACTGCTATTACGCTTCTTTGTTTTCTTTGATGTTCCAGCCAGAGCTGCTTTCAGCTCCTTTACCGCCAGCAGAGGTCTGTTCCCAGTACTGCTGTTTCACTTTTGCAGCCTGGAATGCGTAAGCAATACCTACCAGATCGCCATTATCGGAACCAGTATACTGAACGGACGTTACCAGCACGTCTTCCAGAGTAATACGACCGTATTCCACCTGCTGACCACCTGCTTTGCAGATAGAAAGTTCAACTTTAGTCAGGTGTTTACCGCTGGCGCAGTGCTTCAGGATAGCAGTCGTTGATTTGTCGATCAGCGCATTAACGTGCAGGTCGTTGAAGTTAACTTTACCAGCACCGCCGCCGCCGCCAACGCTCATGTTACCCGGTTGGGACGCTCCCCAAGTAAAGGAAATAATATCAGTCCAACCAGTGTGATTCGAATCTTTCGATTCACCTGTAACACCTTCGACCTTCAGGAACATATCAATAGCCATAGTATCTACTCTTCGTGATTGAAAATTATTGCTTTCAAAAAAGCACTTATATGGCAAACAGGAAAGCATGGGGCTGAATAAAACCGTCCATATTTTACCTCTGCCTCTAGCCTGAACGTTGTTAAAGCGTTCAGATCATCCAGAGCGGTAGCAATAGCTCCCCCTCTAAATCTGATTCATTCGCGCACTATTACGCGAACGAGTAATATTGCAAAATCGAGCAACACTTAAATTCGTGATTTTAACTTTTCCGCCACATAATATACTGCGACCGATGCAAATAATGACACTACCAAAATTAGTGCGTTGACCGCTTGCTTTATAGTGCTATCGTCCCACGTAAAGACAAAAAAGTAATAGCCCCCTACTGTGAATAGAAGCATGGCCGAAATAAGCAGAAGCGCATAAACGGCTAAGTATGTGACGATTTTTTATGCACTCACAACTCCCACCCACATTCACTAAAACCACTTCTTTTTGCAAATGATTTTAGTGAATTTTATGGAACACATAAATGCGTTAATCATGTAAAGCGAATTCATAACATGTCTCATTCAGCGAGTAAGAGTTTTCCTTTAATTATTCAAAGTGCGATTTCGTTAGCCTTTAATCTCATTACAGGAAAGATCTTTTGCTAACGCCTCAGTGATAAGAACAGAAGCTCGCTCTTTCTTGCGCTCGGGGGTCAATTTGACCATATAGTTGAATACTCCCTCGCGTAAAGATCCTGGTAAAGCCATTTTATAACTGCACCATATTTTACCTTCCGTGGCATCCATTACGCCCAGCAAATACATGTTCGCTTTGATGCGCTCACGCTCATTAGTCTTCGATAGCCAGGCATTGAGAAAGTGCTCACCGCTTAGATTGACATCATTTCGGGAAAGCAAAGCCGTATCACGCAAAACGTTAGCGGTATCATCTGCCGGTTGCGGTTCCGATACGGACCACGCTGTTCCACTAAGGCTAAGCAGAACTAATAGCGCAGCGCGCAAACTTTTTAGCGACATAGCCTGTTCATCCTTATAAAACAAGAGAATGTTAAAACTTACTATTGTGGATTATCATCAAGCCAGGTGTGATCCGGTTCGCCGATTATCACTTGCGAAGTTAACTTATCAAGCTCATCGCTATGGTACAGCCGTAAGCAGTTTAGGGTTACGCCTTGTATCGCAGGTTTTCTTTCAGAATGAAAACCGTTAGTAAAACCTTTATATTTATCGATAAGAGCATTGACCTTATCATTGCCATTTTCAATATCGAAAGGCACCCACTCCAGCAATGCATTACCGCTGCGTGCGGCGTCCAGAGAGAATTGACTTTTATCATCTGCAACTTGCGCAAGACAGCGTGACAAAACCATGTCTTTTACAACTTGCTTATACGGCATTTTCTTTATAAACAGAACAGGATCATCAGTCGCATTTGCTGTCATTGCAGTAGCAAACAGAACAAGGCCTAAAAGCACACTTTTCATGGTAACTCCCAAAAATTTGCTTTGGTTGTTGTGTAATTGCTATGTGGGTCGTTAAAGTAACAATGATCTGAACAAGTCAACCCATCCCAAAATGTTGCATGCCCTGCTGCATCACTCCAGCCCTGAACTTCAAATAAAATGACACCTTTTTTATTGGTCAACTGTTGCACAGGAAGCGAGGGGTAACTCACTATCATGTCTGGCTTACCCCACTGCCTTGTTAGCCAGGCAATGACGTCTTTAACCCGGAAAAAATACCATTTGTTATCGGCTCCAGAGACAGTCAGACCAGCGATACGCGGAACAGGGTGTCCCGTATAATTTAAGACATAGCTCATACGAACCGCACAACTATTTGACCAGCCACCCTGCTGTTCAGGTATTTCAAAGTTATGCTTAACTTTACCGCCTATAACCTCTTTTACTTTGCCAATTGAATCATTGGCATCATAAATACTTTTTGCAGCGCTCCACGCAGCAACAAACGATGGTCTTGTACTCATAATTTGCTCCCAGGAATGGCCGGGTTGATCTAAAACCCGGCTTTTCAACTATTACGCTTCGTTGCTCTTCAGCGACGGCAGCTTCGACACCAGACGTAGGGAAACGGTCAGACCTTCCAGCTGGTAGTGCGGACGCAGGAAGAACTTCGCCGCGTAGTAGCCTGGGTTGTCTTCGATCTCCTGCACCTGCACTTCCGCTGCGGCCAGCGGTTTGCGGGATTTGGTCTCCTGGGAGGAGTTAGCCGGGTCGCCGTCGACGTAGTTCATCACCCAGTCGTTCAGCCAGCGCTCCATCTCTTCACGCTCGCGGAAGGAACCAATCTTGTCGCGCACGATGCACTTCAGGTAGTGCGCGAAGCGGCAGCAGGCAAACAGATACGGCAGGCGTGCCGCCAGACGGGCGTTAGCCGTCGCGTCAGGATCGTGATACTCCGCTGGCTTCTGCAACGACTGCGCACCAATAAAGGCGGCGAAGTCGGAGTTCTTGCGGTGGATCAGCGGCATAAAGCCGTTCTTCGCCAGCTCGGCTTCACGACGATCGCTGATGGCGATCTCAGTCGGGCACTTCATGTCCACGCCGCCGTCATCGCTCGGGAAGGTGTGGCACGGCAGGTTCTCTACTGCCCCACCTGATTCCACGCCGCGGATGGAGGTGCACCAGCCGAACTCTTTGAAGGAGCGGTTGATATTGGCAGCCATCGCATAGGCGGCGTTGGCCCATGAGTAGCTGTCATGGTTCGCGCCGTCGGTCTCTTCTTCAAAATCGAAGCTGTCTACCGGGTTAGAACGAATGCCATAAGGCAGGCGCGACAGGAAGCGCGGCATCACCATGCCCAGATAGCGCGCATCTTCGGATTCACGCAGTGAACGCCAGGCGGCGTATTCGGTGTTCTGGAAAATCTTGGTCAGATCGCGCGGATTTGCCAGCTCCTGCCAGGACTCCATCTGCATTACGCTTGGCGCAGTACCGGTGATGAACGGGCAGTGCGCGGCAGCACCAATGCGCGCCATCTCGCTCAGCAGTTCCACATCCTGCGGGCTGTGGTCAAAGTAGTAATCGCCCACGATGCAGCCAAACGGCTCGCCACCGAACTGGCCATACTCCTGCTCATAGACTTTTTTGAAGATGGGGCTCTGATCCCAGCCCACCCCTTTATAGCGCTTGAGGGTGCGGCCCAGCTCCTGTTTGGAGATGCTCATAAAGCGAATCTTCAGCATCTCATCGGTTTCGGAGTTGTTTACCAGGTAGCTCAGACCACGCCACGCGCTCTCCAGCTTCTGGAACTCGTCGTGGTGGATAATCTGGTTCACCTGGCGGGAGAGCTGCTCGTCGATACCGGCGATCAGGTTCTGGATGGTACGGTAGGTGTCGTTAGAAAAGGTAACCGTGTTCTCCAGCGCCTGCTGCGCCAGGGTTTTTACCGCGCTCTCTACGGCTGAACGAGCCTGATCAGTCTTCGGGCGGAACTCTTTGTTCAACAGCGCGCTGAACTCATCCTGGCTAAACGCCTGCCCCGCCTGCTGCTCATGTTGTTGAGAAGGATTGCTCATCGATTACTCCTCGTTACCTTTTACGCTATCGTCATTTTTTGGCATCTGGCTCAGGGATTTGAGCAGGGTCGGATCCTGGAGGATCCTGGCGATCAGCTCTTCTGCACCATTTTTACCGTCCATGTAGGTCAGCAGGTTGGAGAGCTGCGTGCGCGCCTCCAGCAGCTTGTTGAGCGGCTCAACCTTGCGTGCAATCGCATCCGGCAGGAAATCTTCCATGCTTTCAAAGGTCAGATCGACGTTCAGCTTGCCGTCGCCGGTCAGCGTGTTGTCCACGTGGAATGCCACGCGTGGCTTCAGGGCTTTCATACGCTCATCGAAGTTGTCGAGGTCGATCTCCATGAACTTACGCTCGTCAACCGCAGGCAGGTTCTCAACCGGTTTACCTGCCAGGTCCGCCATCACGCCCATTACGAAGGGAAGCTGGATTTTGCGCTCCGCACCGTAAATCTCTACGTCATACTCAATCTGTACGCGTGGCGCACGGTTACGTGCGATAAATTTCTGCCCACTGTTACTCATTGCCATGATGCTCTCCATCAAAGATGCGCTGTGAAAATGTGGCGACCAGCATCAGGCCAGACGCCGTTACAGGGTTATGCGTCAATCGCGACGCCCAAAAATGTTTTCCAGTTGATGCACGCCATCCGGGGCCAGATCCCGAATGATGTCCATAAAGTTGAGTTCGATTAGCTTCTGCACCCGATCAATCATCAGCGGCGCAGGATGGCTGGGTTCATGCTGAGCAAAATATTGCCTGGCCTTCTCCAGCATCAGCTGCGCGTCAGCGCGGCTGGTAACCTGCACGCTGCGCCAGTCGGCGGCGTACTGAACCGACTGGGGCGCAGGCGCGGAAGGGGTTTCCTCGCTTGCAGGCACAGCGTCCTGCGGCGCTGGAGCTACATTGCCGTCGGCTGACTGGCAGGCGTTAGCCACCAGCCCAACGGTTTTTTGCAGCTGCTCCATCTCTGGCACGCCGCTTTCGCTCAGGTAGCCAATCAGCAGTTCGCGGATGGTTTGCAGACGCTCGTGGATCTGCACCACCGCCTCAATACCCGGCTGGCCGCCGCGCGCCAGTTCGTCAATGAGCCGCGCCCGGCCACCCGGGTAGTCGGCACACTCGGTTTTGCTGCCGTCCAGCAACGCCTGAGCATCGCGGAGCGAAATCTCATCGCCGCTGGAGCGCAGCAGCGGCGCAACGCGCAACGCGGCGGTGAGATCTGACTTATCGCTTAGCGCGGCCAGAGCGTTAATGCGGTAGATCGGATCGGTTTCGCCATACTCCTCCAGCAGCGGATAGAGCGGCTCCCAGTAGAGCGAGATCGCCTGCTGGATTAACAGCAGCCCATCGGCATAGCCTGCCAGCCCGCGACGTTTGGTCCAGGCGTGGGTTAACGCCATAATCACCCGCAGATCTTTGGTGCGCTCCAGCAGACCGGTGGCCAGCTTCTCCACCGTAGTCCAGTCGGCAGGCTCAGCGGGAATAATGGTTGTGCCAAACTGCTGCTCGGCTTTCCCCTGGCTGGCCTGCTCCATCGCCTGGTAGTCAGCGTCATATTCCAGATTGTCGCCGCAGGGTTTCTCCGGGCTTATCGGGGTAAGAAAGTGATCGATGCTCATCAGATACCTGCTTATTCAAACATGGGCGGATACAGCCCGTGACGTCCGGGTCTGGCCCCGCCTGCGGGATCGAACAGCAGCGTAAAGAGCTGTCCGGTAAAGTTACCGCTGTGAACATGGGTGTAGAGCGGGTAACCATCGCTGCGGTTGGTCCACCAAAAACTGGTCTGCCGTTGCGGGTCAAAACACTCTGCCGCCTGCGGCCAGCTCAGCGTGCAGCGCTCTTCGCCTTCATAGCCAATGACATCAAGAATGTCAGAGCGCACCTGCGGCTCTGCGAGCTGTGGCGAGGGAATGGCCATTAACGCCTGATCCAGCTGTTCCGCAGAGAAGGTGTTGCGCACGGCGTGCAGCAGGACGCGACCCAACTGCTGATACCAGCTTTCCGCCTGAGCCAGCAGGCGCGGTGACCACTCGGCCGGGTTGAAAGAGAGCTGAGCGCACACCGGATAGCGACGACCAACGCTGTCGCGCCCTGGCAGCAGACAGCCCATCTGCACCATTTGACTGCCAAGCATGGGCGGCACAACAAAATTCCACACCGGCGCGGCGCTGAAGTCGCGCTCGCCGCTGCGGAGCTCCTCCTGCTGCCAGGCGTGCAGACCTACCTGAAACCAATGCGACCACTGGCGCTGCAGCGAGTCGGGAAAGCGACGCTGTAAAAAATCGCCGGCACTGGGTAATTTTCCGTACCAGCTTGTCGCGGGGGTATTCGTCATACGGCTATCCTTGCGATTAAGGGCATGAGAAACGAGGAAGCTGGAACGGGTTGCGAATACTGTTTGGCGCAAACTCCAGCGTGACCTGATGGCCATCTACGGTAAACGTCGCCTGCCGGCTCAGACTGCCGCCGCCTGGGCTGATACGTGCTTTATCAAAGAAACGGTTAAGTGCCCAGGCGCCGTTGGTCACCAGCGTCGAGGTGCTGCCGTTCGCCAGCCCCAGTTGCATACGCACCTGGTTCGTTCCGCCCGGCCCCGGCCAGGTCATGATCTGCACCGCCTGCGGCCCGTGGCTGTAACGCATCATCTGACCGTCTACGTCCAGGGTCAGATTGAGAATAGTGTTGTCCATGCGGACGGTGCGCACCGTAACCTTATAGGATGGCGTCGCAGCACCGCTGGCAAAGAAGGCATCGCGAATCGACTGCGCCTGCTGGAAGGGACGCAGCAGCCCTTCGCTGCCCGGCAGCGTTTTGCCATCAATGCCCGGCATAAAGCGCCAGCTCGACTGGGTGGTGTCGACTTTATTGGTCAGGTTGTCGCGGAAGAAGGCATCCATCAGGCCGGTTCCTGGGGCAAACATCCGCGCCAGATCGTCTGGCGTTACCTCGCTGCTGGCGCTGCGCACCAGCGGGTAGCGGCCCGCAATAGCCTGACGGCAGAAGCTGCCCACTTCGACATTAATTCGCTTACGCACGTTATCGAGATCGCGGCGCTGGGTATCGCTGCTTGCACCGACCGCCATATTACTGAACATGGTCTGCAAGCCGCCCGGCAGGCGACCCGCGCTGGCCTGCAGGCGGCTGATAGCTTCCCCGCCCGGCGCTGGCATGCCGCTGTTCGCCGCATCCTGCACGGCGGTCAGATAGCGGTACAGCTCATCCACCTGCTTGAGGAAATCATCAAAGACGATGGTTTTACCGCCCTTCTCCAGGGGCTGTGCCAGCTCTATCATCGGCGCGTAGTGGTCAGTCACCAGCTGCTCCGGTGCCTGGGTCATCACGGCTCCCTGCTTCGGCGCGCCGTCGTTATTGCTGAACAGTGCCTCCAGGGTACGCGTGGCGCGGTTGTTCTGCTCTTTGGCCTGCGCGGCATCCGTTGGGTTCGGCGCTTCACGGGAAAGGGTCAGGACCTTGCTCAGATTCATCACCAGACGCCGCAGCGGCGAGTTGCTGCTGGAGAGCAGCCGGGCGGTGTTAATGCGCTGGGAGAGATCGGCGCTGTTATTGAGCTGGATGTCGGCCAGGAAGCTGTCCCAGGTAGCGATAAAGTCGCGCATATAGAGCTGACGCACGGCGTTATCGGTCTGCTGTTTATCCTCCTGTGCCGAGGTGCTCCCCAGCACCCAGGCGTCATCCTCATGCAGGGCGGTAGTGACGCTATCGATTTGCCCGTTGAAGCTTTTCCAGTAGCCGTCTGGCGTGTACAGGCCCGGAACGCCCTCGCTTACCGGTTTACCGCTTTTACGGGAAAACACCAGCTCGCTCTGCGGTCCGCCGAGCATCGACAGTGATACCGGCTTGAGGTTTTCGTCATGCTCCAGCAGGCGCTTAAGGCGACCATATACGCGCGTCGAGAGCGGCTGCTGATTGATGAGTGCCCGCTCACGGGCCACCAGCGCCTCGTCTTGCGCATAAGGCGAGGCCTGGATCTGCGGCTCCAGCAGCTGGGTCAGATGCCACTCCAGCTCGCGCAGCTGCGCCTGGGTTACGTTTTGCGGCAGATTGCGTTCCAGGTTGAGCATCACCCACGAGTGCAGGAATTTGCCGTCGTAGTGCTTCGGCTGATAGAGCATCTGGTAAGCCTTCAGCGCTTCGTAGCTGTACTCTACGTCGCTACCGTTGTCATTGCGTAACCAGGTGGTGATGTGCATCGCAACGGCGGGCAGCAGCATCTGCTCCAGCGCTTTTTGGTACAGCGCCTGCGATGCGTTGCTGACGTCATACCCGCGATACAGCCCCATCCGCCGGGTGATCGGCGGTTCATTGATATCAAACTCGCTGCTTTTCGGCAGTTCAACCAGGCCATTAAGCAGCGGCAGCAGCGCAAACAGGTCGCGCTGCTGAAGGTTTTGCAGCGCCTTGCTCTGCTGTTCTACCTCAGGCACTTTCGCCTGCACCTCTTTCAGGTAGGCGCTGTTTTTACCGTAGCTGGTAAGCCATAACCCGCCCAAAATCACCAGCAGAGCCAGCAGCGCGGCATAACCAGACCAGATCACCGCCCGGTTGCGCAGCTCCCACCAGCGATTCTCCCCGGCGATGCCCGCCTCCTGGAAGATGACGTTTTGCAGCAGATTCTTAATGAAAAAGCTCTGCCCTTTGGCTCCTGGGATCGGGGCCTCTTTGCTTACCGCATCCCAGTTATCGGCCTCGTTGCCCTCCGGCAGCGAAAGCGCCCGGTTCAGCTCGCCCATCACCCGGTCAAACGGCATCCCTTCCTGGGTACCGCTGGCAAAGTAGATCCCACGCGGCGAAAACTCGGTTTCAAAGTTGGAGCGGGCAAACACCGTGCTCAGGTAGTCCGCCAGCAGCGGACGTAGCGCAGCGAACTCCTGCGGGAAGAGCCAGGCTTCGGCGCGGGTTTTTGCATCGTGCTCCTGGAGCATGGTCTCTGGCAGGCCCGCATCCAGACGCTGCTGCAGCAGGGAGAACTCCTGCTCGAAGTTGCCCATCAGGTCAAAATCGGCCTGCTTAGCTTTTTCCCACGGCAGGGTAAAGCCCCAGATCTGGTCGCGCTGGGCCTTATCGAAATCGGAAAACCAGGCGCGGAAGCCTTTAAGCAGATCGACCTTGGTGACCATGACATAGACCGGGAAGCGAATGCCCAGCTGCTCGTGCAGCTCCGACAGACGCTGGCGCAGGTTTACCGCCTGCTGGCGGGAGGCCTCGGCGGACTGCGTCAGCAGATCGGAGATGCTGATGGTGATAATGACGCCGTTGATAGGCTGGCGGCGGCGGTATTTACGCAGCAGCTGAACAAAGCTGAGCCACTCCCCGGCATCCTGCGCCTGCTCGCTCTCCTGCGTCGTATAGCGGCCTGCGGTATCAAGCAGCACCGCCTCATTGGTAAACCACCAGTCACAGTTACGGGTGCCGCCGATACCGCGCAGGGCCGTTTTCCCAAAGCGATCCGCCAGCGGGAACTGGAGGCCGGAGTTGGCCAGCGCGGTGGTTTTACCCGAACCCGGCGCACCGATGATCACATACCACGGCAGCTGATAGAGATACTGGGTGCCAAAGCGTTGGGTCCACTGCGCGTTGCGGTTGCCCGCCTTGCTGAAATGGGCTTTCTTCAGCATCTGCGCCGCTTCATCAAAACGGCTGGCCAGGATCTGGTCTTCGCTATTCAGTCGCTGCTGCGGATCCACCGACTGCGGCTCAGTCGTGTCCTCTTTGAGCTTATCCATCAGCTTGCGGTTGAGCCAGGCGTTATAGAGGCGCGGCACAATGTGGCTCTGGGCCCAGATAAAATAGAGCACCACGATGCTGATGATACGGTTCTGCTCTGATTCGAGCGGCCGGGTATCGACAATCGATAGCAGCGGGCCAATCATCCAGATCACCGCCGCCAGGGCTGTCACGCCAAGGAAGCCCCACAGCAGGCGATTGGTGAGAATGGAGAGAAGTGTTGTCAGCATCCTAGTTTCCTTGCGGCAATCCGTTCAGCTCAGCCTGCGTATTTTCAGGCGATACCAGCAGAGTAATTTCCACGCGGCGGTTACGGGCGCGGTTTTCCGGCGTCGTATTTGGCGCGATGGGGTCCATCTCCCCTCTTCCCTCGGCTTTCACACGCTGGGGCTGCGAGAGGCGATCCTGCAACTGCTTTTGCACCGACCGGGCGCGCTCAAGAGAGAGCTCGTAGTTGGAGGCGAAGCGAGCGCTGCGGATCGGCACGTTATCGCTGTAGCCCACCACCAGAATCTTGCCGCTGACGTTGTTCATGGCCTGGGCAACACGCTCGATAACCCGGTCGTAGCGGTCTCTCACCACCGTTGAGGCAGAGGCGAACAGCCCGTCCCCTTTGAGGATCACCACGCTGCGGTCCGCTTCGTCTTTCACCGCCACCAGCCCCGCCTCGATCTCTGGCTTCAGGAAGCCGCGCAGATTCAGGACCGCAGGCAGACGCTGCGCGGGCTGCTGAATGGTCGCCTCGGGCAGCGGCGTCTGGTAGATCTTCGCCAGCACCGGATTGGTGCTGTCACCCAGCCGCCAGTTAAGAATGATGTAGAACAGGCAGGCGGCGAATCCGGCAAGCGCCACGCAGGCCCAGAGCGGCACCATGGGTCGCCACAGCTTGCGCAGCACCGGCTGGTCCTCCGGGTGCGGAGAGAGCGGCGGCGGATAGCTGCCGCGCACGCCACGGATCATCTGCCACAGCCGCTGCTTGATGGTTTCAAGCTGGGTACGGCCGTTATCAAGAACCCGGTAGCGCCCTTCAAAGCCGAGCAGCAGGCAGTAGTTAATCATCTCCAGCAGCAGAATATGCTCGCGCGGATTCTGCGACAGACGCGCCAGCAGCTGGAAAAACTTCTCGCCGCCCCAGGTTTCGTTGTGGAAAGTGACCAGCAGACCGCTGCCGGACCAGACGCCGCTGCTCCCCCAGGGCGTCAGCGCGGCAGCTTCATCCAGCGCCGTACAGAGACAGTAGCGCGCACCGACGATGGTCTCATACGGTAGCCCTGCCTGCTGACAGCGCACTTCGAAGCGCCGGATCTCGTCGATTAAACGCTGACGTAGCCCAGCCTGATCGTCATGGGATACTGAATGACGGATCTGCGGGATAGCGTTGAGCAGCGGATTCGCCGCTGCCACCAGAAGGTTATTGCTGCTTGCTCCGGTAAATGCGGCATCGTTGCCGGAAGCCTGTCGTTCCTGCATGTTAAGCGCTCGCTTTATTATTCTGTTGGGCTACGGATGGCCCAAAACGCCATATCCAGTCCTGGAAATTCGCCCGCCAGATGCAGGGCAAACGCGCCGGACTTATCCATTTCGTTCCACAGCTCGCCGCCTTTCTCCAGCTCAAAATAGCTGTATCCGGCATGCCATGGAATTTGCGGCGGCGCCACCGGCATCGCGCGCAGCCCAATGCCCGGCAGCTGGAGCTGCACCAGATCGCGGATTTTAGACACGGGGGCAACCTTCATCTGCGCGGGGAAATGCGTCTGCAGATGTTCGCCAGGCACGCTGGCTTTTACCGCCAGCACAAAGCCAAACTCGCGTACCATGCTGATTTCCGGCACGGTAGCGATGTTCAGGCCGTGAGAGCGCTCGTTCAGCGGCAGCTGAATCGCCTGATCTTCCATTACCATCGACAGGCCCTGACGCAGCAGCAGCATCAGCTTGCTAAAGCAGCCAGCCAGATCGTCATGGTTATACACCGGCAGCACGCTTTCCGTGGTGCGGTGAGCGGTCCAGGTTGTCAGCTCGGAGGCAAACGGCAGCCAGCTGCGCCAGAGCGTCTCCGGGTGCAGCAGCGGCAGGGACTTAATATGTGAAACCTCGCCAAGGTGACGGTTCAGCAGCGACAGCAGCGTAAACTCAATCAGTTCAGAGGTGTTGAAGCGGCCCGGCTGCCGTAAACGGCCTGCAATCTGCTGGCTTCGTTCACCCAACAGGCCATGCAGATCGTTGATCATGCTGTAGATAGCATGGCTGTTATTGGCATTCAGCATCGGCGGGATGTAGTTGTTATCCAGCCGGACGTGATTATCGTTACGCTTCTCATTGACGAAAGCGACGCCAATTGCGGTCCACTCTGCCGTCAGATCCTTTTCCAGCATGAGCTTCAGGCGCAGGCGGCCAAACTGTACCGTGGCCTCTCCTACCGACATCGCGTTATCATCTTCCACCTCCTCTTCAAACGTGACAAAGCGCGCCAGCGAGGCCTTCTCTTCGCTGAACACGACCTCTTCACGTTCGCCCCGGCGTACCGGCAGCGCCAGCACGACCTTTTCACCAGAGAGGTTATCGGGGATCTGCAGCGGCAGCGGGCCGTTACGGCTATCGCGGAAGTGGAAAAAGGTCCCGTCGGGCATCAGTCCGCTGGCATAGCTCAGCGCCACACACCCCTGGCGCAGCATGGCCTCATCCAGCTCCAGATCGAGAAAACCCCACAGGTAAGCGCGTTGCAGCGCACCCCATTCACGAATATGGCTTTGCAGGTAGCTTTCCGCGCGCTGAAAATGGTGCGGACGCAGAAACATCCCTTCGGTCCAGACGACCTTTTCTGCTTTCGTCATGATGATCTGTTTTCCTGTTAAGAAACGCGTTACTGGCTGATGACGCGGATCCCGTTTACGTCAAAAAAGAGAGTGGCTTGCAGTTCATCTGCAGACCCTTTCCAGAACTGGTAGATATGGTTTTCGCCCGGCACGGGCAGAGGAAGTGACATGCGCCATTTTTTGCCGTCCAGCGCCTGGTATTCCCCCATGATGCCAATGTATCGCGCCTCAGGTGAGCTTTGTCCGCTCAGGCTTTTCGACAGTTGTCCTGGCATCAGGAAGAACACATCGCTATTCAACAGGTTCGCGCCCAGTACGGCTGACGCGTTGTTCTGCAGGGAGTAGAAATCGGCGGACATAAAGTCCGCATCGGATTTCAGCAGCAATACCCTGACCTTAAGCGGCGCAGAATCATTGATTTGTGGATGGGCCTGAAACTGCAGGGTGTAGCGGGAAGGCTCGCTGTGTGAAGACGATGCGCAACCACCTATCAATGCAAACATGAACAGCAAAAACGCCAGGAGTGCCCTGCCGAAAAAAGGAGTCTTATTCATGAGGATTCGCTCGCAAAAGCTAAATTAATCCAGGATCCAGGTACCGTTATTATTGTCTTTACAGGCTTTACCGCTGCCGTCGACGTTGACGCAGGTGGCTTTTTTACGTGCTTTTGGTCGAGTAGATTGCTTACGGATTGTGGCGTCATACCGATCGGCTTTCACCACTGCGCGCATCGGTACATAACCGATCAGCTCGTCTTTGCCTTCGTCAGCCAGCGCCATCCAGAAGTGCTCAACCTGTCCGAGCACCTCGTAGGTTTTACCTGCCTCAAGGGTACGAATGACCTTGCCACTGAAATCTGGACGACTCATTAGCGAGGCCGGGTACAGGGCGCGGTATGAGGCATTTACCGGCGTAAATTCCGCAGGCGGAGAGACCGCATAGCGGTGGGTTAACGTAATGCCGTTTACCTGATGGGTGACGATGGTGTCGTCGGTCATGACAGGCTTAGACGGCGCTTTACACCCTACAACAGTCATAACGAAAAGAAGTGAAATAATTGTTCGCATGTTCATATGCTTTTCCGTAGCAATATTCTGAAGATCGTTAACAGGGAAGGTAAAGTTTCACTTAAGTGCTACCATTACATAATGATGATATTCACAGGTGCGTTGACTTTGTAAAAGACATAGCTACCGCACGAAACTTAACGAGTAAGTTCCATTTTCAAAGTACTGGTTTTTGACAAAAGAGAAACAATTGTAAAGCAAGTTTCTATCAAATCAATATATGCTCTCGCCTGCTACCTGTTTTCAGGGCGAGGCGGAGGACTATAGAGACTAATATTAGAATCCAACTCAAAAGATGGCAAAAAACCATTGATATTTATCTGAAAGACTCCAGTTAATTACACAAATAATTGATTAATATAATAATTTAACCAAAAACATTACTACACCCCATAACGTAAGTGCGTTAATGGTGCCACTACTATAATTAGTAGTAATGAATCATGATTAGCCATCAAAATATAGCACCATAAATAATAATTGTATTTTAAAAGCAACTTTTTTTCGCCTGAAAAAAATATCCTATATGAGACAGGCTATAGTGATTGCATTCCCTGTTAATAATAAAAACCACTTAAAATAACTCATGGTTACTATATGCATTGTAAAGATAAGCTCAATTTTCGCGCTTAAAAGCGCATCGAACATTTAGCCACGCTAAACTATTTCAGGTCTCTTTCCCAGGCAGGGGCCGTTACCACAGGGAACGGATAACAATACAAATTTATCACTTTTTAACTGGTGCTAAACATTCCTTCCTACACTGCCCCCTCTGTTTTCGCAGAACTGGAAGGCGCCTCGTGAAGTTCTTCATCGTTACTTTCCACTGAATGCCCATCTCCGTTATCATACCCGCCATACAAATACCCGCGACAACAACCGTACCTGCACCTCATTTCAAATCAGGGAACTGGACATAACTTCATGAGTACACAAGAGAACTTCGACGCCCATACGCCCATGATGCAGCAGTACCTGAAGCTGAAAGCCCAGCATCCGGATATCCTGCTCTTCTACCGGATGGGTGATTTTTATGAGCTGTTCTACGACGATGCGAAACGCGCCTCGCAGCTGATGGACATCTCCCTGACTAAACGCGGTGCCTCGGCGGGTGAACCCATCCCAATGGCGGGTGTACCCCATCACGCGGTAGAGAACTATCTGGCGAAACTGGTCAGCCTCGGCGAGTCGGTGGCAATTTGCGAGCAGATTGGCGATCCGGCCACCAGCAAAGGGCCGGTTGAGCGCAAGGTGGTGCGCATTGTCACGCCTGGCACCATCAGCGACGAAGCGCTGCTGCATGAGCGTCAGGACAACCTACTGGCAGCCATCTGGCAGGACAGTAAAGGCTTTGGCTATGCCACCCTCGACATCAGCTCCGGGCGTTTTCGCCTGAGCGAGCCAGCCGATCGCGAAACCATGGCTGCCGAACTGCAGCGTACCAACCCGGCAGAGCTGCTGTACGCCGAAGATTTTGCTGAGACTACGCTCATTGAAGGCCGTCGCGGCCTGCGCCGTCGCCCGCTCTGGGAGTTTGAGATCGACACCGCTCGCCAGCAGCTGAACCTCCAGTTCGGCACACGCGATCTGGTGGGTTTTGGCGTAGAGAACGCGACTCGCGGGCTGTGCGCTGCCGGTTGCCTGCTGCAATACGTGAAGGATACCCAGCGCACCTCCCTGCCCCACATCCGCGCAATTACCATTGAGCGCCAGCAGGACAGCATCATTATGGATGCTGCGACCCGCCGCAACCTTGAGATTACCCAGAACCTGGCTGGCGGCATAGAGAACACCCTTGCCTCGGTGCTCGACTGTACGGTGACGCCAATGGGCAGCCGGATGCTCAAGCGCTGGCTGCATATGCCGGTACGCGATACCAAAACGCTGACCGAGCGCCAGCAGACCATCGCTGCGCTACAGGATGTCACAAGCGAGCTACAGCCAGTGCTGCGCCAGGTCGGCGACCTGGAGCGTATTCTGGCGCGTCTGGCACTGCGCACCGCTCGCCCGCGCGATCTGGCCCGCATGCGCCACACTTTCCAGCAGCTGCCCACCCTGCGAGAGATGCTGGCCGGGATCGACAGCGCGCCGGTACAGCGCCTGCGGGAGACGATGGGCGAATTTAGCGAACTACGCGAGCTGCTGGAGCGCGCAATCATTGATGCCCCACCGGTGCTGGTGCGCGACGGTGGCGTGATTGCCCCAGGCTATAACGCCGAGCTGGACGAATGGCGCGCGCTGGCGGACGGCGCAACCGACTATCTGGATAAGCTGGAGATCCGCGAGCGTGAGAAGCTGGGCCTGGATACTCTGAAGGTGGGCTATAACGCGGTGCACGGCTATTTTATTCAGATCAGCCGGGGCCAGAGCCACCATGCGCCTATTCATTACGTGCGTCGTCAGACCCTGAAGAATGCCGAGCGCTACATCATTCCGGAACTGAAAGAGTACGAAGATAAAGTATTAACGTCGAAAGGCAAGGCGCTGGCGCTGGAGAAACAGCTCTATGAGGAGCTTTTTGACCTACTGATGCCTCACCTGGGCGATCTTCAGCAGAGCGCCAGTGCGCTGGCGGAGCTTGACGTGCTGGTTAACCTGGCAGAACGCGCGTATACCCTTAACTACTGCTGTCCAACCTTCAGCGATAAGCCAGGCATTCGCATCAGCGAAGGGCGTCACCCGGTGGTGGAACAGGTGCTGAACGAGCCGTTTATCGCCAACCCGCTGAACCTCTCCCCGCAGCGGCGGATGCTGATCATCACCGGGCCAAACATGGGCGGTAAGAGTACCTATATGCGCCAGACCGCGCTGATTGCCCTGCTGGCCTACATTGGCAGCTATGTCCCGGCGCAAAAGGTAGAGATCGGTCCCATTGACCGTATCTTTACCCGCGTTGGCGCAGCGGACGATCTGGCCAGCGGTCGTTCAACCTTTATGGTAGAGATGACCGAAACCGCCAACATCCTGCACAACGCCACGGAAAACAGCCTGGTACTGATGGATGAGATTGGTCGCGGGACCTCCACCTACGACGGCCTGTCTCTGGCGTGGGCCTGCGCAGAGAACCTGGCGAACCGCATCAAAGCGCTGACTCTGTTTGCCACCCACTACTTCGAGCTGACCCAGCTGCCAGAGAAGATGGAGGGCGTGGCCAACGTGCATCTGGATGCGCTGGAGCATGGAGATACCATCGCCTTTATGCACAGCGTGCAGGATGGGGCAGCCAGCAAAAGCTATGGTCTGGCAGTAGCGGCGCTCGCCGGGGTGCCGAAAGAGGTGATCAAGCGGGCGCGGCAGAAGTTGCGCGAGCTGGAGAGCATTACGCCAAACGCGGCCGCCACCCAGGTCGACGGAACGCAGATGTCACTGCTCGCCGCGCCGGAGGAGGCTCATCCGGCGGTTGAGGCGTTAGAGGCTCTCGATCCGGATACCCTTTCTCCGCGTCAGGCGCTGGAGTGGATCTATCGCCTTAAGAATATGGCGTAGTTTTCTCTGGGCCTGGCCTGAGCTTCTATACTTAGGTTTTCATCCAAAAAAGGAGCGAACAGATGACGATCCATAAGAAAGGTCAGGCCCACTGGGAAGGCGATATCAAAGGCGGTAAAGGCACCATCTCTACCGAGAGCGGCGCGTTAAAGCAGCAGCCTTACGGTTTTAATACCCGCTTCGAAGGCGCAGCCGGGACTAACCCGGAAGAGCTGATCGGCGCGGCGCATGCGGGCTGCTTCTCTATGGCGCTGTCATTGATGCTGGGTGAAGAGGGTTATACCCCGGAGAGCATCGATACTACGGCAGATGTGTCGCTGGATAAAGTTGACGGCGGCTTTGCGATTACGAAAATCGCGCTGAACAGCACGGTGAAAGTGCCTGGGATCGAAAAAGAGACTTTCGATAAGATCATCAACAAAGCCAAAGCTGGCTGCCCGGTTTCCCAGCTGATTAAGGCTGAGATCTCTCTGGACTATACCCTCAATTAATTGAGTTAAGCCGGGCGGCGGCGTCGCTTTGCCCGGCATACGGTTTCAGTAAAAATCATTGCCATCCGAAAGCACAAAAGAAAAAGGCCAGTCAAATGACTGGCCTTTTTTGAAATGGTGTCGCTTATTCGCGGAACAGCGCTTCGATATTCAGCCCCTGCGTCTGCAGAATTTCGCGCAGACGACGCAGACCTTCAACCTGAATCTGACGAACGCGTTCACGAGTCAGGCCAATCTCACGGCCCACATCCTCGAGCGTTGCAGCTTCATAGCCCAGCAGACCGAAACGACGTGCCAGCACCTCGCGTTGTTTGGCGTTCAGTTCGAACAGCCATTTGACGATGCTCTGTTTCATGTCATCGTCCTGCGTGGTGTCTTCCGGGCCGTTGTCTTTCTCATCGGCCAGGATGTCCAGCAGCGCTTTTTCGGAGTCGCCACCCAGCGGGGTGTCTACCGAGGTAATGCGCTCGTTGAGACGCAGCATACGGCTTACGTCATCAACCGGTTTATCAAGCTGTTCAGCAATCTCTTCGGCACTTGGCTCGTGGTCCAGTTTATGGGACAGCTCACGTGCGGTACGCAGATAGACGTTCAGCTCTTTAACAATATGAATTGGCAGACGGATCGTCCGGGTCTGGTTCATGATTGCCCGTTCGATGGTCTGACGAATCCACCAGGTTGCGTAAGTCGAGAAACGGAACCCGCGTTCTGGGTCAAATTTCTCAACGGCGCGGATCAGCCCCAGGTTACCTTCTTCAATCAGATCCAGCAGAGCCAGACCACGATTGCTGTAACGACGGGCAATCTTCACGACCAGACGCAGGTTACTTTCAATCATGCGACGGCGTGATGCAACATCCCCACGCAGTGCGCGACGCGCGAAGTAAACTTCTTCTTCAGCGGTTAACAGAGGAGAATAACCGATCTCTCCTAAGTACAGCTGAGTCGCGTCCAGCACACGCTGTGTTGCTCCCTGAGATAACAGCTCCTCTTCAGCTAACTCGTTATCACTGGGTTCCTCTTCATTCAGGACTTTCTCATCGAAAGCCTCAACTCCGTTCTCATCAAATTCCGCGTCTTCATTTAGATCATGAACTTTCAGCGTATTCTGACTCATAAGGTGGCTCCTACCCGTGATCCCTGAACAAAATCTCCATACTTCCTTTTCTTATTCGAGACAGTTGCATCTAAGCACGCTGTCACGGCAAAGCAAAGGATAGCATAACGACTTTGCCTAATTATCGCTGCGGTAAATAACGCAGCGGGTTGACGGATTTCCCCTTGTAACGAATTTCAAAATGCAAACGTGTAGAACTGGTTCCGGTGCTACCCATAGTAGCTATCTTCTGCCCCGCCTTGATGTCTTGTTGTTCCCGAACCAGCATCGTATCGTTATGGGCGTAGGCACTCAGGTAATCATCGTTATGTTTGATGATAATAAGATTACCGTAACCGCGCAGAGCATTACCGGCATATACCACGCGTCCATCTGCGGTCGCGACGATAGCCTGGCCTTTCGACCCTGCGATATCGATCCCTTTATTGCCACCTTCGGTTGCAGAGAAGTTATCGATAACATTGCCATCAGTCGGCCAGCGCCAGGATGAAATCGGCGCGCTGGTTGAGGTACTGCTGGCCGTCGGTTCGGTTGTGGTAACAGAAGGTGCTGTTACAGGCGCTGTGACTACTGTCGCAGGCTTGTTGTTCGGCAACATTTTGTTATCACTCTGTTCACCTGAGTCCTCAGAATACGTAATTGTCGGTTGCGGCGCAACTACTACGGTTGATTTTTGTGCAGGTTGCGTCACGATTCCTTGCGCAGAAGCATCGGCCTGAGTGATTGCGTTACCTCCAGTTATTGGCGTGCCGGATGAATTTCCGACCTGGAGAACCTGACCGACATTCAGGCTATACGGGGCGGCAACGCCATTTCGCTGGGCCAAATCGCGGAAGTCATTACCTGTGACCCAGGCAATGTAAAACAGTGTGTCACCACGTTTCACGGTGTAAGTGCTACCGCCAGTATAGCTACCTTTCGGAATGTTCCCATACTGGCGATTGTAAACAATTCGACCATTTTGCGTCTGAACGGGCTGCGACGTCACCGGTTGAGGGGTCGCTGGCTGAATGGTCGTTGGCGGAGCAATAACCGGCTGAACCGGCTGAATTTGCGGTGCCTGCTGCGGCGTGCTGCCCATCTTGGGTGGAGGGGTAATTAACATCCCGGATTCGGTGCTGCTGCCGGAGGCGCTGTCGCCATTCACGGAGCTTACCGGTGCGGGTGGATTACCAGAATTTGAGCATCCTGCCAGCCAGAGCGAAACCAGTGACAATGCCGCAATCCGGCTTAAGGTGAATGTTGGGCTTCCCGTGCTCATTTATCCCCCAAAAATGTATTTACTTGTGCGTGTTGAAAATCGTGGCGTTAGTAAACGCCGCCCCACCTTACGCTTAAACTCGCTGAAAACTTTAGGAAAAATCCGGGTCTCAGGCCAGTTCGCCTCTCACTAGCGGGACAAAGCGTACATCTTCCACGGTTTCGATGATAAATTCGCTTCCCCGTCGATGGATGCACTTCAGCTGCTGGTGCTCATCGCCCACGGGCAAAACGAGAATACCGCCGTTATCCAGCTGCGACAGAAGCGCGGCGGGGATCTCCGGCGGTGCGGCCGTCACAATGATGGCATCAAACGGGGCGCGTGCCTGCCACCCTTGCCAGCCATCGCCATGACGGGTTGAAACGTTGTGCAGATCGAGCTGCTTCAGGCGGCGACGCGCCTGCCACTGTAGGCTCTTGATTCGCTCGACGGAGCAGACATGGCGCACCAGATGCGCCAGAATCGCCGTCTGGTAGCCCGAGCCGGTGCCAATCTCCAGTACTCTTGAGTCCGGCGTCAGGGCCAGCAGCTCGGTCATACGCGCTACCATATAAGGCTGCGAAATAGTTTGTCCCTGACCGATAGGTAACGCGACGTTCTCCCACGCTTTGTGTTCAAACGCTTCATCAATAAATTTCTCACGGGGAACCCGTGCGATTGCCTCCAGGACATGTTCATCTTTGATGCCCTGGCTGCGTAACTGATCGAGAAGGGCTTGTACGCGTCTGCTTACCATTGCGTGTTCACTCCGGCACGGCTTAACCAGTCCGAAACAACATCATGCGCGCTGTGTGCGGTAAGATCCACATGCAGCGGCGTTACCGAGACGTAGCCTTCATCCACGGCGGCAAAGTCGGTGTCCGGCCCGGCGTCGTGCTTTTCACCCGGCGGACCAATCCAGTAGAGCGTATTGCCGCGCGGATCCTCCTGCGGGATCACCTTATCCGCCGGATGGCGGCTGCCGCAGCGGGTGACACGAATGCCTTTGATCTCATCAAGCGGCAGATCGGGCACGTTAATATTCAGGATCCGACCAGTGCGCAGCGGCTCCCGGCTCAGGGCGCGCAGAATGGAGCAGGTTACCGCGGCGGCGGTGTCGTAGTGCGTGTAGCCGTTAAGCGAGACCGCCAGCGCGGGGAAACCAAGATGACGCCCCTCCATTGCCGCGGCCACGGTTCCGGAGTAGATCACATCGTCGCCAAGGTTTGGCCCGGCGTTGATCCCGGCAATCACCACGTCCGGACGCGGGCGCATCAGCGCATTGACGCCCAGAAAAACGCAGTCGGTGGGCGTGCCCATCTGCACGGCGATATCGCCATTCTCGAAGGTAAAGGTCCGAAGGGAAGATTCCAGCGTCAGGGAGTTAGAGGCTCCGCTGCGGTTACGATCGGGCGCGACAACCTGCACATCGGCAAATTCCCGTAAAGCATGCGCCAGAGTCTGAATGCCTGGCGCATGGATACCGTCATCGTTACTCAGCAAAATTCGCATGTTCACCCGATGTATTGATAAGTTCCCTTACAACGCTGGTGGCAAAGCTGCCAGCCGGCAGCCAGAAGCGCAGCTCAACGGTCACATCGTCCCGCCACGCCCAGCTCAGCTGCTGCGGATAGAGCAGCGCGGCCCGGCGCGAGGCCTCAACCTTTTCGCGCACCAGCAGGGACTGCAGCAGAGGCGAATCGCTAATGGCCGCCTCTTCGCGCGCCAGCGCCTCGCGCTGGGTTCCCCACTCGCCGGTGCCCGGCAGCGCAGCGGTAATCATTAGCGCTTTATCATCGACACGCGCCTGCAGCGCCGCCAGCTCTTCCGGCGTCGCCACGAACCAGCTTCCGCGCCCCGCTAATTGTAGCGCATCACCGTCAACAACTTGATTAAAGTCCGCTTTTTTCAGGCGCTCGCTAACGATCTGATTAAACAACGCGCTGCGAGCCGCCGACAACCAAAAACTGCGCTTATTGCGATCGCGCACCGGGGCATCGCTCTGCGCCCAGCGCAGCGCACCGTGCAGGTTGCTGCCGTTGATACCAAAACGCTGCGCGCCAAAGTAGTTCGGTACGCCCTGTTCCGCGATGGCTGTGAGACGCGACGCGAGGTCGGCACGATCGCTCACCTCGCGCAGCACCAGGGTGAACTGGTTGCCCTGCAACGCCCCCAGCCGCAGCTTGCGTTTGTGGCGGGCGTACTCCAGCACCTGGCAGCCTTCCAGCTGAAATGCGCTGAGATCCGGCATCTCTTTACCCGGCACACGGGCGCAGAGCCACTGCTCGGTCACCGCATGCTTATCTTTCTGCCCGGCAAAGCTAATCTCCCGGGCATGGACCTTAAGGAACTTTGCCAGCGCGTCGGCGACAAAGCGGGTATTGCAGCCGGTTTTGCGCACTCGCACCAGAATATGCTCGCCCTCGCCGTCGGGGGCGAAGCCTAAATCTTCTATCACGACGAAATCTTCCGGATTGGCCTTCAGCAGGCCGCTGCCCTGAGGTTTGCCGTGCAGGTACGTCAGTGCGTCAAACTCGGTCATTTAGCCGCCTTGTTCAACAGCGCCACGGCTTCGCAGGCAATACCTTCCCCGCGCCCGGTAAAGCCCAGCTTTTCGGTGGTGGTAGCCTTAACGTTGACGTCATCCATGTGGCAGCCGAGATCTTCGGCAATAAAGATGCGCATCTGCGGGATATGCGGCAGCATTTTTGGTGCCTGGGCGATAATCGTCACATCAACGTTGCCAAGGGTATAGCCTTTTGCCTGAATACGACGCCAGGCCTCGCGCAGCAGCTCGCGGCTGTCCGCACCTTTAAACGCCGGATCGGTATCCGGAAAGAGTTTACCGATATCCCCCAGCGCCGCCGCGCCAAGCAGCGCATCGGTTAACGCATGCAGGGCCACGTCGCCATCGGAGTGCGCCAGCAGGCCTTTTTCATAGGGAATACGTACGCCACCGATGATAATCGGGCCTTCGCCGCCAAAAGCGTGTACGTCAAAGCCGTGTCCAATACGCATTGTCAGTTCTCCATAGAGGCGTTACGGGTAAGATAAAATTCTGCCAGCGCCAGGTCTTCAGGCCGCGTCACTTTAATATTATCAGCGCGACCGGCGATCAGCTCGGGATGGTAGCCGCAGTGCTCCAGCGCTGACGCTTCATCGGTGATGGTCGCGCCGTCGTTAAGCGCCCGCGTCAGGCACATCTTCAGCAGCGCCAGCGGAAAAAACTGTGGGGTCAGCGCGTGCCAGAGATCGTTACGCTCCACGGTGTGGGCGATAGCGGTCTTGCCTGGCTCAGCGCGCTTCATGGTATCGCGCACCGGGGCGGCCAGAATGCCACCCGTACGGCTGGTTTCAAAGAGAGAGAGCAGACGGGAGAGATCGTCCTGATGCAGGCAGGGGCGAGCCGCATCGTGCACCAGCACCCACCCGGCGTCACCGGCAGCGTGTAGGCCAGCCAGCACCGAATCGGCACGCTCAGCGCCGCCGTCAACCACGGTGATTTGAGGATGATGCGCCAGCGGTAGCCCGGCGAAGCGCTCGTCGCCAGGACTGACGGCAATAATCACCCTCTCAACACGCGGATTAGCCAGCAACGCCGCAACCGAGTGTTCAAGGATGGTTTTATTACCAATCGAAAGATACTGTTTAGGGCATTCCGTTTGCATACGACGGCCAAATCCGGCGGCCGGTACGACGGCACAGATGGCCGGAGCTTTTGCTGCCATGTAAGAAAACCTGGGCCTGTTTGTTATCGACTATTTTGTGGTGACCCTGGGCTGCGTTTAGACGCATCCGGAACCAGACGATAAAAGGTTTCGCCCGGCCTGGTCATACTGAGTTCGTTACGTGCGCGCTCTTCAATCGCCTCCTGGCCGCCGTTGAGATCGTCAATCTCGGCGAACAGCTGATCGTTTCGCGCTTTTAGCTTAGCGTTTGTTGCCTGCTGTACCGTGACATCATCGCTGACGCGGCTGAAGTCGTGGAGGCCATTCTTGCCAAACCACAATGAATACTGTAGCCAGACCAGCAAAGCCAGCAACAGCAGCGTTAATTTACCCATCCTGCCCCCTGTAAAACGGCATCATCATCCCATAACTTACGCCAGGACTCCACTCTAAGCCGATACCGCAACGACGCTGCCAAATGTACCATACCTCACCCGCTCCAGGCACTGTCCAGGCCTGGAAACATCGTCTTAAAAAGCGTTACGGTTTGAATTATGGCTTGCTTTAACCCATTAGCCACATGAATAGAATGCTGAACATCGCGACGCTGGCCAGCGCCGTTGCCAGGCTACTATAGACCAGCCTGCCGTTGAGCAAGGAGTGGATAGCAACGCCGACTACTACCGCAACGGGCATTAGCGCCAGAAAGAACGGCCAGGTATAGAGAAAGAAAAAGAGGGTGTTAGAGCCATACAGCAGAAACGGTATGCTTAGCGCCAGCAGCCATGAGGCGAAGCCAACGACGGCCCCGGGCAATGACCAGGTGGTCTCTTCGTTGGCAACGCCGGTTTCAGAGGGAGTGATAGTAATATTCTGGCTATTGCGCATAGTGGATCCTGTGACCTGACTTGCCGGGCGCAACACCCGGCGTTGTCTCAGGATCTGATAATATCGTCCCGTTTCAGTAGATCTAATAATTGAGCCACCAAATTTGTTACCAATTGTTCGCCATCGAGATGCACCTCTGGCGAGACGGGAGCCTCATAGACGGAATCGATCCCGGTAAAATGGCGTAGCTCACCGGCACGCGCCTTTTTATACAGCCCTTTGGGATCCCGCGCTTCGCAGGTAGCCAGAGAGGTATCCACAAAAACCTCGTAGAAACGCCCCTCGCCTACGCGCTCGCGCACCATCTGCCGCTCTGCACGATGCGGAGAGATGAAAGCAGTCAGCACAACCAGGCCTGCATCCACCATCAGCCGGGCTACCTCGCCCACGCGGCGAATGTTCTCTTTGCGATCGTCGTCGCTGAAGCCCAGATCGCTGCACAGCCCGTGACGCACGTTGTCCCCGTCGAGCAGGTAGGTGCTGACGCCCAGCTGATGCAGCGCCTCCTCCAGCGCACCGGCGACCGTGGATTTACCCGAGCCGGATAGCCCGGTAAACCACAGCACAACCCCACGGTGACCGTGGAGTTGCTCCCGCTGCTGCACGGTAACAGGATGGGCGTGCCAGACGACGTTCTCGTCATGATCCGCCATTATTTGCCTCCCAGCAGATCGCGCGCGCCCCAGTGTGGGAAGTGCTTGCGTACCAACGCATTCAGCTCCAGCTCAAAGGCGCTGAACTCAGACGGCGCGGCCACGGCATCAGCGTTCGGCTGATTGACCATGCCAGCACCAACGGTGACGTTGCTCAGGCGATCGATAAAGATCATCCCGCCGGTCACCGGGTTGTCCTGGTACTTATCCAGCACCAGCGGCTCGTCAAAGGTCAGGTCAACCAGGCCGATACCGTTGAGCGGCAGGGCATCAACGCTGCGCTGGGTGAGATTGTTGATATCCACCTGATACTGAATGCCGTCCACCCGCGCACGGGTCTTCTTGCCGGCGATTTTGATATCATAGCTTTGGCCCGGACTCAGTGGCTGCTCAGCCATCCATACCACATCTACCGCTGCGCTCTGCACGGCTGGCAGGCTCTCCTGCGCATCCAGCAGCAGATCGCCACGGCTGATGTCAATCTCATCCTTCAGCACCAGGGTCACCGCTTCGCCCGCGCCCGCTTCCGGCAGATCGCCATCGAACGTGACAATGCGTGCCACCGAGGACTCTACGCCAGAGGGCAACACCTTAACGCGCTGGCCGACCTTAACGCTGCCGGAAGCCACGGTACCGGAGAAGCCGCGGAAATCGAGATTCGGGCGGTTAACGTACTGCACCGGGAAGCGCATCGGCTGAGTATCGACGACGCGGTGAATTTCAACGCTCTCCAGCACCTCCAGCAGTGTCGGGCCGCTGTACCATGGCATGCTCGCGCTCTGGCTGGCAACGTTATCTCCCTCCAGTGCCGACAGCGGTACGAAGCGGATGTCGAGGTTGCCCGGCAGCTGTTCGGCAAAGGTCAGGTATTGCTGGCGAATCGTTTCAAATGTCTCTTCGCTGAACTCGACCAGGTCCATTTTGTTTACTGCCACCACCAGATGCTTAATACCCAGCAGGGTAGAGATAAAGCTATGGCGACGGGTTTGATCCAGCACACCTTTACGCGCATCAATCAGCAGGATCGCCAGATCGCAGGTAGAGGCCCCGGTAGCCATGTTACGGGTGTACTGCTCGTGCCCTGGGGTATCGGCGATAATGAACTTACGTTTTTCGGTAGAGAAGTAGCGGTAGGCCACGTCAATGGTGATGCCCTGCTCACGCTCGGCCTGCAGGCCATCTACCAGTAGCGCGAGGTCGAGTTTTTCACCCTGGGTACCGTGGCGCTTGCTGTCGTTGTGCAAGGTGGAGAGCTGATCTTCATAAATCTGGCGCGTGTCGTGCAGCAGACGGCCAATCAGGGTGCTTTTACCGTCATCGACGCTGCCGCAGGTTAGGAAGCGCAACAGGCTCTTGTGCTGCTGGGCGTGCAGGTACGCTTCGACGCCGCCTTCGTTAGCAATTTGTTGGGCAATAGTGGTATTCATGGCGGCTCCTTAGAAGTATCCCTGGCGTTTTTTCAGCTCCATCGAGCCAGCCTGGTCGCGGTCAATAACGCGCCCCTGGCGTTCGCTGGTAGTGGAGACCAGCATCTCTTCGATGATCTCCGGCAGCGTCTGGGCGTCAGACTCTACCGCGCCGGTCAGCGGCCAGCAGCCAAGGGTACGGAAGCGCACCATACGCTGTTTGATCTCTTCGCCCGGCTGCAGGTCGATACGATCGTCATCGATCATCATCAGCATGCCGTCACGTTCCAGCACCGGACGTTCAGCCGCCAGGTAGAGCGGAACGATTTCAATGTTTTCCAGGTAGATGTACTGCCAGATATCCAGCTCGGTCCAGTTCGACAGCGGGAAGACGCGGATGCTTTCGCCCTTGTTGATCTGGCCGTTGTAGTTGTGCCACAGCTCCGGACGCTGATTTTTCGGATCCCAGCGGTGGAAGCGGTCGCGGAAGGAGTAGATACGCTCTTTCGCGCGGGACTTCTCCTCGTCGCGGCGCGCGCCACCAAATGCCGCGTCAAAGCCGTACTTATTCAGCGCCTGCTTAAGCCCTTCCGTCTTCATGATATCGGTGTGCTTGGCGCTGCCGTGCACAAATGGGTTGATACCCATCGCCACCCCTTCCGGGTTTTTATGCACCAGCAGTTCGCAGCCGTAGGCTTTGGCGGTACGGTCACGGAACTCATACATCTCACGGAATTTCCAGCCAGTATCGACATGCAGCAGCGGGAAAGGCAGCGTACCTGGATAAAAAGCCTTACGTGCCAGGTGCAGCATCACACTGGAGTCTTTGCCGATGGAGTACATCATCACCGGATTGGAGAATTCAGCCGCCACCTCGCGAATGATATGGATGCTTTCCGCCTCCAGTTGTCGCAGGTGGGTGAGTCGTTTTTGATCCATAACCGTTCCTTAAAGGGAAATTTACTACACGAGACGATCTGTTCTGTACGTCTGTTATCCGTCGCATGCGTCGCTTAAAACAAGGGATAGAGGGACTATAGGGGGCGTCTAAGGACGAATGAAATTACGAATTGGAATGAGTAGTTACTCAATGGAATAACGTTAAGCAAAAGCAAAGATCAAAAAGTGCTTAACGTGAGAAAATCCGCGTGTTTGAGCGTAATTGAAATTGTGTAACTGCGATCACAGTTTCATACTATGCACGTCAAAAATTTTGCTTCACTTTTAAGGACTCACTATGTTTCCCGCATTGCGCCATCTTGCTATAGCTCTGGCGCTCGGTGTGTGCTTTACCGTGCCTGCGCAGGCAAAATCCAGCCAGCCTGGCGAGATGGCCAGCGAGCAGGCTCGCCACATTGCCACCTATTTTCCTGGCCGTATGACCGGTACGCCTGCAGAGATGCTTTCAGCCGACTATCTGCGCCAGCAGTTTGAACAGATGGGCTACCAGAGCAACATCCGCAAGTTCAACAGCCGCTACATCTATACCTCACGCAATAAGAACCAGAACTGGCACAACGTGACCGGCAGTACGGTGATTGCCGCCCATGAAGGCAAGCTGGCTCAGCAGATCATTGTGATGGCGCATCTCGATACCTACGCGCCGCGCAGCGATGCCGATAGCGATAACAACCTTGGCGGCCTGACGTTACAGGGCCTCGACGATAACGCCGCCGGGCTGGGGGTGATGCTGGAGCTGGCTGACCAGATGAAGCATATGCAGACTCAGTACGGCATTCGTTTCATCGCCACCAGCGGTGAAGAGGAGGGACGGATGGGGGCGGAGAATCTGTTGCAGCGCATGAGCGACGCCGAGAAGAAAAACACCTTGCTGGTGATCAACCTCGATAACCTGATCGTCGGCGATAAGCTCTACTTCAACAGTGGCAAAAGCACGCCTGCTGCGGTGCGCAAGCTGACCCGGGATCGCGCTTTAGCCATTGCTCGCCAGCACGGTATTACTGCCACTACGAATCCAGGCCTGAACCCGGACTATCCGAAAGGCACCGACTGCTGCCACGACAGCGAAGTGTTCGATCGCGCAGGTATCCCGGTGCTCTCCGTCGAGGCTACGAACTGGTCGCTGGGGAAAAAGGATGGCTACCAGCAGCGGGCAAAGACCAAAGCGTTTCCCGACGGCACCAGCTGGCATAATGTGCGTCTGGATAACCAGCAGTTCCTCGATAACGCTCTGCCCGGCCGCATTGAGCGCCGCAGCCGCGACGTGATGCGTATTATGCTGCCGCTGATGAAGGAGCTGGCGAAGGCGGAGAAAGGTGCCTGAGTCTGATAGTGCAGGATTTGGGTTTTGTAGGCCGGGCAAGCGCAGCGCCGCCCGGCGATGAGTGCTGTAGTTAGTCGGAGTAGATTAAGCTTGCTTTAGCTCTTCAAAAATTTCGGGGTGCTTATCGAGTCTCGCGATTAAAAGTGCCGATTGCCGCCATATACGTTTCGCCAGCGTCATCATCTAAGATGCTCTCTCCACACGCATCGCAATAGTCGCCGGTAATACCGTATACCGTAGTTTTACGGCCTTTATACTCGTATTCAACGTCACGGGTTTCATGTTTAAGATCTGCACCGCCACAGATAGGGCATTTCATTTCTATAGCTCCTTAAATGAGACGATCTCAGCGCCATCTTTAACAATAAGCTTAAGAGCAGTCACGAGGCGGGAAGGATACCCATCATTTTTATTTCTTCTATATGCCTTTTGTTGAGATTAATCTCGCACTGATCAATGAATGCTTGGTAATCGTAAGCATCTTCATTAATCTCTGTGGCCACTGCCAGGCATAGATTTTTTCTATACTGCTTCCATAGCTTTTGGGCATTTAAGAAACGTTTGCTGTATACCTCTCCTGACGTTTCTGCTGCGTCTTCTTTTCCGTTAAATAAACCGACGTTATTAGCCTTAATGTTTTTGTTTGTTTCTATAATGACGCCTTCCAACTGTGATTCGCTCTCGTTTTTTTTCTGTTGAAGGCATTTTTCTTGCTGATTCGGATCAGCATGCTGAGCAAAACAGGCTTTTGCCTCTGAGCCTTCATATAGTGCAGCGCTAGCCAGCATGGGAAAATACAGCAGGGAAAAAGCAATACCTGGTAATACTCTCTTCATTTCACATACCCTATATCCACCAACTATTTCGATTCTACCGCTACTTTCAACCCTGACCCTATCCTAAATTTCTTACCTCCTACTCTCAGCCAAAAAAATGCCGACCCTAAAGTCAGCATTTTCCGTCCGGTGCGTTATATCACCCTTCGTGCAGTCCGCATTCGCGCTTGAGGCCGAAGAAGCGGGTCTCTTCCTCTACCATGCCCGGCTCCCATTTACGGGTGGTACCTCAGGCCATACTTCTGCAGATACTGGTAAACGGTAAGGTTTATCTCTACGCATGTGGGGAATGCTGGCTGTTGCCGTCTGGTATGGAGTGCCGGCGCGGTTTATCCCCACGCATGTGGGGAACGCACAGACCCTCCCTCCCCCTCGCCTAGCTGAGCCGGTTTATCCCCACGCATGTGGGGAACGCAGCTCGTTCTCAGCCTGTACCTGCATTTGCAGCGGTTTATCCCCACGCATGTGGGGAACGCGTATAGCTGCGTTTGCTGTCATCCCGGGCGTGCGGTTTATCCCCACGCATGTGGGGAACGCACAGTGAATCTGGCGCAGGGTAACGCTGCTGGCGGTTTATCCCCACGCATGTGGGGAACGCACGCAACTGCTGCAACAAATGGCCAAATTATTCGGTTTATCCCCACCGCGCCCCTGTGGATCAGGAGCGTTTCCCGTATGGCGGTTTATCCCCACGCATGTGGGGAACGCTTATTGTCGTGCCAAAGTACAAACCGCCTAACCGGTTTATCCCCACGCATGTGGGGAACGCTGCTGCCCATTTTTCCAGATTGTAAAAAGACTCGGTTTATCCCCACGCATGTGGGGAACGCCTGAAAAAGGTGATGCAGGACCGGCCAACAAGCGGTTTATCCCCACGCATGTGGGGAACGCCCACTAAAAAAGGGCGGGCCGGGAAACTGGCCCGGTTTATCCCCACGCATGTGGGGAACGCTTCGCCTCCGTGATGGTTATCTGGAATCTCCCCGGTTTATCCCCACGCATGTGGGGAACGCAAATGGTCATTTTTTGGTGATGGGATCGTGCGCGGTTTATCCCCACGCATGTGGGGAACGCGTTTCATTCAGCGCGTAGAGTTGATACAGCTGCGGTTTATCCCCACGCATGTGGGGAACGCATGCCCACCTGCACATCCCTCTGCGCGCGCGCCGGTTTATCCCCACGCATGTGGGGAACGCATTTTCGTTATCTGCATACTGCATCCTGTATACGGTTTATCCCCACGCATGTGGGGAACGCTTTTACACCCATTGATTCTGCGGCCTGAGAGCCGGTTTATCCCCACGCATGTGGGGAACGCCGGAAATGCTGTGCCACCCCAATTTTCAGAAGCGGTTTATCCCCACGCATGTGGGGAACGCTCTAAACATACATCATTGAATTAAAATAATTTTATCACTACCAAAAATCCTACCGATTTTTTCACTTTTTTAAAGAGCACTAACTTATTGATTTTCTTGCGGGAGGAAAGAGACCAGACGTAGTCCATCGAGATCCACCGGTATCCTTCGGTTTTCACCCCATGTTTGAAACTCAAATCCTGACTCGGTATTGGTCGCCCAAGCCATCACTACGTTGCCCTGCTCTGCCAAAACGGTAATCTGCTGCCATATCATTTCACGTACCCGCTTCGAGACATCCCCAATGTACACACCGGCGCGAACCTCAAGCAGCCAGACCGCCAGCCTCCCCCGTAGGCGAGGAGGCACGTTTTCAGTCACAACCACCAGCATACTCATGCTTTATGTGCTCCTGTGCCCAGCGTCGCCGAGGCTGGCAGGAAGAGGAATAGCAATGGGTTGCGCATCAGCGGGCGGCAGCGGTGGGGAGATCTCACCAGCGGCCAGCACGTCTTCAATTAGCGGGATCAGTTTTGCGAGGGTTTTACTACTGCGGAAAATATCACGACACGCCAGCCTTACTTCACGATCTGGCTCGGCAGGATTGCCCCGTGCGATCTCGAATGCTTTCGGCACGACGGTATCAAATTTAATGATATCGGCAATATCATAAACAAAAGAGAGCGGCTTACCGGTATGGACAAAACCAATGGCTGGCGCATAGCCTGCCGCCAGCACTGCGGCCTCGGTAACACCATAAAGACATGCCGTTGCAGCACTAATGCACTGATTAACTACATCACCCTTTTCCCAATCCTTAGGATCGTACCGGCGCCCATGCCACTTAACGCCATACTGCTTGGCTAATAGGGTGTATGTTGCGCGTACCCGACTTCCTTCAATGCCGCGTAACTGTTCAACTGAACGCCGTGCCGGAGGTGGTTCGCCAAAACGTAACTCGAACATTTTGCGTACCACCTTTAGCCGCAGATTCTCATCAAGCGCCAGCTTCGCCTGGTATAACAGATGATCGGAACGCGCACCGCCCGGCTGCCCTGTCGCGTATAGCCGGACACCCGCCTCCCCCACCCAAACCAGCAGCGTACCTACCGTAGCCGCCAGTCGTACCGCAGCATGAGAGACCCGGGTACCAGGCTCAAGCATAATGCAGGCCACGGATCCGACCGGGATATGCGTCCGCACGCCGGTTTTATCGATGAGCACAAACGCACCGTCAATCACATCAATCTGACCGTATTGCAAAAAAATCATTGAGACGCGATCTTTAAGTGGGATGGGGTTCAGAGGTATCCAGCTCATTAACGCCGCCTTTTAACCATCAGCATGCCGCATCCCAGGGATTTACTTTTGCCGATACCATTAAAGAGTGCCTGGGAAAAACGGTTGGGATCGGTGATCACCAGCGCTCCGGCATAGTCAACGCTGCTGTAGACGATGGGGCTTTCACCCTGCCTGCGCTGGAAACGATGCTGCTGATAGGCCAGCACGCTTACTCTTGCCGACGCTGGCTCATCTGCGCCATCGGCATCGGCCCATACGGCAAAATCATCGACCGCAGGCGCAACCAGACGAAAACCATGCTGCTCGCCCTGCTTTTCTAGCCAGGACTGCGCCGCATCGACCTGTAATCCCCACCACTTTTCACTGGCAATATTCTCTGCTTTAGCCTGGAACTTGGCGTTCATTAATACATCCGAACGTTTTTTATCACGACAGACAACCGGGTTTGCGCGCAGCTGGAAATCAAGCTGCTGCCCCTCGTTCAATGCCGGGGTAAAAGGTTTGGTCTCAATTGTAAACAGGTCGTGCTGTTGAACAGGCGCTGTCTGTGAAAGCATAAAAAAGCGCGCCTGCGGCTCCTGACGAAACAGAAAGTGGCGTTCGTCACAATCTGGAAAAAGCTGCCATAGCCATTGGTGACTGGCATAAGGTGCGGCATGCGTCCATTTTTGCAACATGCCCGGTTGCAGGCGATCGAGGTGAAGCTGTATGCGCGACAGGTACATTATTCTCCCTCCCTGAGCGACCCGCTATAGCGAATATAGCGACCAAACTGCCAGCGTCGGCGGCTGACAGGCTGATTATTGCAGTGCTGCTGCGTTTGCCATACCAGACTGCTTTCGTCAGGATCGTCCCAGTAGCATGTCTCTCCCCCCTGGGCAATCATCATCAATTCTGACGCGGTGAGTTGCTCAGCGGCCTGGTTAAAAATCTGCTTGAGCGTTCCTTCCAGCAGCCGGGGGGCGAGCGGCAGGGCCAGTGGGCAAGATTTGCGCCCCAGATAGAGCGGAAAATGTGGCTTGATAAGCGAATCGCGAAGTATCTCCAGTGGCACCGGTGCTCCTTCTGTTGCACTGACCGCAACGTGCCAGTAACCATCACAGCGATACTCTCGCTGTGTAACGATGGTACCTATATCATCAGGAGCCAGCCGCAGCTCATCCCGCCGGGTATAGTAGTGATACTTCTTATTCTCGCGCGGCATACTAACGGTGTGATAATCCCGCAGCCAGCGCTCACATGAGGAGAGCGGTCGTATCGCCAAATGATAGTGTTGGTTAAACTTATTCAGCGCCTCTTCTTCTTCGCGGCAAATGCCCTGAGCCGCTGCAAGCAGGCCCAGAATGGCCGATCGCGTTGGAACGTGTGCAGTATGTCGCATTTCCCCTACGGCCTCTTCACCCCAGGCGGCCAACGGCGCATAGAGCTGAAAAACCAGATATTGCTTCATTCTCTATCCTTATTGGCTCACAAACTCCAGCAGCGCGGATAACGATCCCTCACCTTTATCGGCGTTCAGCTCATAGTGGCGATCCACACACTGACCATAGACGCGATCAAAGTTGTCGCGCTGATGCTTCAGGCGTTCAATCGCCGTTGGCAGGAGGTTTTCGCCCCGCACGGGCTGGAAAAATGCTACCGCCAGCGAGCGAGGTTGCTTAGTGCCCATTTCTGCCAGTGCATAGGAGGCATAAGCGCGTGAGGCGAAACTGTTCTGTTTTCCGCCAGGCGATACGGTCAGCGCGGTTTCAGTCAGCGCCGCGATGGCGCGCCGGGCCAGATCCTCATCACCATCAAGGTTTTTAACCAGCAGATCGCGACTAATACAGATGTAGCTATAGAAGAGTGCGGAAGCAAAACCCTGTTCGCCCATATGAGCCGAACCTTTATCCTCTTCACCCGTATTGAGATCGTCCACCGCCGTAAAGAAATCATCTTCAATGGTCACGGCGCTAACGCCTAATGCATGAGCAACCTGGCAAGCGGCCTCAACATTAAAAGCAGGAGAGGAAGCTAACATACGCCCAAACAGCGCCATATCAACGCTATGCTGCTCTTTGCGCAGCAGCTTTAGCTCCTCGTCTACAGGTTCACGGTTTTCGCTAATCAGCGTGTCCACCAGCTGTTTGATGAGGGCAATCTCATGCGTGCTGACGTGTACCAGCTGCTCAATTTCCAGGTTCTTAACGGGTGCAGCACCTTTATCATTTTTTACTTTTCCAAACTGACCGGCAATTTTTTCCGCTGCAGCTTTTGCTATTTTTTCACTCACGCCTGCGGCAGTCATTGGCTGATGGACATACTTAACGCCCAAAAGTCGCGTGCGCTCGCCGATATGCCCGTCCATTGCCGACTCAAAGGTTTCTGATACTCGCCAGGCACGTTTCAGACTCTGAGAAGAGACGCGAAGACGTTCCACACCGCCCATTTTGGCCGTTTTTGGTCGACCGGAGTCATCCCGGTTGAGGTTAGAGGGTGCATAAGCAGTAAGAAAGTGAAGCTGAATAAACGTAGTCATTATAAGTCCTTATCAAAAATAACTAGCGGGCTGAGAGATACTCATTCGCCCAGCGAATACGGTTACGGGAGAAGGGATCGATCGATTCTGGCTGGTGCTCTTCGCGGGCCTGCCATTCACGCATCCATAGAAATATGCCATCTGCCAGCGAGACGATATTGACCCCGTCATCGCCCCGAAGCCGGACGGCACGTGTCAACTGCTGGCAAAAGCTCTCAGGATCGGTAGCCTGCTGCAGACGTTCAAAACGCAGACGTGAAAGACAGGGTCGGTCGTTAGTTTTCTGCCCGAGCTGGGCGGCAAAGCTGGGGTAAGCATTATGATTTTTTACGTACACTGCGACCGAAACAAATATCGCCAGCGCCATCTGGTCAACGGGCTGGAGCGACATTTGCAGCTGGAGCTTGCGTCGTAGATCGGCATACCCTTCGCACATCATGACACCGTAGGGCGGCTCCATCCGGCGTAGCTCCGCTCGCCATGCGCGACCGTTGATCCGTTTATCATCCTGCTTACCGTAGCGATCCGATAAAATATCAAACCACTCCGTGAGCACCTTTTGCGCTGCAGGCTCGGTAAATATGCACACCTGTGCTGTGTTGCTGCTAAGCATTTTGCTCCTCCGCCTCTTTAGCGAGATCCAAGAATTGCGTGCGTGTTTTTAGCTTGTCGTAATCCCGATCCAGCTTGCTTCTGGCAGTCAGCTGGCGCAGCAGCGTGCCATCATCGCAGTCTGGATCGGTGAATACATCGCGATCGAAAAAATTCATCACCTCGTGATGTAGACGCTTTTCCCACTCTCTTAATATTTCGCGGGTGAGTGAATTTTCCCGGGCAGGATCGCTGCTCAGCGCTTCCAGTAGCTGACGAAATGCAGGCTCAGTCTCTTGCCAGAAAGCGGTATCAAGCTGGCTAAAATCAACTTTGGCTTCACTGGGTGTCGAAAACCATGCCGCCTTCAGCCACTGCTTAAGGAGACGAAGCGAGTCGGTGGCAAGCTGTAGCGTTTGCTGCATGACGCTGCTAAGCAGTTTTGCATCAGGGGTGTTCATTAAGGGAATACGATGCTGATACCAGCAACGGGCTTTGGCGTTATCCATATCCCAGGCGAAGCACCACAGGCCCGTCGCGGGTAGCCGCCTCGGAAGCTTTTGCACTACCCGAGCAGGCTGTGTACGGTTAAATTTGTCTTCACTATTAAGCGTCAGACCCAACCAGTCTTTATAGCTCAGCCCACCGGGCTGCCCTTTTAGCGCCAGCCACGGAGCTGCCTGATCCTTTAGCGCCTGTCGGTAGGGAGAGAGCGGATACTGCCAGCCGTCGTACTGCACGCCATAGTTTTTAGTACGCATCTCCCGTAGCAACGCCGGATGATGCTCTCCACAGAGATCGCAGCTTCCTTCTACCGTTTTCTCGAAATCCAGTTCGATCCGTCGTGGCATTCCCCAGTAAGCCTGCAACACATGCGCATTGTCTGGCGTTACGATATTTCCGGCCTTCTCACTGGTCTTCGTTGGGGCAAGCCAGGGGAAAATAGCGGCGAATTGCGAAGAGGCCGGACGCTGCTCTTCCGGGATTACGTTGAGCCAAAGTTTTTTCCACAACGGGAAATCACGCTCCTGCTGTGGCACCACCAGCGTGGTTAAGGGGCCACCGCCGCGTAGACCCACGCGATACCCTGCCCCACCTGCAGGCGAATTGGTTTGCACCGCAAAAAGGGCCATTACTGCACAATGAGGGCAGATCTGTTGTCCAACGTGGCGTTTTACGAAATGGTCTTTGTTGAGCTTCAGCGTATTGCCGCCGGGGGCATCAATTAACAGGCCAGCAATAGAGCTGTTTTCGCTCTCAAGCGGCTCAAGACTTTGCAGAAAGGCCGGCTTTTCTGCACCGAACTGCATTGCAGGCGCTACGGTCGAGAGTGCGTTTTGCCACGTTTGATTATCGATACCACTGTTCCATACCTCCCGCCACTCCTCCTCATCTTCGGGAGCAACGGTAGTTTGCAGCAGGCCAATCAGCATCTGCCACGCCGCTCCCTGGAAATCCGCACGGGGATAGCTGACGTCAAAGATATCGTCATCGAAAATATTGGTGAGGGGGATTTTTAGCCTGGCATTATCTTGCATAACAACAGGCAACCATCCCTCCGTTGTTAGATCCATTAGTATGCTCCTGCGAAGTTAAGATTCTGTAGTTAACCCAAACCGCTTGCTGTAATACGCTGCTTCCCCCTGCTCAGAGACCAGTAATACCTGCGCAGCGGGTCGATGCTGCCGCTTACGGAATGCTTCCAGTTGGTCATCATCCGGCAAGGAAAGACGGGATATGTTTTGCTTCCACCAGCTGGCTCGCACCTGTACGCGACTCATCTCCCAGCGAAACTCGCCTTCATTCATTGCTGGCTGAAGCTGCCGATCGCTGTCCAGCCAGGCGAGATAGACATCTACACTGGCCTCGCCCAGGCGAGTAGAAAATTCACGTCCCTCGTCCCAAAGAAAATCGCTGGCATCGCGGTGATAGCCTTTATCACGTTGCAGCAGATTTTGTTTGGCGGCCGCGCGCTGGCTGAGCAGTGCGCCAAAGACGTTACCCTCAATGCGTTGCAGGCCTGGTGGCGCGGGAATTTTGGCTTCATATACGCCATCAATTAACGTTCGCGCCATCTCTGGCATTTTGATTTCACCGTACTGGTGCAGCAGTTTCTGCGTTCGCCACAAGCAAGCGTGATCGGTATAGACATATCCTGTACCGCGCAGGGTTTCTCCCAGCCAGCCATCCTGTGCCTCCTCCTGCCATTCAGGAGCCAAAATATGCAGTACCGGGGAGCGACGTTCATCGGGCAGGCTCGATTTACAGGCGCCCTGCGCATCGCGAATGTGGCGCTGCAACCTTCCTGCACGCTGGATCAGGAGATCGACAGGCGCCAGGTCGGAGATCATCCAGTCGAAATCGAGATCGAGGCTCTGCTCCACGACCTGGGTTGCGATCAGCACCTTGCCGCGACGCTGCTCCGGCGAGGCATCTTTGCCAAACCAGGCCAGCGTGTTCTCTTCAATCGTCATACGATCGGCATAGGCAAAGCGGCTATGAAATAGCAGGAGATCCTGCTGGGCTATCTTTCCATCGTTCAACAGACGCAGGAAAACCATGAGCGCATCATCAACGGTATTTCGCACCCAGCAGATGCACTGCCCTGCTTCAACTACGCGGTAGATAATCTCCAGGGCGTGCTCAATATCGCTTAACCAGTTAACAGCAACGCAGCGCTTAACCTCCTGCCGCGTCTGCAATGGGTGCTCCTGCAATCCCGTTGAGGATAGATGGCTTAACCAGGGATAGCCCGCATTAAGACTGGGGTTAGCCACAGCAAAACCAGCCCCTTCCGCAAAGGCCACCAGCAGCTTCTCCCGGAGTGTTGCCGGAAGCGTAGCGGTTAAAACAATAGCGCTTCCGCCTTGGGCCGCATGAAACCACAGCAGCCCTTCCAGCAGCTTAACCATGTAGCCATCGTAGGCGTGCACCTCATCAAGGATAAGCACTTTGTCATGCAATCCGAGCAGGCGCAGCGACTGGTGACGAAAGGGCATGACCGCCATTAATACCTGGTCCAGCGTGCCTACGCCTACCTCAGCCAGCAGCGCCTTTTTACGTGAGTCAGCAAACCATGTATTACACTCCGCGACGGCGCTGGCATCATTTTGGGCGTAATAGGCGTCCTGGCTTTCATCTGTCTGCCAGACCGACTGGCGAAACGCAGTCGACATATGCCGGGCACCGTGCGCCAGCACCAGCGAAGGTCGTGCTGCATCAGAGAACAGTTTGCGGTACGCTTTTCCCAGCCGCTGATACATGGCGTTTGAGGTCGCCATCGTTGGCAATCCAACGTACAGTCCCTTTCCCTTACCGGCTGACATCAGACGATGAGCAAGTATCATCGCTGCTTCTGTTTTGCCCGCGCCTGTAACGTCCTCCAGCACAATGAGCTGAGGACCTGTGGGTGAAATATCAAGATTAACCGCACGCTGTTGGAGCGGCGTCAGCGAATCGATAAAGGGGAACAGCGCCTTATGCCCATCGTAGCGGCTGGTAATTGAGGCATGTGGGAGAGTGGACAGCGCTTTGTTCGCTTTCTCACAGGCAATATGCCAATACTCTGCAAGCGGCATGGGTTGGCTATTAAAAGAGAAGTTATTTTCATCCGATCCCAGCCAGTCAGCCAGGGTCATCATTCCCGCTAAAAACCAACTATGCTGTTTTAGCTTTTTGCGCCACGATTTTGTTTTCCATTCATCAGGGAAATTATTAATGGTGAAGAGATCGCGTAGCGCAGTGAAATATTCACTAGCCGCATGAATATCCTGCCTCGTAAAAGCTGTGACGCAGCGATTGTCCGGTTTATCTGGCGGAATACCGTGATGACCGGTACTTATTGCTATCCAGATATCCAAGGCATAAATAAACTGTTCACGCTGGTAAGAAGGTATTTCAGGGAAAATGCCATGAATCTCTTCGAGCCAGTCGGTTGCTAGCTTATCCCATAGCCAGAAGCCCAGCGTATCATGACGGGCGGGTGTATTAATACCCGCTGCAGGCTTAACCAGCGGAGAATCCGGATGAACAGCTAACCGCTGAAAACCATTAGCAAATTTACCTAAGTCATGGCTGGCGAAAAGATAGCTTATCCAGCGATACCCAAAGTCCGAGGCGAGTCCCAATTCTGCAAGCACATTATGTATTCCAAACCGGTTTTCACTTGCCATTACGTATCCACATGCGGCAACATCCAGGCAGTGATAAACCAGCAGATGATAATTATCGCCTGTAGTTATTGTTTTTTTGGACTTGCCCCAATAACCAAGATAGCTTGCGTCAAAATTCATTCATCACCTCAATATAAAGTGACGCAATAGTATTATTTATAGATGGTGTAGAAACATGCCCTCAGCCGCAACCGGGAAAGATAAAGATAGTGTAGTTTTATGCAACTAAATATTAAAAATAGTTAGCTATGTTAAGCCATCTATTTTTATGGCGCGTGCAGAAGAGATTAGCAACAGATTAAAATGAGAGTTCGACAGATTGTATTTTCACTGCGTAAAATCTACGATGTAGTTACTATATAATTGCGATGAGGTTGATATGATCCGAGTTAATGTTAAACGCTGGAGAAACTCTCCTGCGATCCGGATCCCAGCAACGTTAATGCAGGCTCTTAATCTTAATATTGATGATGAAGTTCAGATCGATTTGGTTGAAGGTAAGCTTGTTATCGAGCCAGTAAGGAGCGGATCTGAGTTTTCGCTTGCGGAACTAGTTGAAGAGATCACCGCCGATAACCAACATGATCTGGTGGAATGGGGTAAACCTGAAGGTAAGGAAGCCTGGTAAATAATAATTCAATTTGTACCTGACTCAGGGGATCTTATATAGGTTGATTTTGACCTAACTAAAGGAAATGAGCAGGCAGAGCATTGGCCTGCCGTGGTGCTAAGCACATTCATCTATAACAATAAAACAGGGCTTTGCCTTTGTGTTCCCTGTACCACAAAGGCAAAGGGCTACCCTTTTGAAGTAGAACTCTCCGGTGAGCGTAACGCAGTAGCGCTTGCCGATCAGGTGAAATGCATCGCCTGGAAAGTCAGAAACGCAGCGAAAAAAGGGAGAGTAACCGAGAAGGAACTCGACGTGATCAGAGCTAAGGTTAAAGCCTTAGTAGGGTAATACTTCAAGCGGTTAATATTTGCCCATAAGCCGCCATATGGATATAATTAAATTACCAAATGGAGGTCAACCATGAAAACGTTTAGCGTATCTACGACTCAGGCCAGGCCACCCCGTTTATGGCAGGTAGCTGGTTTAAACAATGCTGATGGTGTGGCATTGCTGGGTCAGATTAATGAAGGTTTGGATGGCAAGGTTGCTAGCCTGATCGTTGACTGGGCGAAGATAACGCAAAACGACCTGCGTAAAATGTCAGGTATCCCATCAACCACATTCAGCCGCAGTTTGAAAGCGCGATTCAGTGCTGACCAAAGTGAACGGCTGGTGCGCATCATTCGTGTCCTTGATCGGGCAGTAGAGTTGTTTGAAGGCAATAAGGATGAAGCGCAAAAATGGTTGAATGAGCCTAACCGTGCGCTGGGCTGGAAAGTGCCGGCAGACCTGATGGCATCCGAAACCGGAGCTTATGAGGTTATGAAGCTGATCACTCGTCTGGAGCATGGGGTCTACTCTTGATCCTCTATCGTCTTACAAAGACAAAGTATCTTTCTACAGCCTGGACGGGGTATGGAGCAAAAGAGGCTGGAGGCCGCTGGAACAGCGTCGGCACATCGATGGTTTATGTATCAGAAACGGCATCGTTAACCATGCTGGAAACGTTGGTGCACCTGCGGGCGGCACAGATTATGGATTATTTCACGCTGTTGAGTATTGATGTGCCTGATGACCAGATTCAAAAGGCCAATATGGAAGAAGTACCTGATAACTGGGCTGATGAAGAGGCACCACCGGAGCTAGCCGCTTATGGTGACGCCTGGTGCTTCACTAAGGCATCAATAGCTCTGCGTGTGCCGAGTGCCTTATCGCCAGTGGAATATAACTATCTGCTTAACCCTGAACACCCCGGTTTCTTCGAGCTGACACAAAAATCAAAAGCCATTCCGTTTCAATTCGACAGTCGGTTAAAACCCGATCGCAAGTAGTGACCATGAAGGACGTTGCACCCGGTTACGCTGAACTGATTAAGGAGACCCCATGTACTACCCTAAGCGAGGGCATTTCTAGTTACCGTAAAGGAGCTAAAAATGTCCAACTTCAATACTCGAAAAGACCGTGATTGTCACGGTAAAGCCAACCCCCATTTCCGTATCAAGTACCCCTCACGCTGGGGTGTAATGTATGTCCACCATTATGATCAATATGGAGCAAACACACCGGCTTGCAATTACGATAAAAATCCTGGTTGGTGGAATCGAATCAATACCACTCGCCGCCGTCGAGCTGCCGATCGCTTGATGCTCACCAGTATTCTTCGTGGTGTCGATCCTGATGGTGTTACCTGGCTGGCTGACAAGCGTCCCAGTATTTATTACTGGTAAACCTAAACGCGCCGCGTACAGGAGTCTGTCAGTACGCGGTTATCCCCGCTGGCGCGGGGAACTTACACGGTGTGCCGCCGACAACCACATCTGGCGCGGTTTATCCCCGCTGGCGCGGGGAACTTGGGTCAATAACCCAGCAATCATCATCAATAAACGGTTTATCCCCGCTGGCGCGGGGAACTTTCAAATCCACTCGATACCGCAGCAGAAACGTCCAGTTTATCCCCGCTGGCGCGGGGAACTTAAAATGCTGACTCATCCAGTCAGGATCTCCGGCGGTTTATCCCCGCTGGCGCGGGGAACTTGACGGGGTTGGTTACGAACAATAACGAAGGGACGGTTTATCCCCGCTGGCGCGGGGAACTTTTGGTGAGTATCCATGTGAGAGAGAAAGACGTCGGTTTATCCCCGCTGGCGCGGGGAACTTTCAAACAACCTGGACGGCACGATAAACCCGCTCGGTTTATCCCCGCTGGCGCGGGGAACTCGCGTTTGGTGTCGAGCCGGAAGCCGGTCTTGCCGGTTTATCCCCGCTGGCGCGGGGAACTCCACAGGCGTAGCCCCAGATGATTGGCAGGTGGCGGTTTATCCCCGCTGGCGCGGGGAACTCTCCGTCCAGTCGTGCGGCTGCTCGCCCGTTACCGGTTTATCCCCGCTGGCGCGGGGAACTCAGGATCTACTAAAAAAGAGCAGTACAAAAACCCGGTTTATCCCCGCTGGCGCGGGGAACTCCACCAGCGGAGGGGGTGAAACTGTAGCGCGGGCGGTTTATCCCCGCTGGCGCGGGGAACTCTCTAAATACAGTTGATTGTTTTTAAAGAGCTTTTTTAACGATTAATAATCTACCAACTTATAATCAACAACTACGCTTCATGCTCTTTTGCGTAATGAACTGATTTTAAATAAAAAAATAAAAAATCACTTATGACAACTCCAATTCTACCGTTGCCTATTACTATTGCCCTAACCTAAATCAATCTTCCACCCACTCTCAGCCAAAAACCCAAAAAAAATGCCGACTCAAAAGTCAGCATTTTCCGTCTGGGCGTTATATCACCCTTCGTGCAGCCCGCATTCGCGCTTGAGGCCGAAGAAGCGGGTCTCTTCCTCTGCCATGCCCGGCTCCCATTTGCGGGTGGTGTGCGTATCGCCCACCGAGAGATAGCCCTGATCCCACAGCGGGTGGTACTTCAGGCCGTGCTTCTGCAGATACTGATAAACGGTACGGTTGTCCCAGTCGATGATCGGCAGTACCTTGAACACGCCGCGCTGAACGGCCAGTACCGGCAGCGTGGCGCGGCTGCCGGACTGCTCCCGGCGCAGGCCTGCAAACCAGGTCTGTGCCTTCAGCTCTTTCAGGGCGCGGTTCATCGGCTCGACCTTGTTGATCTCATTGTACTTCTCAATACCCTCGACGCCCTGCTCCCACAGCTTGCCGTAGCGCGCTTCCTGCCACGCCGGGCTTTGCTCTGCGCGATAGATCTTCAGGTTTAGCTTGAGCTTGTCCGCCAGCTCATCAATGAACTGGTAGGTCTCCGGAAACAGATAGCCGGTATCGGTGAGGATCACCGGGATATCCGGGCTGATCTGGTTAACCAGGTGCAGGCTAACCGCCGCCTGGATACCAAAACTTGAGGAGAGCACGTACTCACCAGGCAGGTTCTCCAATGCCCAGACGACGCGCTCTTCCGCGCTCAGTTTTTCCAGCTGGCCGTTGGTCTCTGCCAGCGCCAGAATGCGGTCGACTTTTGGCAGCTCATTAAGGGCGTTTAGATCGAGTAAGGACATAAGAACCTCGTTTGCCTGTGACGCCGGGCGGCACGACGTTTGCCCGGCCTACAAAACTCATTTACCCGGTAAGCGAAGCGCCACCGGGCATGACTACGTTACTCCCAGAAATCCCGCGCCGGATCCAGCACCGGACGGATAACCCCGGTACGAACGGTAAAGTCGCCGAAGCCTTCGCCTGCTTCACGCTCTTTCGACCAGCGGCCTACCAGCATGTCGATAGAGTCGAGGATCTCTGACTCGGTGATGTTCTCGCGATACATACGCGGAATACGTGTGCCCATGCGGTTGCCGCCAAGGTGCAGGTTATAACGCCCCGGCGCTTTACCCACCAGGCCCATCTCCGCCAGCAGCGCACGGCCACAGCCGTTCGGGCAGCCGGTCACGCGCATGACGATATGATCGTCACCAACACCGTGCTTCTCCATAATCGCTTCGACTTTATCAACAAAGCCTGGCAGGAAACGCTCTGCTTCCGCCATCGCCAGCGGACAGGTCGGGAAGGCGACGCAGGCCATGGAGTTCTCGCGCTGCGGTTTCACCGCATCCATCAGACCGTGGGAACGAGCCAGCGCTTCAATCTTCGCCTTCTGGCTCTCCGGCACGCCCGCAACGATCAGGTTCTGGTTCGCGGTCAGGCGGAAATCGCCCTTGTGGATCTTCGCGATCTCCAGCAGGCCGGTCTTCAGCGGACGATCCGGATAATCAAGAATACGACCATTTTCGATAAACAGCGTCAGGTGCCACTTGTTATCTATGCCCTTCACCCAGCCGATGCGATCCCCACGGCCGGTGAACTCGTACGGGCGAATCGGCTCGAATTTCATGCCTGCCCGACGCTCAACTTCCGCTTTAAAGGTCTCAACGCCCACGCGCTCAAGGGTGTATTTGGTCTTGGCGTTTTTACGATCGGTACGGTTACCCCAGTCGCGCTGGGTGGTTACCACCGCTTCTGCCACCGCCAGGGTGTGCTCCAGCGGCAGGAAACCGAACTCGCTCGCGGTACGGGCATAGGTTTTCTTGTTGCCGTGCTCGATAGAGAGACCACCGCCCACCAGCAGGTTAAAGCCAATCAGCTTGCCGTTCTCGGCGATGGCAATAAAGTTCATGTCGTTAGCGTGCAGATCGACGTCGTTCTGCGGCGGGATCACCACCGTGGTTTTGAACTTACGCGGCAGATAGGTCTGGCCGAGGATCGGCTCTTCGTCAGTCGTCGCTACCTTCTCCGCATCGTGCCAGATCTCAGCATAGGCGCGGGTGCGTGGCAGCAGGTGCTCAGAGAGCTTCTTCGCCCACTCGTAGGCCTCAGCGTGCAGCTGGGACTCAATCGGGTTAGAGGTACAGAGCACGTTACGGTTCATGTCGTTGGCGGTCGCCAGCGCGTCCAGACCCACTTCATGCAGCATCTGATGGGCAGGCTTAACGTTCTTCTTCAGAATACCGTGATACTGGAAGGTCTGGCGGTTGGTCAGACGGATGCTGCCGTAGATAGTCTTCTCTTCGGCAAACTTGTCGATAGCCTGCCACTGTGCCGGGGTGATGATCCCCCCCGGCAGACGGCAGCGCAGCATCATGGCGTGGCGCGGCTCCAGCTTCTGCTCGGCGCGTTCAGCACGAATATCACGGTCATCCTGCTGATACATACCGTGGAAGCGGATCAGCAGAAAGTTGTCACCTTTAAAACCGCCGGTAAGCCCGTCGCTCAGATCTTCCGCAATCGTACCGCGCAGGTAGTTGCTTTCACGTTTCATACGCTCGGCGTCGGTCAGTTTACCTTCGACCACCAGCGGACCTGGGTGTTTATCGCTCATTAGTAGACATCTCGCTGATAACGGCGCTCTACGCGCAGCTCACTTAAATATTCGTCAGCCGTTTCGGTATCCATGCCACCGAACTCGGCAATCACTTCCAGTAAAGCCTGCTCAACGTCGCGCGCCATACGCGTCGCGTCGCCGCAGACATAAATGTGCGCGCCTTCGTTGATCCAGCGCCACAGCTCTGCGCCCTGTTCACGCAGTTTATCTTGTACGTATATTTTCTCTTGCTGGTCGCGGGACCAGGCCAGATCGATGCGGTTCAGCACGCCCTCTTTGACGTAGCGCTGCCACTCCACCTGGTACAGGAAATCTTCGGTAAAGTGCGGGTTACCAAAAATCAGCCAGTTTTTACCCGGCGCTTCATCCGCCGCACGCTGCTGCATAAAGGCGCGGAACGGCGCAATGCCGGTGCCAGGGCCAATCATGATCACCGGCGTCTCCGGGTTAGCAGGCAGGCGGAAGTTATCGTTGTGCTCAATGAACACGCGAATTTCACCGTCCTCTTCGACGCGATCGGCAAGGAAGCCAGACGCACCGCCGGTGCGGGTACGGCCTTCAACGTCATAGCGCACAACGCCAACGGTGACGTGTACTTCGCTCTCAACTTCCGCCTGGGATGAGGCGATGGAGTAGAGGCGCGGCGTCAACGGACGCAGCAGGCCTGTCAGCGCTTCGGCATCCAGCTGGGCAGCCGAGAAGCGCACCATGTCAACGATCGGCGTTGTCGCAGCGTAGTGCTGGAGACGGGCCTTGTCCCCTACCATCGGCAGCAGGGTTTCACTGCGGCTCAGCTTAGCGTAATTCTCAACGATGCTGGCGGTGTTAACCGTCAGCTCAAAATGCCACTCCAGCGCTTCAGAGAGCGGCAGCGTTTTGCCCTCCACGGTGACCGGCTCGTCGCCTTTCAGCCACAGCAGCTCAACCAGCTCGCGCACCAGCGCCGGATCGTTCTGATACCAGACGCCCAGGGCATCGCCCGGCTGGTAGCGCAGACCGGAATCGCCCAGATCGATCTCGATGTGACGAACGTCTTTCTCAGAGTCACGACCGGTGATCTTCTGGTTCACGGCGAGGGTAGCCACCAGCGGCTCTTCTTTAGTATAGGGGCTGGAGAAGACCTCGTTGACCACGCCGGTGGCGGTCACAGCCGCCTGGGCCGGGCTTTCGGTCGGCACGCGGGCTTTCAGAATATCAACGATGCGCGCCCGCCACTCGCTGGCCGCCGTCTGATACTCTACGTCGGCATCTACGCGATCCAGCAGACGCTCGGCGCCCAGCTCCGCCAGCTTGCTGTCAAAGTCTTTACCGCACTGGCAGAAGAATTCGTAGGAGGTATCGCCCAGGCCGAACACGGCAAAGGCGCTGCCGTTAAGCTTCGGCGCTTTTTTCGAGAACAGGAACTTGTGCAGGGCGACCGCCTCTTCCGGCGGCTCCCCTTCACCCTGGGTCGAAGCAACCACAATCAGCAGTTTTTCATTGGCAATTTGTTTGAATTTATAGTCGCCAGCGTTGACCAGGTTGACGTTGAGCTTCGCCGCCAGCAGATCGTCACGCAGTGCTTCTGCGACGCGACGGGCGTTACCGGTCTGCGACGCGCTGAGCAGCGTGATGGTCGGCGTCTCTGCCGCCGGAGCCGGCGCTGTCGCCATTGCTGCTGCGCCAGGCTGCTGGTTAAGCACGCCCCAGAAGTAGCCGGAAACCCAGGCGAGCTGGGTCGGTGTTAAATCGGTGGTGGCTGCCTGTAGGCGCGCCAGCTGCTCCGGGTTCAGCGGAAGCAAAGCGGAAGGTGGGACCTGTGTCGTCATGCGTCGTTATGTTCCAGTAAGCAAAGCTATTAAAAAAAGCGTAAAAACAGAACAGAGTGTAAGGGTAACGGCGTGAATAATAACAATTAAAGAAGGGTTGGAAATAACAAATAACTAAAAACGCTAACCGCTTTTAGTCATAGTTATTAACAGTAAAACAGGTTGATTAATTATTTGATTTAAAAAGATAAAATAAAGATTTAGACGCGAACCAGCAGGCTTTAACGCTTTTGCCTGTTTTAGTTAATGCCAAAAATGGTCAATTCCGGTAGTATGCGGCGGTTTTTGCCTGTCTGAGAATTCATCATGTCTACCACGTTGTTTAAAGATTTCATCTTCGAAGCCGCCCACCGTCTGCCGCACGTACCCGAAGGCCATAAATGCGGTCGCCTGCACGGTCACTCGTTTATGGTGCGCCTGGAAATTACCGGTGAAGTCGATCCCCATACCGGTTGGATCATGGACTTCTCTGAACTGAAGGCCGCCTTCAAGCCGACCTATGATCGGCTGGATCACTACTATCTGAACGATATTCCTGGCCTGGAGAACCCGACCAGCGAAGTGCTGGCGAAGTGGATCTGGGAAGAGATGAAGCCGCTTGTACCGCTGCTGAGCGCGGTAACCATCAAAGAGACCTGTACGGCGGGCTGTGTGTATCGCGGAGAGTAAGCATATTGTCGGGTGGCGCTTCGCTTACCCGACCTACGAGGCTGCACACTA
>JBCNNW010000179.1:0-4615 GCA_039594205.1 Pseudescherichia sp. | reverse complement strand
GCTTAACCTGTGGGATACGGTGCCGATGCGTCGTTTCCGTGCCCGGTTTAATAAAGGAGCGGTGTGATGCAGGCGTTTGGCGTACTTGACCGCTATATCGGTAAAACCATTTTCAACACCATCATGATGACGCTGTTCATGCTGGTGTCGCTCTCCGGCATTATTAAGTTTGTCGACCAGCTGAAAAAAGCCGGACAGGGCAGCTATGATGCAATGGGAGCCGGGCTTTATACCATTCTCAGCGTACCAAAAGATGTGCAAATCTTCTTCCCCATGGCGGCGCTGCTTGGCGCGTTGCTGGGGCTGGGGATGCTGGCGCAGCGCAGTGAACTGGTGGTGATGCAAGCTTCCGGTTTTACCCGTATGCAGGTGGCGCTGGCGGTGATGAAAACGGCGATCCCGCTGGTGTTGTTGACCATGGCGATGGGTGAGTGGGTGGCGCCGCAGGGCGAACAGATGGCGCGTAACTATCGTGCGCAGCAGATGTACGGCGGTTCGCTGCTGTCGACCCAGCAGGGTTTGTGGGCGAAAGACGGGCATAATTTTGTCTACATTGAACGTGTAAAGGGCAATGATGAACTAGGCGGCGTGAGCATCTATCAGTTCAACGATAATCGTCGTCTGCAATCTGTCCGTTACGCCGCATCCGCGAAGTTTGATAATGAAGCTAAGATCTGGCGTCTGTCACAGGTGGATGAATCTAATCTGACCGATCCAAAACAGGTCACCGGTACGCAAATGGTGAGCGGCACCTGGAAGACCAAGCTAACGCCGGACAAACTCGGCGTGGTTGCGCTGGATCCGGATGCGCTGTCAATCAGCGGCCTGCATAACTACGTGACCTATCTGAAGTCCAGTGGCCAGGATCCGGGCCGTTACCAGCTCAACATGTGGAGCAAAATCTTCCAGCCGCTGTCGGTGGCCGTGATGATGCTGATGGCGCTGTCGTTCATTTTTGGCCCACTGCGGAGCGTGGCGATGGGCGTGAGAGTGGTTACCGGGATTAGCTTCGGCTTCATCTTCTACGTACTCGACCAGATATTTGGCCCACTGACGTTGGTTTACGGCATACCGCCGATAATCGGCGCGCTGTTGCCAAGCGCAAGTTTCTTCCTGATAAGCCTTTGGCTGATGATGAGAAAAGCGTAGTACAATAGAAGGGTGCGAAAGCACCCTTTTTTTTCGTCTTTGCATGGAGGCATTGATGTTTGGTAAATCCCTGATATTCATTCTGCAGGTCGCTGCCGGAATCTTGTGGATCCCGGATATTTTTATCATCGCCACCATCTTCTTCGGCGCGTTGCATCCAGAGTGGGCCAGCGGCTGGTTCCTGTTTGAAGGCACAGTTTTTCTGCTTATGCTGGTGTTTTTTATCTGGTCGCTGAAACGAGCGGATGTGCTGAGCCTGACGACGGGGCTGGTGCGTGCGGGCACAGCAGAAGAGCAAAAAGCCGATCGGGTGCTGTTTTGGTTCGATCTCAATGGCACGTTAGCGGGGGTTATACTGTCGCTATCGATATTCGCTTTTCTGTTTGCTTTCGTGGTGTTAGACAAAGGCCTGCCGCTATATCTTCATCAGGTTGCGGTGGTCGCCGTGCTGGCGCTGTGCTGGCGTGGCAATCACCGCCTCGAAGCGCGCAAAAGCGCGCGGGGATATGGGGATTATGTTAAGACAACCCCCTGAGGCGACTAAGGCCTAACGCTTACGCTCACCGAGCCAACAAATAACCCGGATGAGGCGCAGCGCGCCGCAATCCGGGGTCGGCATCCTTCTTACGCTAACGGCGCCTTCCGCCGAGCAGGCTTCCCAGCATGCCGCGGACGATCTGGTTGGTGACCTGACGTACGGCGCTTTTGGCCGCGGTCTGCACGATACCATCTCGTTTACCGCCGCGCGGGCCGGTAGTGCCGAACAGAATATCTTTCAGTCCACCGAGTAGCCCGTCGTCATCACCATTTTGTTGACCTTTTGCCGGCGGTGCCGACTGCTGCTCTGTGGCGACCTGCACCCCTTTTTGCAGCATTTCGAAGGCCGACTCGCGGTCAATCTCTTCTTCATACTTGCCGTACAGCGCCGAGTGGTTAATCAGGCCATTTCGCTCATCATCGGTGACCGGTCCCATCCGCGAGCAGGGAGCGATAACCATTGCGCGCTCGACGACCGACGGGCTGCCTTTCTCGTCGAGGAAGGAGATCAGCGCTTCGCCGGTACCGAGCTCCTGAATGGCCTGCTCGGTACTGAATGCCGGGTTGGCGCGCATGGTCTGGGCGGCGGTTTTCACCGCTTTTTGATCCTTCGGGGTAAAGGCGCGCAGGGCATGCTGCACGCGGTTGCCCAACTGGCCGAGCACGGCATCCGGGATATCCGACGGATTCTGCGAGACAAAATAGACGCCGACCCCTTTAGAACGGATAAGGCGAATCACCTGCTCGATTTTATCCAGCAGTACCTGCGGCGCATCGTTAAACAGCAGGTGGGCTTCGTCGAAGAAGAACACCAGCTTCGGTTTTTCGAGGTCGCCGGCTTCCGGCAGGCGCTCGTAGAGTTCGGAGAGCATCCACAGCAGGCTGGCGGCGTAAAGCTTCGGCATCTGATAGAGCTTTTCGGCGCTGAGGATATTAATCACCCCTTTACCGCTGGCATCGACACGCATCCAGTCCTGAATATCCAGCATCGGTTCGCCGAAGAAGTGCTCTGCGCCCTGCTGCTCCAGGGTTAACAGCCCGCGCTGGATAGCGCCGACCGACGCGCTGCTGATGTTGCCATACTGGTTCTGGAAGGCTTTGGCGTTATCACCGATAAACTGGGTGATGGCGCGGAGATCTTTAAAGTCCAGCAGCAGCAAGCCGCGATCGTCAGCAATACGGAAAATAATGTTTAGCACGCCGCTTTGTACTTCATTCAGGTTGAGCAAGCGGGCGAGCAGCAGGGGGCCGAGATCCGACACTGTGGCGCGCACCGGGTGGCCCTTTTCACCAAAGATATCCCAAACAACCACCGGGTTGGCATGCGGCTCCCAGTCGGTAACGCCGATTTTTTCCAGACGCGCCTGAAGTTTCTCAGAGCTCTGGCCTGCTTCCGCGATACCGGTCAGGTCGCCTTTCACATCGGCCATAAAGACCGGTACGCCGATCTCGGAAAAAGACTCCGCCAGTTTCTGCAAAGTTACGGTTTTACCGGTGCCGGTGGCGCCGGTAATTAGGCCGTGACGGTTAGCCATTGCAGGCAGCAGATGCAGTTGTTTATCCAGCGTGCGCGCAATCAGCAGGGGTGAGCTCATGATCGATTCCTCCATTTATCCTGCGTCGATTATAGGCAACCTGACAGCAAAAAGATGGAGGAAATCGATAACTCTCAACGTTTAATCTCAGGCGCAGTGGCGCTGAATCAGCGCGATGCTCTGTTCAATCTCGCGGCGAATCTCCTCTTCGCGCCATGACGCCAGCTGCGGAGCGAAAGGCTCGAAGGCGTAATCTCCCTGGTATCCGCGGGCTTCGAGATGTTTTACCTGCTGGCAGGTCATCAGCCTATCTTGTGGTGTCAGCATGATGCGCTCGTTGTCAGTCAACTGTTCGCGTGGGCGGGGATCGTCAACGCCGGAGAGATGAACCAGACCTATCTCAGCAATGTCCAGCTGGCTGAATTCCTCTTCAGCTTGTGGATAAAGATGATGATGGAAAGTATCAATTAACAGCTTAAACGGTACCTGGGCGTCACGAATGAGCGCCTGCGCCTGCGCCGCCGAGCGCAGCGAACTTTGTGGGAAGCCAAGCGGCTCAACCAGGCCCTGAACGCCATATTGTTCGAACAACGGCGCCAGCTCGCGCATAGCGGCAAGCGTTTCTTGCGGCGCTACAACGGTGCCATCATTTAACGGGCACATCACCAGCGATTTGGCGCCAATGGACTGCGCCTCTTTCAGCAGCGACTCCGTCAGCTGACGTACTTCAGCGCTGTGGCGGTTGAAGGGATAGACGGCGTTGATCGTCAGAATTTCAAGCTGATATCGGTCGGCCAGCTTGCGCACCTGCTGGTGGGTAAGCTCATCGGTGACTTTACCGCTGGGTAAATCATTACGCAGCTCGACCTTATGCAGCCCGAGTTCGCTTACCAGACGGAAAAACGCTTCAATGCTAAGCGATGGCGCAATTTTACGATTGATACAGAAACGCTGCAGGGCAATGGCCATTTGACACTCCTGACAAGATGTTGACTGGTTTAGTTCGCTTGCCTGATAGTTAAAACGTTTATTTCATCGTTGGCAATGGATGAAATGATGGTTGTTTGAGCACGATCGCAAAATAGTTGCTGCGCTATTTCATAGTTTACATCAACGTCAACCGCAGAAAATCTCACCTTCACTACCGCTGCGATATGAAATCATGTAGAGAGAGGCTTGCTGAAAAATGCGACAGCTATCACCAAAGTGGAATTTCATTTTATCTGTTTATTGAAATATAAATTTCATTTTACTACGGTTATAGCACAGCACAATCAGCGACGGGCCGTAACTTGAACGGCCTTCTACACTATGAGGCGAGAAGATGACTATCACAGGTAACTTTATTGGTGGGAAAACGGTAACCAGCAGCAGCCGCGAAACGATGCCGGTGT
>JBCNNW010000178.1:0-4622 GCA_039594205.1 Pseudescherichia sp. | reverse complement strand
AATTTCCGATTAGAGATCTCATCATGTTACAAAACCCGATTCATCTGCGCCTTGAGAAGCTGGAGAGCTGGCAGCACGTCACCTTTATGGCCTGTCTTTGCGAGCGCATGTATCCCAACTACGCCGTGTTCTGCAAAGAGACGGCGTTTGGTGAGGGGCAGATCTATCGCCGCATCCTCGACCTGGTGTGGGAGACGCTGACGGTGAAAGATGCGAAGGTGAATTTCGACTCTCAGCTCGAGAAGCTGGAAGAGGCGATTCCTGCGGCAGACGACTACGAAGTCTATGGCGTCTATCCGGCTATTGATGCCTGCGTGGCATTAAGTGAACTGATCCACTCCCGCCTAAGTGGCGAAACGCTGGAGCATGCCATTGAGGTCAGTAAGGCCTCTATCACAACGGTTGCGATGCTGGAGATGACCCAGGAAGGGCGTGAAATGACCGACGAAGAGCTCAGAGCGAACCCGGCGGTTGAGCAAGAGTGGGACATCCAGTGGGAAATTTTCCGCCTTCTGGCAGAGTGCGAAGAACGCGACATTGAGCTGATTAAAGGTCTGCGCGCAGACTTGCGTGAGGCGGGTGAGAGTAATATTGGTATAAATATTAACCAGTGAGACAACAAAACGTGATTTAACGCCTGTTTTGTCATGCCTGCACTCTTCCCTTCTGCCCCCCGTCTGGTCTACATTTGGGGGGCGAAAATAAGTGGCTATCGGTGCGTGTATGCAGGAGAGTGCTTTTTTGGCATTTTCGTCGCACTCGATGCTTAGCAAGCGATAAACACATTGAAAGGATAACTTATGAACAAGACTCAACTGATTGATGTAATTGCGGACAAAGCTGATCTGTCTAAAGTACAGGCTAAAGCTGCTCTGGAATCCACCCTGGCTGCAATTACTGAGTCTCTGAAAGAAGGCGATGCTGTACAACTGGTAGGTTTCGGTACCTTCAAAGTGAACCACCGCGCTGAGCGTACTGGCCGCAACCCGCAGACCGGTAAAGAGATCAAAATCGCCGCTGCAAACGTGCCGGCTTTTGTATCTGGTAAAGCACTGAAAGACGCAGTTAAGTAAGACGCGTGGCAGTGAACAGTTTTAACGAAGGGGCGGTTTCGCCCCTTTTGTCTGTCTGGCGCCAGGCCCTGGCTCTGGCAGGCGTGCTGTTGCTCTCTGCCTGTAGTCGCGACGCCTCTCTGCCGGCCTTTACCGCCAGCGGATATGCCGATAATCAGGGGGCAGTGCGCATCTGGCGTAAAGATTCAGACGACGACATTCACCTGCTTTCCGCTTTCAGCCCCTGGCATAGTGGCAATACCACAACCAGCGAATACCGCTGGCAAGGTGATACTCTCGCCCTTATCGAACTGAACATTTACAGCGCCACCCCTGAACATGTGCGGATACGTTTTGACGACCGCGGCGAGCTGAGCTTTATGCAGCACGAAAAGGGGGGGCAAAAGCAGCAACTCTCCAGCGACCAAATCGCGCTCTACCGTTATCGTGCCGATCAAATCCGTCAGACCAGCGATGCGCTGCGTCAGGGGCGGGTTGTGCTGCGTCAGGGGCGCTGGCATAGCGATGGTACGGTGACAACCTGTGAGGGGCAGACGGTGAAGCCTGAACTGGAGTCCTGGGCCACCGAACATATTGAACGTCGTCAGCGTCACTCTTCTATGGAAGTCAGCATCGCGTGGCTTGAGGCGCCGGAAGGTTCTCAGCTTTTACTGGTGGCGAACGAAGATTTCTGTACCTGGCAGCCGACGGAAAAGAGTTTTTAAGTCCCCTCTCCCTTAAGGGAGAGGGTTAGGGTGAGGGGGAATTACTCTCCCTGCTCACGCGCAATCGCACGATAACCGATATCCTGGCGGCTGAAGCTGCCGTTCCAGTGGATATCTGCCATCAGCACATAGGCGCGCTTCTGTGCCTCAGCAACGGTGTGTCCGAGTGCGGTCGCGCACAGTACGCGGCCACCGTTGGTTAAGACACGATCGTCGTCTGCCAGCGTCGTGCCGGCGTGGAACACTTTCGCGCCGTCTATCGCTTCCAGCGGCAGGCCGTGGATCTCGTCACCGGTGTTGTAACTCCCCGGATAACCGCCCGCCGCAATCACCACGCCCAGAGAGGCACGCTCGTCCCACTCAGAGGTTTGCTCATCGAGTTTGCCTTCGCAGGCTGCCAGGCAGAGTTCGACCAGGTCCGATTTCATGCGCAGCATGATGGGCTGGGTTTCTGGATCGCCAAAGCGGCAGTTGAACTCAATGACTTTCGGGTTGCCCTGCTTATCGATCATCAGGCCCGCGTACAGGAAACCGGTATAGGTATTGCCTTCTGCGGCCATCCCTTTCACGGTAGGCCAGATGATGCGCTCCATGGTGCGCTGATGCACTTCGTCAGTGACCACAGGCGCAGGGGAGTAAGCGCCCATCCCACCGGTATTCGGGCCGGTGTCTGCGTTACCCACGCGCTTATGGTCCTGGCTGGTGGCCATAGGCAGCACATGCTCCCCATCAACCATCACGATAAAGCTCGCCTCTTCGCCGTCGAGGAACTCTTCGATGACGATACGGTGGCCCGCATCACCAAAAGCGTTACCTGCCAGCATATCCTGTACGGCAGCTTCGGCTTCTTCAAGGGTCATCGCCACGATCACGCCTTTACCGGCGGCCAGGCCATCCGCCTTGATAACAATAGGGGCGCCTTTCTCACGCAGATAAGCCAGCGCGGGTTCGACTTCAGTAAAGTTCTGGTATTCCGCCGTCGGGATCTTATGCCGGGCAAGGAAATCTTTGGTGAAGGCTTTGGAGCCTTCCAGTTGAGCGGCGCCCTCGGTCGGGCCGAAGATTTTCAGGCCTGCCGCGCGGAAGGCGTCAACAACGCCAATTACCAGCGGCGCTTCCGGGCCGACGATGGTCAGATCGATCTTCTCGCTCTGAGCAAAGCTCAGCAGGGCGGGTATATCCGTCACACCAATCGCCACGTTCTGCAGCGTTGGCTCCAGCGCCGTGCCGGCATTGCCGGGGGCCACAAAAACGGTTTCGACCCGTGGAGACTGCGCGGCTTTCCATGCCAGGGCGTGCTCACGCCCGCCGTTACCAATTACTAATACTTTCATTGTCTGCTCCGGGAGTTAATGACGGAAATGGCGCATGTCGGTGAAGATCATCGCGATGCCGTGCTCATCGGCTGCGGCAATCACTTCATCATCGCGGATAGAGCCGCCAGGCTGGATCACACAGGTGATGCCCACTGCAGCAGCCGCGTCGATACCGTCACGGAACGGGAAGAAGGCGTCAGACGCCATGGCGGAGCCTTTTACTTCCAGACCTTCGTCGCCCGCTTTGATACCCGCAATTTTAGCGGAGTAGACGCGGCTCATCTGGCCTGCGCCTATGCCAATGGTCATGTTCTCTTTCGCATAGACGATGGCGTTAGATTTAACGAACTTGGCAACCTTCCAGCAGAACAGCGCATCACGCAGCTCTTGTTCGGTAGGTTGACGTTTGCTCACAACGCGCAGGTCTTTTTCGCTTACCATTCCGAGGTCACGATCTTGTACCAGCAGACCACCATTAACACGTTTGAAATCAAGGCCCGGTACGCGCTCTGCCCACTGACCGCAAATCAGTACGCGCACGTTCTGTTTCGCGGCGGTAATTTTCAGCGCTTCTTCGGTGGCAGAAGGGGCGATGATCACTTCAACAAACTGGCGGGAGATAATGGCCTGTGCGGTTTCGGCGTCCAGCTCACGGTTAAAGGCAATGATGCCGCCAAACGCGGAGGTTGGGTCGGTTTTGTAAGCACGGTCGTAAGCATCCAGAATAGAGGTGCTTACCGCGACACCGCATGGGTTGGCGTGCTTCACAATCACGCAAGCTGGTTCGCTGAACTCTTTCACGCACTCCAGCGCGGCGTCAGTATCCGCGATGTTGTTGTAAGAGAGCGCCTTGCCCTGTACTTGTTGTGCGGTGGCAACAGAAGCTTCTTTTACTTCTTCTATATAGAAGGCAGCCTGTTGGTGGCTATTCTCGCCATAGCGCATGTCCTGCTTCTTAATGAAGTTGAGATTCAGGGTGCGAGAGAAGCGGCCGGAAGGCTCGTTACTTTCACCATGATAGGCTGGCACCAGGCTACCGAAGTAGTTGGCAATCATACTGTCGTAGGCGGCAGTGTGTTCGAAGGCTTTAATCGCCAGGTCGAAGCGCGTCTCAAGATTCAGAGAGCCTTCGTTGGCATCCATCTCTTTAATAATGGCGTCGTAGTCGCTGCTCTTCACCACGATGGCCACATCTTTATGGTTCTTGGCAGCGGAGCGCACCATGGTTGGGCCGCCGATATCAATATTTTCTACCGCATCTTCCAGCGAGCAGCCTTCACGGGCAACGGTCTGGGCGAATGGGTACAGGTTAACGACAACCATGTCGATCGGCGCGATCCCGTGTTGTTCCATAATACCGTCGTCCTGACCGCGACGGCCCAGAATGCCGCCGTGAACTTTTGGGTGCAGGGTTTTGACGCGTCCGTCCATCATTTCCGGGAATCCGGTGTAATCGGAGACTTCGGTTACCGGCAGACCTTTATCTGCTAACAGGCGAGCGGTACCGCCAGTAGACAGCAGCTCTACAC
>JBCNNW010000177.1:0-4630 GCA_039594205.1 Pseudescherichia sp. | reverse complement strand
TGGGCGAAATCGCCTCGGCATCGGATGAGCAGAGCCGCGGTATTGAGCAGGTCGGACAGGCGGTGACGGAGATGGATCGCGTCACCCAGCAGAACGCCTCCCTGGTTGAGGAGTCGGCCGCCGCTGCCGCCGCACTGGAGCAGCAGGCCAGCGTACTGATGCAGGCGGTCTCCGTTTTCAAAATCTCCCGCGCCTGATTTTCCTTCCTTTGACTCTGGTGACGGCGTAAAGCCGTCGCCATCCATAAAGTTCCCTCACGTTGCGCCGATAAACAAAACGAATCGCAACCAATGAGGTGTTTATGTTTAGTCGAGTACGCGTTGTTTCCGGCCTGCTGTGTGTGCTGGCGCTGTTTGCGCTGCTGCAGCTGTTTTCCGGCGGAATGTTCTTCAAAACTGTCAGTTCAGATAAAGATAACTTTGCCTACAACCAGCGTCTGAATACGCTGCAGCAGGCTATGGGCACCTCATGGGTTTCGCTTGTTCAGGCGCGCAACACCCTCAACCGCGCCGGTATTCGTTTTCTGCAGGATGCGCAGATGGCGGGATCGGGTGCCAGCGTGAAAGAGCTGGTGGCACTGGCGGGTGAAGAGCTGAAACAGGCGGAAATCAACTATCAGATCTTCAACGATAACCTGTCGGAGAAGGGCAAAACGGCCGAAAACGTCCTGGCACTGCAGGCGAACTACAAGGCCTATCACGATGCGCTGGCGGAGCTGATGGTCTTCTTCACCACCGGCAACTTCAAAGGCTTTGTCGATCAGCCAACCCAGAGCTATCAGGACAAGTTCCAGAAAGATTACACCGCCTGGCTTGAGTACAACCAGGTCCTGGCGAAGCAGGGTGTCGAAGCTAACCAGCAGGCCTATACCCGTTCTATCACCATCGTGGTGGCCACGCTGGCAGTCACGCTGCTGATGATTATCCTGGTCTGGAATGTGATGCGCTCGGTGCTGATCCGTCCGCTGCGCCAGAGCATGGAACATATCCAGCACATTGCGCGTGGCGATCTGACTCAGCCGATTGAGATTAGCGTGCGAAACGAAATCGGTGAGTTACTGACCTCTCTGCAGCACATGCAGCAGGAGCTGGTGCGTACCGTTCGTACCGTGCGTGATGGCTCTGACGCCATCTACACCGGTGCCAGCGAAATCGCTATCGGCAACAACGATCTCTCTTCGCGTACGGAAGAGCAGGCGGCCTCTGTGGAGCAGACTGCGGCCAGTATGGAGCAGCTGACGGCCACCGTGAAGCAGAACGCCGAAAACGCCCGTCAGGCGTCGAAGCTGGCGCTGACCGCCTCGGAAACCGCGCAGCAGGGCGGCAAAGTGGTGGATGGCGTGGTCACCACCATGAAAGAGATTGCGGGCAGCTCGAAGAAAATTGCCGATATCACCAGCGTCATCGACGGTATCGCCTTCCAGACCAACATTCTGGCGCTGAACGCGGCGGTTGAAGCCGCCCGTGCGGGTGAACAGGGGCGCGGTTTTGCCGTGGTGGCTGGTGAAGTGCGCAGCCTGGCGCAGCGCAGCGCCCAGGCCGCAAGAGAGATCAAAGGCCTGATTGAAGATTCCGTGAGTCGCGTGAATACCGGCTCGGTGCTGGTAGAAAGCGCCGGTGACACCATGAGCAACATCGTCAGCGCGGTAACCCGCGTGACCGACATCATGGGTGAAATCGCCTCTGCGTCAGACGAGCAGAGCCGCGGTATCGACCAGGTTGGCCTGGCGGTCACCGAGATGGATCGCGTGACCCAGCAGAACGCCTCGCTGGTCGAAGAGTCAGCGGCAGCCGCTGCGGCGCTCGAAGATCAGGCAAGTCACTTAAAACAGGCGGTTTCAGTGTTCAATATTGGTAAAGAATTTGTCGCTCAGGCCGTTAACAAGACAACGGCGACAAAAACCCTACAGCTTGATGCGCCGTTAGCCGTTGGCCGTCAGTCTGCTGCGCGCAGTGACGACAACTGGGAAACCTTTTAATCGCCCGTCGTCCGGCCGCCGTTTCGCGGCCGGACATCGCAGCAGAGTTAATGTATTCAGTTCGGGCCAGGTGCAGAGATGAAAAAATCGACGATATTAGATCAAAATGAGACGACAACGCTGCTGTCACAGATGGTGCAGCGCCTGCCGCTCTCCGATGCGCATTTTCGCCGTATCAGCCAGCTGATCTATCAGCGTGCCGGTATCGTACTGGCCGATCACAAGCGTGAGATGGTTTACAACCGTCTGGTTCGTCGTCTGCGCACGCTGAACATCGACGATTTTGGTCGCTACCTGGCGCTGCTGGAGTCCGACCCGAACAGTGCCGAGTGGCAGGCGTTTATTAACGCCCTGACGACTAACCTGACCGCGTTCTTCCGTGAAGCGCATCACTTCCCGATTCTGGCGGAGCATGCACGTAAGCGCCAGGGCAACTTCAGCGTCTGGAGCACCGCGGCGTCAACCGGCGAAGAACCCTATTCGATCGCCATGACGCTGGCCGAAACGCTGGGGACCGGACCCGGCAAATTTCAGGTTCACGCCAGCGATATCGACACCCAGGTACTGGAAAAAGCGGTCTCCGGCGTCTATCGCCAGGAGGAGCTGCGCACGCTGTCACCGGCGCAGATGCAGCGCTTCTTCCTGCGCGGAACCGGGCCGCATGCGGGCATGGTGCGGGCGCGCCCTGAGCTCAGTGGCCTGGTCACGTTCGCCCAGCTTAACCTGCTGGCTAACGAGTGGGCGCTGCCGGGGCCGTTTGACGCCATATTCTGTCGCAATGTGATGATCTATTTCGATAAAGAGACGCAGGAGAAGATTCTGCGTCGGTTTGTCCCGCTGCTGAAGCCGGGCGGCATTCTGTTCGCCGGTCACTCAGAGAACTTCAGTCAGATCAGTAAAGAGTTCTGGCTGCGCGGACAAACCGTCTATGGACTGACGAAGGAAAGATGATGAGCAAAATCACCGTGATGTGCGTAGATGACTCTGCGCTGATGCGGCAACTGATGACGGAAATCATCAACAGTCATCCGGATATGGAGATGGTCGCTACGGCGCCGGATCCGCTGGTCGCCCGCGATTTGATTAAGCAGTTCAATCCGCAGGTGCTGACGCTGGATGTGGAAATGCCGCGCATGGATGGCCTCGATTTCCTGGAAAAACTGATGCGGTTACGCCCGATGCCGGTCGTGATGGTCTCCTCGCTGACCGGAAAAGGCTCCGAGATTACGCTGCGGGCGCTGGAACTGGGGGCGGTCGATTTCGTCACCAAGCCCCAGCTCGGCATCCGCGAAGGGATGCTGGCTTACAGCCAGATGATTGGCGACAAGATCCGCGCCGCGGCCCGTGCCCGTCTGCATAACCGCGCCGCGATGCCGGCCCCGGTGACGCTGAAAGCAGGGCCGCTGCTGAGTAGTGAGAAACTGATTGCGATTGGCTCCTCTACCGGCGGCACCGAGGCGATCCGTCATGTGCTGCAACCGTTACCGGCGACCAGCCCGGCATTGCTGATTACCCAGCACATGCCGCCAGGCTTTACCCGCTCCTTTGCCGAGCGTCTGAACAAGCTGTGTCAGATCACGGTGAAAGAGGCGGAAGATGGCGAGCGTATTCTGCCGGGTCACGCCTATATCGCGCCAGGCGCGATGCATATGGAGCTGGCCCGAAGCGGTGCCAACTATGTTGTGAAGCTCAATGACGGCCCGCCGGTTAACCGGCACAAACCGTCGGTGGATGTGCTGTTCAAATCGGTGGCGATCAACGCCGGACGAAATGCGGTGGGGGTGATCCTCACCGGCATGGGCAACGACGGCGCCGCCGGGATGCTGGAGATGAACCGGGCGGGAGCCTGGACTATCGCCCAGAGCGAGGCCAGCTGTGTGGTATTTGGCATGCCGCGTGAGGCAATTGCCACAGGCGGTGTGAATGAAGTCGTGGATTTAAGCAACATCAGCCAGCACATGCTGGCGAAAATTAGCGCCGGACAGGCATTGCGTATTTAACAGGCCCGTCCTGCCGGGCGAGACAACTCAGGAGTAGATATGGCTGATAAAAACATGCGCTTTTTGGTAGTAGACGACTTCAATACGATGCGTCGTATTGTCCGTAACCTGCTGAAAGAGCTGGGCTTCAATAACGTAGAAGAAGCAGAAGATGGTGTGGATGCCCTTGGCAAACTGAAAGCAGGCGGTTTCGACTTCGTCATTTCTGACTGGAACATGCCAAACATGGATGGCCTGCAGCTGCTGCAGACCATTCGTGCCGACGCGGCGATGAGCACGCTGCCGGTGTTGATGGTGACCGCAGAAGCGAAGAAAGAGAACATTATCGCTGCTGCTCAGGCAGGCGCCAGCGGATATGTGGTGAAGCCTTTCACCGCCGCTACCCTGGAAGAGAAGCTGGGTAAAATTTTTGAAAAACTGGGCATGTAAGGAGATGTGATGAGCGACCTTCCGAAACCAACTATGGATGCCTCGGCACACGACATCATCAGTCGCATCGGGTCTCTGACCCGCATGCTGCGCGACAGCCTGCGCGAGCTGGGGCTGGATAAAGCCATCGCCGATGCCGCTGAAGCTATTCCTGATGCCCGCGACCGTCTGGATTACGTGGTGCAGATGACGGCGCAGGCCGCCGACCGTGCGCTGAACTGTG
>JBCNNW010000176.1:0-4718 GCA_039594205.1 Pseudescherichia sp. | reverse complement strand
AGGAGACCAGCGTGATGTCTCGTACAGTCCCCCAAACCGGGCAGCCCAAACGCCGTTTTTCCTGGCCCACCGGCATGCCGCAAATTATCGCGCTCCTGCTGGTATTGGTGGTCGATAGCCTTGTGGCGCCGCATTTCTTTCAGATTGTGTTGCAGGATGGCCGTCTGTTCGGCAGCCCGATTGATATTTTAAACCGCGCCGCGCCGGTGGCGCTGCTGGCCATCGGGATGACGCTGGTGATCGCCACCGGCGGCATTGACCTGTCGGTCGGGGCGGTGATGGCGATCGCGGGCGCGACCGCCGCCTCAATGACGGTGGCCGGGCATAGCCTGCCGGTGGTGCTGCTGGTGACGCTGGGCACCGGCGTGCTGGCAGGGCTATGGAACGGTGTGCTGGTGGCGATCCTCAAAATCCAGCCCTTCGTGGCAACCTTAATCTTGATGGTGGCTGGACGCGGAGTGGCGCAGTTGATCACCTCCGGGCAGATCGTCACCTTTAATGCGCCGAACCTGGCCTGGATCGGCAGCGGCTCGCTGCTCTTCTTCCCGACTCCGGTGATCATTGTGGTGGTCACGCTGATCGCCTTCTGGCTCTTTACCCGCAAAACGGCCCTCGGCATGTTTATCGAAGCGGTGGGGATTAACATTCGCGCAGCAAAAAACGCCGGGGTCAGTACCCGCCTGATGGTGATGCTGACGTACGTGCTGAGCGGCGTCTGTGCAGCCATTGCCGGGGTGATTGTCGCGGCGGATATACGCGGCGCCGATGCGAATAACGCCGGCCTCTGGCTGGAGCTGGACGCCATTCTGGCGGTGGTCATTGGCGGCGGCTCGCTGATGGGCGGGCGCTTTAACCTGCTGCTGTCGGTAATTGGTGCACTGATTATTCAGGGGATGAACACCGGGATCCTGCTGTCAGGATTCCCGCCGGAGCTCAATCAGGTGGTGAAAGCGGTGGTCGTGCTCTGCGTGCTGATCGTCCAGTCACCGCGCTTTATCAGTATAATTAAGGGGATGCGTGGTCATGATAAAACGTAACTTACCGCTAATGATCACCCTCGGCGTCTTTGTGCTGGGGTATCTCTACTGCCTGACGCAATTCCCCGGCTTTGCCTCTACGCGGGTCATTTGCAACATCCTGACGGATAATGCGTTTCTTGGCATTATTGCGGTGGGGATGACCTTTGTGATCCTCTCCGGCGGGATTGATCTTTCGGTCGGCTCGGTGATCGCCTTCACCGGCGTCTTTCTCGCTAAGGCGATCGGCTTCTGGGGGATCTCACCGCTGCTGGCGTTCCCGCTGGTGCTGATCATGGGCTGTGCCTTCGGCGCTTTTATGGGGCTGCTGATCGACGCCCTGAAGATCCCGGCCTTTATCATCACCCTGGCGGGGATGTTCTTCCTGCGCGGCGTCAGTTATCTGGTCTCTGAAGAGTCGATTCCCATTAACCACCCGATCTATGACACCCTCTCCAGCCTGGCGTGGAAAATCCCCGGCGGCGGACGGCTCAGCATTCTGGGCCTGGTGATGCTGGGGGTGGTGGTGATCGGGATCTTCCTCGCGCACCGGACCCGCTTTGGTAACGAAGTTTATGCCATTGGCGGTAGCGCGACCTCAGCCAACCTGATGGGGATCTCCACCCGTAGCACCACCATTCGTATCTATATGCTCTCTACCGGGCTGGCGACGCTTGCGGGGATCGTCTTCTCCATTTATACCCAGGCGGGCTACGCGCTGGCGGGGGTTGGGGTGGAACTGGACGCCATTGCCTCTGTCGTTATCGGCGGTACGCTGTTGAGCGGCGGCGTCGGGACGGTACTGGGGACGCTGTTTGGTGTGGCAATCCAGGGGCTGATCCAGACCTATATCAACTTCGACGGCACCCTGAGTTCGTGGTGGACCAAGATTGCGATTGGCATTCTGCTGTTTGTCTTTATCGCTCTGCAGCGTGGCCTGACCGTACTCTGGGAGAACCGCCAGAGCTCACCGGTCACCCGGGTGGGCACCCCAGGAGCCAGGCAGTAACCTGCTGAATTTGCGCAAAGTATAAACTTTTTCCGGTAGCGGCCGATAACCTTTCTTTCTGTCCAGATATATCTCGCTACCGGAAATAACATCATGCTTAAAACGCTATCGATTCGTACCGGCTTGCTTTCGTTACTGGCCGTTATGACCCTTCTGCTGCTGCTTGTCAGCGGTATTGGCATTTATGCCCTCACACAGAGTTCCTCCTCTTTGCAGCGCATCAACCACCTACAGGGTGAACAGCTAGTACAGCTGAACGCGGGCTACACCCTGATCCTGCGCGCGCGCAACGAAGCGGGTCAGGCGGTTCGCATGATGGAGGTGGGGTTGCTGGATGATGCCGCCAAATCGGTGAAGAACATCAACGCTGAATTCGCCCAGGCACAGAAAACATTAAAAGCCGTGATCGACGGTGGCGTGACCGATCCGCAGGGTGACGCGCTATTAAAGCGCGTTGCAGTGAGCTTTGCTGCCTATAAAGAGAAGGGGATCGCCCCGATGCAGGCTGCGCTGAATGAGCAGAGCGCCGATGCTTACTACGATCTGCTGGAAAACAGTCTGGTACCGGTGGCGCGTCAGTTTAATAACGACATGCAGGCTTTTCAGGCCTGGAGCGAAACCCGCGGCAATGCTGAAGTGGCGGCGGTGCAGGCCAGTAAAAATCGGGTGATGATCCTCATCATCGTAGCCGCGCTGCTGACGGCGGGTATTATCGTGCTGGCCTGGCTGGCATTGCGTCATATGCTGCTGAAACCCCTCTCCAGCTCAATTGCCCAGCTGGAGCATGTGGCGGCAGGCGATCTGACCCACGCCCTGAATGCCCCGGCCAGCCAGGAGATTAACCGCCTGAATGCTGCCATCGAAATAATGCGTCAGTCCCTGATGGAGTCGGTACTGCGGGTGCGCGATGCCAGTGCGCAGATTGATACCGGCAGCCGCGAACTGACTGCGGGCAACAACCACCTGGCCCAGCGCACGGAATCAACCGCGACCTCGCTGGAACAGACGGCGGCCAGTATGGAAGAGATCACCGCCACGGTGCGGCAAAACGCCGATAATGCCGATCAGGCCCACCAGCTGGCGCAGACCGTCTCCGATACCGCTGACCGCGGTAGCGAGATGGTCTGTTATGTAATAGAGAAGATGCGCGATATCGCCGGCAGTTCTGACCGTATTGCCGATATTCTTAGCGTTATTGACGGTATCGCATTCCAGACCAATATCCTGGCGCTGAACGCCTCGGTGGAAGCGGCTCGTGCGGGTGAGCAGGGCCGGGGCTTTGCGGTCGTGGCGGGGGAAGTACGCAATCTGGCGAGCCGTAGCGCCGATGCCGCGAAAGAGATCCGCTTGCTTATTAGTGATTCACAATCACACGTGAACGAGGGCAGCGAGCTGGCGCAGCAGGCGGGCGAGACCATGGATGAGATTGCCAACGAAGTGATGCGAATGACAAAGCTGATGCGCGAAATCGCCAGTGCTTCGCAGGAGCAGAGCCGGGGCATTGAGCAGGTCAATATTGCCGTTAGCCAGATGGATGAAACCGCACAACAAAATGCGGCGCTGGTGCAGCAATCCTCTGCGGCGACGCGCTCGCTGGAAGAGCAGTCCCGCGAACTTATCGAAGCGATGTCATCCTTTAAACTGTCGATGCAGCAGGCATAGTACGCAGGCGTTCCGCCGCGACAGGCGGCGGAACGTCCTCTACAGTTGCCACTTCCCCCGCCAGATTCTGGTGAATCAGGCTCAGCAACTTCTCCAGTTCGTTGGTCAGGCGCAGCGCTTCCGCTGTCGGTTCCAGAAACAGCCCTTTGCGCGTGAACAGCGGCTCGCTAAACAGCGAGCCAAACCGTTTTAACGCCAGGCTTACCGCAGGGCGGGACATTTTTAACCGTAATGAGGCCTTCGCCATGCTGCCGCAGCGAACCGCTTCGATAAAAACAGGAATTAAATTCAGATCGATACCCGTTGATGAGCGTGAGAGATTTTTCATTAGCAGCCGGTTCCAACAAAGCGTATTTACCGGGGCAATAATGCGGGGAAGTTACCCGTAATAATAGCGAGATTTTTATATGTATTTATACTTGTTAAAATATAAGTTGGCGTGAACAATTCACTCAACGCAAAGCGCGTTGTGTTTCTTTTTGCAGGGTAATCAAGGAAGTAAATGATTATGGTGTGCGAAGGAAATCGCGCGGGGTGCTGTCAAATAAGGGGCTGTCGCCCCTTTTTAACATTCTGCGTTACGCGTCCGGGAATTCCCGAATAAAGCGCTCAACATCGTCAACCATATGGTCATTACCGACGAAGAACGAGCGACGCTGGTGCAGGCTCTCGGGCTGAATGTCCAGAATACGCTCTTTGCCATCGCTGGCCTTACCGCCCGCCTGCTCTGCAAGGAAGGCCATCGGGTTGCACTCATACAGCAGACGCAGTTTCCCTTCCGGATGGCTGGCGGTGCTTGGGTAGAGGTAAATCCCGCCCTTCAGCAGGTTGCGGTGGAAATCCGCCACCAGAGAACCGATATAGCGCGAGGTATAAGGACGCTGCGTCGCTTTATCCTCTTCCTGGCAGAACTTAATGTACTTCTTCACGCCGTTCGGGAATTTAATGTAGTTCCCTTCGTTGATGGAGTAGGTGCTGCCTTTCTGCGGGAAGCGCATACGTTCCTGGCAGAGACAGAACACGCCCAGAGA
>JBCNNW010000175.1:0-4750 GCA_039594205.1 Pseudescherichia sp. | reverse complement strand
GAGTCAAGCGTTTATTTCGCTTTTCTCTGCCGAAGTGCCCGGAGGCGCCTCGCTGACCGGCCGGCTTATTCGCCGTTGTTCCGTGTCAGTGGTGGCGCATTATAGGGAGTTATTCGCAGCTGACAAGTATAAAATTAAAAAAAGTTATCGATAGCCTAAATTTTAGGCGAAACAGTGATTCTAAGCCCTTTTATGCTTGGTTATTAACCAAAAACGGGTCCCGCAGGACCCGTTTCAGGCATTGTGCCGTTTACTGCACGGCGGCAATGCGGTCGTCTTTCACTACCAGCTGTACCGTTTTGCCCGGAATCAGTTCGCCGGAGAGGATCTGCTGCGCCAGCGGGTTCTCGATCTGTTGTTGGATAGCGCGTTTCAGCGGACGCGCCCCGTACACCGGATCGTAACCGTTCGCGCTCAACAGCTTCAGCGCCTCATCAGACATCTGCACAGCATAACCACGCTCTTCCAGACGTTTATAAAGACGCTGCAGCTGGATCTGGGCAATCGAGGCAATATGTTTCTCACCCAGCGGATGGAATACTACGACCTCATCAATACGGTTGATGAACTCCGGACGGAAGCTGTGGCTGACCACGCCCATTACGATCTCTTTCATATGGCCGTAGTCCAGCTCACCGAAGCGTTCCTGGATCAGATCGGACCCCAGGTTGGAAGTCATAATCACCACGGTATTGCGGAAGTCGACCGTTCTCCCCTGCCCATCCGTCAGGCGTCCGTCATCCAGCACCTGTAAAAGAATGTTGAATACGTCCGGATGCGCCTTCTCTACTTCATCCAGAAGAATAACGGAATAGGGACGACGGCGAACCGCCTCGGTAAGGTACCCGCCCTCTTCATAGCCGACGTATCCTGGAGGCGCACCCACCAGCCGCGACACGGAGTGTTTCTCCATAAACTCGGACATGTCGATACGCACCATGGCATCGTCGCTGTCGAACATAAAGTTAGCCAGCGTTTTGCACAGTTCGGTTTTCCCTACCCCGGTTGGCCCAAGGAACAGGAAAGAGCCAATCGGACGGTTCGGATCGGACAGCCCTGCCCGGCTGCGGCGAATAGCGTTCGATACGGCCTCAACGGCCTCGTTTTGGCCAATCACCCGGCTATGCAGCTGCTGCTCCATACGCAGCAGTTTTTCGCGCTCGCCTTCCATCATGCGGGCCACCGGAATACCGGTCCAGCGCGCCAGCACCTCGGCGATCTCGGTATCGGTCACTTTGTTACGCAGCAGGCGCATGGTTTTGCCTTCCGACTGCGTTGCCTGCTCAAGCTGTTTCTCCAGCTCGGGGATTTTCCCGTACTGCAGCTCGGACATGCGGGCCAGGTCGCCAACGCGACGGGCCTGTTCAATCGCAATCTTCGCCTGCTCCAGCTCAGCTTTAATGGTCTGCGTTCCGGAGAGCGAGGCTTTCTCTGCCTTCCACTCCTCTTCCAGTACTGAGTACTGGCGCTCTTTATCAGCCAGTTCGTCGTTGAGCATCTCCAGACGCTTGATGCTGGCGTCATCGGACTCTTTCATCAGCGCCTGCTGCTCAAGCTTGAGCTGAATAATGCGCCGGTCCAGACGGTCCAGCTCTTCCGGCTTGGAGTCGATCTGCATGCGAATGCTGGATGCGGCCTCATCGATCAGGTCGATAGCTTTATCCGGCAGCTGACGGTCGGCAATGTAGCGATGGGACAGCGTCGCAGCCGCCACGATGGCCGGATCGGTGATCTGCACATGGTGATGCAGCTCATAGCGCTCCTTCAGCCCGCGCAGGATGGCGATGGTATCTTCAACCGACGGCTCGGCAACGAACACTTTCTGGAAGCGCCGCTCCAGGGCCGCATCTTTCTCAATATACTGACGATACTCATCCAGGGTGGTTGCGCCAACGCAGTGCAGCTCACCGCGGGCAAGAGCCGGTTTCAGCATGTTCCCGGCGTCCATTGCGCCATCGGCCTTACCTGCGCCCACCATGGTGTGCAGCTCGTCAATAAACAGAATGACGTTGCCTTCCTGCTTTGACAGGTCGCTCAGCACGCCCTTCAAGCGCTCTTCGAACTCACCGCGATATTTTGCGCCAGCCACCAGCGCGCCCATATCCAGCGCCAGCACCCGACGGCCCTTCAGCCCTTCCGGCACTTCGCCGTTAACGATACGCTGCGCCAATCCTTCAACGATAGCGGTTTTACCTACCCCCGGCTCACCGATCAGCACCGGGTTATTTTTGGTGCGACGTTGCAGCACCTGAATAGTACGGCGGATCTCTTCGTCGCGGCCTATCACCGGATCGAGTTTGCCCTGCTCGGCACGCTCGGTAAGATCGACGGTAAATTTCTTCAAGGCCTGACGCTGGTCTTCGGCCCCCTGATCGTTCACGCCTTCTCCTCCGCGCATCTGTTCAATTGCCTGGGTCACATTGTTAGTATTCGCTCCCGCTGCTTTCAGCAGATCGGCGAGCGTACCGCGCGACTCCAGCGCTGCCAGAACAAACAGCTCTGACGAAATAAAGTTATCGTTGCGTTTCTGCGCCAGTTTGTCGCAGAGGTTAAGCACCCGCACCAGATCCTGTGACGGCTGCACGTCGCCGCCGGTACCCTCTACCTGCGGCAGGCGGCTTAGCGCCTGGTCAATGGCGGTGCGGAGCTGACCGGCGTTGACACCAGCAGAGGTGAGTAACGGACGTACCGAACCCCCCTCCTGTGTCAGCAAGGCACTCATAAGATGAAGTGGTTCGATGAATTGATGGTCTTGCCCCAGCGCGAGTGACTGAGCGTCGGCAAGAGCCAGCTGGAATTTATTAGTAAGACGATCCAGACGCATAACTCCTCCCATAATACAGGTCAAATTTGCTACTGGAGATTAAATGAGGTCATCCCTCAATTATTCAAGGTTAATGATCTAAATTATGTACAAAGAATATTACACGTACCGGATCGTCTTGATTCTTTAGGTTATATCAGCCAAATGAAACTTGCCAGGCGACCGGTAGTTTTGTCGCGGCGATAAGAGAAGAATTCACTTTGCTCGCTGAAGGTGCAACGGTCGCCACCGTAGACGGCGTCTACGCCGACGCGTGCCAGCCGCTGACGAGCCAGCTGGTAGATATCGGCAAAATATTTTTCGCCAGCCGCACGAAACGCCGCTGAAGCGTTCGAATCTTCAGCAATAAACGCGTCGCGGACTTCCGGGCCTACTTCAAAAGCGTCGGGACCAATGGCTGGTCCCAGCCAGGCGATGATGTTTTCCGGTTTATCCGCGAAACGGGCCACCGTCTCTTCCAGCACGCCCGCGCACAGACCGCGCCAGCCCGCATGGGCAGCAGCCACTTCGGTTCCCGCACGGTTGCAGAACAGCACCGGCAGACAGTCGGCGGTCATCACGGCACACACCGTGCCGGGCGTATTACTATACGAGGCGTCCGCGCGTTTAGAGGCGTAAGGCTCGCCGGAGAGCGTAAGCACCGTTTTGCCGTGCACCTGCTCCAGCCAGACGGGCTTAGAGGGTAAACCGCCTGCGGCAAACAGCCGGCGACGGTTCTCTTCTACATGCTCAGGGTTGTCGCCGCAGTGTGCACCGAGGTTCAGGGAGTCCCAGGGGGCAAGACTCACGCCGCCGTTGCGGGTCGAACTACAGGCCGCGACGCCTTCAGGCAGCGGCCACTGCGGAACAATCAGCGATGTCATAGCCAGTCAACGTCCTCTTTATGGGTTTCAAAATCGGCGCGCATGGCGTCTATCAGGTCGATCATATCCTGAGGGATCGGCGCATGCCACTCCATCTCAATACCGGTAATCGGGTGATAGAGACGCAGCATGGTGGCGTGCAGCGCCTGACGATCGAACTGGCGCAGGGCAGTAATAAACTCGTCAGATGCACCCTTCGGCGGACGCGGACGGCCACCGTAGAGCTGATCGCCCACCAGCGGATGGGTAATGTGCGCCATGTGAACACGGATCTGGTGGGTACGGCCTGTTTCAAGACGCAGGCGCAGACGCGTGTGCACACGGAAGTGCTCCATGATGCGGTAGTGGGTCACCGCTGGCTTGCCCATCGGATGCACTGACATATGGGTACGCTTGGTCGGGTGGCGGCTGATTGGCTCTTCCACCGTACCGCCCGCCGTCATATGGCCAATGGCAACGGCTTCATACTCACGAGTGATTTCGCGCAGCTGCAGGGACTCTACCAGCCGGGTCTGGGCTGGAACGGTTTTGGCAACCACCATCAGGCCGGTGGTGTCTTTATCCAGACGGTGCACGATACCGGCACGCGGTACGTCAACGATCGGCGGATAGTAGTGCAGCAGCGCATTCAGCACGGTGCCGTCAGGGTTACCTGCACCGGGGTGAACCACGAAGTCGCGCGGCTTGTTGATCACGAGAATATCGTCATCTTCATAGACGATGTTGAGCGGGATATCCTGCGCCTCAAAGCGCGCCTCTTCTTCGATCTCGGCATCGATGGCGACGCGCTCGCCGCCCAACACTTTCTCTTTGGGCTTGTCGCAAATCTTGCCGTTGACCTGCACGCGCTGGTCAAGGATCCACTCTTTTATGCGCGAACGTGAATAATCCGGGAACATTTCGGCCAATGCCTGATCTAAGCGTTGACCGAGTTGATTTTCGGACACCGTTGCGGTGAGTTGTACTAGTTGTGCCATAGACAGCTTCTTCGTTAACCTTGGGTTTTTACGGCTTTGCCGTTTAATATAGTGTGCTATTGTAGCTGGTCTTAATCGGGAGCAGG
>JBCNNW010000174.1:0-4763 GCA_039594205.1 Pseudescherichia sp. | reverse complement strand
GGAGTGAGACCAGGGTGCCCTGGCGTAAATCTTCTTTAACGGCGCCAGAAGGCACAAACCAGACGTAGTCGAAATCAACCGTAAGCTGACGAGAGAGCGAGGCCGATAGCGTCTCGATACAGCCCGGCGGAAGTTTGCAGCCCTGTGCCTGAAGCAGGGTTTCGGCGGTCTGACGCGGCACCGTGCCTTTCGGCGACACCACCACCGGCCACTCCATCACCCGGCTCAGAGTCACGGTATCGTTAAGCAAAGGGTGATTGGGGCGAACCACCAGCTTCAGGGATTCGAGGAACAGCAACTCATAATTCAGACCGCTCATCAATTCAGGGTCTGACATGCGGCCAATGCCCAGATCCAACTCGCCAGATTTGAGCCCCGCCAGCAGCATAGGGTTATTCATGGTCGCGACCTGCAGCGTAATGTTGCGCTGCTGCTTATGAAACTGGCCTATGACCGCAGGTAATATGCCCAGCGCGGCGGTGGGCAGGGCGCCAATACGCACCACATCCGGGGTGTGTTCATCTTTGCGCGTCAACGACTGCCCGGCGGTGTTCAGGGCGTCCAGCACCTTAACGGCATGGGTCAGAAATTGTTCGCCCATCAACGTAAGCTGCGCCCCCAGCCGCCCGCGCTCAAACAGGCGGGTACCGGTAAGTTGCTCCAGCTCATTGAGCGTTTTTGATAACGCCGGCTGGCTTAAATTAAGCGTTTCAGCCGCTCGCCCCAGCGTTCCCTGTTGAGCGACGGCCACGAATGTATGCAGATGGCGCAAGCGAATGCGCTGACTAAACAGACCATTTTTTTCCATAGGCGATGTTTAAAGCAGAGCGATGAGAGAGACAAGAAAAGTTGTTTAATTTTGATAACCTGCTAGCAAAATATCATTAACATTTACTCATTTTATGCAAAGTGTCAGTTTACCGCCTTGTAAAAAGCGCGTGTCACCAGGCTGTTGTTTCGACAGGATTAAATCTGCGGCAGTAAACGAAAAGAGGATCTTTACCCCGAACCAGCACAGCCGGGAGACGGGGCGAGGGCATAAAGGGAGGTTATGCTTCGCGCATGGCGTGGCGATGTTGCTGACAAATATGACAGCGCTCAGCCTGAGGCGAAAAGGTAGAAAAGGGGTGGCGACAGACGGAACAGACCTTCTGCATCAGCGGAAACCGCTGCGCATGCGCTGCGGCGATCTCTCGCCGGAGAGTGATTGCCCCGGTAAAACAGACCGCCGTACAAGCATGGCATCCGGTGCAGACAGAAGAATTCCACTCCAGTGCGGTCTGGGTGAAGCGCAGCGCTTTTTCCGCGCATGCCCGGGCGCAGGCCCCACAGGCCACACAGCGTGATAGCGAAAAGTCCAGTTCGTAAGGGGTAAAAGGGTGGTAAGCCTGCAGGCGTGTCGGCTGATCTGCCGTGACGCTTGCGGTCTGGTGCGCATCATCGGGTACGCGAAGCCAGTGCCGACGAAAGCCATCCACAGGGCGCGACTGAGGTGGAAAAATCTGCCACTCCGCCTCGTTCAGTTCCCTCAGGATCACATTGAGCGCAGCCACCGCACGCAACCAGGCGGGGTGGGCCGTGTAATCCATCTCCACGCCCACTATCGCGTACTGGCGGTGCCATAGCAGCAGCTCTTCTGGGGTAATGGTGGTCGAAAAGGGGCCGACCAGTCGGTTGTTGCGCAGGTTGCGTCTGGGGGGCTGAAGATGAGTCAGCGCATCGGTCGGACAGACGAAGAGACAATTACCGCAGCGCAGGCAAGCGTCAGCGTCGAGATGCGGCCCGTCAGAACCGATGGTGATTGCCGCCACCGGACAGGCATCTGCACAGGCCTGGCAGCGGTGGCGCGAGAACGTTTTACGCAGGCAAGAGGCCCCCACGCCGGGGGGCGGTGAGGGCTTTATGGAGAAAGGACGCATCACAATCAGCCGATGCTAAAGAAAACAAAGCGGAAGAGGATCTCTGCCAGGATCAGCAGCAGCCCTCCGAACAGCACGCCGTTTCTACGGTGACGCCAGGCGCTGAACGCAAACAGGATGGCGCCCAGGACGCTGGCAACCCAGCTAAACAGTCGCAGCCCGCCATGCTGATTGAAAGCCTCAACCGGCTGATGCGGCAGGGTGACGACGCCATTCAGCGGCGCGCTGGCCAGATAGTGCACGTAGGCTGGCTGAGCCAGCAGACGCACCGCCACAATAGCCACAACCAGCATCGCCGCCAGACGCAGAAGTCGCGTGCGGGCCTGCATCACGCCAGGGGTATTCAGTAGGGGCAGCCAGGCCATCGCCACCGCGCCGAGAATGCCCACCGCGCCATAAAACATCAGCCAGGTGTTGAAATGCATCCAGGTTATCACCGTACTGCTGGCGTAGATCGCGCTCATGCACCAGACGTCAATCAACCCCAGCAGCGTGGCAACCGGCAACAACAGCGCCAGCGGTGATTTTCTTACCAGCATGCTGAGCGTGCAAAGACCAAGCACCGCGAGATAGAGACTGGCGAAGACGATTTCACGGCTTAACCACGAGCTGGCTACATGGCGCAGCGCATTAAACGCATTCAGCGGATAACCCAGGTGCAGCGTCGAGGCCACCAGACCCAGCCCGCCGGCAATGCAGGCCAGCAGCATGGCTGGCAGCAGTTGACGCTGGGCCGCAGGCAGCGTTTTCGCCTTTCTGACGGCGAGGGTTAAAAACAGCGTGATACCGACCGAGCCTTGCACCAGCAGGGTGAAAATCAGTAATGGCAACTCATGCATGCGGCGGCTCCTCTTTTTCTGCCCCAGCGTGGGGTTTTATCACCAGGTTCGGCTGCGTAATGGACGAATCCGGCAGCCCCTGAACATCGCAAACCGTACCGTACAGGGCGCGGAGCTCATCGATGGACCCAAACTTAATGGCCCCCAGCGGACAGGTTGCTACGCAGATGGGCTGCTCGCCTTGCGCCAGTAAATCTACGCACAGGTCGCATTTCGACATCTGTCCCGTCTCCTCATTCATCTGCGGTGCGCCGTACGGGCAGGACCAGGCGCAATAGCCGCAACCCACGCATTTGCGGGTATCGACGCGCACGATGCCGTCGCCGGGCCGTTTGTGCATCGCGGTGGTGGGGCAGTTTTTAGTGCAGATAGGATCGGCACAATGGTTACAGGAGACAGAGAGGGTATAAGCGAATACCGAGTTGCTCACGCCCCCCTGACCGGTCGGGATAAATCCGCCGCCATTCACCTCGTATACCCGACGAAAGCGTCGACCTACCTCAAGGTTATGTTTGTCTTTGCAGGCCACCTGACAGGCTTTACAGCCCGAGCAGCGCGAAGAATCGATGAAAAATCCCAGCTGTTTATCGCTGACCGCGGGGAACTCTTTATACTGCTGACTCATACTTGACGACCTCCACAAGCAGGGTTTGATGCGCGTTACCTTTAGCAAGCGGAGTAATTCGCGCCGAGCTTAGTACGTTTGGACAACCGCCGAGATCGACCCCGTCGGCATCCGGCTGCCACCAGGCACCCGCCTGCATGGCCACAGCGCCGGGAATAATGCGCGGCGTCACTTCAGCCGGCACCTGGCAGACGCCACGCGCATTGTGAATGCGCACGAGGTCGCCCTGGCGGATACCCCGTTTTTGCGCATCCAGCGGGTTGATCCACAGTTTTTGGATCTGCACCTCTTGCAGCCAGGGGTTGGCATATTGCGTGGAGTTCGCGCGGTTCTTTCCTTTCCAGGTGATCAGCTGCAGCGGATACTGTTTGACCAGTGGATCTTCCGGGCCTTCCGCCGCCGGGACGTAGTGCGACAGGGCAGGAATGTCGGGATGCTTCATGTCGTACAGCCGTTTGGAGAAAATCTCGATTTTGCCCGACGGCGTGGGGAAAGGGTTCGCCTCGGGATCGCGAATGTTGGCTTCAAACGCCACGTAGGGTTCGCTTTTAAACAGATGCTGGCGCGTTTGCAGCAGCTCAGTAAAGGTGGGCAAATGCTCATCCGGCATCGCCAGGCGGGTCTGCTCCCAGATGTGTTCGATCCACTCTTTTTCACTGCGCCCTTCACTGAATTGCGGCTCAACGCCGAGCTTGGCGGCCACTTCGCGCTGCCAGTCGTAATCCGAACGGCGTTCAAATTCCGGCTCAATTAGCTTTTCAGAGAGGATCAGATAGCTGCCGGTCCCCCAGGTTTCGCCGATGTTCCAGCGCTCCATAAAGCTGGTTTCGGGGAGCAGCAGATCGGCGTAGCGTGCGCTGGGGGTCATATAGAGATCGCTGACTAGGATAAACTCTATTTTGGATTCATCCTCCAGCACCTTTACCGCCTGGAGCAGGTCGGGGTTCTGGTTTGCCAGATAGTTACCCGCCAGCGACACCAGCATGCGGATGTTGCTTTTCAGCTGTGTGGCACCGGTGAGGCCGTCCTTCGGCGTAACCTTGCTGGCATCGTCGGCGGCTTGCACCCAGTTCATGATTGAGATTTTCTCTTTTACCGGGTTGTCGGGCATCTCGGGACCGGTCGTAAACTTACGGTTACCACAGCCGCCGTAGCCTGCCGCCCAGCCGCCTTTCACGCCGACGTTACCGGTCAGGGTAGCCAGCAGGGTAGAGCCGCGGGCGGTACGCTCGCCGCAGATATGGCGTTGAGGACCCCAGCCCTGAATCAGCGCCGCCGGTTTGGTGGTGGCATAGTCACGTGCGAGCTGGCGAATGGTTTGCGCCGGGACGTGGGTAATTTTCTCGGCCCATTCCGGCGTTTTTACGATGCCGTCTTTTT
>JBCNNW010000173.1:0-4812 GCA_039594205.1 Pseudescherichia sp. | reverse complement strand
GAGTTATCAGGATCGCAGACCGACATCGCGCCGAAGGTATCGCCGTGATAGCCGTTGCGGAAGGTGAGGAAACGCTGACGCGATTCGCCTTTGGCGTGCCAGTATTGCAGCGCCATTTTCATCGCCACCTCTACCGCCACCGAGCCGGAGTCGGCAAGAAACACGCACTCCAGCGCCTGCGGGGTCATGGCCACCAGCCGACGACAGAGATCCACGGCGGGCTGGTGGGTAATACCGCCGAACATGACATGAGACATCTGATCGATCTGCGCCTTCATCGCCGCGTTCAGACGCGGGTGATTGTAGCCATGAATGGCCGCCCACCAGGAAGACATTCCGTCCACCAGCAGCTCGCCGCTGGCGAGTTTCAGTTCGCAACCCTGCGCCGAGGCGACCGGGTAAACCGGTAACGGCTGGGTCATGGAGGTGTAAGGGTGCCAGATGTGGCGCTGATCGAAAGCGAGATCGTCCGTTGTCATAATCGACTTGTAAACCATTTTGAAAACATTTAGGTTTACAAGTATAAACCGAACCCACCCTGAACTAAACCCCTTTTGGAGATGCCCCATGGCTCACCAGACACGCTGGACGATGTCGCAAGTTACTGCATTATTTGAAAAACACCTCCTTGAACTGCTGTTTGAAGCCCAGCAAATTCATCGTCAGCACTTCGATCCGCAGCAGGTGCAGGTCAGCACCTTGCTGTCGATTAAAACCGGCGCCTGCCCGGAAGATTGCAAATACTGCCCGCAAAGTGCGCGCTACAAAACTGGCCTGGAATCTGAACGTCTGATGGAAGTTGAACAGGTGCTGGAGTCAGCCCGTCAGGCGAAAAACGCAGGCTCCACCCGCTTCTGCATGGGGGCCGCCTGGAAGAACCCTCACGATCGCGATATGCCTTATCTGGAGCAGATGGTACAAGGCGTGAAGGCGATGGGGATGGAGGCCTGTATGACGCTGGGTACGCTGAACGAAACCCAGGCTCAGCGCCTGAGCGCGGCGGGGCTGGATTACTACAACCACAACCTCGACACCTCCCCCGAGTTTTACGGCAATATCATCACCACCCGCACCTATCAGGAGCGTCTCGACACCCTCGACAAGGTGCGCGATGCGGGCATCAAAGTCTGCTCGGGCGGGATCGTCGGTTTAGGCGAAACGGTGAAAGATCGTGCAGGTCTGCTGCTGCAGCTGGCCAACTTACCGACGCCGCCAGAGAGCGTGCCTATCAACATGCTGGTGAAGGTAAAGGGCACCCCGCTGGCCGATAACGATGACGTCGACGCGTTCGACTTTATCCGCACTATTGCCGTGGCGCGCGTGATGATGCCGACCTCCTGGGTACGTCTGTCCGCCGGTCGCGAGCAGATGAACGAACAGACCCAGGCGATGTGTTTTATGGCCGGGGCGAACTCCATCTTCTACGGCTGCAAGCTGCTGACCACCCCGAACCCGGAAGAGGACAAAGACGTTCAGCTGTTCCGTAAGCTGGGGCTCAATCCGCAGCAGACCGCGGTAGCCACGGGCGACATTGAGCAACAGCATCAGCTGGAGCAGCAACTTTTCAACGCCGACACTGAACAGTTCTACAACGCGGCAACGGTATGACCTGGCAGCAACGGATCACCGCCGCCCTGGACGCACGCCGGGCGGCAGACGCGCTGCGCGTGCGCACGGTGGTAGAGAACGGCGCGGGCCGGTTTCTCACCCGCGACCAGCAGCGCTACTGCAACTTCTCCAGCAATGACTACCTCGGGCTGAGCCAACATCCTGAGGTTATTCGTGCCTGGCAGCAGGGGGCTGAGCAGTACGGTGTCGGCAGCGGCGGCTCGGGCCATGTCAGCGGCTATACCCGTGCGCATCAGGCACTGGAAGAACATCTGGCCGGCTGGTTAGGCTATCCACGTGCGCTGCTGTTTATCTCGGGCTTTGCGGCGAATCAGGCTCTCATCGCGGCCCTGCCGGGCAAAGCGGATCGGATCCTGGCCGACCGTCTGAGCCATGCTTCGCTGCTGGAGGCGGCCAGCCTCAGCCCGGCGCAGTTACGCCGCTTTGCGCATAACGATCCTGCGCAGCTGGCCGAATTGCTGGATAAACCCTGCCCCGGCCAACAACTGGTTGTGACCGAGGGGATTTTCAGCATGGATGGCGACAGCGCGCCCTTAGCGTCGCTGGCCTCAGCTACCTGGCAGAGACAGGGCTGGCTGCTGGTGGACGATGCCCATGGGATCGGCATCACCGGCCCGGAAGGGCGGGGCAGCGCGGCTTGTCAGCAGGTCAAACCGGACCTGCTGGTCGTCACCTTTGGTAAAGGGGTGGGCGTCAGCGGCGCGGCGGTGCTGTGCAGCGACGAGGTTGCCGATTATCTGCTGCAGTTTGCACGCCATCTCATCTACAGCACCAGCATGCCGCCTGCCCAGGCGGTCGCGCTGCTGACGGCGTTTAACCTCATTCGGGGTGAAGAGGGCGATGCCCGGCGACAAAAACTGGCACAGCATATTCAACAGTTCCGCCGTGGTGTGAAGGGTTTGCCGCTGCAGGTGACCCACTCGCACAGTGCCATTCAACCGCTGATTGTAGGCGAGAATGGCCGGGCGCTGAATCTGACGCAGCAGCTCAGAAGCCAGGGCATTTGGGTAACGGCGATCCGACCGCCTACGGTGCCTGCGGGCACGGCGCGTTTGCGCCTGACCCTCACCGCCGCCCATAAAGCGGCAGATATCACGACGCTTCTGGAGGCGCTCCATGCCGCAAGTGAATAAACAGGCGATTGCCGCTGCCTTTGGCCGCGCTGCCCAGAGCTATGCTAACCATGACGCGCTGCAGCGACACAGCGCGCAGGGGCTGCTTGCCCTGTTGGGGGACATCGTCCCCAGCCGGGTACTGGATGCAGGCTGCGGTCCGGGCGGGAATAGCCGCGTTTGGCGCAGTCGGGGCAGCCACGTGACGGCGATGGATCTCAGCGCACCGATGCTTGAACAGGCCCGCAGCAACGAGGCCGCAGACGCCTACCTGCTGGCGGATATCGAGGCTATCCCGCTGGCGGATGCCGGTTTTGATCTGGTCTGGAGCCACCTGGCGGTACAGTGGTGCGCCAGCCTGCCGCAAGCGCTCGCCGAGCTCTACCGGGTGACGCGTCCTGGAGGGCAGGTGGCATTTACCACACTTCTGAACGACTCCCTGCCGGAGCTGAATCAGGCCTGGCGAGCGATAGATGACCGCGCCCACGCTAACCGCTTTTTAACGGCGCAGCAGCTCACAGAAGCCCTCTCTGGCTGGCGCTGCCGGGTAAAGCGTCAGACTGTCACTTTGCCGTTTGATGATGCCCTGCAGGCGATGCGATCCCTGAAGGGGATTGGGGCCACCCATTTGCACGAAGGGCGTGCCGGTAAACTGCTGACCCGTAGAGCGTTACAGCAGTTAGCGCTGGCCTGGCCGCAGCAGAACGGCAAATTTCCGCTAACTTATCAACTCTTTCATGGAATTATCGAACGTGATTAACCGCTTTTTCGTCACCGGCACCGACACTGAGGTAGGCAAAACCGTTGCCAGCACCGCGCTGTTACAGGCAGCTTCCGCCCTGGGGTACCGTACGGCAGGTTACAAACCGGTAGCCTCGGGCAGCGAGATGACCGCAGAGGGGCTTCGTAACAGCGATGCGCTGGCATTACAGCACAACAGCAGCGTGGCGCTGCCCTACGATCGGGTGAATCCTTACACCTTTGCGGAGCCGACTTCCCCGCACATCGTCAGCGCTGAAGAAGGGCGCCCCATCGATTTTTCGATCCTCTCTGCCGGCTTGCGTACCCTTGAACAGCAGGCCAACTGGGTGCTGGTAGAGGGGGCTGGGGGGTGGTTCACGCCACTCTCAGAGACGCAGACTTTTGCCGACTGGGTAGTGACTGAGCAGCTGCCGGTGATCCTGGTGGTAGGGGTGAAACTGGGCTGTATTAACCACGCCATGCTGACCGCGAAGGCGGTAGAGCAGGCCGGACTCCGGCTGGCGGGCTGGGTGGCTAACGATGTCGTACCGCCGGGTAAACGCCACGCGGAGTATATGGCGTCGTTGACCCGGCTCATCCCCGCACCGCTGCTGGGCGAGATCCCCTGGCTGGGTGAGCACGGCGATACGGCAGAGATGGGGCGCTATCTCTCCCTTAGCGCGCTGACGCCATCCAGTGGGCCAGCAAGGGATCGTCCAGCTCGCTAACGCGTCCCTGGGCAACGTTGCGCCCGCGGTAGAGTAAACAAAAGCGATCCGCGACCCGGCGGATCAGCGACAGCTGCTGTTCTGCCAGTAAAACCGATAACCCTAACTCCCGGTTAAGCCGCACCAGCAGCTGCGCCAGCTTCACGGCGAACGACTGCCCCGGCCCGCGGCTGGGTTCATCCAGGATCAGCAGCCGGGGACGGGTCACCAGCGTATTCGCCAGCGCCAGCTGGTACTGCTCTGCCTCACCGATACCCGACGCGCGTAATCGGCGCAAAGGGTAGAGTTCCGGGAAGAGGTCGTAGATCTCGCCATTCATGGTGCCGCCCATGTCTCCCTTTGCCATCCGCGCAACCTGTAAGTTCTCCTCTACCGTCAGCTGTGAAAAGATGCGCCGCTCTTGCGGCACATAGCCAATGCCTAGCTGATGGCGCGTCTGCGCCGCCACGCCTAACAGATTGTAGGGAGGGGCGCCCGCCTCATGCCACACCATGCTGCCGCTGGCGACGGGCAGCAAACCCGCAATACAGTGGATCAGCGTGGTTTTCCCCATGCCGGGCAGGCCGACGATACCGGTACACACGCCGGGGGGCAGGTCGAGA
>JBCNNW010000172.1:0-4888 GCA_039594205.1 Pseudescherichia sp. | reverse complement strand
CATGACTGGCTACGCGATGCTCACGCGATGGAAAAGCAAGCCGAATCCATGCTCGAATCGATGGCCAGCCGCATAGACAACTATCCCGATGTACGCGCGCGTATTGAGCAGCACATCACCGAAACCAAACATCAAATTACTGTGCTGGAAGAGATCCTTGATCGCAATGATATCTCGCGCTCGCTGGTAAAAGATTCCATGAGTAAAATGGCAGCCCTGGGTCAGTCCATCGGCGGTATGTTCCCGTCAGATGAGATTGTTAAAGGCTCCATCAGCGGCTATGTTTTCGAGCAGTTCGAGATAGCCTGTTATACCTCTCTGCTGGCGGCAGCGAAGAAGGCTGGCGATACCGCATCAGTACCTGCGATTGAATCTATTCTTGCCGAAGAGCAGCAAATGGCCGACTGGCTAATCCGTCATATCCCGGATACCACGGAACAGTTCCTCCTGCGCTCCGACGCCGATGGCGTGGAAGCGAAAAAATAAATCACAGGAGAGCCTATGTTTCGACACGTAAAACAACTGCAATATACCGTGCGCGTCGCCGAGCCCAATCCGGGCCTGGCGAACCTGCTGCTTGAACAGTTTGGCGGCCCTCAGGGTGAACTGGCTGCCGCCTGCCGTTACTTCACCCAGGGGCTGGGGGATGACGATCCAGGGCGTAAAGATATGCTGATGGATATCGCCACCGAAGAGCTCAGCCACCTGGAGATTATCGGGACACTGGTTGGCATGCTTAATAAAGGCGCCAAAGGTGAACTGGCAGAAGGGACCGAAAGTGAAGCTGAACTCTTTCGTTCGCTAACGGCAAACGGTAACGACAGCCACATCACCTCGCTTCTGTACGGAGGTGGTCCTCCGCTGACCAACTCCGCGGGCGTCCCCTGGACGGCGGCCTATATCGACACCATCGGTGAGGCGACGGCGGATATGCGCTCCAACATCGCGGCAGAAGCGCGCGCGAAAATCATTTATGAGCGTCTGATTAACGTCACCGACGATCCGGGCGTCAAAGATGCGCTGGCTTTTCTGATGACCCGTGAAGCGGCACACCAGCTCTCCTTTGAGAAGGCGTTGCAGTCCATTCGCAATAATTTCCCACCGGGGAAATTGCCACCCATCGAGCAATACGCCAACACCTACTACAATATGTCTGAAGGTGGTGAAGTACGGGGCAGCTGGAACAGCGACAAAAACTTTGAATATGTCGCGGATCCGCAGCCTGCTGTTGATGGGGGAGATGGCAGCGCGTCTGTGTCTCTGTCAAAAGAGCAAAGCGCCCTGCTTAAAGCGATGGCTAAACGCACCGAGTCGGATCCGAAAGCCGACCCTCTCACCGGCGCGGAACTGGGTGCCGGTAAGAAAAAAGCTTAACCCCTTCTACTATGCCATACCCAAATGCCCCGTCCCCACGGGGCATTCGTTGATGGGGAAGAGAACACATGTTTGAACTCGACGCATTTCATCTTGCCAGGCTGCAGTTTGCCTTTACTGTCTCGTTTCACATTATTTTTCCCGCCTTAACTATCGGCCTCGCCAGCTATCTTGTGGTGCTGGAAGGAATGTGGCTGCGCACCAAAAATGACGTCTGGCGATCGCTCTACCATTTCTGGCTCAAAATCTTCGCCGTCAACTTCGGTATGGGGGTGGTCTCAGGGCTGGTGATGGCCTATCAATTTGGCACCAACTGGAGCGGTTTTTCCCAGTTTGCCGGCAGCATCACCGGGCCGCTACTCACCTATGAGGTGCTCACCGCCTTCTTCCTCGAAGCTGGCTTCCTGGGCGTGATGCTCTTTGGCTGGAACAAGGTTGGGCCGGGGCTGCACTTCTTTGCCACCTGCATGGTGGCACTGGGCACGCTGATGTCCACGTTCTGGATCCTCGCTTCTAATAGCTGGATGCACACGCCACAGGGGTTCAGCATTGAAAATGGTCAGGTCATTCCGCAAGACTGGTTTGCCATTATCTTTAACCCGTCCTTCCCCTATCGTCTTATTCATATGTCCATCGCCGCCTTTTTGAGTAGCGCCCTGTTTGTGGGGGCCTCCGGGGCGTGGCATCTGCTGCGGGGCAACAACACCCCGGCGGTGCGCAAAATGTTCTCAATGGCGCTGTGGATGGCGTTGCTGGTTGCCCCGGTTCAGGCGCTGGTTGGCGATATGCACGGCCTGAATACGCTGGAGCATCAGCCCGCGAAGATTGCCGCCATTGAAGGACACTGGGAAAATCCCCCCGGCGAAGCGACGCCGCTGCTGCTCTTCGGCCTGCCCGATATGGAAGAAGAGCGGACTAAATATGGCCTCGAGATCCCGGCGCTGGGTAGCCTGATCCTGACGCACAGCTTAGACAAACAAGTTCCGGCGCTGAAGGATTTCCCGAAAGAGGATCGCCCCAACTCCACCATCGTCTTCTGGTCGTTCCGGGCCATGGTCGGTCTTGGCCTGCTGATGATTGCCCTGGGTCTCGGTAGCCTGTGGCTGCGCTACCGTAAGCGGCTGTACCAGTCCCGCCCCTTCCACTGGTTTGCGCTCTGCATGGGGCCCGCCGGTGTGCTGGCGGTACTGGCGGGCTGGATCACCACCGAGGTGGGCCGACAGCCGTGGGTCGTTTATGGCTACCTACGAACCGTCGATGCCGTGTCACTGCACAGTACGTTACAGATGAGCATCAGCCTGCTGGCCTTTATTGTTGTCTACTGCTCCGTCTTTGGCGTGGGTTTGCTCTACCTGATTCGCCTGATTAAAAAAGGGCCGCAGCCGACTGAAGCGCTGACGCTGCATACCGATGGCAGGCCGGCACGTCCGCTCTCTGCGGCGGAACCGGTACCGGAAGAGGAGAAATCCTGATGGGCGTCGATATTTCAGTAATCTGGGTGGCCATAATCGTATTCGCCACCCTGATGTATATCATTATGGACGGCTTCGACCTGGGGATTGGGATGCTCTTTTATTTCGAGCGCGATCCCCAGTCGCGAGACGTGATGGTAAACAGCGTCGCACCGGTATGGGATGGCAATGAAACCTGGCTGGTGTTGGGCGGCGCGGGATTGTTTGGCGCATTTCCGCTGGCCTATGCGGTGATTATTGACGCGCTGACCATACCGCTCACCGCCATGCTGATTGGTCTTATTTTCCGCGGCGTGGCCTTTGAGTTTCGCTTCAAGGCCACCCCGTCGCACCGTAAATTCTGGGACTACTCTTTTGCAGGCGGTTCGCTGCTGGCGACCTTTAGCCAGGGCATTGTGGTTGGGGCGATGATCAACGGCTTTGAGGTGGAGGGACGTCGTTTTGTCGGCTCCTCCCTCGACTGGTTAACGCCTTTTAACCTCTTCTGCGGGCTGGGTCTGATGGTGGCCTATTCCCTGCTGGGCACCACCTGGCTGGTCATGAAAAGCGAAGGGGCGTTACAACTCCATATGCGCCATCTTACACGCCGGGTGCTGCTGGCGCTGGTGGGGGTCATTGCCGTGGTGAGTATCTGGACGCCTCTCGGCTGGCAGTATGTCTCCGACCGCTGGTTCTCGCTGCCTAATTTCTTCTGGTTCTTGCCGGTCCCGCTGCTGGTAGGGGTATTTAGCCTGTGGATATGGCGTCTCAGCCTGAACCCCAACAGCCACGTGATGCCCTTTATCTTAACGCTGGGGCTGATCTTCCTCGGCTTTAGTGGGCTGGGTATCAGCCTGTGGCCCAATCTCATTCCACCGAGTATTACCCTGTGGGATGCCGCGGCACCGCCATCAAGCCAGCTGTTTATGTTGGTGGGGACGCTGTTGATTATCCCGGTGATCCTCGTCTATACCGCCTGGAGCTACTACGTGTTTCGCGGCAAGATCTCCGGTAATGAAGGCTATCACTAAGCTGCGCCAGGGTGGGGGCGGCCCTCTTGTCTCATCAGGGCTGAAAGGGTTAACGCGGGGTCTGGTTACGCCAGCCCCCGCGGCGTTAATTAACGCTTACGACCGGTAAACAGCCGGGCGACCAGCAGACCGGCAGCCACTGCCACCGTGCCGACCAGCACCTTACCCGGTACGCCAGAGGTGATGGCCGTCGCCCGGGTATTCGCTTCTGAAGAGAAGCGGCCATGAACCTGATGCATACCGCTGACCGGCCCCGAGAGATAATCTTCCCGATCGGGCGCATTCAGCTCATTGGTCATCTGCCCCTCCCACGCCTTTTTCACCATCATGCGGTCAAGCAGACCGGGAAAGAGAAACTGGCCGACAATCGACTGCAGTGTACTGCGCCCAACCCAGAGCTCACGTACCGGGCGTTGTACCACGTTGTAGACGGCCTCGGCGGCCACTTCCGGTTCATATACCGGGCCCAGCGGGCGCATAGAAAAGGCAAATTTATTCCGCGCCCATGCAAACTGCGGCGTATTGAGTCCGGGCAGCTGGACCATCGCCAGGTGGATATTGATCCTCTCGTGAATCAGCTCAGTCCGCACCGCGTCGGTAAAACCGCGAATGGCCGCTTTGGCGCCGCAGTAGGCTGATTGCAGGGGAATGGAGCGATAGGCCATCGCCGAGCCGACCTGAATAATCATCCCTGAATCACGGGGCGTCATCACCGCCAGCGCCGCCCGGGTGCCATTGACGTAACCCAGATAGGTGACGTCGGTGACCCGACGAAACTCGTCATCTTCCATGGCGCGAAACGGCGCCAGGACGCCACACATAGCGTTGTTGACCCACACATCAATGCTGCCAAGATGCTGCTCCATCTCCTGCGCCGCCGTCATAATGGCCTGCGCATCCGCGACATCAGCATTCACCGTATGGCATTTCACACCATGACGCGCCACCTCTTCACGTGCAACCGCAAGGCTGTGGTCATCGCGGGCAATGATCCCCACATTGAACCCCGCCCGGGCAAAACGCAGCGCCGTT
>JBCNNW010000171.1:0-4944 GCA_039594205.1 Pseudescherichia sp. | reverse complement strand
CCTGAGCCTGTACTACGCCGGGCTGCAAGGCCTGCGGATCGGCCAGGGGTTCGTCGAGCACGTTGATGATAGCCGGGCCAAAGTGGGCATCGCTGACGCGGGTAATCATCCGTAATTCGGCCGCAGGTGTAATGCCCTTCTCCAGTACGCGCTGCAGCGTCACTGCGCATCCCACCACCACGATCGGTGCACCAGAGAGTTCCCCCCCGGTCAGGGATTTGATAATGATCTCCGGGCCGATGCCCGCCGGGTCGCCCATCGTTACAGCAATGATATTAGTCACTCATCTTCTCCTCGATAAAATGCAGAACCTCAAGCAGCGTGGTTTCACTACCAAAACCGCCCGCTTTGGTCATGACTGGCCCCTGCCAGCGACAACCTAAAAACCGACCGAAGGGTACGCAGCGCGCCACCTGCCCGGTGATTTCAAACCCTTCGGCGTGAAGCGCACTGGCTACCGCCATTGCCACATCCCCCCCGGAGACATATAACGCTTCCGGGTTACTGCTCTCCAGCACCTGGCTCGTGAGCGCGCCCAGAAATGTGCTGATTTGCTCACCCAGCGCCGCACGACTCAGCCCGTACTGTTGGCACAGCGCGTCAATTTGATGACGCGCGGCGTGATCGGAACAGGTGTGCACCACGCAGTGTTCTCCAGCCGCCAGCGCCACACTAATCTGCTGCGCATAACCGCTTATTCCGTCGCGAAAGAGATCGGTGATGTCGATAAAGATCGAGCGGACGTTCTGCTGCTGGCGTACTCGCAGAATCTGCTTTTGCGCGATTTCACTCATCGAGCCAACCACCGCCAATAAAGGACGCGGACGCGCCAGGTGACGCGCCAGGGCATCACATAGTCCGGCGGAACCCACCAGCAACGGACGCGGGTCGCAGGCTGCGGCCACGGCCATGATCTGATCCAGATCGTCATCGCTCTGGGCATCCACAATCAGTAATCGGGTGTCGCCAGTCAGGGCTGCGGCCAGGGTCGACGCCGTAACCACCTGGCTTGACAGCGCCGTCTGCTCTGCCAGCACTGCGGCAATCTGCGCATGACGCACGGGCGTTTTGGGGTCGCTGGCGAATTCGGTTTCCGTCACCGGTAGGCCGAACACGCGACAGACACCCTGCTCGGTGGTACGCCCGGCCTGCGGAAACGCTGGCGCGATAATCGCCTGACGCTGGCCGGTCGCCTGCAGAAGCGCCTCCACTTCCGCCCCGGGATTACCCCGCAGGGTGGAGTCAATTTTTTTCACCTGCCACTGTGCCTGGCGCATTTCAGCACCATAGCCCGCCACCTTTTCAGCGGCCTCTGATGCCGTTAGCGCCCGGCTATCGCTATTAATAACCAGCGCGTCGGCATGACCGGTAAAGGGAGTCTGAAACGCCACACTGACTTTTTTACCGCGCAACGCCAGGCTCACCCCCGCATCGTTAGCGCCGGTAAAGTCATCGGCAATGACTACGACCTCTCTTTTGCTGTTCACTTTCATCCCCACTCCGGGTTTGCATTTCTTGTTAATGATTATATTCAATCATGATTGATTATATGTGAGCAAGATCAAGTTATTCAGTTTGTGAATAAATTATAAATTTAAGGACACGATGACTGTGATTGCCTTTTAATGAGCGAAATCAATCACAGACACAGCAACAGGAGATTCATGTGTTAACCATCAACAGTACGATCATCAGCGGCGCGGGCGCTATCCCCGCTATTGCCCCCCTGCTGGCAGGTAAAACGCGTCTATTACTGGTCACCGACGGCAATATCGCCCGTCTCGACGCCGCCCGCGCCATCCGCAGCCTGCTGGAGGCCGATGGCCGCCAGCTCAGCGTGATTGACAGTGTGCCACCGGAGCCCACCAGCCACGACGTGCGCGCCCTGCTGGCTGAAACAAAAGAGACCGCCTTCGATCTGGTGGTCGGCGTAGGTGGCGGCAGCGTACTGGATGTGGCCAAACTGCTTTCGGTGCTGTGTCATCCCCACTCCCCTGGGCTGGATGCCCTGCTGGCAGGCGAAAAACCGCAGGTTCGCCTCCCCTCGTTGCTGATTCCGGCCAGCGCCGGCACCGGTTCCGAGGCAACGCCAAACGCGATTCTCGCGATTCCCGAGCAGAGCACCAAGGTTGGCATCATTTCCCCCGTGCTGCTGCCAGATTATGTCGCGCTGCTGCCGGAGTTAACGACCAGCATGCCGCCGCATATTGCCTCTTCAACGAGTATTGATGCCCTCTGCCATCTGATTGAGTGTTTCACCGCAACCGTGGCCAACCCGGTAAGCAATAACGCGGCGCTGACGGGGCTGCGCAAATTGTTGAACAACATTGAAACCGCCTGCGCCGAGCCGCACAACCTTGCCGCGAAGCTGGAGATGTTGTGGGCCTCTTACTACGGCGGCGTCGCCATTGCCCATGCGGGCACCCATCTGGTTCATGCCCTCTCTTATCCTCTGGGTGGGACGTACCATCTGCCCCATGGCGTGGCGAATGCCATTTTGCTGGCCCCCTGCATGCGCGTGGTTCGTCCGGATGCCGTTGAGAAATTTGCGCAAGTGTGGGATCTGGTGCCCGGCGCCGACACCTCCCTGTCGATGGAAGAGAAGTCGCACGCGCTGGTGGACTACTTCGCCGCCCTGGTACGTCGCCTGAATTTACCCGACAACCTCGAAACGTTGGGGGTCCCGCGCGATGACATCGCCTCTCTGAGCGATGCCGCCCTGAACGTAAAACGTCTGATGAATAATGCCCCGCGCCAGGTCAGCCATGCCGAGGTCGCAGGTATTTATCAGACTCTGTTTCCAGCCAGTTAACTTCAAAGGAGTGTGTAATGCGTAACAACATTGAGGGCGTGCTGACGGCGATCGTCACCCCCTTCACCGACGACGGGGCGCTGCACCTGCCGGGACTAAAACGTCAGATCCAGCGTCAGCTGGCGGCGGGCAACGGCATCTTTTGTGGCGGTACTAACGGAGAGTTCTTTGTGCTGACCGAAGAGGAAAAAGTGGCCGTCACCCGCACCTGCGTGGAAGAGGTGGCCGGGCGCGCACCGGTGGTGGCACATATTGGCGAAATTTCGCCCCGGGCAACGATTCGTCTGGGTAAACAGGTCGAGGCGCTGGGGGTGGACGCGGTCTCCGTTATCACCCCGTGGTTCGTTCCACTCACCCAGGCTGAATTGATCGCCCACTACACCACCATTGCCGATGCGCTGAACGTACCGGTGTTCCTCTACAACATCCCGGCGCGAACCGGCAACACCATCGCGCCTGAGACGGCCCGGGCGCTGGCCGCTCACCCCAATATTATCGGCATTAAAGACAGCGCGGGGAGCCATGAGAGCCTGAGCGGTTTTCTGAAAGCCGTTGAAGATATTGACGGTTTTGACGTGCTTAATGGCCCGGATTCGCTCATTCATCAGGGCTTTGTTGAGGGATGCTCCGCCTGTATTTCTGGCCTGGCGAACGTGGCGCCGAACGAAATCAACGCCATCTGGGCGCGTTTTCGTGCCGGGGATATCGCGGGCTCGCGGCAGGCCCAGGAGAGCGTGACCGATCTACGTACCCGACTGTACAGCGTCGCTTTTTCGCCTGCGGCCGTGAAAAAAGCGCTGCAGGTCATGGGTGAAGAGGTGGGAGAGAGCCGCTACGCGGTGGCTTTCGATGCGCAACAAACAGAACAGATCCGCCAGATAGTGACGAAGTCACTGCAGTAACCGGCGTTTGCTTTCGTCCATAAGAATTCGGGTGCCCTCTGCGCCCAGGATTCATACGCCCTGAAGAGAGGCTAAGATGAACAACTTTACCGCTGAAGATACCCTCATCATCGTAGGCATTGTGATTGTCTACATTCTGTTTACTACCTGGCTGACGTTCCGGTTACGCAGTAAAAACACCGGCGATTTTATGGAAGGCTCGCGCGCGATGCCGGCGTTTATCGTCGGGATCCTGCTGATGTCGGAATACATTGGTGCGAAATCCACGATCGGTACCGCACAGGCGGCGTTTGAAGATGGCTTTGCCGCCTCCTGGTCAGTGATTGGCGCGGCTATCGGCTTCCCGCTGTTTGGGCTGCTGCTGGTGAAACGCATCTACAGCACCGGCAAGATCACCATCTCCGGGGCCATTGCCGAAAAATACGGCACCAGCACCAAAAACATTATCTCCATCATTATGATCTACGCCCTGCTGCTGGTGAACGTGGGTAACTACGTGAGCGGCGCGGCGGCGATTTCGACGGTACTGAAGGTGAACTTGCCTGTTGCCGCCTTTATCACCGCCATCGTCAGTACCTTCTATTTCGCTTTTGGCGGCATGAAGGGGGTGGCGTGGGTGACCCTGCTGCACAGCGCCCTGAAATATTTCGGTATCCTGGTGATCATGGGCTTCGCCTTGTCTAAAACCGGCGGCTTTACCCCCATGATTGAACAGATGCCATCTTACTACTGGACCTGGGACGGCAATATCGGCGCCAGCACCATTGTCGCCTGGCTGATTGGTACCATCGGCTCCATCTTCTGTACCCAGTTCGTGATTCAGGCCATTTCCTCCACGAAAGATGTGAAGTCGGCTAAACGTTCCACCTGGATCGCCTTCTTCTTCTGCCTGCCCATCGCGCTGGCGATTGCGGTAATTGGCGTGGCGGCGAAGTACCTGCATCCGGAGATTAACAGCCTGTACGCAATGCCTATCTTCCTGCAGGACATGAATCCGTGGCTGGCGGGGCTGGTGACAACGTCACTTGTTGCCTCCATCTTTGTCAGCGTCAGCACCGTGGCGCTCGCTATCGCCTCGCTGGTAGTAAAAGATTTCTACGTGCCCTACCGCAACCCGACCCCGGAGCAGGAGTTTAAAGCGACCCGCTGGCTGTCGTTGTTGATTGGCTTCCTGCCGTTAATCTTTGTGCTGCTGGTCCCGGAAGTCCTGAAACTGTCGTTCTTTACTCG
>JBCNNW010000170.1:0-4964 GCA_039594205.1 Pseudescherichia sp. | reverse complement strand
TCTGACGTTTAAAGAGATACAGCCAGTCTATCTTTCCCCGGCCGATGCCCGCGCCGCGTTTCAGCAACATAATGTGGACGCCTGGGCTATCTGGGATCCCTACTACTCCGCAGCCTTGCTGCAGGGGGGAGTTAGAGTGCTGAAAGATGGGGAAACCCTGAAACAGACCGGCTCTTTCTATCTGGCAGCGCGTCCTTATGCGGAAAAGAACGGTGCCTTTATTCAGGGAGTGCTGGATACCTTCAGCGACGCAGATGCCCTGACCCAGAGCCAGCGGCAGGCCAGTATCGCTCTGCTGGCAAAGACTATGGGTCTTCCTGAGCCGGTCATTGCCAGCTATCTGGATCACCGCCCACCCACCGTCATTAAGCCGGTGGATACTCACACCGCGGCGTTGCAGCAGCAGACCGCCGACCTCTTCTACGAAAATCGACTGGTACCGAAAAAAATCGATATCCGTGGCCGTATCTGGCAACCGACAGCGCATAAAGGAGCAAAATCATGAGTCTGAATCTGTTCTGGTTTTTACCTACCCACGGTGATGGTCACTATCTTGGCACCGAGTCCGGTGCACGTCCGGTGGATCAGGGCTATCTTCAGCAGATTGCCCAGGCGGCGGACCGGATTGGGTTCACCGGGGTGCTTATCCCGACCGGACGTTCCTGTGAAGATGCCTGGCTGGTCGCGGCTTCGATGATTCCGGTGACTCAGCGCTTAAAGTTTCTGGTGGCATTGCGCCCGAGCGTCACCTCGCCAACGGTGGCAGCGCGTCAGGCCGCCACGCTGGACCGTTTATCCAATGGCCGCGCTCTGTTTAACCTGGTGACCGGGAGTGACCCACAGGAACTGGCTGGCGATGGCGTGTTTCTGGATCACACTGAGCGTTACGAAGCCTCGGCTGAATTTACCCGCGTCTGGCGGCGTCTGCTGGAGGGGGAGACGGTTACCTTCGAGGGCAAACATATCCACGTCCGCGATGCGAAGCTCTACTTCCCGCCGGTGCAGCAGCCGCGCCCACCGCTCTATTTTGGCGGTTCATCAGATGTGGCCCAGGATCTTGCCGCTGAGCAGGTCGATCTCTATCTCACCTGGGGCGAGCCGCCGGAACTTGTGAAAGAAAAGATTGAACAGGTTCGCGCCAAAGCGGCGGCGCGCGGGCGCAACGTGCGTTTTGGTATCCGCCTGCACGTGATTGTGCGTGAAACGAACGAAGAAGCCTGGCAAGCCGCCGATCGCCTGATTGCCCATCTGGACGATGAAACCATTGCCAGAGCGCAGGCTGCTTTCGCCAGAACCGACTCCGTAGGACAGCATCGGATGGCCTCCCTCCACCAGGGTAAACGCGAAAATCTGGAGATTAGCCCTAACCTGTGGGCCGGGGTCGGTCTGGTGCGCGGGGGGGCCGGCACGGCGCTGGTGGGGGATGGTCCGACCGTGGCGGCGCGGATTAATGAGTATGCCGATCTGGGTATCGACAGTTTTATTCTCTCTGGTTATCCCCATCTGGAAGAGGCGTACAAAGTGGGTGAGCTTCTTTTCCCTCATCTGGATGTTGCTATCCCGGAGGTCCCACAGCCGCAACGCCTGCAACTGCAGGGCGAGGCGGTCGCCAACGAATTTATTCCGCGTAACGTCGCGCAGAGCTGAGGAGGACGTATGGCGAAACCTTCCCCAACCTGGCTGCTGCGTATTGCGCCCTGGGTACTGCCTGTCAGCATCGTGGCTATCTGGCAACTGGCCTCGTCAGTGGGCTGGTTGTCGAGCCGGATCCTCCCCTCACCGGAAGGGGTGATAGAGGCTTTCTGGGCGCTAAGTTCAAGCGGCGAGCTGTGGCAGCATCTGGCGATCAGCTCCTGGCGCGCGTTGATTGGCTTCACGATCGGCGGGACGATCGGTCTGACGCTGGGGCTGATCAGCGGGCTTTCCCGCTGGGGCGAGCGGCTACTGGACACCTCCATTCAGATGCTGCGAAACGTGCCGCATCTGGCGTTGATTCCGCTGGTGATTCTGTGGTTCGGCATTGATGAGAGCGCCAAGATTTTCCTGGTGGCCCTCGGCACCCTCTTCCCTATCTATATCAACACCTGGCACGGTATTCGTAACATTGATCGTGGGCTGGTCGAGATGGCACGCAGCTATGGCTTATCGGGCTTTGCCCTGTTTATCCATGTGATCCTCCCCGGCGCCCTGCCCTCGATTATGGTGGGGGTACGTTTTGCCCTCGGCCTGATGTGGTTAACGCTGATTGTGGCAGAGACCATTTCGGCCAACTCCGGTATCGGCTACCTCGCAATGAATGCCCGAGAGTTCCTGCAGACCGATGTCGTCGTGGTGGCGATTATTCTATATGCCCTGCTCGGCAAACTCGCCGACGTCAGCGCCCAGTGGCTGGAACGTATCTGGCTGCGCTGGAATCCGGCCTATGTCAAAAGTGAGGCACACGCATGAATACTGCACGCTTGAACCAGGGAACGCCGTTGCTGCTGAACGGCGTGACCAAACGCTACGGTGACAATACCATTCTGAACCAACTGGATCTGCATATCCCCGCCGGGCAGTTTGTAGCAGTGGTTGGCCGTAGCGGCGGTGGCAAGAGTACGCTGCTGCGCCTGCTCGCCGGGCTGGAGGCCCCCAATGGTGGTGAACTGCTGGCGGGCAATACGCCGCTGGCGGAGATTCAGGATGATACCCGAATGATGTTTCAGGACGCGCGCCTGCTGCCGTGGAAAACGGTTATCGATAACGTGGGTCTGGGGCTGAAAGGTCACTGGCGGGAGGCGGCAAGCCAGGCGCTGGCCGCCGTGGGTCTGCAGGATCGCGCGAGCGAATGGCCTGCAGCGTTGTCCGGGGGGCAGAAACAGCGCGTCGCTTTAGCCCGGGCGCTGATTCACCGCCCGGGTTTGCTGCTGCTGGATGAACCGCTTGGCGCACTCGATGCTCTGACGCGGATAGATATGCAGGGCTTGATTGAATCCCTCTGGCAGGAACACGGGTTTACGGTATTGCTGGTAACCCATGATGTGAGCGAAGCCGTGGCGATGGCCGATCGCGTGCTGTTAATAGAAGAGGGGAAAATTGGTCTGGATCTGAACGTGGATATCCCGCGTCCGCGGCGCGTCGGGTCGGCGAGGCTGGCGGAACTGGAAGCGGAGGTGCTGGATCGGGTGATGAAGCGTGGGGTAAGTGAGCGGGCATTGATTAAGGTTAATGCCTGATGCCCTCACCCCGGCCCTCTCCCATGGGGAGAGGGAGAAAATAAGAAACGGCAACCAGGGTTGCCGTTTCGCTATTACCTGCTTATCAGGCCAGTGCCTTGGTGATCTTCTCGTACAGATCGCCAGACAGGTTCTCCAGCCCTTTCAACTGCTCGAGCGCCGCACGCATCTTCGCCTGACGCTTCTCGTCGTAACGCTTCAGTCGAATCAGTGGCTCAATCAGACGCGACGCCACCTGCGGGTTGCGGCTATTCAGCTCCGTCAACATCTCGACCATAAACTGATACCCACTGCCGTCTTCGGCATGGAAAGCCGCCGGGTTGCTGCTGGCAAAGGCGCCAATCAGAGAACGTACGCGGTTCGGGTTACTCATGGTAAATGAACGGTGCTTCAGAAGACGGCGAACAGTGTTCAGCACGTCTGCCGCCGGGCTGGTGGATTGCAGAATGAACCACTTATCCATTACCAGGCCATCCTGATGCCACTTGTCGTCATACGCCTGCATCAGCGCGTCGCGGCACGGCAGCTCAGCGGCCACCGCAGCGGCCAGGGCAGCCAGCGCGTCGGTCATATTATCCGCGTCGTGATACTGCTTGCTTACCAGCGTATCAGCCAGTTCGGTTTCGCCGAAGGCCAGGTAGCGCAAACAGGTATTACGCAGTGAACGTTTGCCGATATCAGCATGTTCGATACGGTATTCGTCAAGCTTATGCGCGTTGTACAGCGCCAGGAACTCATCGGCCAGCTCGGTCGCCAGGGTGCGGGTCAGCGCTTCGCGTACCGCCACAATGGCGATCGGATCGATGATCTCAAACAGCTCAGCAATTTCACTGGTGGAAGGCAGGGTCAGGATCTCTGCCGCCAGCGCCGGGTCGATGTTCTCGTCCAGCAGAATGGCGCGGAAAGCGTCAGCCACGTGGACCGGCACCGACAGCGGCTGTCCTTGCTGATGGCGGTTTACGTTCAGCTTAATGTAGGTCGCCAGCAGGCTCTGGGCCGCATCCCAGCGGGAGAAATCGTTGCGCGCGTGACGCATCAGGAAGGTGAGCTGTTGATCGCTCCACTTATATTCGAGCTTAACGGGTGCAGAGAACTCGCACAGCAACGCCGGCACCGGCTGGAAATAGACTTTATCGAATACAAATGTCTGCTCCGCCTGGGTAACGTTGAGCACATTGTGCACCGGGTGACCCCCTTTTTGCAGCGGGATCACGTTTCCTTCGTTGTCATACAACTCGATGGCAAAAGGAATGTGCAGCGGGTGCTTCTCTTCCTGCTCGGCCGTTGGCGGCGTACGCTGGCTGATGGTCAGAGAGTACTGCTCGGTTTCAGGATTGTAATCATCTTTTACGGTAACAATCGGCGTACCGGCCTGGCTGTACCAGCGGCGGAAGTGCGAAAGATCAACGTTGGAAGCATCTTCCATCGCCTGCACAAAGTCATCGCAGGTGGCGGCGCTGCCGTCATGACGCTCGAAGTAGAGCTGCATCCCTTTCTGGAAGTTCTCTTCCCCTAATAGGGTGTGGATCATACGGATGATTTCAGAACCCTTTTCATACACCGTCAGGGTGTAGAAATTATTCATCTCAATCACTTTGTCCGGGCGAATCGGGTGGGCCATCGGGCTGGCATCTTCAGCAAACTGCAGACCGCGCATGGTGCGCACGTTGCTGATGCGATTAACCGCACGCGAACCCAGATCGGAGCTGAACTCCTGATCGCGGAAGACGGTTAAGCCCTCTTTCAGGC
>JBCNNW010000017.1:0-55611 GCA_039594205.1 Pseudescherichia sp. | reverse complement strand
CCCAAAATGTAAGTCACCGGATCAGTATGGCGACAACTGCGAAGTCTGCGGCGCGACCTACAGCCCGACCGAACTGATTGAGCCGAAGTCGGTGGTGTCTGGGGCGACGCCGGTGATGCGTGACTCCGAGCACTTCTTCTTTGACCTGCCGTCATTCAGCGAAATGTTGCAGGCCTGGACCCGCTCCGGTGCGCTGCAGGAGCAGGTTGCCAACAAAATGCAGGAGTGGTTCGAATCCGGCCTGCAGCAGTGGGATATCTCCCGCGATGCGCCCTACTTCGGCTTCGAAATTCCGAACGCGCCGGGCAAGTACTTCTACGTCTGGCTGGATGCGCCGATCGGCTACATGGGCTCGTTCAAGAACCTGTGCGACAAACGCGGTGACACCACCAGCTTCGACGAATACTGGAAGAGAGACTCTACCGCCGAGCTGTATCACTTTATCGGCAAGGATATCGTCTACTTCCACAGCCTGTTCTGGCCAGCGATGCTGGAAGGCAGCAACTTCCGCAAGCCGACCAACCTGTTCGTACACGGCTACGTGACGGTGAACGGCGCGAAGATGTCCAAATCGCGCGGGACCTTCATCAAGGCCAGCACCTGGCTGAACCACTTTGACGCCGACAGCCTGCGCTACTACTACACTGCCAAGCTCTCGTCGCGCATCGATGATATCGACCTGAACCTGGAAGATTTCGTTCAGCGTGTAAATGCCGACATCGTTAACAAGGTGGTGAACCTCGCCTCCCGTAACGCGGGCTTTATCGCCAAACGCTTTGACGGCGTGCTGGCGGCCGAGCTGCCGGATCCGGCGCTGTATAAAACCTTCACCGATGCGGCAGCCAGCATTGGCGAAGCCTGGGAGAGCCGCGAGTTTGGTAAAGCGGTGCGTGAGATCATGGCCCTGGCCGACGTGGCAAACCGCTACGTTGACGAGCAGGCACCGTGGGTGGTGGCGAAGCAGGAGGGCCGCGACGCCGATCTGCAGGCTATCTGCACCATGGGTCTTAACCTGTTCCGCGTCCTGATGACCTGGCTGAAGCCGGTGCTGCCGCAGCTGGCCGCGCGTGCCGAAGCGTTCCTGAACACCGAACTGACCTGGGATGCTATCCAGCAGCCGCTGCTCGGCCACAAGGTAAATACCTTTAAGGCGCTCTATAACCGCATCGAGATGAAGCAGGTAGACGCCCTGGTGGAAGCCTCTAAAGAAGAGGTGAAAGCCGCCGCTGCGCCGGTCACCGGCCCGCTGGCAGACGATCCGATTCAGGAGACCATCAGCTTTGACGACTTCGCTAAGGTCGATATGCGTGTGGCATTGATTGAGAACGCCGAGTTCGTTGACGGCTCCGACAAGCTGCTGCGTTTAACCCTCGATCTCGGCGGCGAGAAGCGTAACGTCTTCTCCGGCATTCGCTCTGCCTATCCGGATCCGGCCGCGCTGGTGGGCCGCCTGACGGTGATGGTCGCCAACCTTGCGCCGCGCAAGATGCGCTTTGGCGTCTCGGAAGGCATGGTGATGGCCGCCGGTCCTGGCGGGAAGGATATCTTCCTGCTTAGCTCGGACAGCGGTGCGCAGCCGGGACAACAGGTTAAATAATCCGCAAAGGGTGCTGTAAATACAGCACCCTTTTTTTATTGCGCTATGATTCTAGGGACAGGGTTATTTTAAATAAGGGAAAAGTATGAATATTGTGAAAAAAATCATTGCTACTGCGTTTACTGCACTGCTGGTAATTACCTTGAGCGGCTGCGGCGACAAAGAAGAGAGTAAGACCTTTACCTGGTCAGACGGTAAAACCAACGTTGAGCTGACCTACTACTATAAAAACGACGTCGTGCTGCGCCAGACGGCGAAAAATACCCTGCACTATGATGCGCTGGGGATCCCAAATAAAGAGGTGGCCATGCAGCGCCTGGGGCCAATCAGCGAGCAGTATAAAGAGATTAAAGGCGTGGATGAGAGCCTGGACTACCAGGATACCTATGCCACTGAGACCTTAACCGTTGATTACACCAAAGTTGATCGCGATGCGCTGCAGAAAGTGCAGGGCACGGCGTTTACCGGTGAGATCAAAGAAGGTATCAGCATGAAGAAATCAGAACAGCTGCTGGAGTCTCGCGGCTTTAAAGAAGTGAAGTAATTTGCTTTATGCCCGGCAGCGCCAGCTGCCGGGCAGTCTCATCTTATTTAGCCGCGTGCAGTCGAACGGCCAGACCACGCAGGAAATAGCGGAAGAATTGATCCCCACACTCGCGATAGTTTTTATGTTCCGGCGCGCGCATCATGGCGGTAATTTCCGGCATCGAGACGCGGAACTGCTGCTCAGTCAGGATAGCCAGAATATCGTCGGTCTTTAATGCAAAAGCGATGCGCAGCTTTTTCAGCACAATATTATTATTCAGCTTACGCTCGGCTTTTAGCTCAGGAGCAGACTCGTCTTTGCCGCGGCGGGCGTAGATCAGTCCGTTAAGAAAAGTCGACATCACGATGTCCGGACAGGCCTGGAAACCGGCCTCCTCCTCTTTACGCAGCCAGGCGGCAATCTGCTGCTCGCTGGCCTCTGCGCCGCCAAGGTTAAAGATCCGTTGCAGCTCGGTGTTGTTGGCTTTCAGGGTGTAGCGCAGGCTACGTAAAATATCGTTGTTCAGCATAGTCTCTTCAGCGGTGATTTTCGCAAACGCACAGTGTACCACCGAACGCTACAACCCCAGCGCCTCTTTTAGATTTTTCAGGTAGCGGCGGCTGACCGGCACGGTGTGGCCATCGCGCAGCAGCAGCTCGGCCTGGCCGTTATCCTCGAAGCGGATCTCCTGCAGATGGGCCATATTCACCAGATACTGACGATGGCAGCGCATGAGTGGCGTACGCTGCTCGAGCGTCCGTAGCGTCAGCTCGGTAAAGCCCTCTTTGCCTTCGTGGCTGGTGACATAGACGCCGCTCATCCGGCTGCTGACGAAGGCAACGTCATCCATCTGCAGCAGCCAGATACGGCTGTGGCCGGTGCAGGGAATAAACTTCAGCGCCTGCTGGTTCTCCGGCAGCAGGGAGATATCCTGCACCCCCCGGGTCTGCCGCAGGCGCTGGAGCGTCTTCTCCAGCCGCGGGGCCTCAATAGGCTTAAGCAGATAGTCAAAGGCATGCTCTTCAAACGCCTTCACGGCATACTCGTCGAAGGCGGTAAGAAACACCACGTAAGGACGCTGATCCGGATCGAGCATGCCGACCATCTCCAGCCCGCTGATGCGTGGCATCTGGATATCCAGAAACAGCACGTCCGGACGCAGCTTGTGCACCGCCCCCAGCGCCTCTATTGCGTTAGCGCACTCGCCGACAATCTCAATCTCGCTCTCATCTTCCAGCAGAACGCGCAGGTTCTCCCGCGCCAGCGGCTCGTCATCGACAATCAACACTTTCAACATGCGTTCTCCTCCAGAGGCAGTCGCAGGGTAATACGGGTAAAACGATCCGGCTCGCACTGGACGGTAATGCCGCAGGTATCGCCAAACCGCGCCCGCAGACGCTTGTCCACCAGGCTCATCCCCAGCCCGCTGGCGTCGGTTTTTGGCTGGTAGAGTCCGGCGTTATCTTCGATATCCAGCACCAGGTGATGTTGATCCTGGCTGGCCTGAATAGCGATCTCCCCGACGCCAAGCAGCTGCGAGGTGCCATGCTTAATGGCATTCTCCACGATTGGCTGTAGGGTAAAAGCCGGAAGCTGGTGATGGGCCAGTGCATCGGGTACGTACAGCCTCACCTGCAAATTTTCCTGAAAACGCGCCTTCTCGATTTGCAGGTAGGCATTCACGTGCTCTATCTCATCCGCCAGGGTGACCACCTCTGACGGACGCTTGAGGTTTTTACGGAAGAAGGTAGAGAGATACTGAACCAGCTGCCCTGCCTGTTCGCTGTCGCGGCGGATCACCGCCTTCAGGGTGTTGAGAGCGTTAAACAGAAAGTGCGGATTGACCTGAGCATGGAGCAGCTTGATCTCCGACTGGGTCAATAGTGCTTTCTGCCGCTCGTACTGTCCGGCAAGGATCTGCGCGGAAAGCAGCTGGGCAATCCCCTCTCCCAGCGTGCGGTTGATCGAGCTAAACAGGCGGTTTTTCGCTTCATAGAGCTTGATGGTGCCCATTACCCGCTGATTTTCGCCGCGCAGCGGGATCACCAGGGTTGAGCCGAGCTTGCACTGGGGATGCAGCGAGCAGCGGTACGGCACCTCGTTGCCGTCGGCATAGACCACCTCACCGGTCTCCAGGGTTTTCTTTGTCCAGGCCGAGGAGATGGGGCGGCCCGGCAGATGGTGATCGTCGCCAATACCTTTAAACGCCAGCAGCTTCTCCCGGTCGGTGATGGCGACCGCTCCGATATCCAGCTCCTGATAGAGCACCTGAGCGACCTTCATGCTGTTCTCTTCGTTAAACCCCTGGCGCAGGATCCCCTCCGTGGAGGCCGCGACTTTCAACGCGGTGGCGGAGAACGCTGAGGTGTACTTTTCGAACATGGCACGCTTGTCCAGCAGGATGCGCATAAACAGCGCCGCGCCGACGGTATTCGTCACCATCATCGGCGCAGCGATGCTGCTCACCAGATGCAGGGCATCGGCGAAGGGGCGAGCGATAAGCAGAATGATCAGCATCTGTACCAGCTCTGCCACCAGGGTGATTGCCCCCGCCGTCAGGGGATTAAAGACATAGTCGGTGCGGCCGCGTTTGATCAGCATGCTGTGCACCAGCCCGCCGAGCAGCCCCTCGACCATGGTAGAGAGCATGCAGCTCAGGGCGGTCATCCCCCCCATTGAGTAGCGGTGCAGACCCCCGGTAAACCCCACCAGCCCGCCAACCAGCGGGCCACCGAGCAGCCCACCCATTACCGCGCCTATGGCGCGCGTATTGGCGATAGAGTCTTCGATATGCAGGCCGAAGTAGGTTCCCAGAATGCAGAAGATGGAGAAGGTAACGTAGCACAGCAGCTTATGGGGTAGCCGGACGGTGACCTGCATCAGGGGGATAAAGAGCCGGGTTTTACTCATTAGCCAGGCGATAACCAAAAAAACGCACATCTGCTGTAAAAGCAGTAAAACCAGATTAAATTCGTACATGCGCGTGCGTCCATCCCGGTAAAAACGCGTAACATACAGTGAGTGGAGGTAACTTTCTTTTAAGCATTGCAATAATTCGATAAATCGTGCTCACTATCACAAAACAGACCCGGTTATTTGACGAAATTGTTACAAAGCGATCATAAAACGGTCGGTCCCTTCTGATAGGCTGGGCATCGATCCTCGGGAAATGGAGTCTGCTGGCAAAGGTGGAATCATGGCGCTTTACACGATTGGTGAAGTGGCTTTGCTCTGTGATATCAATCCCGTTACGCTGCGCGCCTGGCAGCGACGGTACGGACTGCTGAAGCCGCAGCGCACCGATGGCGGGCATCGGCTATTTAACGATGCCGATATCGATCGCATTCGTGAGATAAAGCGCTGGATAGATACAGGCGTACCGGTAAGTAAGGTCCAGGCGCTGCTGCAAAACGAGTCGCTGGATGACTCGAACGGCTGGCGCGATCAGCAGGAGGCACTACTTCAGCTGCTGCAAAACGGCAATATAGCCCGCCTGCGACAGTGGCTTAAAGAGCGAACCCGCGACTACCCTGCCGAAACGCTTACGCTGCATCTCTTCGTCCCCCTCCGCCGACGCCTGCATGGCCAACAGGCGACCCTGCTGGCGATGCTCAGCCTGCTTGATGGACTTCTTATCAATCATATCTCCGCCTCTCTTGCCGCGTCGCGTAAAAAGCACAACAAGGATGCGCTGGTCGTCGGCTGGAACATTCATGACACTACCCGGCTATGGCTGGAGGGCTGGCGATTAAGCGAGCAGGGCTGGCGCGTGGAGGTGTTGGCAAATTCTTTGAGTCAGCTGCGCCCCGATCTGTTTGAGGGCCAGACGATGATGGTGTGGTGCGGTGACGCCCCCACCCTGGCACAGCAGCAGCAGCTGACGGCGTGGCGGGCCGCCGGGCATGCCATCTACCCGCTCGGCATTTAATGTTTTATTAACAGCTGCGCTTCACGTTATACTTATCCGCGTAAATAAGGAGCACATCATGAACGCAGCCAAAATTTCCATCATTACTCTTTTCTTTCTTATGGCCGTGGGCGGCATCGGCGGCGTAATGCTGGCGGGCTACACCGTTATTTTGCATGCGGGCTAAGACGGCGCGCCAGTCGTTCAAAGCAGCGGTCAACAATGATTGCTGCCAGCGCCACCAGTAGCGCGCCCTGCAGAACGTAAGCGGTATTAAACCCGCTCAGTCCGATGATAATTGGCGTTCCCAGCGTATTTGCCCCTACCGTAGAAGCAATTGCCGCCGTACCAATGTTAATGATGACCGACGTCCGCACGCCGGCCAGAATCACTGGCGCGGCCAGCGGCAGCTCAACCTTGATCAGGCGCTGCCATCCGCTCAGCCCCATCCCCTCCGCCACGCTTACCACCCCTCCGGGCAGCGCAGCGAAACCTGCCAGCGTCCCCTGTAAGACCGGCAGCACGCCGTAGAGCGTTAGCGCAACGATCGCTGGCTCTTTACCAAAGCCCATCACCGGCACGGCAATCGCCAGCACCGCTACCGGGGGAAAGGTCTGCCCAACCGCCGCAATGGTCTCTACCAGCGAACGAAACTCCAGCCCTGCCCGACGGGTAACGGCAATGCCTGCGCCAACGCCGAGCACGATGGCTATCGCGCTGGAGACGCCTACCAGCCAGAAGTGGGCCAGCGTCAGGGAGATAAAGCTCTCCTGCTGATAGAGCGGCCGGGAGAGTTCAGGAAAGAGCGCGCTAAACAGGCCGCCGCTGTAGGGCAGCGCCCACAGCAGGGCGATAAACAGCGCAATAAGCCACAGCAGCGGATCACGAATGGCTTTCACGGCTCGCCTCCGCACGCAGCAGATCCTGGAACCAGAGCGCGCCGTAGGGCGTCCCTTCGGCATTGGCGACCGGCAGCACCTCACAGCGCCGGGCAACAAACGCCGAGAGCGCATCGCGCAGGGTCATAGCGGCATCGAGCGGCTCTCCGGGAACCAGTTCACCGGGGCGGACATAGTCACCCACGCTGCGCAGAGAAAGCAGGCGCACGCCCAGTTCGCTGCGGCCAAAGAAGGTGCGGACAAACGCATTCGCGGGCCGGGTGAGCATCTCCAGCGGCGTCCCCTGCTGCACCACCCTGCCCTCATCCATCAGCACCAGGTTATCCGCCAGCTGCAGTGCCTCGTCGATATCATGAGTTACCAGAACAATGGTACGCCCCAGCAGACGGTGGATGCGTTTCATCTCCTGCTGGAGCGCGCCACGGGTCACCGGATCCAGCGCGCCGAAAGGCTCATCCATCAGCAGCACTTCCGGATCGGCTGCCAGCGCCCGCGCCACGCCAACACGCTGCTGTTGACCGCCCGAAAGCTGGTGTGGATAGCGCCCGCGCAGCTGCGGATCCAGTCCCAGCAGCGCCATCAGCTCGTCAATGCGGGCGTCGATCTTCGCCCGGGGCCACTTCAGCAGCTGCGGCACGGTGGCGACGTTCTGCGCTACCGTCCAGTGCGGAAAGAGACCGATAGACTGAATGGCGTAACCCATGCGCCGCCGCAGCGCCAGCAGCGGCAGGCTGCGGATCTCCTCCCCGGCAAAGCGGATGGTGCCCGCGTCGTGCTCCACCAGCCGGTTGATCATCTTCAGCGTGGTAGATTTCCCCGAGCCTGAGGTGCCAATCAGCACCGAAAAAGCCCCGGTTTTGAAGTGCAGATTGAGATCGCTGACCGCGCTCTGCCCGTTAAACGTTTTGCTAACCTGCGTGAACTCGATCATGGCTGTTTTACCTTCAGCAGTGCGATCCATAAGCCAAAAAGTGCGTCGACCACCACCGCCAGGGCAATCGTTGGGATCACCCCCAGCAGCACCAGATCCAGCGCGCTACTGAGCAGTCCCTGGAAGACCAGCGCGCCGAAGCCGCCCGCGCCAATCAGGGCAGCGATTACCGCCATGCCCACCGTCTGCACCGTCACGACCCGCAGGCTGCGCAGCAGCACCGGCAGGGCCAGCGGCAGGCGCACATGGAAGAAGCGCTGGCGGGCGCTCATTCCCATCCCCGCGGCGCTCTCCAGCACCTCCCCTGGAACCTGATTCAGGCCCGCCACCACCCCGCGCACCAGCGGCAGCAGCGCGTAGAGCACCAGGGCGATGAGGGCAGGCGTCAGGCCGGTTCCGGCTACCCCGACACGGCCGAGAGCAGGAAAATGCTCAACCAGCCCCGCCAGCGGGGCAATCAGCAGACCAAACAGCGCCACCGACGGTACGGTCTGGATAATGTTGAGCACGGTGAACACCGGTGCCTGGCGTGCCGGATGACGATAGCACCACAGACCCAGCGCGCCGCCCAGCAGCAGCGCCGGGAGCAGCGTGCCGACAAGTAAAATCAGGTGCTGGGCCAGGGCATCGTTAAACACCTCCTGGCGGTTGGCATACTCTTTTAGCAGAGAGAGATTTTTTAGCGCACCGTTATGCAGAAGCAGCAGCGGCACCAGCCATATCTGCGCCTGCAATAGCCAGCGCCAGAGCGGATTGACGGTAAGGCGGCGGATGGCATCGCTACCGGCGAGCAGCGCCAGCGCCATCCATAGCCAGAGGCCGCTGCCGATAGAGGTACGCGCCAGCGCGCTGCCGGACTGGGCCAGCTCGGTGGCGGCTTTGCCCGCTCCCCATACCAGCGCAATAAAGGTCAGCTCCGCCAGCACCAGCGTCGCCGCCAGCGGCCAGCGTCGGGGCAGAAAGCAGAGTGCAAGAAAGAGCAGCGGGACGGCAAGCCACAGCGCGGGCGAATGCGGCCAGATCTGCCACAGCGCCCGGCTCTCGCCGGACACCAGCCGGTTTGGCGCATAGTTGACAAAAGGCAGCAGCGCCGCCGCCAGGGCAAAAGCCACCAGCAGCAGCACGACGCGGTTATGACAGCGTATAGACACGTTCCGGTCCTGTCAGGCGGGTTACTTCACCAGCCCTTTCTGTTTCAGGTAGTCGGCAGCCACTTTTTTGGCATCCAGCCCTTCCACGGCAATGCTGGCATTGAGCTGCTGGAGCGTTTTCTCATCCAGACTGGTAAATACCGGCTTCAGCCACTCCTCCAGCTGCGGATAGGCCTTCAGCACCGCCTCACTCACTACCGGCGTTGGGGCGTAGATCGGCTGAACGCCTTTTGGATCGCTCAGGGTTTGCAGGCCAAGAGCCGCAACCGGGCCGTCGGTACCGTAGGCCATCGCCGCGTTCACGCCAGAGGTCTGCTGAGCCGCCGCTTTAATGGTAACCGCCGTATCGCCCCCGGCGAGCGAGAGCAGCTGCTTCTGATCCAGCTTGAAGTCGTAGGCTTTTTCAAACGCAGGGAGGGCATCGGCGCGCTCGATAAACTCTGCCGACGCCGCCAGCTTAAACTCCCCGCCCTTCTTCAGATAGCCGCTGAGATCGGCCAGCGAGGTCAGCTTGTTCTTCTCCGCCAGATCTTTGCGTACCGCAATGGTCCAGGTGTTGTTGGCCGGAGCCGGGGTTAACCACACCAGCTTGTTCTGCTCAAAGTCGAGCTTTTTCACCTTCTCATAACCCTGCTGGGCATTTTTCCACGCCGCATCATTCTCATCCTTAAAGAAGAATGCGCCATTACCGGTATATTCCGGGTAGATATCCAGCTCACCGGAGGTAATTGCCCCGCGTACGACCGGCGTGGTCCCCAGTTGAACCTTATTAACGGTTTTGATGCCGTGGCTCTCCAGGACCTGCAGGATAATATTCCCGAGTAACGCCCCTTCCGTATCAATCTTCGAGCCAACTTTGATCGGCTCAGCCGCCAGCGCAGGCAGGCTCACGGCGGCCATCAGTACCAGTGAGCCCAGACTTCCTTTAATCATTGCCATTGCACTTTCCTCATTATTGTTGAAATTGCGGATCGCTCTTACTCATCTCACAAAAAGAAGGGCCAGTAAACTGGCCCTGCTGGTTATTGTAGTTCGAACTGCGCCTGTTTCACGCGCGCGGAGTCGGTGCCGATAAAGACGTTAAACTTGCCTGGCTCGGCAGCGTATTTCATCTTCTGATTCCAGAACTTCAACGCATTAATATCAATTGGGAAACTGACGGTCTGCGTTTCGCCGGGCTTCAGGGTGACCTTATCAAAGCCCTTCAGCTCTTTCACCGGGCGGCTCAGAGAGGCGGTGATGTCCTGAATATACATCTGCAGTACCGTGGCGCCATCCCGCTTGCCGGTATTGGTCACGTCAACGCTGGCGGTGACCGTACCGTCACGCGACAGCGTCGGAGCAGAGAGCTTCACGTCAGAGACGCTAAAGGTGGTGTAGCTCAGGCCATAGCCAAACGGATAGAGCGGCCCGTTAGCTTCGTCAAAGTAGCGCGAGGTGTACTTGTTCGGCTTCTCTGCATTGTAGGGGCGACCGGTATTCAGGTGGCTATAGTAGACCGGGATCTGCCCTACCGAACGCGGGAAGGAGATTGGCAGTTTGCCGGACGGGTTATAGTCGCCAAACAGCACGTCGGCCACGGCATTGCCGCCCTCGGTACCGGCGAACCAGGTTTCCAGAATGGCGTCCGCCTGCTGGTCCTGCTTGACCATGGCCAGCGGACGACCGTTCATCAGCACCAGCACCAGCGGCTTGCCGGTGGCTTTCAGGGCGGTGATTAGATCCTGCTGGCTCTGAGGAATGGTGATATCGGTCCGGCTGGAGGCTTCGTGCGCCATCCCCTGTGACTCGCCGACTACCGCAACCACCACGTCGGACTGATTCGCGGCCTTGACCGCTTCATCAATCATCGCCTGCGGCGTACGCTCGTCGATCTGAATGGCCGGTTCGTACTGGTTAAGGAACTCAACAATATCTTTGTCGTTGGTGACGTTGGCCCCTTTGGCGAAGATCACTTTCCCTTCGCTACCAACGGCGTTTTTGATGCCGGTAAGAATAGTGACCGACTGTTCGGTAACCCCGGCGGCGGACCAGCTACCCATTACGTCACGCTTGCTGTCGGCCAGCGGCCCAACGACAGCAACGGTAGCGGATTTTTTCAGCGGCAGCGTATCAAGACGGTTTTTCAGCAGCACCATGCTTTCGCGCGCCACTTCCCGGGCCTCTTTACGATGCAGGCGGCTCTCGGCGTTGGTGTCCTGCGGATCGCTCTCTTTCGGGCCAAGGTGGCTGTAGGGATCGTTGAACAGCCCCATATCATATTTGACGTTCAGCACGTGGCGGGTGGCGTCGTCCAGCTCGGCCATGGTGACCTTGCCGCTCTTGATCAGCCCCGGCAGGTACTTGCTGTAGTACTCATCGGCCATGCTCATGTCGACGCCGGACTTGATCGCCACCCGCACCGCATCCTCGGGATCCGCCGCCGTGCCATGCTTGATCAGCTCTTTAATCGCCCCGTGATCGGAGATGGTGATGCCTTTAAATTTCCAGTCGCCACGCAGCAGATCCTTCAGCAGCCACGAGTCAGAGGATGCCGGCGTGCCGTTGAGCGAGTTCAGGGCGATCATCACCCCGCCGCTGCCAGCATCCAGCGCCGCTTTGTAGGGTGGCATATAGTCGTTAAACAGGCGCTGCAGGCTCATATCGACGGTGTTGTACTCCTTCCCGCCCTCTACGGCACCATAGGCAGCGAAGTGTTTCACGCTGGTCATTACCGAATAGCGATCCGCCGGGCTTTTACCCTGCATCGCTTCGACCATGGTTTTACCCATCATTGCGGTCAGGTAAGTATCTTCTCCGAAGCCCTCAGAGCCACGGCCCCAGCGCGGATCGCGCGTGACGTCAACCATCGGCGCCCAGGTCATGTTCAGGCCGTCGTCCGCTGCCTCATAGGCAGAGATGCGACCCACGGCTTTTACCGCATCAAGGTCAAAAGAGGAGGCCAGACCTAAGCTGATAGGGAAAACGGTGCGCTGGCCATGAACCACGTCATAGGCAAAAAAGAGCGGGATCTTCAGACGGCTGAGCTGCATCGCCTGGTCCTGCATCGCACGGATATCCTGGCGGGTCACGGTGTTGAAGATCGCCCCTACCTGGCTGGCCTTGATCATGTCGCGGATCGCCTCTTTCGGGTTATCCGGGCCGACACTGATCAGGCGTAGCTGGCCGATTTTTTCGTCGACCGTCATTTTTTTGAGTAAATCCGTGACGTATGCATCCCGGGCCTGCGGCGTCAGGGGATGATTACCGGACGTATCCTCTGCCAGAGCGGGTTGCAGCGCCAGCCCTACGGCGACACCTACTGAACATAGCCATTTCATGTCGTTCACTCTCTTGTGTTAACAGCCGACTCAGCGGCCCGATCGTGCGAAAAACGCAGTGTGCCATAATCGTAGCGTGCCTTGCAGGGTTATTCTCTTATTTTTCTGACGATTAGTCCGTCGGGATAGATTTTCCCGCGCTATGCTTTATCAGATGATTCTGGCCCTGCCACAAGGAGTGGAAAATGTCTGCTGTCTCCCTACACAATAACAATCACTTTCTCAGCGAACTTGCCCGGCTGGTAGGCCATGCACAGCTGCTTACCGATCCGGCTAAAACCGCTCGCTACCGCAAAGGCTTCCGCTCCGGCGAGGGCAAGGCGCTGGCGGTGGTGTTCCCCGAGACGCTGCTGCAGCTCTGGCACGTGCTTAACCTCTGCGTACGGGCCGATAAAATTATATTGATGCAGGCGGCGAATACCGGTCTCACCGAAGGCTCAACGCCGAGCGGCAACGACTACGATCGCGATATTGTCATTATCAGCACCCTGCGCCTCGATCAGCTCCAGCTGATAGATGAGGGCAAGCAGGTGCTGGCCTGGCCTGGCACCACGCTCTATTCACTGGAGAAGGCCCTGAAGCCGCTGGGGCGGGAGCCGCACTCGGTGATTGGCTCCTCGTGCATTGGCGCGTCGGTCATTGGCGGCGTATGCAACAACTCCGGCGGCTCGCTGGTACAGCGCGGCCCGGCCTACACCGAGATGTCGCTCTTCGCCCGCATTGATGAGCAGGGGCAGCTGCGGCTGGTGAATCACTTAGGCATCGACCTGGGCGAGACGCCGGAGCAGATCCTCAGCAAGCTTGACGACCGCCGCCTGACCGACGCCGAGGTGCGCCACGATGGCCGCCATGCCCATGACAGCGACTACGTGCAGCGGGTGCGTGATATTGATGCCGATACGCCTGCACGCTACAACGCCGATCCGGCTCGCCTGTTTGAATCCTCCGGCTGCGCGGGCAAGCTGGCGGTTTTCGCCGTGCGCCTCGATACCTTTGCCGCCGCCAAGCGCCAGCAGGTGTTCTATATCGGCACCAACCAGCCGGCGGTGCTGACGGAGATCCGCCGCCATATGCTGGCGAACTTTACTAACCTGCCCGTAGCGGCAGAGTATATGCATCGGGATATCTACGATATTGCCGAGCGCTACGGCAAAGATACCTTCCTGATGATCGACAAGCTCGGCACCGACAAGATGCCGCTGCTCTTCACCCTGAAAGGGCGGACCGACGCCATGCTGGAAAACGTGTCGCTGTTTAAGCCTCACTTTACCGATCGCCTGATGCAGCGCGTAGGCAGCCTCTTCCCAGGGCACCTGCCGCCGCGCATGAAAAGCTGGCGCAACAAGTATGAGCACCACCTGCTGTTGAAAATGGCCGGGGACGGTATCGCCGAAGCGCAGAGCTGGTTGAAGGAGTACTTTACCGAGGCCGAAGGCGGCTTCTTCGCCTGCACCACCGAGGAGGGCAACAAAGCTTTTCTGCACCGCTTCGCGGCGGCGGGGGCGGCTATCCGCTATCAGGCCGTTCATGCAGACGAGGTTGAGGAGATTCTGGCTCTGGATATCGCCCTGCGACGTAACGATACCGAGTGGTTTGAGACCCTGCCGGAAGCCATTGCCAGCAAGCTGACGCATAAGCTTTACTACGGCCACTTTTTCTGTCACGTTTTCCATCAGGACTACATCGTTAAGAAAGGCGTTGATGTCCATGAGCTTAAAGCGCAGATGCTGGCGCTGCTGCACGAGCGCGGCGCGCAGTATCCGGCTGAGCATAACGTCGGGCATCTGTATGAGGCGGCTGAGAGCCTGAAACGCAACTATCGCGAGCTCGATCCCACTAACAGCATGAATCCCGGCATTGGCAAAACCAGTAAGCGGAAGTACTGGGGTGAAGGCGCTGACCAGCCCCGGTCGTAAAGGAGTACAGCGCGATGTCTGCTGTTGATGTTTTAGCCATAACCGATGTTGAAATCCGTGACGCCCTGCCGGACGACGTACACGCTATCTCCGCGATCTACGCCTGGCACGTGCTGCATGGCCGCGCCTCCTTTGAGGAGGTGCCTCCCACCGTCGACGAGATGCGTCAGCGCATCGCGAAAATTACCGGCGAGGGCCTGCCCTGGCTGGTGGCGCTCTATCGCGGCATCATTGTCGGCTACTGCTACGCCGGACACTATCGTCCGCGCCACGCCTACCGTTATACCCTTGAATGCTCTATCTACATTGAGTCCACCATGACCGGACGGCGCATCGGCAGCACGCTGATGCAGGCCCTGATTACCCGCTGTGAAGAGGGCCCGTGGCGGCAGATGGTGGCAGTGATTGGCGACGGCCATCAAAATGAAGGCTCCCTGCACCTGCATAAAAGCCACGGCTTTGAGGTGGTGGGACAGCTGCGCAGCGTGGGCTACAAAAAGGGTGACTGGCGGGATACGCTAATCATGCAGCGCCCGCTCAACGATGGAGACTGGACGCTGCCTGAGTAGCTACTGATTTAGCTGATTAATCATTCTGCGCGGTTTGCGCCGCGCTGCCGGTGGCGTTGATCGCCATCTGGGCTGCCTTCTGGCGCTTATAGCTCAGTGCCGAAGCTGGCACAGGCTGCACCTTACCGGTCTCAATCCAGGTCCGCAGACGGCTGGCGTCGGCGAAGTGGGTGTATTTGCCAAAGGCGTCCATCACCACCAGCGCCACCGGTTTGTTATTGATCACCGTCCGCATCACCAGGCAGTGCCCGGCAGCGTTGGTAAAGCCAGTTTTGGTCAGCTGAATATTCCAGTTGTCGCGATAGACCAGGTGATTGGTATTGCGAAACGGCAGGGTATAAGCCGGACTGGAGAAGGTTGCCATCTCTTCGCGGGTAGTACTGAGCTGGCCGATAAGCGGATACTGTTTGCTGGCAATCAGCAGCTTCGTCAGATCGCGCGCGGTTGAGACGTTATGGATTGACAGCCCGGTTGGCTCTACAAAGCGGGTATTCACCATGCCCAGGGATTTTGCCTTCGCATTCATCGCCCGTATAAACGCATCGTAACCGCCTGGGTAGTGATGGGCGAGGCTGGCGGCGGCGCGGTTCTCTGATGACATTAGCGCCAGCAGCAGCATATTCTTGCGGCTGATCTCACTGTTCAAGCGCACACGGGAGTAGATTCCGCGCATCTCCGGCGTTTTGCTGATATCGACCTTCAGACGCTCATCCAGCGGCAGACGTGCATCCAGCACCACCATCGCCGTCATCAGCTTGGTGATAGAGGCAATCGGCCGCACCAGATCCGGATGGCTGGCGTAGATCACTTTATTGGTTTGCAGGTCGACTATCATCGCGCTGCCGGAGGCAATTTCAGGCTGGGCGGCGGCGGTAGCAGAAACGGTTTTTGCCAGCGCCTGAGGCGCAACGGGTATGGCCAACAGCAGGGCAAGGCTTAACAGGGAAACTCGAAATTTCAGCATGGTGAGACTTCTGGTGATTAGTCACGCGCGTAGCGACGCACACCGCTTTTGCAGTCAGAAAATGGCAAAAGCTGGCCAACGCATGATAGCTGCCATCATGCGTTGTCGCCAGAGAAGATTGTTTGCTGAACGTTACGTGCAGATCGCCGCAGGTTCAGAACAGGCGGTAGCCATAACCCCAGAGCACCACGGTCAGCGCCAGCAGTACCTCCAGCACCAGCACGCCAATAGCCAGCGTTGAGCTGGAGACGCTTAATCCCTCCTCCTGATTAATGTTCAGGAAGGTCGGGATACCTACATAGAGTAGATAGCCGGTATAGAACAGCGCCACCGTTCCAGCCAGCGCACAGAGCCATACCAGCGGATAGAGTGCTACCAAACCGCTTAAGAAAAGCGGCGTCGCAACATAGCCAGCAAAGACCATGCAGCGGGCCAGCGAGGGTCGCTGAGGTATATTACGCGCCATCCAGAAGATAACGCGCCCCATTACCGCTACGCCAGCCAGCATCAGGCCATAGAAGAGAATACCCAGTAAGAGTGCGGTAGAGAGGGAAAGCCTTGAGAAGACACCTTCGCCAAAGTGCCAGCCAAGCTGGGTAGTACCGATGAACGCGGAGACAACGGGGATCGCCGCCATCAGCAGAACGTGGTGAGTATAGTGGTGCGAAACCGTTTCGTTTTCGCCTCGGATCACTTTCATTTCACGATCGGGATGGGACAGGAGTCCCCAGACATGGTTCATAACGCCCCCTTGCTGTCAGCCCGGATGGTAACGTCTTTAGTATAATGCACTTCTGATTATTTTTTGTGCAAAGACATCGCCTCTGTCGCGATGTATCGCGGGGGGATCGCTACAGGCGCTATGCTTATACAATCTTTTTAGTCCGGAGGAAGCATAACCCACATGGATATCAACAACCTGATTGCCCACTACGGCTATGCCGCGCTGGTGGTTGGCAGCATGGCAGAAGGTGAAACTATTACTCTGCTCGGCGGCGTGGCAGCGCATCAGGGCCTGCTGCGCTTCTGGCTGGTGGTCGTATCGGTCGCGTTGGGCGGGATGATCGGCGATCAGCTGCTGTTTTTGCTTGGCCGCCGCCTGGGGGATCGCGTGTTAGGCCACTTCTCGCGCCATCAGAAGAAAATCGATCGCGCCCAGCGGTTAATCAAAAAACGCCCCTGGCTATTTGTGATTGGTACCCGCTTTATGTATGGTTTTCGCATCATCGGCCCGCTGCTGATTGGCTCCAGCGGCCTCTCACCGCGGGTTTTTATTCCACTCAATATCGTCGGCGCTATCGTCTGGGCGCTGATCTTTACTACCCTCGGCTACGTGGGCGGCGAGGTGGTTGGCCCGTGGCTGCACACTCTGGATCAGCATCTGAAGCACTGGATCTGGCTGATTGTGGCGGTCGTTGTCGTCTTTATTCTGCGGGCAGTGATTAAACGCTGGCTGGCGAAAGAGAAAGAGACGGGAGAGTAGTCTCTCCCGCCTGTCACCTACTGAGGTTTGAACTGCGGGTTGGCCAGCATAAATCCGCCGTCAACGATAAACGACTGGCCGGTGGTGTAGCTGGCATCCTCAGAGCTGAGCCAGCCCACCAGGCTGGCAATCTCCTGGGTGTGGCCAGGCCGGGCTAGCGGTATATTCGGCATAGACCCCTCCTCGACATCCTCGTCCTTCATGTTATTCATCGGGGTAGCAATCGCCCCGGGAGCTACCGAGTTCACCAGGATCCTGTGTTGCACCAGCTCCATCGCGATCGACTTGGTCAGGCCGCCGAGAGCGTGCTTGGCGGCGGTGTAGGCGCTGGCCTCCGGCAATGGGGTGTGCTCATGCACGGAGGTGATGTTGATAATGCGTCCACCTTCGCCCTGCTCCACCATCTTTCTGGCGGCGATCTGCGCGCACAGGAACGCACCGTCAACGTCGACGGTAAAAACGGTACGCCAGTCCTCAAACGCCATCTCCAGAAACGGCGCCTTGCTCATCGCCCCGGCGTTATTCACCAGCACGTCGATACGTCCAAATTTGTCGATCAGGGTTTGAATGGCCTGCGCCCCCTCAGGTAGGTTACTCAGGTCGAGCTGCACGGTTTCGGCCCGGCGGCCAAACGAGGTAACGGCTTCCGCCACCTCTTTTGCCCCCTCGTCGTCCGAGTGCCAGGTGATGCCAATATCATACCCCTGCTTTGCCAATACCAGCGCGCACTGCTTGCCGATACCTGAATCCGATGCCGTGACGATGGCAACCTTGTTTGTCGTGCCCATAAGAACCTCCGCAAAAAGAAGTGATAGGGAAGAACGCGAAAAAGCTGAACAGTAAGTATAGAGAGTTCCCGGCTATCGCAAGGACGCGGGCCATTTTCTGCCTCGGCCAGGCAAAACGGCAGATAATTGTCTATGCTTTCAGAGGTATCAGTAAAACGTCACGATAAAAGGACAGGACGATGAAAATTTTACTTTGGGCTATTTTGATTATTTTTCTGATTGGACTGTTGGTGGTAACCGGCGTGTTTAAGATGATTTTCTAAGATGTTCGCCTGAACATGGCCCCCGCAAGGGGGCAAAACGCAGGCAGCAAAAAGGCTCCTGTCTGGAGCCTTATGATTTAGATAATCGGAGAGAGTCAGGCAAATCGCGCCGGCTTTTCTCTCTTTTCTGGTCCCAGGATATCCATCTCTTTCTCATTGTGACCTACTCTGGCAAGCCTTGTACCATCAACGGTTCCCCAGAAATCAAGAGAGCGTTTTGCAGCAGCCGTCGCTTTGTCAGCATCAAATTTTTTAGTTTGCTTGATCATAATGCCTCCTGTTTGGCTTTCTGCCATAACTCAATTCTATATCAACTTTGTTCACGTAACAAAAAACCTCAACGCAATTTGGCCGGAGCCTACTATTCATTAGTCTGGTTAATGCTCTGCACTTTGGTTTGGATCATCTCCCAAATACCAGCAACTTCGGCGGACATTTTACAATGGTCGTGAAAAACCTGAGCAAAACCGTAGGATTTGTAGCGTGACTCCGCCTCCGGAGTAGGATCCTGAATAAAAACCTCATCAAGCTCAGCAATGTTACAGAAGGTCGTTGCATAAATTAGCGCAATAATCAGGACATTACCGGTAAGAATTGTCTCTTCATAGGCGATAAAATTCTCTAGCATACAAATTGAGAACTGCTCTCTGCGCCAATCATATTTGCAGATAATAACCGCATGTAGGGAATCAGGGTTATCACGCGTAATAATCTTAAGAGAAATATCCAAAATGCCATCCTCAGCACTTCCCCGGTAGTGGAGCATCGCCCATGGCCAGTTAAGAATACTACTCTCTATACCTCGTGTAAGACGCCCTTTGTCTTCATTACTTAAAACGCCGACAGATATGCTATTCCAGCCAAAACCGTCAATAACCTGTTGAGTAATCACCAGGCATTGCTCATGGATTTCTTGAATAGTTATTTCGCTCATTTAAGTTAACCTTCCTTAGATGTTTATCCTGCTTAATACAGACCGAAATAATTAAACCTGATGATATCCCCCGCCCAATGTGGAGGTGAGTTGCAACGTGGCGTCCAGCCACTGGCCGTGCAGGGTAATACCGTTAATCTGCTCCTGGAGCAGCGGCAGTCGACTCTGACTGACCCGCATGCCGGGAATGATCCCGACCCTGAAACGCGCTTCGGCTAACGCCACAATGCGACCGGCATCCTGCTCGATCTGCTGCTGACGCTGGTTCTCGTCCGCCAGCGTCCCGACCTGCACCGCCGCCTTCTCTACCTCATTGACCGCGTCTACTACCGCCTTGTTGTAGCTGGCTACGGAGAGATTATGCTCCTCTTCGGCAATCGTCAGGCTGGCATTCAGCCGCCCGCTGTCAAAGATGGGCAGCGTCAGCCCGCCGGTGACCCCCATCTGCTGGGCAGAGTGGCGAAAAAGATCGCTCAGATGCAGGGCATCCTGCTGGAGAAACGCCATCAGGTTAAGATCCGGATAGAAAGCGGCCTTCGCCGCCTCTACGCTGCTGAGAGAGGACTCAATGTACCAGTGCGCCGCCTGCAGATCCGGGCGACGAGCCAGCAGATCGTAGCCGAGCTGCGCAGGCATTTTGCCCTCGACCTTCGGCAAATCGACCGGCTGCAGATGCAGCGCGGTGGCGCTGCTGTCCGTCAACGCCATCAGGCGGGCTTCAATCACCCGCATTTTGCCCCTTGCCTCGCTCTGCTGCTGGCGGGTTTTCTCTTCGTCAATGCTGTTTTCCGCGTCCGCCACCGAAGAGGTAATGCCCGCCTGGTGAAGCTGGCGGTCAGCGGCAACAATCGTCTGCTGGTTATGTCCGATCTCGTCCAGCACCTGACTGATGGCGGCCTCGGTCTGCCACTGCCAGTAGAGGCGTGCCACGCTGGTCGCCAGCAGCTGACGCGTCTGCTGACGCTCCGCTTCATGAGCACGCACGTTGCCAATGCGGGCGGCTACCTCGTCACGGTTTTTCCCCCACAGATCCAGATCCCAGCCGGCGGTGAGGCCGAAGGTGCCGTTGGTATACCACGGACCGGTGGTTCCGGCAGCGGGATCGGTGATGGCAAACGGACCCATCAGCCCCTCGGCGGACATGCGCTGCCGCTCGACGTCAGCGGAAAAATCAACCTCCGGACCATCGTTGGCGGCGACGCGCTGGGCCTGCGCTTCAGCAAGGTGAATGCGCTGCTCTGCGACCTGCATATCCGGGGCGTGCGCCAGGGCGCGCTCAATCAGGGCGTTAAGCTGCGGATCGTGATACGCCTGCCACCACTGGCTCTGCGGCCAGCCCGCGGCCAGCGCCGGAGGTAAAGCAGCGCCAGCCGCCGCCGGGGCGTGCTCTTTCAGGGAAACGACGTTGTCATGCATTGGCGCACATCCGCTAAGAAGGGATACCAGCGGGAAGCACGCCGCAGCGGCGAGAATAAAAGGACGACTCATAGATACGCTCTGCTAAACCAGGGCGTTGCAGAGTACACATACTTTTATCCGATTTTTTAGGTAAGCGTGGCAAAACACAGCTGGTTATAAAAAGACACAGCTGGAAAAACATACACCTTATCAATGATATAAATAAAACTATTCTTCCCGAATATGTTTAGCCGCCGCCTCAATGGCGATTGCAATCTCCGCTGACCGTTTCAGGGTCCGGATCTCACTGAACAGCCCGTCGGCTTCAGCATACTCCTTGCGCAGATAGCCCAGCCACTGCTTGATGCGTGCCACGTGATACATCCCCGTATCACCCTGCTTCTCAAGCTGGCTGTACTGCTGAAGCAGGCTGACCACCTCCGGCCAGGGCATGCGCGGCGCGTTATCTTTGATCACCCGGCTGAGGTTAGGCACGTTCAGCGCGCCGCGGCCAATCATCACCGCATCGCAGCCGGTCACCGCCAGGCAATCCTGCGCGCTCTGCCAGTCCCAGATCTCGCCGTTGGCGATTACAGGAATCGTCAACCGCTTGCGGATCTCGCCGATCGCCTGCCAGTTGATACGCTCCGCTTTATAGCCATCCTCTTTTGTGCGGCCATGCACCACCAGCTCGGTCGCCCCCGCCTGCTGCACCGCATCGGCGATCTCAAACTGTCGCGCGCCGCTGTCCCAGCCGAGGCGTATTTTCACGGTTACCGGTAGCGAGGCGGGCACGGCTTCACGCATCGCCTTCGCCCCCCGGTAGATCAGCTCGGGATCTTTGAGCAGCGTCGCCCCGCCGCCGCTACCGTTCACCAGCTTCGACGGACAGCCGCAGTTGAGATCGACCCCGTATGAACCAAGCTCTACGGCGCGGGCGGCGTTCTCTGCCAGCCACTGTGGATACTGGCCCAGCAGCTGGATGCGCACCGGGGTGCCGTTGAGTGTCCGGCTCTGGCGATGCAGTTCCGGGCAGATTTTATAGAACGATTTTACCGGCAGCAGCTGATCGACCACGCGCAGAAACTCGGTGATGCAGAGATCGTAATCATTTACCCCGGTCAGCAGCTCGCGCACCAGCGAATCGAGCACGCCTTCCATCGGTGCCAGTAATACACGCATAAGGTTACCCGTCAGAAAAGAGGCGCGTATGGTAGCGCCTCTGGCCCGTGGGTGAAAGGGGCTTTACCCCGTGGTTTATACCTAATCTTGTATCAATGCCTGACGTTCCATTCAGGAATATTTGGTATGCTCACAATTCATGATGTGATCGATAGCACAGTTATCGAATCAATTGTATGATGAATACGTTTCATCAGAGGCTTTCACCATGTCTAAACCGTTAACCATTGTCTGGCAGTATCTGCGCGCTTTCGCGCTGATTTATGCCTGTCTGTATGCCGGGATCGCTATCGCCTCCCTGCTTCCCATTACTATCCCCGGCAGCATCATCGGCATGCTGATCATGTTCGTTCTGCTGGCGCTGCAAATCCTGCCGGCAAAGTGGGTTAATCCCGGTTGCTATGTGCTGATCCGCTATATGGCGCTGCTGTTTGTGCCTATTGGCGTAGGCGTAATGCAGTATTACGACGTGCTGCGGGCGCAGTTTGGCCCGGTGGTGGTCTCCTGCGCAATCAGTACCCTTGTGGTCTTCCTGGTCGTGAGCTGGAGCTCGCACCTGGTGCACGGCGAGCGCAGGGTAGGTGAGAAAGGAGCGAAATCGTGATGGAAAATATCTGGTGGTCGCTGCCGCTGACGCTGGCGGTCTTCTTTGCGGCCCGCAAGCTGGCAATGCGTTTTAAGATGCCTCTGCTCAATCCGCTGCTGGTGGCGATGGTGGTGCTGATCCCCTTCCTGCTGCTGACCGGCATCCCCTATGAGCGCTATTTCGCCGGGAGCAAAATCCTGAACGATCTGCTCCAGCCCGCCGTGGTGGCGCTGGCCTACCCGCTCTACGAGCAGCTGCATCAGATCCGCGCCCGCTGGAAATCGATTATCTCTATCTGCTTTATCGGCAGCGTGGTCGCAATGGTCACCGGCACTACCGTTGCCCTGCTGATGGGCGCCTCGCCGGAGATCGCCGCCTCGATCCTGCCAAAATCGGTTACCACGCCGATTGCCATGGCGGTTGGGGGCAGCATCGGCGGCATTCCGGCCATTAGCGCGGTCTGCGTGATCTTTGTAGGCATCCTTGGGGCAGTGTTTGGTCATACTCTGCTGAACCTGATGCGTATTCGTACCAAAGCGGCGCGCGGCCTGGCGATGGGTACCGCCTCCCATGCGCTGGGTACGGCACGCTGCGCGGAGCTGGACTATCAGGAGGGCGCATTCAGCTCGCTGGCGCTGGTACTTTGCGGGATTATCACCTCGCTGATAGCTCCCCTGCTCTTCCCGCTGATCCTGACGCTGGTGGGTTAAAATTTGCGATGCGTCGCGCATTTTTAATTTGAATTTCATAAGTTGCATAAAGAGTGTGATTTGAATCACATATAAAGAGCCTCGCGCTCTTTACACTAGGCTCCCATTACACTGCTATGAGGCAACGCCATGCATTCACGTTTTCACTCGGCTTTCACTACCCTTGCTGAGGATCTGCAATCTGCTTTAGCCCCCATTCTTGCGGATGACCATTTTCCCGCCATGCTAAGCGCGGAGCAGGTGAAAGCGCTGACAAGCGCTACGGAGCTGGATGAAGACGCGCTGGCCTTTGCGCTCCTGCCGCTGGCCGCCGCCTGCGCCCGGGCCGATCTCTCGCATTTTAACGTCGGCGCTATTGCCCGCGGGGTAAGCGGTACATGGTACTTCGGCGGCAATATGGAATTTTTAGGCTCTACCATGCAGCAGACCGTTCACGCCGAGCAGAGCGCCATTAGCCACGCCTGGCTGCGGGGCGAAAAATCGCTGGTGGCTATTACCGTTAACTACACCCCCTGCGGGCACTGCCGTCAGTTTATGAACGAGCTGAACAGCGGCCTCGATCTGCGTATTGCCCTGCCAGGCCGCGATCCGCATACCCTGGCAGACTACCTGCCAGATGCCTTTGGTCCTAAAGATCTCGAGATCAATACCCTGCTGATGGATGATGAGAACCACCGCTTCCCGTCAGAGGGCGAAGCGCTGGTCAAGGCGGCCATCGACGCCGCCAACCAGAGCCATGCGCCTTACAGCAACGCTCCCTCCGGCGTCGCCATTGAGCTAAATAACGGTCTGATTTTCGCCGGACGCTATGCGGAAAATGCAGCCTTCAATCCGTCCCTGCCGCCGCTGCAGGGAGCGCTCAATCTGCTGAGCCTGAACGGCTATGACTATCCGGATATGCGCCGTGCCGTGCTGGCTGAACGCCCGGACGCCCCCCTCACCCAGTGGGATGCGACCTCCGCCACCCTGAGAGCGCTGGGCTGCCGCTACGTTGAGCGCGTCTCGCTCTCAGCCTGACCGACGGCAGGTCTCGCGCCTGCCGTAAACCGGAGAACACAAAGAAAACGTTGTGGTGAAAATCGCCGCAGTTGAATCGCTGATTCTTGCGCTTACGCTGCGGGTAAAGTAGCCTGAATGAAATTTCATCCCGTACCGAGCGATCTGCATGTTAAAGCGTTTGTTATACAGCCTGTTAGTCATCATCGGCTTGCTGCTGTTAACCGCGCTTGGTCTGGACCGCTGGATAAGCTGGAAAACCTCCCCGTGGATCTACGATGACCTGCAGGATCTGCCCTATCGCCAGGTCGGGGTGGTGCTGGGTACCGCCAAGTATTACCGCACCGGCGTCATCAATCAGTACTATCGCTACCGCATTCAGGGCGCGCTGAACGCCTATAACAGCGGCAAGGTAAACTATCTGCTGCTGAGCGGTGATAACGCGCTGCAGAGCTATAACGAGCCGGTCACCATGCGTAAGGATCTGATTGCCGCCGGGGTCGATCCACAGGATATCGTGCTGGACTACGCGGGCTTCCGCACCCTGGACTCTATCGTGCGAACGCGTAAGGTCTTCGACACCAACGACTTTATTATTATCACCCAGCGTTTCCACTGCGAGCGCGCGCTGTTTATCGCCCTGCATCGCGGCATTCAGGCGCAGTGCTACGCCGTGCCTTCACCGAAAGATATGCTGACCGTACGGGTGCGGGAGTTTGGTGCCCGTCTGGGCGCGCTGGCGGATCTCTATATCTTTAAACGCGAGCCGCGCTTCCTTGGTCCGCTGCTGCCTATCTCGTCACTGCAGGACGTGCCGGATGATGCCCAGGGCTATCCGGCGGTGACGCCGGAGCAGCTGCTCGATATCCAACCGAAAGCGAAAAAGTAGATCTCAGAAGGCGATGCTTTTTTGCGCCCGTTGGCGCTGCGCTTACCGGCTCTACAACCACACCGTGCTCGCCGTAGGCCGGGCAAGCATAGCGCCGCCCGGCATAGCTAACAGCCGCTGAATGTGTGATATCGAAGCGTGGTAATAGGTTTGACTGTTCAGAAGGCGATATTATCCGCCCAGGCGGTGGCGCGCTTCATGGTCTCAATCACCGTTTCAGGTGGCAGACCGAGGCTTTTCGCGACTGCATTTACCTCTTCCCAACGCTGCTGTTCATAGAGACGGGCCAGATCCAGGAACGGATAGAGTACCCCCTCGTCTTCGGTCAAAGCCTGCATAACCCGCTCCGATAGCGCAATCTGCTTAACCAGATCCTCCAGCGCGATGCCGAGAATAGCATCCAGCAACGAAAACAGACCGCAGAAGAAAGCGTCATGGGAGAGCGGCTCTCGGCCCGCCGCTTTGGCAAGCAGCTCGCAGAACATGCCTCGCACCAGGCTCATATGGTAAAGCTCGGTGGTTTTAACGTTGGCGATGCTGGTCAAACAGGAGATCGAAACAAAACGGCGCAGCTCGTTAAAGCCAAGATAGAGCAGCGTATCTTTGAGGGTGCTGTTTTTCACCATCTCAATGCCGCGAGTGTTATAGACCACGTTGCGGGTGTAGCGCATTAACGTATAGGAGAGACTAATGTCGCTCTTCAGGTAATTTTCGATTTTCGCCAGGTCGGGATGCTCTGCGTTAACCTCGGCAATTAGCTGGATCTGTAACACCTTATTTTGCGATAGCCGCTTGTTTTGCAATACTTCGGGCTTGCTGTAGAAGTAGCCCTGAAACAGATCGAAACCGAACGCGCGATAGCGATCGAACTCCTCTTGCGTTTCGACTTTTTCAGCCAGCAGCGTAACCTTGCCTAGCCGGTTACGGTTGTGCGTAATATAGCCTGAGATCTCCTCGAAGGTCTGGGCCTGAATATCGAATTTAATGATGCTGATATAGGGGAAAAAGCGCTCCCACTCGCTTTTGAGGGCGAAGTCATCGAGGGCGATTTTGAATCCACCTGCGGAGAGGCGACGCACGGCGGCCAGCAGTTCGTTAGTGGGCGTGGCCGTTTCAAGGATCTCAATCACCACCTTGTCATGAGGAAGCGCATCGGCAAAGCCCTGAACGATCATCTCGCCGGGAAAGTTGATATAGCAGGCGTGCTTACCCACCAGCGACGGCAGCGGCGTTGAGAAGAAGAGATCGGAGATAATTTGTTTTGTCGCATACTCAGACGAGACGTCTGGAAACCGGTTGGTTAACCCGTCACGAAACAGCAGCTCCCAGCCAACGGTCGCCATGTTTTTGTCAAAAATGGGTTGTCTCGCAACAAATGAGTACATACTCCTCTCCATGGCATATGTTAGCGGCAAAATTTAACTATAGCTAAATCCCCTCTGAGATCGAGCGCTCAGCCCGTGCCAGCTCACACTTTAGTGCACAACGCTTTTAGAAAAAAGGTTGATGACCAGTACACCAGCGCAAATCAGCGCCATTCCGCCGATGGCTGGCAGGTCCAGCTTCTGGCCGCTAAAGATCCATCCTGCGGCGCTAATCAGCACGATACCCACCCCGGACCAAATGGCGTAGGCAATCCCGGTAGGAATGTACTGTAAGGTTTGAGAGAGAAACCAGAACGCCACGGCATAGCAGCCGAGCGTGGCCGCCGTCGGCCAGAGTTTTGTAAACCCCTCGGAGTAGCGCATCAGCGTTGTCCCGATCACCTCAGCCACAATGGCGATCCCCAGATGAACATAAGCGTGCATAAATCCTCCCGATCTGAATCATTTTGTAAAATATGCCATCTGCCGTTACATATCGCTACTTTTTAGCCTCTGCCACAGGGCATCTATACTGTTAGTGACACAGGAGGTTGTTCATTGTGAGAATTCTACGCTATCTATTCACCAGTCCGGAAAAGCTGTTGCAGGTGACCGATCACCGGGATGTTCAGGAATCTATCGACGACGGGGAGCGGATCATTATTGATGAGGACGGCAGAGCGCGGGTTAACGTCCGCAGCAAGGCCGTGAAGGAGGATTTTATCCGCCATGTTGATGCACTAAAGAGGGCGTAAGATGGCGACGGCAATATTCATGGTATTAATGGTTTCCGGTTACTGGTACACCAGCCGCGACCTCTCTACCCGCTTTAAACTACGGCGCTCCTTTGGCTGGGACGTCTACTTTCTGGTAGCCCTGTACGGCTGCATCTTTATGCTACAGGGGATCATTGCTACCGCCCTGATATGGTTACTGCTGCTGTTTTCATCGATGGGCATGGATGCGCTGCCGCAGTGGTTTGGCTCAGAAGAGCACCGTCTACAGGTGACCTTTATGAACTGGAGCTTCCTCGGCATTCAGGCTCCGGTAGTGATCATGCTCGCCTTTGCGACCCTGTTCTGCCTCTATCGCTCTAACTGGGCAGGCAGCGCTCGTCTCGACGGCAACGGTCGCCGCCAGCTGTATAAGTTTCTCACCCGGGGCAACGGCGTTGAGGGGCTGCTCTACCAGTGTATGGAGACAGGCCAGCTGGCATGGATCACCCTGAAATCGCAGCGGGTCTATATCGGCATGATCCACGGCGCTACGCTTGACGATACCGAGGTAAGAAATATTGAGCTGATCCCAATGCTCAGCGGCCACCGGGATCGTCACTCCCACCAGCTTAATATTGAGAATAACTACAGCGCCTGGTATGCCAAGCACGAAATCAACCTTGATACCGAGCCGCAGTCGGCCCTGGATTTCCGTAAGGTGATCCTGCTTGATGAGGTAGAGAGCCTGTCGCTGTTCGATCCGGCGCAGGTGATGGCGATGGGCATCAAAGAAGAGCCGCAAAAATAGGGCGCGGCTACAACGATAAAAAAACCGGCCAGCATGGCTGACCGGTTCTCTTCAAGCCTGAGCTACTTTTTCTCAGGCTTTTTATCGCCAGACTCCGGCGACTCGGAAGGATCGTCTTTTTCAACGTTCAGGGAGTAATCAATACGCATAGCGCCTCCTTATTTTTTGCCTTCGGCAATACCGGTGAGTTTCACATCGGTCTGTTTCTCTTCGTTCAGCGTCTCTTCCAGCAGCTTAGCCGCTTCTTTGTAGCCCAGCTTCAGGGCCAGAGTACGCAGCGTACCGTAAGAGGCGATCTCATAGTGCTCAACTTTTTGTGCAGCACCAATCAGACCCTCGTCACGCAGCTCACCTGCAGCCACGGAATCGATAATCTCCTGCGCCTCTTCTACCAGACCCTCAAGGGCGTGGCATTTCATACGGCGAATACGTAGACCTTCGGTGACTTCAACAATCTGGTCGATTCGTTCAATCTGTCCGCGGGTCTCTTCGAGATGGGTTTCAAACGCGGTAACCAATTGTTCGGAGGTCGCTGCGCGGGCCATTTTTGGCAGTGCGCGCGCTATCTGTTTCTCGGCGCTGTATATGTCTGACAGTTCATGAATAAAGAGATCTTCAAGTGTTTTTACCGCTGGCATAATTAATTCCTCTTTAGGTCGCCGGGATGGATCCTTTATTGAATGTGGCAATCCTGTAAAGGCAATTACAGGATTGCCACCGACAGTCAATATATATTTAATCAGGTTTAATGAATTAAATAAGATATATGCATGCTACGGTCAGGAGGAACGACCGCCGCTGTGACTGTTTTGTCCGCCTTTCTTACCTGCTTCAGATGCGCGCTGCGGGTCGTTTTTAAAGTTCCCGCCGCTCTGCTGCCCGCCTTTACGGCCTGCTTCAGATGCACGCTGTTTATCTTCTGCAAAGTTTCCTGAACCGCCACGATGTTGTTGGGCCATAATATACTCCTTCCACATACAGTTTTGGTTTAAAAATAGAGGGAAGTAATTCCCCCGTCAGGCATATTTAACTGTAGACATAACTTCCCCGCCTTCAAGTCAAAAACTCAAGGAAATATCAACAGCGAAGCATACCAGGAGCATTCTGAGAGCAATAATTTTTCCTTATAATGTGAAATCAAGCAGATAGGAAATATATTAAGTAAGCGAAGCGGTAAATATATCTTTGCCGCTAAATATTGCAAAATATGTCTTTTCTTAAAGTATCAGTAATAAAAAAGCCCACCGGAGCGGCGGGCCTTGATAACTCACTGAGACAGTAAGGTTATTTTTTACGTGCGTACTTCAGCGAGTCCAGCGCCACAGCGAAGATGATGATGCCGCCCTTGATGATGTACTGCCAGTACGGGTTAACGCCGATATAGGTCAGACCGTAGTTGATGACGGTAAAGATGATCACCCCGGTCACTACGCCAAGTACCGTACCGACGCCGCCGCTGAAGGAGACTCCGCCCACCACGCAGGCGGCGATGGCGTCCAGCTCGTACATAAAGCCGAGGTTGTTGGTTGCCGAGCCGATACGGCCTGCTTCCAGCATCCCGCCGAAGGCATAGAAGACCCCGGACAGGGCATAGATCATCAGCAGGTTCAGCGCCACGTTTACGCCAGAGACCTTGGCCGCTTCCGGGTTGCCACCGATAGCGAAGATATTTTTACCGAAGCGCGTCTTGTTCCAGAGGATCCAGACAAAGGCCACGGCGATCAGCGCGTAGAAGGTGATATATGAGAGGCGGAAGCTGCCCAGCGCCACGAATCCCTGGGTAAAGGTAGAGAAGCCGCTGTCGAAGCCAGAGATCGGTGACGCGCCCACGAAATCATAGTAGAGGGAGTTGATACCGTAGACGATGATCATCGTGCCCAACGTGGTGATAAACGGCGTCACGTTCAGGTAAGCAATGATAATGCCGTTCACCAGGCCAATGACCGCGCCAATCACACAGACGATACCGATAACCGCGATAATCGGCATGGTTGCCATCTCCGGGAACACCTTGTTGGCGTTCTCCATCGACTGGAGCAGCGTTGCCGCGACAACCGCTGCCAGGCCAACCTGGCGTCCGGCAGAGAGGTCGGTCCCCTGGGTAACGATCAGCCCCGCCACGCCCAGCGCAATGATAATACGCACCGAGGACTGGGTCAGAATGTTACTGAGGTTAAGCAGGCTCAGGAACGTTGGATCCTGGAAGATAATAATGGCCAGTAACACCAAAAGAACGACGTAGAGACCGCCCTCTTTCAGGTAAGTGAGGAAACTCTTTTTATTTAGCGCACTCATGTGAAGCCCCTGATCTTAAAGGTGCAAAGACGCAAGACGTAAAATTTCGTTTTGCGTTGTCGTTTTAGTGTCAACAATTCCGGCAACGAGGCCATTGCTCATAACCAAAATACGGTCGGTGATACCTAACAGCTCTGGCATTTCAGAGGAGATGATAATGATCCCCTTATCTTTCTTCGCCAGTTCAGCGATCAGCTGGTAGATCTCAAATTTTGCCCCCACGTCGATACCGCGCGTTGGCTCATCCAGCATCAGGATCTCCGGCTGGGTCAACAGCCAGCGGCCAATAATGACCTTCTGCTGGTTGCCACCGGAGAGGGAACCAATCTGCGTACGGTGGCCCGGCGTTTTGACGCGCATTGAGTCGATCACCCACTGGGTATCGCTCTTCATGCGGCTGTTATCCAGCAGACCGACTTTGTTTTTATAGTTCTGGATATTGGAGATGAGGGAGTTAAAACCGATATCCAGATAGGCGTAGATCCCCGTCGAGCGCCGCTCTTCGGTTACCAGCGCAAAGCCGTTGTTAATCGCTTCGTGGGCGGTGTGGTTATTAATGGTTTTACCATGCAGGGTAATGGTGCCGCCTGATTTTTCGCGGATACCAAACAGCGTCTCGACGATATCGGTACGTTTCGCCCCCACCAGCCCGGCGATGCCGAGGATCTCACCCTTGTGCAGATCGAATGAGACGTCGCGAATCGAAGGCTGACGCAGGGAGGTGAGATTGCGCACCTGCATGATCGTCTCACCCGGCTTGTTCTGCTTGTCCGGGAAGCGCTGGTTCAGCGAGCGGCCAACCATCATGGCGATGATTTTGTCCATATCCAGCCCTTCCAGCGGCTGGGTGGCAATCCACTGGCCGTCGCGCAGGATGGTAATTTCGTCGCAAAGCTGGAAGATCTCCTCCATCTTGTGCGAGATATAGACGATACCGCAGCCGCGCTCTTTCAGCTTGCGGATAATTTTAAACAGATGATTGACCTCTTTTTCGGTCAGCGAGGAGGTCGGTTCATCCATAATGACGATTTTGGCATCGTAGGAGAACGCCTTCGCAATTTCGATCATCTGCATTTGCGAAACAGAGAGGGTTCCTACACGGGCGCGCGGATCGATATCGATATCCAGCTCGTCGAAAATAGCCTTCGTATCGCGGTACATTTTATCCTGATCGACGAACACGCCTTTGGTGGGGTAACGCCCCAGCCACATGTTGTCCATCACCGACCGCTGCAGCACCAGGTTCAGCTCCTGATGCACCATCGATATCCCGTTTTCCAACGCCTCTTTGGTCGAATGAAAATCGATCTCTTTACCCTGGAATAGAATGCTGCCGGAATCTTTTTGATAGATCCCAAAAAGGCATTTTAATAACGTTGATTTCCCTGCGCCGTTCTCACCCATCAGGGCGTGAATAGAGTGCGGACGCACTTTTAAATTAACGTTATCGAGTGCCTTAACGCCGGGAAATGACTTGTTGATGCCGCTCATTTCCAACAAGAATTCACCTGACGACTGAGTAGTATCGCTGACCATAATTATACCTTGTTGGCCTCGCACATCGCGTTATAAAAGGGCGCATCAAGATGCGCCCAGTGAAAGCAGAACAATGAATTATTTATTGCTGAACTCAGAGAGGTTCTCTTTATCCACGCCAACGTAGGGGATACGGACGATTTTCTGCTCCAGCTTCCAGTTGGTACCGTCAGCCGCGCCTTTACCGTCGGCGAGGTTTTTCGCCAGATCAAAGGTCGCTTTCGCCTGGTTGTTGGCATCGTTCAGTACGGTACCGGCCAGCGCACCGGATTTAACCAGCGCCAGCGCTTCTGGCAGGGCGTCAACGCCGAATACCGGAATTGAGGATTTGTTGTGCGCTTTCAGGGCTTCTACCGCACCCATTGCCATCGCATCGTTGTTGGCGATAACCACTTCGATTTTGTTAGCATTCGGGCCAGAGAGCCATGCATCCATCTTATCTTTCGCCATGGCGGTATCCCACATGGCGGTATCCAGCTGCAGCTGCTGGGTTTTGACACCCTTATCATTCAGCTCTTTGATAACATAAGTGGTACGCGCTTCAGCATCCGGATGGCCCGGCTCGCCTTTCAGCAGTACGAACTGGATCTGGCCATCTTTGTTCAGATCCCAGGTCGGGTTCGCTGCCCAGTGTTTAGCAATCAGGTCGCCCTGGATGATGCCAGACTCTTTTGAGTCGGTACCGACGTAGTAGGCTTTATCATAGCTATCCAACGCCTTGCGGGATGGCTCTTTGTTAAAGAAGACGATCGGCACGTTCTGACCGCGCGCTTTTTCGATAACCGTACCTGCGGCTGCCGGGTCAACCAGGTTAATCGCCAGCGCTTTAACGCCCTTCGCCAGCAGAACGTCGATCTGGTCGTTCTGTTTTGACTGGTCGTTCTGCGAGTCGTTCATCAGCAGCTGAACGTCCGGCGTCTCTTTCGCATCTTTCTCAATTGCTTTACGCACAACCGACATAAAGTTGTCGTCATATTTATAAATGGTCACGCCAATACGGGTATCTGCCGCATGTGCTGCCGCGCCAAAAAGCATGCTTGCCATAACGGCAGACAGAGTTAAAACCTTCTTATTCATGGTATCTCCGGTTTATGCAGGGTAGTTCTTGTGAATAAAGATCGGCGGGCAGCAGAATAGTGAAACGTTACTGTCGCCGAAGGTCACTCTAATAATTGGGTCTTCCTTGTACGGTAACGCTCCAGAAAAGCTTTATTGATTGTCCATTGCGAAACATCCTGCCTGACTAAACGGCCTGTATTACATAATGTTTCAGGCTCTGGAACGCTGACATCATAGTCAGCGCATTGTTAAGATACTGTGAATTTACTCACAGATTGAAAACGGTTACATGCAGCAATGTTATAAGTTAGTGATCGGAGCCACAGTTTGCCGTAGCGCCACGGAATGGCGACGCACCAGGGTCGGCATAAAACAGTGGGTCGCGGCCAGATCCTGAGTCCCTGCCGCCCCCTGTAATGCCAGTTCGGTAGCCAGTCGGGCCATAGAGGCAATGGGATAACGCACCGTGGTCAGCTGTGGATCGGTATAGCGGGCAATAGGAATATCATCGAAACCAATAAGCGACAGATGTTGCGGTACGGCGATGCCATTATCTTTCAGCGCCGTTAGCGCTCCGGCGGCCATGCTGTCGTTGTAGGCGAAGACGGCGGTGAGATGCAGATTGCGGCCAAGCAGCTCCACCATCGCCGCCTCCCCGCCCTGCATATCCGGCGCGCCTACCCCTACCCAGCCTTCAGGTGCGTTGATCCCCTGCTCGGCCAGCGCCTGACGCCAGCCCTGCTGACGCAGATCGTTGTCTTCGATGCGGTGGCTGGAGCCAAGATAGCCCACGCGCTGATGCCCCTGAGCAAGCAGCATCCGGGTTGCCATCACCGCCCCGCTGACGTTATCCAACGCAACGCAGCGGTGAGCGTAGCCGGGAACCACCCGGTTAATCAGCACCATCCCGGGGAACTGGGCCATAAAACCGGCCAGCTCCTCATCGCTTAATGCTTTGGAGTGAACGATCAGGGCGTTACAGCGCTGGCGGATGAGGATCTCAATGGCGTGACGCTCTTTTTCTGCTTCGTGGTAGCTGTTGCCGATCAGAAGGTACTTCTGGTGCTGCTGGGCCACGGTGTCAACGGCCTTGACCAGCGCACCAAAGAAGGCATCGGACACATCCATCACTACCACGCCAATGGTATCGCTGACCTGGGTCGCCAGCGCCTGGGCGTTGGCGTTGGGACGATAGCCCAACTGCGCCACCGCCTTCATTACCGCTTCACGGGTGTCAGGGCTGACCATCGCGCTATTGTTAAGCACGCGGGAGACAGTAGCGACGGAGACGCCCGCACGACGGGCCACGTCACGAATGGTAATCATGCCCGGCCTCCTGATTGAGATTGCAGCAGCTCACAGTTTTCCCCTGGGTTTAGCAAGAGCGCTATTCTGGCAGGGGGAGCGGAGCCGCTACGTGAGGAAGGTCACAGCACTGAAAACGGTTACATCCGTTTTGTTAATGATTGTGATCCAGATCGTTATCTGGATGTATGAGAGAGTGAAACGCCTGCAGCACGAGCGGTGAGTTTGCGCCATAGCCACTCCACCGGTCCCTGACGAAAAGCGCGCAGCCAGAGCACGGAGAAGAGAATATTTATCGCCCAAACGGGTGGAATAAACGCCAGCAGCTGTAAGCGATTAAAATGCATGAACAGGCCGAGGTGATAGAAAAGGGTTGTGCAGATCAGAGTCTGAAGCAGATAGTTGCTCAGGGCCATTCGTCCTACGCAGGCTACTGCCAGCACGAGGCGCCAGCGGCAAATCTGCGGCCAGAAACCATAGGCCATGGCCGCATAGCCGATGGTTTGCAGCGGCGCGCTAAGCTCGCGGGGTGCCTGTAAGAAAAAAGCACACCAGCGGTACGACCATCCCAGCTGCCACTGGGCAATTACGGCCGGCAGGTTGATCGCCATACCGGCCAGGATCAGCAGCACGCCGGTTTTACGGTAGTGCCACAGACTAAACTGCCCTTTCAACCAGCCGCTGCGCATCAACGCCGCGCCCATCAGCATCATGCCCGCCAGCTGCCAGCCATACTGCGCGCCCAGCGCAATCAGGCTATTAGAGAGCATATCTGCCCGATTGCTGATGGCTTCATAGCCGCCGCTGGTTTTCCACCAGTACTCATACTGAAGGTTCGCCTCATCGGGGATCCATGAGCGGCTGGTCTGATTGCCAGAGATAAAGCCCAGCAGCAGCAGCACGGCGATGCCCACCAGATAGAGCATGATGCCGGTATTGAACAGGCTCTTAACTCCCGGCGCGTCGCGCACCAGCCGCCAGCTGATTAAGCCGATCAGCCCGTAAGCCAGCAGAATATCACCGTCCCAGAATAGCAGGCCGTGAATAAAGCCCAGCAGGACCAGCAGGGTAAGCCGCGACTGGATCCAGCGTTTGCCCCGGGGGATGAGCAGTTGAAGACCTGCGCCAAACAGTAGCGCAAACAGCGTGAGGAATTTTACCTGAGCAAAGAGATCCATTGCAGCCCAGGTCCAGGCATCGCGCAGGGTAATATCACCATACCATGCCGGGTTAAGATAGGCCGCCTTTGGCAAGCCAAAGGCGTTGATATTAAGCAGCAGAATACCGAGGATGGCGACGCCGCGAATGAAATCCAGCGTAACGTTTCGTTCCATGGCGTCGCCTCTGTGCGTAATTAACAGGATCGGTTAAGGGTGACGTACGGCGCGCAGAAACTCCTGGCGCGTATTCTGGCTCGATTTAAACAGACCACCCAGTGAGGTTGTGGTCGTTGCGCTGGTGGCATCACGAATGCCGCGTGCTTTCACACAGTAGTGAACTGCATCAATAGAGACGGCCACGTTATTGGTGCCGAGCAGCGTCTGCAGCGCGATGAGGATCTGCTGCGTCAGGCGCTCCTGCACCTGCGGACGCTGGGCAAAGAACTGCACAATACGGTTGATCTTCGAGAGGCCTATTACCGCATCTTTCGGGATATAGGCTACCGTCGCCTTGCCGTCGATAGTGACAAAGTGGTGCTCGCAGGTGCTGGTCAGCGTGATGTCGCGCACTGTCACCATCTCATCCACCTTCATTTTATTCTCAATGACGGTGATCTTCGGGAAGTTAGCGTAGTCGAGGCCGGAAAAGATCTCGTCAACGTACATTTTGGCGATCCGGTGCGGCGTTTCCATCAGACTGTCATCACTCAGATCGAGATTTAACAGTTGCATGATCTCGGTCATGTGTCCGGCAATAAGACGCTTGCGGGTTTCATTGTCCAGGTCGACCGGCGGACGTAGTGGGGTTTCCAGCCCGTGCGCGACCAGCGCCTCATGGACAAGGGCTGCTTCTTTACTGAGTGATGGCATTATTTGTTCTCCTGCAGGTGTTGCGATCCTCTGCCGCTAAGGGGGCAAAGCGCGCAATCATTGTGCGCGAGGATGCGGGCAGAATCTAGTATTCCGTCATCATAATTATTGAAATTGCTGTAACCTTTCATCATGACGGCGCCAGACCAGCCCTCCGGCGATAAAAAGCGCCACCCCTGCCAGTCCCAGCGCGGGCTCCAGACGATGGGTAAGCCAGGTGGATAGCGCCGAGGTCATCGGCCCGATCAGCTGGCCTACGGCATAGCCAGTGGTGAGCAAACCGGCCATATAGCGCGCATGTCCCGCCGCCAGCTCGCGGCCATAGAGCAGAGAGAGCTGTACGGCACAGAGAAAGCCACCGCCCACCAGCAGCGCGCCGCAGACCAGCCCTGCCATGCCCGGCAGCAGCCAGGCGGCAATCACCCCTACCCCTTGTAGCCATAGCACCACGGCGAGGCGCTGGTGACTCTCGCCTTTATGACGTAGCGCCACGCTGATGGCAATGCCCAACACCGAGGCTATGCCAAACACCGGCCAGACAAACTGAGCAAACAGGCCGCCAGGAAAGCGCAGCGCCGCCATCTGCGACAAAAAGGTGGCGGGCAGGATGTAGCCAAATCCGGCAAGGCTGTAGCTCCACGCCAGCCGTTTAATATCGTTAGTCAGATGAAGCGGCTGCGGCTGTTCACCACTACGGTGCAGCGCGCCTGGCTTGGGAAGATCGCGCGCAATTAGCATAATCAGCACCAGCGCCAGTACGCCATAAACCAGCCAGCCCGCCGCCGCCGATAGCCCCTGCGCCTGGATCGCCACCGCCAGCAGGCCACTGAGGGCGATGCCTGCGCCAGGGCCAGCAAACACCGCTGCGTTAAGCCCAGGCCTGCCCGTATGCGCCAGTCGGTCGCCGATCCACGCGGCGGTTAGCACCATTGCCCAGCCGCTCATGACGCCGATAACCAGCCGCAGCACGCCGTGAAGCAACGGATTTATTGCCAGCGCGGAGAGGAAGGTAAGCAGCACCGCACCGATGATCCCGGCCCAGAGCCTCCGCTCGACATGGTGGCGGGCGCGCATGGCATCCCATGCGCCAATGAGGTAGCCCAGGTAGTTCATCGCGGCCACCAGACCCGTACTGGTCAGGCTAAGCTGTCCGTCGCGGATCATCAGCGGCACCTGGGGTGTGAAAGCAAATCGCCCAATCCCCATTGCTACAATCAGTATCACAAACCCGGCCAGTGCAATACGTACCGCCATAACCGCCTCAAATGTTAATAAAAAGTTGCGTTTATGATGCTTGATATTGCTTTTATGCGGAAGTGAAAGTTTCTCCTGCCTTATGAATTATCTGTATGATTAATAAAACAGACGAAAGTATGACGATCCGAGGAGACAAGCATGGAAATGCTCGAACAACATCGCTGCTATGAGGGCTGGCAACAGCGCTGGCAGCACCACTCCGCCGTACTGAACTGTACGATGACCTTCAGCGTTTTTATCCCACCGTCGGCGAACGATGCCCCCCTCCCGGTGCTCTACTGGCTCTCCGGCCTGACCTGTAACGATGAAAACTTCACCACTAAGGCCGGGGCGCAGCGCGTGGCGGCCGAGCTGGGGATTGTACTGGTGATGCCCGACACCAGCCCACGTGGTGACAACGTGGCTGACGATGCCGGTTACGATCTCGGCAAAGGCGCGGGTTTCTACCTTAACGCCACCCAGCAGCCGTGGGCCGCCCACTACCGGATGTATGACTACCTGCGCGAAGAGCTACCAGCGCTGGTGAAAGAGCATTTTAACATCAGCGATCGCTGCGCCATTAGCGGCCACTCGATGGGCGGTCACGGGGCGCTAATCATGGCGCTAAAAAACCCAGGCAGATTTACCAGCGTGTCGGCCTTTGCGCCTATCGTCAACCCGGCACAGGTTCCATGGGGCGAAAAAGCCTTTAGCGCCTACCTCGGCGATAACCGCAGCGACTGGCAGGCGTGGGACAGCTGCGCGCTAATGCAGTCCAGCCAGCCGGAAGACGCTATTCCGACGCTGATTGATCAGGGTGACGGCGACGCATTCCTGGCCGGACAGCTACAGCCTGCCCGCCTCGCCGAGGCCGCCCGTCAAACCGACTGGCCACTCACCCTGCGCGTGCAGCCGGGCTATGACCATAGCTATTTCTTTATCGCCACTTTTATTGAAGATCATCTGCGTTTTCATGCCCGTTATCTGCACGCTAACTGAGTGCCATACTAATAAGACTACCCCGTTAACGGCGGGGTAGTTAAATATTGCTAAACTTCTTTATTCTTTTGCTAAATACCCCTTGGGTTTCGTTACAATATATCCGTGACCTGGCCTACATAATTTGAAATAAAATTTCACAATCAACCCTCCATTTTATCGCGTCTGCCTACCTGCTCTCTCTCATTAACATCAAGCATGACGCCGCATAGCGGCTAATTATTAACAAATAAAATGAGCAGTAAAACACATTGATTAAATTTATTAATCGTGTCGACATTTATTTTTTTAAGTTAAAAAAATGCAGCGTTATAGAATAGCCGTACCTTTCTCAGGCATATGCCTATTGAAAATGCACATTGTTAACAGATTGTTCGGTGCTAACTTACCTATGATGCAGTATTCACACTGACGGAGGGAGTAATGAACCTTTTTATCTCTAATAAACTTAAATATTTTATAGCGGTAATGGAGGAAGGCAGCGTAAGCAAAGCCTGTCAGCGAATGCACATATCAAGAACGCCAATGAGTAAGGCAATATCGGATATCGAGCAGGCCCTGGGTATCCCCTTGTTTATCAGAACCAAGGAGGGAATGACACCCAGTAAATTCGGCACAATCTTATACAATAAGATTGTGCCCTACTATAACGATCTCGTTAAAATCGAGCACTGCATGCATACCGACGACGGATTGCCCGTGACAAGAGTTCTATGCAGCCGAAATATTCCCACATCAATTATAAGCCACCTAAGCGTTGCGCTAACCAATAACAATATCAACAATGAATTTACGCTCATTGATGAGATAAAGCAGGACGACCTGCCCTCAGAGCTTCACTTCTATGATATTGTTATTGCAGATAAAAATTACCCCAGCCAGTATGGACGAGCCGAGCCAGTATCCTTTGATATCTATATTAACTCGACGCCCGCCGCCTGTGAAAAGATGATCCGTGGAGGAGAGGTTGACGTTTATCATGATTTTGATAATGACAGGAGCGTAACCGATCTCTTTACCCAGGATAAAATAAAGTTCAGGAACATCAAAAAAATTTCTGACAGCGATCTGATTAATATGATGCACAAAGTCAACAACCATCACGCCGTGATCCTCTCAACGGATCCGCTTTTGAGTCTGCTTAACGTTGACGGGTCCGTGGTATTAAAGAGAAGCATGATCAGTAAAACGCTCTGGTTCTACTCGCAGTGGAAAGCTAAAAATAATAAAGAGACAGCACAGGTGTTGTCCGCAGTATTTACCGATTTAAAACAATCGGGTCACACCCGCAATGAGCTATCTCGCTAATCTGGGTTTTTTCTTAGTAAACCACCCACTGGCTACATTTTGCGGCTTGAGTGCTTTTATCGTCTCCTGCTGGTCAGGATATGTTGATAAAGCCTCTCCGGGGAATATTATTATAAGCAGTCTGGTCTGCGTCGTCAGCGCGCTGGCCTTTTTAGATGTGTTACTTCATGGCAGCCACTATCACCTGTTATTTCCTTTAGTCGGGATTATCACTGGTTTCATTGGGCCCTATAAAATCAGGGCCATTATCATAGGAGTGATTAAGCACTATATCTCTTCTGACAATAAGAAATAAGTTGTAGGTTTAAGGGGGTTCACTCCCCCCTCTTTTTATTACCTACTAAAAGCGGTAGTCAACAGCCATAAAATAGCGTCGGCCATCCTCATTGTAGCTATAGTCGTCGCGGCTCAGATCCTTATCGGTAAGGTTGAGCACGCCGGCGCGCAGCTTGACGTTTTTCGTTGCCTGCCATGCCCCACCCGCGTTCCAGATCACGTAGCCGCCCGGTGTTTTGCCCGTGTTGCTAACGTCACGCTTCTCACCGGTATAGTTACCGGTGACGTAGAACGACCAGTCCTGCATCGCTTGCCAGTCCAGGGTGCCGTTTGCAGTATGGAAAGGCAGCTCCTCCAGCGGTTTATCGCCGCCGTCGCTGAGATCGCGACCGTCGTTATAGGTGTAGTTAAGAGTCAGCTTCCACGCATCGTCAAACGGCACCTTTAGCTCGGTCTCTACGCCGCGAATACGCGCCTTGTTTACGTTGAAGTAGCGGAAGGTCGGCACGCGGCGGCCGTTGGCGTTGGTATAGAAGCCGACAAAGTTAGAGTAGGACGGTGCGGCTGCGGCATCCGCCGTCCGGTTGATACTGATCATATCGTCAACGTCATTCTGGAAGGCGGTAATGCTCCCCTCTATGCCCTCCAGCCAGCCCTCCTCTCCGCTGTAGTAAAGCCCCAGCTCAACGCTTTCGCTGGTCTCCGGCTTCAGGTCCGGGCTACCGACGATCCGGCAGCTGCCGCGGCAGGAGTTAGTTGCCCAGTCCGGGCTGAGCTGTAATAAAGAAGGCGCTTTGAACGCCGTCGCCCAGCCGCCTTTCACAGTGACGGTGTCGGTAGCGTTGTAGACGAGGTAGGCGCGTGGGCTATAGTGATCCCCGTAGGTTTCGTGATCGTCCATACGGACACCGGTGGTCAGTGCCAGCGGCTCGAAAATACGCCACTCGTCTTCAATAAACAGCGCGTACTGGCTGGCAGAGGTGCTGCTGCTGCTCCCCCCAGTGAGGTTAACCGGATCCTTGAGCTTGTCGTGACGCCACTCGCCGCCGACGGTCACGAACTGGTTAATCATCTCCAGCGGCAGGACATATTTGCCATCTACGGTGTTGTTCTCTGAGGTAATGCCTTTGCTGCCCGGATCTTTATTATCTACCTTCTCGCCGTAGAACTTTAGCTCGCTGGTGCCGACGTCCCAGCGGCCGTTGTGGCTCAGGGAGTAGTTTTCACGCTCAAGACGGTTGCGATCGAGGGAGTCAGAGTTCCTATCCTGGCGGTCAAAGCCATACCCGGCGGTAAAGTCGTGATTTTCCGACGGCGTCCAGGCAAACTCGACGTTTGCATCGCGGCTGGTGAAACCTTCGATGCGCGGGGTCTCGCCGTTAGCGGTGGTGTCAGACGGCTCCTGCTTGTCCTTTTCACGCTTTGCCACGCTGCCGAAGGCCTTCATGCCAAGCACGCCATCCACCAGTGGGCCGCTGGTATAGAACTGGCCGTTGTACGTATCGCCACGATCGCGCTTCTCCTGAATGGTCGTATCCGCAGAGAGGGTACCGGTCCACTGCTGCCCCACCTTTTTGGTGATGATGTTGACCACGCCGCCCAGCGCGTCAGAGCCATAGAGAGATGACATCGGGCCGCGTACCACTTCAATACGCTCGATGGCATCTACCGGGATCCAGTTCAGGTCAAAGTCATTGTGGCGGAAGACCGCGTTGCGGGAGTTTACGCGCTTGCCGTCGATCAGGATCAGCGTGTAGCTGCTGTCGAGGCCGCGAATGCTGACGCCCTTACGGTTGTCACCCTCGTTGGTGAGCTGTACGCCCGGCACGTCCTGCAGCACATCTTTCAGATTATTGACCGGTCGGCGCTGCAGGTCCTGCTGCGTCACAACGCTAATACTGGCCGGGGCATCCTTCAGATTCTGTTCCGTGGCAGCGGCGGTTACGACCAGCGTGTCAGACTCGCTTTCAACTGCGAAAGCGGGCAGCGCCAGCGCCATTGCGGACGCACAAAGCCCTCCCCGCACGATGGGATTCAACCTAAACATTCCATTTCTCCATGAGATAACTACAACAAATCTAAAAGGTTTTGCTCACGTGGTTTTGTCTCACTCCCGCTACGTTGGCGAGGTGATCGTAACGATAAAGCAAATAATAATGATTATCAATTAAATTGTTAAAAGTTATGTCAGCACGGTGGAGTATGGCGAAACGATGGACGAAAAAAAGCCCTTTCAAAATGAAAGGGCTTGATAGTGAAAGCGTTTATTTGGTAAATCTTGCCGGGAACTCCATGTCCTTGTAGCTGACAAATTGAGTTCCGCGGGTCAGCTTGTAGCCGAACCAGATGATCAGGAACAGCGGAATACCGATATAGGTCGCAGCCACCCCGCCCCAGTCAATAGTGTCCTCAAGGAAAGCCTGGTAGTTCTGACCCAGGGTGATGATCAGACAGAGTACAAAAGCAAAAATGGGACCCAGCGGGAAGAAGCCGGAGCGGTACGGCAGATCGCTCAGCTTATGGCCCTGCATCACATAGCCGCGACGGAAACGGTAGTGGCTAATTGCAATTCCCAACCAGGCGATAAACCCGGTCATGCCCGAGGTGTTGAGCAGCCACAGGTAGACCGTCTGGTTACCAAACATTGAGGTCAGGAAGCAAAGCCCGGCAATCACCGTGGTCGCATACAGGGCGTTGCGTGGTACGCCGCCCTTCGACAGACGGGCAAAGATACGGGGCGCTTTACCGTCGCAGGCCAGGGTGTAGAGCATACGCGTGGAGGCATACATGCCGGAGTTACCGGCTGAGAGCACCGCCGTCAGGATCACCGCATTCATCACTGCCGCCGCCGAGAGCAGACCCGCGTGCTGGAATACCAGGGTAAACGGGCTGACGCTGATGTCTTTCACATCGTTACGCAGCAGGCTCGGATCGGTATAAGGGATAATCAGGCTAATAATCAGAATGGCAAACACGTAGAACAGCAGAATACGCCAGAATACCTGACGCACCGCGCGCGGAATGTTCTTCTCCGGATCTTCCGATTCACCGGCCGCAATACCAATAAGCTCGGTTCCCTGGAAGGAGAAACCCACGATCATCGCCACGCCGATCATAGCCGCAAAGCCGCCAGCGAAGGGTGCATCGCCGATGCCCCAGTTGCTCCAGCCAGCCGGTTTTTCACCATGGAAGATGCCGAGGATCATCAGCACACCGATGATGATAAAGATAATGACGGTGGCAACCTTGATTAAGGAGAACCAGTACTCCGCCTCGCCAAAGCCCTTCACCGAGATCCAGTTCAGTAAAACGATGGCCGCCAGGAACAGCGCACTCCAGATCCAGCCCGGCGTGTCCGGGAACCACCAGCTCATGACCAGCTGCGCGGCCACCAGGTCAACGGCGATGGTCACCGCCCAGTTGTACCAGTAGTTCCAGCCCAGCGCGAAGCCAAAGCCCTCTTCGACATACTTCTGACCATAGGTCGCGAACGAGCCGGATACCGGCATATAGGCCGCCAGCTCACCAAGGCTGGTCATCAGGAAGTAGACCATCAGGCCAATCAAAATATAGGAGAGCAGCGCGCCACCGGGACCCGCCTGGGAGATGGTTGCGCCGCTGGCAACAAAGAGACCTGTGCCAATCGATCCGCCAATGGCGATCATTGTCAGGTGACGCGCCTTGAGTTCACGGCGAAGCGTGGGCGCTTGTGTGGTTTTAGTATCGGAAACCATATGAAAATGCTATCCATCAAAAAAATGAGGCGGGATTGTAGCAGACGTCACCACATCCTTCTGGCTCAAATATGCGGTTATAAGAGACCTTCATGATCGGTAATGGATTATAAGTAAAGCACAGAAACCCTATATTTCACAGTAGCGCAAAAAGCGCTTCAGGGCGTTAGAGAGATGCTTCTGTCGGTGATGAATGCGCCACAGGGTGCGCACCAGCCGCGGCAGCGGGATAGCGATCTCCTTGAGCGTGCCGGTCTCAAGCTGCTCGGCAATCACCCGCCGCGACAGACAGCTGATCCCCAGCCCATGACGTACCGCATGCTTGATGGCCTCTGAGTTACCCAACTCCATTCCAAGATGAAACTGCGGCAGGTGGGAAAGCAGCAGATAATCCACCAGCTCCCGGGTACCAGAACCGCGTTCGCGCAGGATCCACGGCGCGCTGGCAAGGCGCTCGAGGGTCACCTCCCCCTGCAACAGCGGCGAAGCCGGGGAGGCAAACACCACCAGTTCATCCTCCAGCCAGGGTTCAGAGACGATCTCTGCGGTATGACATGGCCCCTCAATCAGGCCAATGTCAACGCGGAAGTCCGCTACCGCGTTAATGACGTCCTGGCTATTGCCTACGCTCATCTCCAGCGGCAACCCTGGAAAGTCACGGCGGTAGCGGGCAATGATCTCCGGCAGGATATAGTTGCCAACCGTACTGCTGGCGTAGACGCGGATCGCCCCGTTATCTTCCCGGAACAGCTGCTCTATTTCCGTGGCCTGCTCCAGCAGCGCCAGCGCCCGTGGGTAAAGCAATCGCCCGTGCTCGTTAACCACCAGCCGCTTGCCAACCCGGTCAAAAAGCTGCACGCCCAGCTGCCCTTCCAGATCGGTCAGGGCCGCGCTGACCGCCGACTGAGAGAGAGCCAGCATTTGGGATGCCTGGGTTGTTGAGCCGCTTTTCAATACTTCAGCAAAAACCGCCAGCTGGCGCAGGGTGATATGCATGGTCGCGATCCTGTAGGGCAAGCCCGGTCGCTTACCACTTATATAGATTAATTATAAATATATAATCAATTTTATTTTTAAGCCAGCCCGACGTAACCTTTTATCCCAACAGAGGAGAAGGTTATGGCTGAACTGACATTAAAATATCATCGTAGCATGCGGCATTTCGTTCCGGGCCTGGCGCTCAGCGCGGCCGTCGCGGGCGTGGCGCTGTGGAGCGGTACTCTACCTGCCGTTTCCGGAGCCGGTTTTAGCGCTCTCTCGCTGGCCATCTTGATCGGGATGATTATCGGCAATACCTTTTATCCACGAATCGCCCTACCGTGTGAAGGGGGTATCCTGTTTGCCAAACAGCATCTGCTGCGGCTAGGGATCGTTCTGTATGGCTTTCGCCTGACCTTTTCCCAGATTGCTGACGTCGGCGTCAGCGGCATCGTGATTGATATCCTGACCCTCTCCAGCACTTTTTTACTCGCCTGCTTTTTGGGCCAGAGAGTTTTTGGCCTCGACAAGCACACCAGCTGGCTGATCGGGGCAGGCAGCAGCATCTGCGGCGCGGCGGCGGTGCTGGCCACCGAGCCGGTGCTGAAAGCCGAGTCCAGCAAGGTAGCCGTGGCCATCGCGACGGTGATGATTTTTGGCACGCTGGCTATTTTTATCTACCCTGCTCTCTATCCTCTGCTTATGCACTGGTTCACGCCGGAGAGCTACGGCATCTATATTGGTTCGACGATGCACGAGGTAGCGCAGGTGGTTGCCGCGGGCCACGCCGTTAGCCCGGAAACCGAGAGCGCAGCGGTGATCGCTAAAATGCTGCGCGTGATGATGCTGGCCCCGTTCCTGATCCTGCTTGCTGCCCGCGTAAAGCAGCTGACTCCCACTAACGGCGGGCAACGCAGCAAAATTACGATCCCGTGGTTTGCGATCCTGTTTATTGCGGTGACGGTATGCAACTCTTTCGGCCTGCTGCCGAAAGCCGCTGTCGATATGCTCATCACGCTGGATACTCTGCTGCTGGCGATGGCCATGGCGGCGCTGGGTGTGACGACCCACGTTAGCGCAATTCGCAAAGCGGGCGCGCGGCCGCTGCTGATGGCGCTGCTGCTCTTTATCTGGCTGATCGTCGTCGGCGGCGGCATCAACCTGGCAGTTCATCATCTAATGGCATAAATCAATACATTCTGCGGTCGCTAACCCGCTATCATACGCCTTTGCTTTTACCTGCGGGTTTTTACAGGAGTGGTATATGAAATTTATTGGCGCGCACGTGAGCGCGGCGGGCGGCGTGGCAAATGCCGCCGTACGTGCGGCAGAGATTGGGGCCACCGCCTTTGCCCTGTTTACCAAGAACCAGCGCCAGTGGCGGGCAGCCGCGCTCACTCGCACCACCATCGACGAGTTTAAGGCCGCCTGTGAAAAACACCGCTTTGGTCCGGGCCAGATCCTGCCTCACGATAGCTATCTGATTAACCTCGGGCACCCGGTAGCCGAGGCGCTGGAGAAGTCCCGGGAAGCCTTTATTGATGAGATGCAGCGCTGCGAGCAGTTGGGGCTAACCCTGCTGAACTTCCACCCCGGTAGCCACCTGATGCAGATCCCGGAGGATGCCTGCCTGGCGCGCATTGCCGAGTCGATCAACATCGCGCTGGATAAAACCGAGGGCGTCACGGCAGTGATTGAAAATACCGCTGGCCAGGGCAGCAACCTCGGCTTTAAGTTTGAGCACCTGGCGGCGATTATTGACGGCGTGGAGGATAAATCCCGCGTCGGGGTTTGCATTGATACCTGTCACGCCTTTGCGGCAGGCTACGATCTGCGCGGCAGCGAGGCCTGTGAAAAAACCTTTGCCGAGTTTGAGCGCATCGTCGGTTTTCAGTACCTGCGAGGTATGCACCTCAACGATGCCAAAAGCGCCTTTGCCAGCCGCGTAGACCGTCATCACAGCCTGGGCGAGGGCAATATTGGCCACGAAGCTTTTAGCTGGATCATGCAGGATGCCCGCTTCGACGGTATTCCGCTGATCCTTGAAACCATTAACTCCGATATCTGGGCTGAAGAGATTGCGTGGCTGAAGGCGCAGCAGGTGCAGACAGCCACGATCGCGTAGTCCCGGTAAGCGTAGCACCATCGGCCAAAAAAAAGGGCAGCCCGTGGGCTGCCCTTTTTGATCCGGCTCGCGTTACGCGGTTTTAACCGCCATCTCCGCTTCCGGACGCTTCAGGAAGGCGTAGGCCAGACCTGCCAGCAGCGTACCGGCAACGATTGCCACCAGGTAGCCCAGCACCGGCGTGATAGCACCCGGGATCAGCAGCACAAACAGGCCGCCGTGCGGGGCCATCAGCTTCGCGCCAATCGCCATCGAGATCGCCCCGGTCACCGCACCACCCACGATACAGCATGGGATCACCCGCATTGGATCGCGTGCGGCAAACGGAATCGCCCCTTCAGAGATGAAGCACAGGCCCAGCACCAGCGCGGCTTTGCCCCCCTCCTGCTGCCCTTTGTCGAACTTTTTACGCGCAACCATGGTTGCGATACCCATCGCCAGCGGCGGCACCATGCCCGCAGCCATAATAGCGGCCATCGGTGCGTAGGTCTGGGTACTCAGCAGGCCAACGCCAAAGGCATAGGCCGCTTTATTAACCGGACCGCCCATGTCGGTACACATCATGCCACCGAGGATCGCCCCCAGCAGGACCGCATTCGCCGTACCCATGGTTTGCAGCCAGTGGGTCAGGCCGGTCAGGATGCCCGCGACCGGTTTACCGATCAGGTAGATCATCGCCAGGCCAACCACCAGGCTGGAGAAGAGCGGAATGATCAGGATAGGCTTCAGCGCCTCCATGCTTGGCGGCAGCTTCAGCTTCTGGCTGATTGCCTTCGCCACGTAGCCTGCCAGGAAGCCCGCAATAATACCGCCGATAAAGCCGGAGCCGGTGCTGACGGCCAGCATACCGCCAATCAGGCCCGGGGTCAGACCCGGACGGTCGGCAATAGAGAACGCAATGTAACCTGCCAGCACCGGTACCATCAGGGCGAATGCTGAACCGCCGCCGATCTGCATCAGCGCAGCGGCCAGGGTGTCAGGGGTTTTAAACGCTTCGATACCAAAGGCAAACGACAGAGCGATACAGAGACCGCCCGCCACCACCATCGGCAGCATATAGGAGACGCCGGTCAGCAGGTGACGGTATGCGCCAGCCCCCTCTTTCTTCCCTTCCGTTGCCGCCTGGGCTTTGCCAGAGGGTTGATAAGGCCTGGCTTCCGCCTGGGCTTTATCCAGCTCCTGCGCAGTTTTCTTCAGCGCCAGCCCGGTGGTGGTGCGGTACATCGGCTTACCGGCAAATTTCGCCAGATCCACTTCGATATCTGCCGCGACGATCACCAGATCCGCCTCGGCCACCTCTTCCGGAGTGATAGCGTTGCCAGCCCCCACGGAGCCGCGGGTTTCAACTTTCACCTGCCAGCCGCGTTTTTTGGCTTCGGTTTCGATCGCTTCCGCTGCCATAAAGGTGTGTGCCACCCCGGTCGGGCAGGCGGTCACCGCCACGATGCGCTTCACGCCGCCGCTTGCTGCCGGAGCGGCAGCTGCCGCAGTGGCAACCGGTGCGCTGTAGACCGCAGCATGGCTTTTCGCCTCGCTGAGGAACAGCTCCGGGTGCGCAACGGCGCGGTTCACGTCGCCGAGCCACACCTTCTTGCCGGTCAGCGCGCTGTCGTTTGGCACGCTGGAGCCAAGCACAATCACCAGCTCAGCTTCATTCGGGTTGTCGATAAATTGCAGATTTGCTTTTTGTGCCGCCGCACCCAGCAGGGTTTTCGCCATGTAAGCGCGAGCCTGTCCAGACGTGGAGTCAATAATCAGCAGCGTTTTCATTGTGCTCTCCTGCTGTTAGTTAAAAGGTTTTAAGTCAACGCGCGCCATCATCGCGGCCAACTGGGTACGATCGGTAATACCTACGTTACTCTGGCTAACGGCCAGCGCCGCGACAGCGGTCGCAAGGCGTAAGGTATGTTCACTGGACTCACGCATCAGCAGGCCGTAAATCAGACCACCAACCATTGAATCCCCTGCGCCAACGGTGCTTACCACTTCCATTGACGGCGGTTTGGCGATCCATTCGCCTGAAGCGTTAACCCATAGTGCCCCTTCCGCACCCAGCGAAATCACCACGTGGGCGATCCCCTGCTCGCGAAGGGCATGAGCGGCTTCAATCACATCTTTCAGTTCAGGCAGCTTACGCCCGGCCCAGATCTCCAGCTCGCGGCGGTTCGGCTTCACCAACCATGGCGCGGCTTTCAGCCCGGCGACCAGCGCCTCACGGCTGCTGTCAAAGATGATGCACGGGCACTGGCTGCGCAGACGCGTCATCCAGTCGGTAAAGGCTTCCGGGCTGACGCCAGCCGGCAGGCTGCCGCTGACGCAAACCATATCGAACTGACCCAGCCAGCTCAGGGAGTCGGCGACAAAACGTTCCCAGTCGGCAGGGGTCACTTCAAATCCGGAGAAGTTGAAATCGGTGACTTCGCTATCTTTTTCGGTCAGCTTAACGTTGATGCGGGTTCGGCCCTGCACCACCTGGAAACGGTTGGCAATCCCCAGCTCGCTGAACAGCTGCTGGAAACCATCCTGGTTATCTTTGCCGAGGAAACCGCCGACGGTGACGTCAATGCCTAAGTCTTTAAGCACTTTGGCAACGTTGATCCCTTTACCTGCGGCGTGCAGGCCGGTGGTCCGCACGAGGTTGACTTCACCGCGTTCAATTTCCGGGGTAAACCCGACCAGGTCATAGGCAGGGTTAAGAGTGATGGTGGCTACACGTCTGCTCATTATGCGCCCTCCCCCAGACCGGCCGCGATGGCATCGCCAATCGCCTTCAGCGCCTGTTCAGCATCCTCGCCCTGGGCGGTGAAGCGCAGGCGATGGCCTTTCTTGACGCCCAGCGCCACAACCTTCATCAGGCTGCGACCGTTGGCAGGCTTGCCGCTGCCGTCGAGGTTAGTAACGGTGACGTCGCTGTTAAACTGTTTAATGGTATTGACCAGCATCGTACCCGGGCGGGCGTGCAGGCCATGCTCGTTGCGTACAACAAACTCGGCGTTCAGCACGTCAGCCTTCAGCGCATCATCGCTGGTCAGCAGCGCCAGCAGCGTAGCGGGATCCGCGGACAGCAGGCGGTCAGCTTTATTCGCCAGCAGAATGTCAGCCAGGCGCTGCAACACTGCCTGAGGCTGATCGTCAGCCATCGCCACGCTAACCAGCAGCTGCGCTTTTTCACCATCAACGTCAAACGCACTGGCGGCACGGCTGACGGCGATAGCGCTGCCGGTATTACCTTCAGCGCTATCGTTCAGCCAGATACCCTGGCCCAGGTTCAGCGGCGTTTCGTTGATGGCACGGGTAACGAAGTTTACGTCAACGGCACCGGCCTCTTTCAGACGGCCCGCGTTGATCGCCTGCAGGGTTACAAGATCGCTGGCTGCGATGTCCAGCGTCAGCATGGCGTTATCAAGCTTCAGCGCCGCGCTCTGTTTCTCACCCATCAGCAGGGCGCGCAGCTCTTCAGCGGTAGTCGCTGACTGGAGCTGGGCCGCAACGTCGTCATCGCTCAAAACGTGGGTCAGCTGGCGCAGCAGGCCCAGATGCTCATCGGAGCTGGCAGCGATGCCGATGGCAACGTAGGCCACCTGCCCTTCACCCCACAGGACGCCCTGCGGGAACTGGTAGACCTGTACGCCGGTTTTCAGCACCTGGTCGCGAGTGTCGGTAGTACCGTGCGGAATAGCAATGCCGTTACCGAGGAAGGTTGAGGTCTGCTGCTCGCGGGCGAGCATACCGGCAACATAGCCGTCAGCCACGTTGCCCGCCTGCACCAGCGCGCCCGCAATCTGGCGAATCGCCTCTTCTTTATTGCTGGCCTGCTGGCCTGGATGGATGTCCTGAACGGATAACTGGAACATGAATCTCCACTCCTGCTGAACTTGAATCGTTTCAGCTAACTGGTGAAATGGAGCGTCATCGGTGCGGGAACAATCGCGCAGATGACGCTGAAACGTTTCACGAAGTCTTGCGCACTCTGCCCGGGCAATCAAGGAAACTCTTAATTCAGGTATTAAAATTTAGAGCTAATGCACATTTCTTTACCCTCTGCTGAGGCCTGGCTGAACACAGCGCTTCTTCACGGGTCTCTGTTTCAGCAACTTCAGCCTAAATGATAATTATTTCAAAACGCTGTTTTGCTTTTTTGTGGCAAAACCCGGTTCGCTGGCTGTCTATTTTCACTCCAGCGGCGTAAACTCCGCCTTTTTCTACGATGAACCCTGATCCAAGATGCAAACTTCTCCTGCTGACGTCGCCCCCAGGCCCGTTGATTTCACCTCTGCCGCGTTTCTGATCGTTGCCTTTTTAACCGGTATCGCCGGGGCGTTACAGACCCCAACCCTGAGCCTGTTTTTAACTAATGAGGTCCACGCTCGCCCGGCGATGGTGGGCTTCTTCTTTACCGGCAGCGCGGTGATCGGAATAGTGGTCAGCCAGTTTCTGGCCGGGCGATCTGACCGCAAAGGGAGCCGGAAAAACCTGATTGTTTTCTGCTGCCTGGTCGGCGTGCTGGCCTGCGTGCTGTTTGCCTGGAACCGTAACTATTTTATTCTGCTGTTTGTCGGCGTATTCCTGAGCAGCTTTGGCTCTACCGCCAACCCGCAGATGTTTGCTCTTGCCCGGGAGCACGCCGATCGTACCGGTCGGGAAGCGGTGATGTTCAGCTCAATCCTGCGCGCCCAGGTGTCGCTGGCATGGGTCATCGGCCCGCCGCTGGCCTACGCCCTGGCGTTAGGATTCGGCTTTACCACCATGTATCTCAGCGCGGCGGTGGCATTTGTTGTCTGTGGGGTAATGGTCTGGCTATTTCTACCTGCCATGTATAAAGCGCCGCGCCTCACCACGGGCGTAGTGGAAGCGCCACGCACCAACCGGCGCGATGCCTTGCTGCTGTTCACTGTCTGTACCCTGATGTGGGGCACTAACAGCCTCTACATTATCAATATGCCGCTGTTTATTATTAAGGAGCTGCATCTGCCGGAAAAGCTTGCTGGCGTAATGATGGGCACCGCGGCCGGACTGGAGATCCCGACGATGCTGATTGCGGGCTACTATGCAAAGCGCTTCGGTAAACGCTTCCTGATGCGCATTGCGGTCGCGGGCGGCCTGCTGTTCTATATCGGGATGCTGACGGTGCATACCCCTGCCCTGCTGCTGGCCCTCCAGCTGCTGAACGCCATCTACATTGGCATTCTGGCGGGTATTGGCATGCTCTACTTCCAGGATCTGATGCCAGGCCAGGCGGGGGCCGCTACCACGCTCTATACCAATACCACGCGCGTAGGCTGGATTATCGCCGGTTCACTGGCGGGGGTCGTGGCAGAGCTTTGGAACTACCACACCGTATTCTGGATCGCGCTGGTGATGATATTGATTGCCGCCGTCTGCCTGGCTCGAATTAAGGACGTTTAGGGCGCAGTTGCCGCTTCGAGCTGAAGCAGCCAGGTCATCGCCGCGTCGCGGCTGGTCAGGCACATCTCCTGAGAAGGTTGCAGGCCGGAGCAGACCTTCGGGCGCAGGGGCGAACCGAAGATATTGCAAAGGTTATCCGCCGAGAGCTGAACGCAACGCGTATTAGCCGGTTTGCCGTTGGGCATGCCGGGGATAGGACTACTGATTGACGGGGCGGTACAGCAGGCTCCGCAGTCCGGGCGACACTCCATATAACGGCTCTCTTGTGATGATAGATAGCGCGGCAAATGCCAGCGTTTTGCCGCACGCTAACACTTTTTGTGGTGAAGATGCAAAACCTCGCGAAGAGGCTTGCCAACTGCGCCCCTCGCGAGTACTTTGTCGCGATATTTTTCCCACTTTTCCGCACAGGATCCATCATGGCAAGAGCGAACGAAATCAAAAAAGGTATGGTACTGAATTACAACGGCAAACTGCTGATTGTTAAAAATATCGATATTCAATCCCCTAGCGCCCGCGGCGCAGCCACCCTCTATAAAATGCGCTTCGCCGACGTCCGTACCGGGCTGAAAGTGGAAGAGCGCTTCAAGGGTGATGATATCGTTGATACCGTGACCCTGACCCGTCGCTTCGTTGACTTCTCCTACGTGGACGGCAACGAGTACGTCTTTATGGATAAAGAGGATTACACTCCGTATATCTTCACCAAAGAGCAGATTGAAGAGGAGCTGCTGTTTATGCCGGAAGGCGGCATGCCGGATATGCAGGTTCTGACGTGGGATGGCCAGCTGCTGGCGCTGGAGCTGCCGCAGACGGTGGATCTGGAGATTGTGGAAACCGCTCCGGGCATTAAAGGTGCCTCGGCAAGCTCGCGCACCAAACCGGCTACCCTGAGCACCGGTCTGGTGATCCAGGTGCCAGAGTACCTGACTACCGGCGAGAAGATCCGCATTCATATCGAAGAGAGCCGCTACATGGGCCGTGCGGATTAAAGTTGCGTTAGTATCAGGCCTGGAGGAGCGCACGGTCCAGTAGGCCTGATAAGCGCAGCGCCATCAGGCGTTGTGTGTAAGTGCCGGGCGGCGCTGACGCTGGCCCGGCCTACGGTACCTTGATACCTATAATAAATCGCGGAACATGATCTGCTTCAGCGCCAGCTCGACACCACGCACTTCCGCCATCCCCTTCAGACGACCAATCGCCGAGTAGCCTGGGTTGGTTTTCTTACGCAGATCGTCAAGCATCTGATGGCCGTGATCCGGACGGAACGGGATCGGACGCAGGTCGCCCGCCTGTTTGCGGCGCTGCTCTTCGGTCAAAATTGCTTTCACTACCGACACCATATCCACGTCGCCCTGCAGATGCGCCGCCTCGTGGAAGGTTTTCGGGTTCTCTTCCCGACAGGTTGAACGCAGGTGGGTGAAGTGAATGCGATCGCCGAAGGTTTCCACCATCTTCACCAGATCGTTATCGGCGCGGACGCCATAGGAGCCGGTGCACATGGTAAAGCCGTTATTAATGCTGTCGACGGTCTCTTTCAGCCACTGCATATCTTCAATGGTAGAAACAATGCGCGGCAGACCGAGGATCGGGCGCGGCGGATCGTCCGGGTGTACCGCGAGGCGTACCCCGGCCTCTTCTGCCACCGGAACAATCGCTCGCAGAAAGACGGCCATGTTCTCACGCAGCTGCGCTTTATCGATGCCACTATACTCTGCCAGGCGAGCGCGGAACCGATCCAGAGTGTAACCCTCTTCCGCTCCCGGCAGGCCGGCAATGATATTGCGGGTTAGCTTGTCGATTTCGGCCTCGCTGGCGTTGTCGAACCAGGCTTTGGCCTGGCGCTGCTCCTCGTCGCTGTAATCCGCTTCCGCGCCGTTGCGCTTCAGAACGTGCAGCTCAAAGGCGGCAAAGGCGATCTGGTCGAAGCGCAGCGCTTTCGAACCGTCCGGCAGCTCATACTCCAGATCGGTACGGGTCCAGTCGAGGATTGGCATAAAGTTGTAGCAGACGGTATCAATCCCGCAGGCAGCAAGGTTACGGATGCTCTGCTGGTAGTTGGCAATCCAGGTGTCAACCTGACCGCTGTGAGTTTTAATCTCTTCGTGCACCGGAATGCTCTCAACCACCGACCAGGTTAACCCTTTTTCGGCCAGCAGCGCCTGACGCTGTTTGATCTCCTCGACCGGCCAGACCTGGCCGTTAGGAATATGGTGCAGCGCAGTGACCACGCCCGTTGCGCCCGCCTGACGCACATCATCAAGTGAAACCGGATCGTTCGGACCGTACCAACGCCAGGTTTGTTCCATCGTCTAACCCTCAAATAAAGTTGTTATACCAATATGGCTCATACCGATGACGACTACCATACATGTTTCCCGATTGGGGTCAATTGGTCCGCCAGCTTTGATTGATCCAGCTCACGTTACGCAGATATTTGAGGCACACCAATTCAATTTGCTGTCATATAACTTTACACTGCATTTTGTTAATTATTGGTTAATCAGGTGTATTGGTCATGAAAACTATTGCCTCCGTTGCCCTCGCCGAAAACGTTCAGCAGCCATCCTACGATCGTCAGGCGCTGCGCTCGCGCATTGTCCACTTCGGGTTTGGCGCGTTTCACCGTGCCCACCAGGCGCTATTAACCGATCGGGTGCTGAACGCCCGGGGCGGCGACTGGGGCATCTGTGAGATCAGCCTGTTCAGCGGCGACACCCTAATGACCCAGCTGCGTGAGCAGGATCACCTCTTTACCGTGCTGGAGAAGGGCGCAGAGGGCAACCAGGCCATTATCGTTGGTGCGGTAAAGGAGTGCCTTAATGCCAAACTTGATTCACTGGCGGCCATTATCGAGAAGTTTTGCGAGCCGCAGGTCGCCATTGTCTCCCTGACCATCACCGAGAAAGGCTACTGCATCGATCCGGCTACCGGCAAACTGGATACCCGCAACGAGCGCATCATTCACGATCTGCAGCACCCGCAGGAACCGCACTCCGCGCCGGGCATTCTGGTGGAGGCCCTCTCCCGCCGCCGTGAACGGGGTCTGCCGCCCTTTAGCGTTCTCTCCTGCGACAACATCCCGGATAACGGTCACGTGGTCAAAAATGCCGTGCTGGGGATGGCGCAGCAGCGCTCCGCCGGGCTGGCAGAGTGGATCGCCGAGCAGGTGAGCTTCCCGGGCACAATGGTCGATAGGATTGTGCCGGCGGCCACCGACGCCGAGCTGGCAGAGATTGCCGAGGTGCTGGGAGTAGCAGATCCCTGCGCCATCAGCTGCGAGCCGTTTATCCAGTGGGTGATCGAAGATAACTTCGTCGCCGGGCGTCCGGAGTGGGAAGCCGCCGGGGTGCAGATGGTCGACGACGTCCTGCCCTGGGAGCAGATGAAGCTGCGGATGCTTAACGGCAGCCACTCCTTTTTAGCC
>JBCNNW010000169.1:0-4981 GCA_039594205.1 Pseudescherichia sp. | reverse complement strand
ACGCACCCGCACCAGCCCCTCGTGTGGGCCGGTACCGCGCATGAAGTATCGCTGTAGCTGCTGGGGCGACAGCGTTTTCAGCTCATCCTGACGATAGATACCGCTTTGCGCCTTCTGCAGCACTTCGGTATCGATATCGCTGGCGAACACTTTCCAGCGCCCCGGCGCGGTGCCGAGCGTATCCGCCAGCGTAATCGCCAGTGAATAGGGCTCTTCTCCGGTTGAGGCCGCCGCGCTCCAGACCCGGTACTCTCCGCTACGCCGACGAGCATGCTCCGCCAGCACCGGAAAGTGATGGCCTTCGCGGAAAAATGCCGTCAGGTTGGTGGTCAGCGAGTTGATAAACGCTTGCCACTCCGCGCTGTTCGGGTTTGCTTCGAGCATGCCCAGGTAGCGGCCAAAATCGTCCAGTTCCAGGGTCCGCAACCGCCGAACCAGCCGGTTGTAGACCATGTCGCGCTTGTGATCGGCTAGCACGATCCCGGCACGCTGGTAGATTAACTGACATATCCGACGGAAATGCGCATCGGACAGCGCGAGGCGCTGTGTCATCTGCATAAGTAATGACGATTGCCCTGAGGGCAGAGATGATGTCATAGCGCCTTCTTTATCACTTTCAGGATCCCACTGGCACGGCTTGTGACCGTCCGACTTCTGTTACTTTTACGACCTGCTCACTTACATTAAAAACGGCCACCAGCGAGGTCAGGTGATCCGCCTGGTTGGCTAACTGGTCGGTAGCGGCGGCCGCCTCTTCTACAAGGGCGGCGTTCTGTTGCGTTACCTGATCCATCTGGCTTACGGCCTGGGCAACCTGTTCAATTCCCCGGCGCTGCTCATCCGATGCGGAGGCAATCTCTCCCATAATGTCGTTCACGCGCGTCACCGAACTGACGATCTCCGTCATGGTCTTCGCGGCGGTGTCTACCAGTTCGGAACCCTGCTGAACGCGGGAGACCGACTCTTCAATCAGCACTTTGATCTCTTTTGCCGCGTTGGCGCTCCGGCTGGCCAGATTACGTACCTCACCGGCGACAACGGCAAATCCCCGTCCCTGCTCCCCGGCTCGGGCAGCTTCTACCGCCGCGTTCAGCGCCAGGATGTTGGTCTGGAACGCGATACCGTCAATCACGCTAATAATGTCGCCAATTTTCTGCGAGCTGGTGGCGATATCCGACATGGTGCGCGCCACGTGGGTTGCTTGATCGCCCCCTTTTTTCGCCGTCTGCGCAGCGCTCTGCGCCAGGCCAGATGCCTGGCGAGCGTTATCGGCGTTCTGACTTACGGTCGCCGTCAGTTGTTCCATGCTGGCTGCCGTCTGCGCCAGCGAGGCCGCCTGCTGCTCGGTGCGGGAAGAGAGATCATTGTTGCCTTCGGCGATCTCTGAAATCCCGGTGTGCATGGCATAGCTACCCTGCCGCACATTACTCACCGTTTCGCGTAACGATCCCTGCATCGCCTTCAGGCTGGCAAAGATCGCCGATATTTCGTTTTTACCGTACACCGCCACCGGACGGGCAAGATCGCCTTTGGCGATGCTGTCGAAATGGCTGCTGATGATCGCCAGCGGCTGCACAATCATCCTGCGCGACCAGAACAGCGCCGCGCTGGTCAGCAGCGCGGCCAGAATCACCACGGTGGTGAAGATCACCCCGGACATGTGATAACTGGTGCGGCTGTCGGCCCCCGCCTTCTCGACGAAGTGATTAATCTCCAGCTGCCAGGCATTGAAGCTCTTATCAAACGCCGCCTGCGACTCCTGCACCGGCGCGGTGAGGAAGTCCGACAGCTGATTGTTTTCAAGCCATGTGGCCTGGTGCTCCAGATCGCCGTGCCACTGGGCATACCCTTTCTGCATGTCTGTACGCAGTTTTTTACCCTGCTCACTGAGGGTATCCTGCGCGATAAAAGCCTTAAACATCGTGTCAGCCTGCTTCAGGCTGTCCCGCGCGGTTACCATCAGCGCTTTAATATCATCCGGCGGATAACTCAGCGCGGTTAAGGTTCCCGCCTTGTTGAGCGCGGTGCTGGCCTGTAAAAGCACGGCGCGGGTCTGCGCCAGTGCGGAGCGTTGTTGATTGCTGGTCTCGACTTCCTGCAAATTCTGATAGCCATCGCGAAACGCCCAAAAAGACAACCCGTTACTGCCAACCTGCAACACACCGCAAAGGATCAGAATCAAAAACAGTGTGGTCGAGATACGAATACGATTTAACATCCACGCTCCCATTCAGCGGCCAGCAGCCGCGGTTTAAAGTTCAGTCAAAATGTTTCCCAGTTCTCTTCTTGTCCGGCTGTCGGCACGCGCAAGCTGCCTGGCGCGGCGGCGGATGCCGTCGTACCAGGGTTTCTGCGGGCTGAAACCAATTTTGTAGGTGCTGCAGTAAGACGAAACGCCGAGACGGCCATCTTCAGACGGCTCGCCTGGTCTTCCAGCGCAGCGGCCGCCGCAGCGGACTCCTGCACCAGCGCGGCGTTTTGTTGTGTTACCCGATCCATCTCTGATACCGCCAGAGCGACCTGATCGATACCCCGGCTCTGTTCATCAGATGCCGAAGCGATTTCACCCATGATGTCGTTTACGCGGGTCACCGCATTCACGATGTCATTCATGGTCTCGCCAGCGGTTTCGACCAGCACCGAGCCGGTATCCACACGCGAGACGGAGTCTTCGATTAACGCTTTGATCTCTTTGGCGGCATTGGCGCTGCGGCTGGCGAGGTTACGTACCTCCCCTGCTACTACAGCGAAGCCACGTCCCTGCTCACCGGCGCGGGCAGCTTCTACCGCGGCGTTGAGGGCTAAAATATTGGTCTGGAAAGCAATACCGTCGATCACGCTGATGATGTCGGCGATTTTTCGCGAACTATCGGCAATCTCGTGCATGGTTTTCACCACGCCATCTACCACTTTCCCGCCGCGCTGGGCAGTTTCCGACGCACTTTCTGCCAGATGCGAGGCCTGGCGCGCATTGTCGGCGTTTTGTTTTACCGTCGCGGTCAGCTGTTCCATGCTGGCGGCGGTCTCCTCCAGCGCGGAAGCTTGCTGCTCGGTACGGGAGGAGAGGTCATTGTTACCCATGGCGATTTCGCTGGTGCCGTCGTAGATGGCATCAGAGCCGTGACGCACATTGGTTACCGTTTCGCTAAGGGAGCGCTGCATATGATCCACGCTGCTGGCCAGCTCGCTGATCTCGTTGCGCCCGGAAATCACCAGCGTCTGGGTCAAATCGCCGCTGGCAATGTCACGGATATGGGTAATGACGCGCCCCAGCGGGTTGAGCAGAATATGGCGAATGCCGTACCAGACGCCGACCAGCACAATGACCAGCGCCAGTGCCAGCGATGCCATCTGCCATTTAGCAAACTGGTAGTCATTGGCGCTTTCGCTAAAGGCGGTGTGATACTGTTCGGCGCTGGCTTTGGCGTAGTCGCCAAGCGCGGCGCCGAGCGCGTTCTGCATCCCCTGCGTCGGCTGGGCAAAGTAGGCATCCATGTTCCCGCTTTCGAGGAACTGAATCAGCTCCGCCAGCGCGGCGGCATAGTTGCGGTACTTCTCTTCAATATTGTTGCTGGCATCGACCATCGTCGGTAGCGGCGCGATAGCCTTAAAGGCCTCGTAGTGTTTACCGGCTTCATCCAGCGTGGTACGCGCATTCTTCAGCAGTTCCGTTTTGGCACTGCTCTGCTGGTTATTAGGATCCATCATCATCCGGGCGGAGGAGCGGCTGAGGTTGATGCGGGTTTGCAGCATCAGATCCCAGGTGGTGGTCAGCTCGCTTTGTTGCAGGCGTAAATCATTGGATGCGGCGAAGCTCTCCTGATTTTCCTTTAACGATGAGAAAAAGAGACCGCCGGAAATCAGCTGCAGAAGTGCGAAGACAACCAGCACTAACATCAGCATTGTGACAACGCGCATACGGTTCAACATACAACACCTTCTCCTGGATTGGTTATCGGTGTTATCGGCACAGCTGACGGGAACTTTACATTTGCGAAAGGGAAAAGCGCGGCTTAGAAGGCGACATCAACAATCAGGGTATCGGTGTAACTACCGGCGGGCGGGGTGGCCTGGGTCGTCAGGACTTTGGCGGTGTAATTATAGGTACGCAGCAGGCCATCGGCGCTGACCTGTGAGGAGGTGCCGCTGGACCAGCGCTCCGAACCGCTGCTTCCCCAGCGGTTGGCAGTGGCGCCTTTATAGATGTCATAGCTCATGCGGTTACTACCGCTGGCCATTTGCCGCACGTTGTTAAGGGCATTAGCGCCATTGTTAATGCCAATGGTGTAAACGCTGCCCTTGGTACAGGAGACAGAGATTGCCTGCGAGACCGTGGGGAAATTTTGCACCAGCGGCGCACTGTTGAAGTTGATATCCGGCGTGGTCATGGCGCTACAGTCGTTGGTGACATTGATATCCACCGCGATGCTGGTGGTGACCGTACCGGTTTGCGGCGTAAGGCATAATCCGACCGCCCCCACCGAGCAGACGTTGTAATAGATGCTGAAATTGAGGGTGACCCGATAGGGTCCGGCGGTGACATTCTGCCCGGCCAGGGTACGAAAATAGAGCGGAATATTATACTGCCGGCTGCCCAGCAGACCCAGCAGCGTGTTGCCGCTCCAGGTGAAGGTTCTGCCGATCTGCACTTCGTTAGCGGTATTACACCCGGAGGCGCCGCACAGCCGGACAGGGATGACGTCGGTGATTGCCGCATTATCGGTGCGTTTCAGGGTCGCGCGATTCGAGGCGGCAATGGTGGCCCCGGTGTACGTTAAGGTGATGGAGTCGTTGGTCAGCAAATTCAGTATTGCGTCGCAGTTCACGACCAGCGTGCCGGTGGTCTGCACTTCATTGCTACCGCTCAGCGCAAAAGAGGTCACGCTGCCAAAGTTAGCGTTCAGGGTGCTGGCAGTACAGGCTCCCCAACTGGCGCCGGAGAGCATCAGCAGCACAAAGAGCAGTAGCAGGCGCTTCATGG
>JBCNNW010000168.1:0-5132 GCA_039594205.1 Pseudescherichia sp. | reverse complement strand
GCGCTCTCCACCGGCTTTGATAAACTGCAATACGGCTCTATGCTCGCCAGCAAGCCGCGGCTGGTACTGGAAAGCCCGGTGCGCTGGCAGCGAGACCCTGCCGATCCCCATTTTAGCGGCGCGCTGGCCTTCAATGCACAAGAGACGACCTTTACCGGCGGCAGCGTGCTGCCGCCCTCCACCCTGACGTTCAGCGTCGATGGCACCGATCCCACGCTCTTCCAGTTTAAAGGGGCGCTGCACGCCGGGGCTATCGGCCCGGTACAGGTGAATGGCCGTTGGGATGGCGAACGTTTACGCGGGCAGGCGTGGTGGCCGCAGCAGTCGTTAAACGTCTTCCAGCCCCTGGTCCCGCCTGACTGGAAAATGAAGCTACGCGATGGGGAGCTCTATGCCCAGGTCGCCTTTTCTGCGGCGGCGGATCAAGGTTTTGAGGCGGGAGGACATGGCGTGCTAAAAAACGGCAGCGTCTGGATGCCCGACAACGAGATCAACGGCGTCGATTTCGTCCTGCCATTCCGCTTCAGCGAGGGCGTCTGGTCGCTGGGCACCCACGGCCCGGTTACGCTGCGTATCGCGGAGGTGAAAAACCAGGTGACGATGCACCACATCACCGCCGACCTGCAGGGCGATTACCCCTGGCGCGAAGAGGCGCCGCTGCTGTTAACCGACGTCAACGTCGAACTGTTGGGGGGCAAGGTCACCATGCAGCAACTGCGGATGCCCCAGCATGATGCGGCATTGTTACGCGTGCAGAATATCTCCTCCAGCGAGCTGATCAGCGCCGTGAATCCGAAGCAGTTTACCCTCTCCGGACCAGTGAGCGGCGCGCTGCCGTTCTGGCTAGATAACGATAAGTGGATTATCAAAGACGGCTGGCTCTCTAACGCCGGGCCAATGACCCTGCGTATCGATAAAAACACGGCAGACGCGATCGTAAAAGACAACATGGCCGCCGGCGTCGCTATCGACTGGCTGCGCTACATGGAAATTTCTCAGTCGTGGACAAAACTCAATGTAGATAACCTGGGGGAGCTGACGCTATCGTCAACGCTTAAAGGCATCAGCCGCGTGGATGGCAAATCGAATGCCGTTAACCTGAACTACACCCATCAGGAAAATGTGTTTACTCTCTGGCGCAGCCTGCGCTTTGGCGACAACCTGCAAGCGTGGCTTGAACAGAACGCCACCTTACCAGCAACCCACTGCCCGAAGGGCAAGGAATGTGAGGAACAACAATGAGAACACTGGCCGGTGGCGTCGCCGCCGTGGTCGTTATGCTGCTGACGGGCTGTACGCCGCGTATCGAAGTGGCGGCCCCAAAAGAGCCCATCACCATCAATATGAACGTGAAGATCGAACACGAAATTCACATTAAAGTGGATAAAGACGTGGAAGCGCTGCTGAAATCCCGCAGCGATCTATTCTGAGGTGGTCATGAAGAAATCCTTAGCCATCATTCTGCTTACGCTGGGACTCTGCGCGCAGGCCTCGGCGCTCACGTTGAACGAAGCCCGCAGCCAGGGGCGTGTAGGGGAGACGCTGGACGGATACCTGGCGCCCGTGGCTCAGGATCGCGAGACGCTGGCGCTGGTGGCGCAAATTAACCAGGCGCGTACCGACAGCTATCAAAAACTGGCGGACAGTAACAATATTCCGGTAGACGAAGTGGCCAAAATGGCCGGCATCAAGCTGGTGGAGCGCGCCCGCCCCGGTGAGTATGTCAAAGGCATTAACGGCAAGTGGCTAAAGAAGTGATCAGCGGTGGCGTTTGCGGTATTCCCCGGGTGAGATGCCAAATCGTTGCTTAAAGGCGGTAGAAAAATGGCTGTGATCGGTAAAGCCCCAGCTGTAACCAATGCCCGCCAGCTTCTCTTCATCGCGGGTTGCGCGCAGCATTTGCGCGCAGAGATCGAGACGACGGTTTTTAATGTACTGCGCGACCACCAGTCCTTTATCGGCAAACATACGATAGAGACTGCGTACTGACATACCGCTCTCTGCCGCAATCCACTCGGGGCGCAGATGTTCTGCCTGAATATGATCGTCAATCAATGACAGCACGCTTTTGAACTGGCGCTCCTTGCGCGGCAGGGTGCTTTCACGCTGCTGTAGTACCGGGCGCAGTAAGCAGACCATCGCCTCCAGCGCCGCTTCGCTCTCTTGCTCGCTAAGCGTCGGGTTGCTCATGCTCTCCTGCATCAGACGGTGGCTTAATTGTACCGTGGGCAGGGTATGGGAGAGTTTTTGTGCGCAGCTCACCTCCTGAAAACGGAAGTGCTGTTCAAGGATCTGTCGGGGCAGCAGCAGGGAGATTTGGCGAGACTTCTCCTGCCAGTAAAGCGAGCAGGGGCGCGAGGCGTCGATTAAGCTAATATCCCCGGCTGCCAGGGTGATCTGACGGTCATCCTGTTCCAGTCCCGCCACGCCTTCGAGCTGGAACACGGTATAAAACCAGGCGTCGTTACTGTGCTTAATCTCCTGACGGGTGCGAAACAGATTCACGCCACCGGCGGTCACGGTGCTCAGCTTCAGGTTACCGGTCCAGGTCGACTCCAGCTCGCCAAAAAATTCACCGTTCATTGGCCGGGCCGCGAAACTGCCGCAAACCGCGTTAATTTGCGCCAGCCAGTGCTGAAATCTTTCCTGTTCGCTTACGCACGCCATATTCATTCCCGTCACGCCGTTAATGTTTAAGCATTGTTGCATTTATGTTGCCAAATTCCACAGGCATTGCGCTGACTATAGGAAAGAACACTTACCGGGAATAGTGTAATAAGCGGGAATTATCACGAATTGCGGTGCCTGTCACAGGTGACAAAGTGAATGTCATAGAGATAAAAGCGGATTTGCCAAAGCCACCTTAGACTGCTGTGACACCCTGCGAAAGATAAGGAGAAGGTATGTCTGATACTCAGGTCGCCGTACTGCAAAGCGTGCAGCAATTTTTAGACCGCCAGCACGGTCTCTGGATCGAGGGAGAGCAGACTGCCTCCGATAGCGATAACCGTCTGGATGTGTTCAACCCGGCGACCGGCGAGGTGATTGCCACCACCGCCGACGCCAGCGCCCAGGATGTCGATCGCGCGGTCATGTCCGCGTGGCGCGCCTTTGTGGGCCGTAGCTGGGCGGGTAAATTGCCCGCCGAGCGTGAACGCATTCTGCTGCGTTTTGCCGATCTGGTGGAGCAGCACAGTGAGGCGCTTTCCCAGCTTGAAACCCTGGAGCAGGGCAAATCCATTAATATCTCCCGCGCCTTTGAAGTGGGCTGCACCCTGAACTGGATGCGTTATACCGCCGGACTTACCACCAAAATTACCGGCAAGACCCTCGACCTCTCTATTCCAATGCCCCAGGGGGCGCGTTACCAGGCCTGGACACGCAAAGAACCCGTCGGCGTCGTGGCGGGCATCGTGCCGTGGAACTTCCCGCTAATGATTGGTATGTGGAAAGTGATGCCCGCGCTGGCGGCAGGCTGCTCGATCGTGATCAAGCCTTCGGAAACCACGCCGCTGACCATGCTGCGGGTGGCCGAGCTGGCAAGCGAAGCGGGTATTCCCGACGGCGTGTTTAACGTGGTCACGGGCAGCGGGGCAGTGTGCGGCGCCGCCCTGACCAGCCATCCCCATATCGCTAAGGTAAGTTTTACCGGCTCTACCGCCACCGGCAAGCAAATCGCCCGCGCCGCGGCGGAGCGTCTGATGGGCGTCACCCTTGAGCTGGGTGGCAAAAACCCGGCCATCGTGCTGAAAGATGCCGATCCGGCCTGGGTTATTGAAGGGTTAATGACCGGCAGCTTCCTCAACCAGGGCCAGGTGTGTGCGGCCAGTTCGCGTATCTATATCGAAGCGCCGCTGTTCGATACCCTGGTAAGCGGGTTTGAGCAGGCGGTGAAGTCCTTAAGCGTCGGGCCGGGCATGTCCCCGCAAGCACATATCAACCCGCTGGTCTCCCGCGCCCATTGCGACAAGGTTCAGACCTTCCTTGATGAAGCGCAATCCGGCCACGCGGAGCTAATTACCGGCAATCGTGGGCCGGACGGTAAGGGCTACTATGTCTCGCCAACGCTGGTGGTGAACCCGGATGCCAGCCTGCGCCTGACGCGGGAAGAGGTGTTTGGCCCGGTCGTCAATTTAGTGCGGGTGGCCGACGGGGAAGAGGCGCTGAAGCTGGCGAACGACACGGAATATGGCCTGACCGCCAGCATCTGGACGCAAAACATCAGCCATGCGCTTTCGTTCAGCGATCGACTGCAGGCCGGTACCGTCTGGGTGAACAGCCATACCCTGATTGACGCCAACCTGCCGTTCGGTGGCATGAAGCAGTCCGGCACCGGGCGTGATTTTGGCCCCGACTGGCTGGACGGCTGGTGTGAAACCAAATCGGTGTGTGTACGGTATTGAAGTGAGCTAAAGCCCTCGTCAGAGGGCTTTTTCACATCACGTAGCTTTCAGCAATCTTGTGCTCATTCTTAACATAGTTGTGGAGTCGCTTTTTATAGATAAGCGAGAGCAGCAGGCTTGCGGCGATCCAGAACAGCAACATACTGAGCAACGTGACCATGGTGTAGATAACCGGCTTATCTTTTTCGAACTGTTTTACCGCCTTAATCACATCCTGCTTATATTCCTCATTAACAAAGGTCTCGCAAATCATTTGTACCAGGCCGTGGGAGGGGGTAAGCGGCATCTCTGCGGGGGCCTGGCAGGTGGCCGGGGTGATCGACCAACGCCCTTTACGGATGACTGCAAAAGCCTCTGAACCGCCCTGCGGGGAGAGATAGAAGTTCTCATCGGTAGGCTTGTAAAAAAGCGATGCCGCGCCTTTTGGCGTATTCGCGACCTTAAACAGCATGTTGCCCATAAAACCGCAGGCGCTCAGCGAGATAGCGGCGATTAAGCATGATCCAATCAGCTCGGTTCTGGATATCGAGGGGGTTTTGTTTAAAGGGAGATTGATTGCGAAGAGGAACAACAGAAACCGGCTTATTCCATTCTTCTGGTAAATTTCATGTGCCGATGTGGGGTTCCGCCTGGCACAGACCTTCATGAGCGCTACGATGGCGCCAAAAATCGCGATAAATGCAGCCAGCGTTCCGATTGGCGATCCGCTGAACTCCTTGCCAATTAAGT
>JBCNNW010000167.1:0-5258 GCA_039594205.1 Pseudescherichia sp. | reverse complement strand
CCTCCCAGTACTGTGCCCAGCTCATCTCTGAGAGCTGCATCACCAGCCTGCTGTTCGTCTGTCTGATCCTGCTCCTGCCTCTCAGCGCGCTGGTGATGCAGCTCTCAGAGATGAGCTGGGCACAGTACTGGGAGGTGGTGACCAATCCGCAGGTGGTTGCCGCCTACAAAGTCACCCTGCTGTCAGCCTTTGTCGCCTCGATTTTCAACGGCGTCTTTGGCCTGCTGATGGCGTGGATCCTGACGCGCTACCGCTTCCCTGGCCGCACCCTGCTGGATGCGCTAATGGATCTGCCGTTTGCGCTCCCAACGGCGGTGGCGGGCCTGACCCTGGCCTCGCTCTTTTCAGTCAACGGTTTCTATGGCCAGTGGCTGGCGCAATTTGATATCAAAGTTACCTATACCTGGCTCGGCATCGCTGTGGCGATGGCTTTTACCAGTATCCCCTTCGTGGTACGTACGGTACAGCCGGTACTGGAGGAGCTGGGGCCGGAGTATGAAGAGGCGGCTCAGACGCTGGGCGCAACGCGTCTGCAAAGCTTCCGCAAAGTGGTGATGCCGGAGCTGTCTCCGGCGCTGCTGGCGGGCGTGGCGCTGTCGTTTACCCGCAGCCTCGGCGAGTTTGGTGCGGTGATCTTTATTGCAGGCAACATCGCGTGGAAGACCGAAGTGACCTCGCTGATGATCTTCGTGCGCCTGCAGGAGTTTGACTATCCGGCCGCCAGCGCTATTGCCTCGGTGATCCTCGCGGCCTCGCTGCTGCTGCTGTTCTCAATTAATACACTGCAAAGTCGCTTTGGTCGACGGGTGGTAGGTCACTAATGGCGGAACTCTCTCAACTGAAACACGATCGTTCCCCTGTCAACTGGGGGAAATGGTTCCTGATTGGTACCGGCATGCTGATCTCGGCATTCATCCTGGTAGTGCCGATGGTCTACATTTTCGTGCAGGCCTTTAGTAAAGGCCTTGTGCCGGTGCTGGAGAACCTTGCCGACCCGGATATGCTGCACGCAATCTGGCTAACGGTGCTGATTGCGCTGATCACCGTCCCGGTGAACCTTGTATTCGGCACGCTGCTCGCCTGGCTGGTGACGCGCTTTAACTTTCCAGGCCGTCAGCTGCTGCTGACCCTGCTCGATATTCCGTTTGCGGTCTCGCCGGTGGTGGCGGGCCTCGTCTATCTGCTGTTCTACGGATCTAACGGCCCGCTTGGCGGCTGGCTTGATGAGCACAATTTACAAATTATGTTCGCCTGGCCCGGCATGGTGCTGGTGACCATCTTCGTCACCTGTCCGTTTGTGGTGCGCGAGCTGGTGCCGGTGATGCTGAGCCAGGGCAGCCACGAGGATGAGGCGGCGATCCTGCTGGGCGCATCCGGCTGGCAGATGTTCCGTCGCGTTACGCTGCCGAACATTCGCTGGGCGCTGCTCTACGGGGTGGTACTGACCAACGCCCGTGCCATCGGCGAGTTTGGTGCGGTATCGGTGGTCTCCGGTTCGATTCGCGGCGAGACGTTATCGCTTCCGCTACAGATTGAGTTGCTTGAGCAGGACTACAACACGGTGGGATCTTTTACCGCCGCCGCCCTGCTGACGTTAATGGCTATTTTGACCCTGTTTTTAAAGAGTGGGTTGCAGTGGCGTTTACATAATCAAGAGAAACGCGCGCAACAGGAGGGAAATCATGAGCATTGAGATTGCCAATATTAAGAAGTCCTTTGGTCGCACCCAGGTGCTGAATGATATCTCGCTGGATATCCCTTCCGGACAGATGGTCGCGCTGCTGGGGCCGTCCGGCTCCGGTAAAACCACGCTGCTGCGTATTATCGCCGGGCTTGAGCATCAGACCAGCGGGCATATTCGTTTTCACGGTACTGACGTCAGCCGTCTACATGCCCGCGACCGCAAGGTGGGCTTTGTGTTCCAGCACTACGCGCTGTTCCGCCATATGACGGTGTTCGACAATATCGCCTTTGGCCTGACGGTGCTGCCACGGCGCGAGCGGCCAAACGCGGCGGCGATCAAAGCCAAGGTCACCAAACTGCTGGAGATGGTGCAGCTGGCGCATCTGGCCGATCGCTACCCGGCCCAGCTCTCTGGCGGACAGAAGCAGCGCGTCGCGCTGGCACGCGCGCTGGCCCCGGACCCGCAGATCCTGCTGCTGGATGAGCCTTTTGGTGCGCTGGATGCTCAGGTACGTAAAGAGCTACGTCGCTGGCTGCGTGAGCTGCACGAAGAGCTTAAGTTCACCAGCGTCTTTGTCACCCACGATCAGGAGGAGGCCATGGAGGTCGCCGACCGTGTGGTGGTCATGAGTCAGGGCAACATTGAGCAGGTCGACGTTCCCGAACAGGTCTGGCGTGAGCCGGCGACCCGCTTCGTGCTGGAGTTTATGGGCGAGGTTAACCGGCTGCATGGCGTGGTGCGCGGTAGCCAGTTCCACGTCGGCGCGCACCGCTGGCCGCTGGGCTATACCCCAGCGCACCAGGGCGAGGTCGATCTCTTCCTGCGTCCATGGGAGATCGATATCAGCCGTCGTACCAGCCTCGACGCACCGCTGCCGGTCGTCGTCGTTGAGGCCAGCCCGAAAGGGCACTATACCCAGCTGGTGGTGCAGCCTCAGGGCTGGTATGACGAACCGCTGTCGGTAGTGCTGCAGGGGGAGGATGCGCCGCAGCGCGGCGAGCGTCTGTTTATTGGCCTGCAGAATGCTCGTCTCTACAACGGCACCGAGCGTCTTGCCGAGCGCGGGGATCTTGCTCTGGCGCACTCCGCCTGATAGTTTAACGAGTATGTTTATCGCCCGGTGGCGCTGCGCTTACCGGGCCTACAATTATCTCAGCGGCTTGTAGGCCGGGTAAGCGATAGCGCCGCCCGGCTTTTTTATTGAGTAAAAATCGTGAATACACTCGAACACACCATCGGCAATACTCCCCTGGTTAAACTTCAGCGTATGGCTCCCGACAACGGCAGTGAAATATGGGTCAAGCTGGAGGGAAATAACCCTGCCGGCTCGGTAAAAGACCGTGCCGCGCTCTCAATGATCGTGCAGGCGGAGAAGCGGGGCGAGATAAAGCCCGGCGATGTGCTGATTGAGGCCACCAGCGGCAACACCGGCATCGCCCTGGCAATGATCGCCGCACTCAAAGGCTACCGCATGAAGCTGCTGATGCCGGACAATATGAGTCAGGAGCGGCGGGCAGCGATGCACGCCTACGGCGCGGAGTTGATTCTGGTGAGCCGCGAGCAGGGGATGGAGGGGGCGCGGGATCTGGCTGCGGCGATGGCCCAGCGCGGAGAGGGGAAGCTTCTTGACCAGTTCAATAACCCTGATAACCCTTACGCGCACTACACCACCACCGGGCCGGAGATCTGGCAGCAGACCGGCGGCCGCATCAGCCATTTTGTCTCCAGCATGGGGACCACCGGCACCATTACCGGGGTATCGCGCTTTCTGCGTGAGCAGAAGAGGCCGGTCACCATCGTCGGGCTGCAGCCGGAGGAGGGGAGCAGCATTCCCGGTATCCGCCGCTGGCCAGCCGAGTATATGCCTGGCATCTTCAACGCCTCGCTGGTGGACCAGGTTGTGGATATTCACCAGCGCGAAGCCGAAAATACCATGCGGGCACTGGCGGTGCGGGAAGGTATCTTTTGCGGCGTCAGCTCCGGCGGCGCGGTTGCTGGGGCAATTCGCGTAGCCAATGAGAATCCGGGTGCGATTGTTGTAGCGATTATCTGCGACCGTGGCGATCGCTACCTTTCGACCGGCGTGTTTGGTGAGGAGAGCTACGCCCAGGGGGCGGGGATTTAAGCATTATGGAGATGATCTTATTTCGGGATAAGACCCGAGCGCAGCAGACGGATATCGTGGCGGTGCAGTCTCAGGTGGTGTACGGCAGCGTAGGCAACAGCATCGCCGTGCCCAATATTCGTCAGCATCAGCTGACCGTCACGGCGGTACCTACGGTGCTGTTCAGCAATACGCCGCACTACGACACCTTTTACGGCGGGGTTATTCCCGACGAGTGGTTCAGCGGCTACCTGAAGGCGCTGGAGGAGCGGGACATCCTGCGCGAGCTGAAGGCGGTGACCACCGGCTACATGGGCAGCGCCAGCCAGATTGCGCTGCTGGCCCAGTGGCTCCGTGCGGTAAAAGAGACGCACCCGGATCTGCTGATTCTGGTAGACCCGGTGATCGGTGATATCGACAGCGGCACCTACGTCCATCCTGATATCCCTGAGGCCTATCGCCAGCATCTGCTGCCGCTGGCGCAGGGCATTACGCCTAACGTCTACGAGCTTGAGATATTGAGCGGCAGGCCTTGCCGGGAGCCTGAGAGCGCGATTGCGGCGGCGAAAGGGCTGCTGTCAGATACGCTGAAATGGGTGGCGATTACCAGCGCCCCCGTTGCCGGCGATCCGCACGCTATTCACGTCGTGCTGGTGACGGAGGATGGGGTAACGGTCAGCGCCCACCCGCGCGTGACGACCGATCTGAAAGGCACCGGCGATCTCTTCTGCTCCGAACTGGTGAGTGCAATAGTGCAGGGGGCAGGGGTAGCAGAGGCGATTGGCCGGGCAGGCGATCGGGTTACAGCGGTAATGCGCTATACCCAGCAGGCAGGTTACGATGAATTAATATTACCGGCCTGATTTTATCAGGATATGAAACAAAAATGGCACCCGGGTGGGTGCCATTTTGCATTTCGGCAAGAATTACTTCTTGATGCGGATCACCGGGGTCTCGCCCACGGTTACGCTACCGGACAGCTTGTTCAGCTCTTTGATCTCGTCCATGTTGGAGATCACAACCGGCGTCAGGGTAGACTTGGCTTTCTCTTCCAGCAGCGGCAGATCGAACTCGATCACCGGATCGCCAACCTTAACGCGCTGGCCCTCTTCGGCGATACGTTTGAAACCTTCGCCTTTCAGTTCAACGGTATCGATACCGAAGTGAACGAACAGCTCAATGCCGCTATCGGATTCGATAGAGAAGGCATGGTTGGTTTCAAAAATCTTGCCAATGGTGCCATCAACAGGCGCAACCATTTTGTTGCCGGTTGGCTTGATAGCAATGCCATCACCAACGATTTTTTCAGCAAACACCACATCCGGCACATCTTCGATGTTGACGATTTCGCCAGACAGCGGAGCAATAATCTCAATGGTTCCGGTATCTTTCTTATCGTCAGAAACCAGAGATTTCAGTTTATCGAACAAACCCATGATCTTCTCCTAAGCAGTAATTTGGGCCGCATCT
>JBCNNW010000166.1:0-5262 GCA_039594205.1 Pseudescherichia sp. | reverse complement strand
GTTTCACCGAAGCCGTCTTCTACTGCATCCAGAGCAACGTCAACTTCGTCACCAACCTGGATTTCCAGCTCGCCCTGGGCGTTTTTGAACTGCTCAGCCGGAATGGCAGACTCAGATTTCAGACCGGCGTCAACCAGTACGATATCTTTGTCGATAGCAACAACAACACCACGAACGATGGAACCCGGGCGGGTTTCGATTTCTTTTAAGGATTCTTCAAAGAGTTGAGCAAAAGATTCAGTCATGTTTAATCTTCAGGTTAATATAACGTCCACCTGGCTCCATGCCGGATGGGGTTGTTTCACATACCCACTGTCACTCCGTTGCAGCGGGGGTACTACCTAGTTACCGTATAATTCGGGTACTGCAAATTCGGTCGCTTTAAGCGAGAGCCAACTTTTGGCGCGCGTATTGTAACGCTTTTTCAATCACTTGCTCAATGCTTAAACTGGTGGAATCCAGAACTAATGCATCGGCAGCGGGGACCAGCGGCGCTACGGGGCGGTTACGATCGCGATCGTCGCGTTCTTTGATCTCCGCCAAAAGGCGTTCAAAGTTAACACTAAAGCCCTTCTCCTGCAACTGCAGCATGCGGCGATGCGCGCGCTCTTCCGAGGAGGCGTCGAGGAAAATCTTCACCGGCGCGTCGGGGAATACCACTGTACCCATGTCGCGACCATCGGCGATCAGGCCGGGCAGCTCACGGAACCCACGTTGGCGACGCAGCAGCGCCTCACGTACGCGAGGAAACGCGGCGACCTGGGACGCGGCATTGGCCACCTCCTGGGTGCGGATTTCACCGCTCACGTCTTCGCCCTCAAGGATCACCTCTAGCTGGCCGTTGGTGGACACAAAGCGGACGTCGAGATGGGCAGCCAGTGGGACCAGCACCTCTTCCGAGGTAACGTCAACGTGATGATGCAGCGCAGCCAGCGCCAGCACGCGATAGATCGCACCCGAGTCGAGAAGATGCCACTGCAACGCTTCTGCCATCGCCTTGCACAGCGTCCCTTTGCCTGCACCGCTTGGCCCATCAATGGTGATTACCGGGGCAGTTGCCGCCATCTTTTGCTCCTTATTAAAGGCTTACCATGAACGTAAACGCCGCGCATTATACGCGCCAACTGTTATCTTTGCGTGTAAATTACGGAATTAATGAGAGAGAGTGTAGAAGAAATGGGCAGGGATGAGTGTGAGAAAACGTAAGGAAATGCCGCATCGGAGGATGCGGCAGAGATAATCATGCGAAGGTGCTAATACGCGCCAGCTGGTCGAAATAGTCCGGGAAGGTTTTCGCAGTACACTTCGGGTCAAGGATCGTCACCGGCGTCGCCGACAGGGCCACCAGCGAGAAGCACATCGCCATCCGGTGATCGTTATAGGTAGCAATGGACGCCTCCTGCAACACCGCAGGCGGCGTAACGCGGATATAATCCTCGCCCTCTTCCACCTCTGCCCCCACCTTGCGCAGTTCGGTCGCCATGGCAAACAGGCGATCGGTCTCTTTCACCCGCCAGTTATAGATGTTGCGCAGGGTAGTCGTCCCGCTGGCAAACAGCGCAGCGGTGGCAATCGTCATTGCCGCATCCGGAATATGGTTCATATCCATATCAATCGCTTTTAGCTCGCCGCGGGTGCAGGCGATGTAATCCTCGCCCCAGGTCACGGTCGCCCCCATCTTCTCCAGCACGTCGGCAAAGCGGATATCGCCCTGCACGCTGTTGCGCCCGATGCCGGTCACCTTCACCGTGCCGCCTTTGATGGCCGCCGCTGCCAGGAAATAGGAGGCCGATGAGGCATCGCCCTCCACCAGATAGTGACCCGGAGAGCGGTACTGCTGCCCGCCGCGCACCACAAAGCGCTGGTACTGCTGGTTCTCAACCTCGACGCCAAAGGTCTTCATCAGATGCAGGGTGATGTCGATATAGGGCTTCGATACCAGATCGCCTTTGATGGTAATTTCGGTGTCCTTTGATGCCAACGGCGCGGTCATCAGCAGGGCGGTAAGGAACTGGCTGGAGACGCTGCCGTCTACTGCCACCTGGCCACCGGTAAAGCCACCGCGCAGGCGCAGCGGGGGGTAGTTCTCCTGCTCAAGGTAGTCGATCTCTGCTCCGCCCTGACGCAGGGCATCTACCAGATGGCCAATCGGGCGCTCTTTCATACGTGGTTCGCCGGTCAGCACAATGTTGCTGCTGCCAAGACACAGCGCGGCCGCTAACGGACGCATCGCGGTACCGGCATTGCCGAGAAACAGCTCAACCTCTTCAGCAGAGCGTAGCGCGCCGCCGTTGCCGGTCACTTCACAGCAGGTACGATCGTCAGAGAGCGTGTAATGAACGCCTAACGCTTTCAGCGCATTGAGCATATGGCGCACGTCATCGCTGTCCAGCAGGTTAGTGAGGACAGTGGTACCGTGTGCCAGCGCTGCCAGCAGCAGAGCGCGGTTCGAGACACTCTTAGACCCAGGCAGATTAACGGTGCCATCTACGCGCGCAATAGGTTGTAACGTCAGGGATTCCATGAAACTAAACTCTCAACTCAACATAATAAAAACCCCGCAGCAGGCGTGCGGGGGTGAAAAAAGCGCAATTAACCGTGGCGACGTTCGAAATCGGTCATGAAATCGGTCAGGGCTTTGACGCCCGCCAGCGGCATGGCGTTGTAGATAGAGGCACGCATTCCACCGACGACGCGGTGGCCTTTCAGCGCGTGCAGACCGGCGGCGAAGGACTCCTCCAGGAAGAGGTTATCGAGCGTGCTGTCCGCCAGCTGGAACGGCACGTTCATGCGCGAGCGGTTCGCGACCGCCACGTCGTTACGGTAGAAGTCGCTGCCGTCGATAACGCCATACAGCAGCTCGGCTTTCTGCTGGTTGATGGCATTCATAGCCGCAACGCCGCCGTTTTGCTTCAGCCACTTGAACACCAGGCCAGAGAGGTACCAGGCAAAGGTTGGCGGGGTGTTGAACATGGAGTCATTGTCGTTCAGCACGCTGTAATCGAGAATTGACGGGCAGGACTTATGGGCTTTACCCAACAGATCGTCGCGCACAATCACCAGCGTCAGGCCTGCCGGACCGATGTTTTTCTGCGCACCGGCGTAGATCACGCCGTAGCGGCTGACGTCCAGCGGCGCGGAAAGAATGGTGGAAGAGAGATCCGCAGTAACAATCACGCTATCGTCAAAGTTTGGCTCTTCAAGAATAGCGATCCCGTCGATGGTTTCGTTCGGACAGTAGTGCAGGTAGGCTGCATCGCTGGAGAGCTGCCAGTCACTCATCGGCTTCACCGCGCGCAGCCCATCAATGGTCACTTTGGCATCAATCACGTTCGGCGTGCAGTATTTGTGCGCCTCTTTTACCGCACTGGCGGCCCAGTAACCGGCATCCACATAATCCGCCGTGGTTTTATCACCCAGCAGGTTCAATGGGATACCCGCGAACTGGCCGCGACCGCCGCCGTGGCAGAACAGAACCTTATAGTTCTCAGGGATGTTTAACAGATCGCGAAAGTCTTGCTCCGCCTCTTCGGCGCACTGGATAAACGGCTTACCGCGATGGCTAATCTCCATGACCGATGTGCCAAGACCCTGCCAGTCGCAGAGTTCCTGCTGAGCCTGCTTAAGCACCTCTGTCGGCAACATCGCCGGACCAGAACTAAAATTAAAGACCTGTGTCATTTCCTCTCACCACGCTGAAAGTAATAAGTTATTCCTGTGACATCGGTTGTACCATTGCGCGCCACCCGCCGCAACGGGTATTCCGACGGCGGGAAGAAATGTGCACTCGGTCACATAGCAGATTATTTTGTGCTGTTCTGTGGCGGTGGCGAAAAACCCTGTCAGGTAATGCGAATCGCCCGGCTGGCCTTCGTCCATTCTGGATTTTTGCAGCGTGGACAGGGTTGTTTATCTCCTGCCTGCATCGTAATCACCTCGCTGCATTTCACGCAGGCGTAGTCACCCGTCTCCGGCGCGACCATAAAGCGCGGCACCAGCCCCGCCGGCAGCAGCGACAGCCCAGGGCGCACGTCCTCGTCGCGATAGTAGTAGGTACTGATCTGGCCGTTGGTCTCCATAATGGCCAGCCGAATCTGCCCCAGTTGCTCTACGCCGTTCACCCGCAGCTCCATATAGAACTCGACTTCGGTCAGGTTGGCCGCTCTCAGCTTGTCCCACGCCAGCTCACCCTCCTCGACGATGATAATCGGCTTGCCCTCCAGCAGATCCTCAAGCCGTTCGCTGTGGGCCATTAGCCACATCACCAGCCGGTAGAAGAGCGCCAGCGAGATAAATACCACCAGCACCGGCAGCATCGGCACGTCGTCATAGAAGGCAACGTCCCCTGCCGCCGAGCCGAGGGTCAAAATGATCAATACCTCGAAGAGCGACATCTGGCGCACGCCGCGCCGCCCGGCAATCTTCAGGAACAGAAAAACGAGAATAAAGGTATAGAGACTTCGCAGCGCGACCTCACCCAAAAAGTCGAGCGGCGTCTTGTCCAGCATCATACGATGCAGATCGAATGCTTTCATTTTCTTTTGCCTAAACAGGACGTTAGTTTATACAAGCATAGCTCGCGCTTTTATTTTCGTCCTCCGGCGCAGGAAGATAGCGCCATGCAGCTAAAACCCGTATCATTGCGCGCTTTCCGTACGAATAAAGTGACGCTCATGACGCAAACATTTATCCCCGGCAAAGATGCCGCTCTGGAAGACTCCATCGCCCGCTTCCAGCAGAAATTGCTCGATCTTGGCTTCGATATCGAAGAGGCCTCCTGGCTGAACCCGGTTCCTAACGTCTGGTCCGTGCATATCCGCGATAAAGCCTGCGCCCTCTGCTTTACCAACGGTAAAGGCGCAACCAAAAAAGCCGCACTGGCCTCTGCCCTCGGCGAGTACTTCGAGCGTCTCTCTACCAACTACTTCTTTGCCGACTTCTGGCTGGGCGATGCGATCGCTAACGGCCCGTTTGTGCACTATCCGAATGAGAAGTGGTTCCCGCTGCCGGAAGATGACTCGCTGCCGGAAGGTATCCTCGATTCCCGCCTGCGTGCGTTCTACGATCCGGAAGGCGAGCTGGCCGCCAGCATGCTGATTGACCTGCAGTCCGGCAACGAAGAGCGCGGCATCTGCGGTCTGCCGTTTACCCGTCAGTCAGACCAGCAGACGGTCTATATTCCGATGAATATCGTTGGCAACCTGTATGTCTCTAACGGTATGTCCGCCGGTAACACCCGCAACGAAGCCCGCGTACAGGGTC
>JBCNNW010000165.1:0-5270 GCA_039594205.1 Pseudescherichia sp. | reverse complement strand
CCAGTCGATAGTGTCCGACAGGAAGGCTTCGTAGTTCTGACCCAGGGTGATGATCAGGCAAAGTACGAAGGCAAAAATCGGACCCAGCGGGAAGAAGCCGGAGCGGTACGGCAAATCGTTAATATCGTGACCCTGTTTCACATAGCCACGACGGAAGCGGTAATGGCTAATGGCAATGCCCAGCCAGGCGATAAAGCCCGTCATCCCGGAGGTATTCAGTAGCCACAGGTAGACCGTCTGATTACCGAACATCGAGGTAAGGAAGCACAGGCTGGCAATGACGGTAGTGGCCAACAGGGCGTTACGTGGCACACCGCCGCGAGACAGTTTGGCGAAAATACGCGGCGCTTTACCATCGCACGCCAGCGCGTAGAGCATACGGGTTGAGGCATACATGCCAGAGTTACCCGCAGAGAGCACCGCCGTCAGGATCACCGCATTCATGATTGCCGCCGCAGAGAGCAGGCCCGCATGCTGGAACACCAGGGTGAACGGGCTGACGCTGATATCTTTTACATCATTACGCAGCAGGCTCGGATCGGTATACGGAATAATCAGGCTGATGATCAGGATAGCGAACACGTAGAACAGCAGGATACGCCAGAACACCTGCCGCACCGCGCGGGGAATGTTCTTCTCCGGGTCGGCAGACTCCCCCGCCGCGATACCGATCAGTTCAGTACCCTGGAAGGAGAAGCCCACAATCATCGCCACGCCAATCATTGCCGAGAGGCCGCCAGCAAACGGCGCATCGCCAATCTCCCAGTTGCTCCAGCCCGCAGGCTCGCTGCCCTTGAAGATGCCGACGATCATCGCCAGACCCACAATGATAAAGATAATGACGGTCGCCACTTTGATCAGGGAGAACCAGTATTCCGCCTCACCAAAGCCGCGCACCGAGATGAAGTTCAGCAGGAAGATGACGGCCAGGAAGAGCGCACTCCAGATCCAACCTGGCGTGTCCGGGAACCACCATGTCATCACCAGCTGTGCCGCCACGAGGTCAACAGCGATGGTCACCGCCCAGTTGTACCAGTAGTTCCAGCCCAGCGCGAAGCCGAAGCCTTCCTCGACGTACTTTTGCCCGTAAGTAGAGAAAGAACCGGAAACCGGCATATAGGCCGCCAGTTCACCGAGACTGGTCATCAGGAAATAGACCATCAGGCCAATCAGAATATAAGAGAAGAGTGCCCCACCCGGGCCTGCCGCGGAAATCGTTGCGCCAGAGGCAACGAAAAGACCTGTACCGATGGATCCGCCAATGGCGATCATCGTCAGGTGACGCGCCTTGAGTTCGCGACGTAGCGCGGGCGCTTCTGTGGTTTTAGTTTCGGAAACCATATGAAAATGCTGTCCATTCAAAAAATGAGGCGCGATTGTAGCAGAGGATCCGCGTTCCTTCCGGCAGAAATACTCTGTTATAAGAGAGCTTCATGACCGGTCCAGGATTATAAGTAAAGCAGAGTTTCGACCGATTTCACCCCGGCCCCTGGCGCTTACTGCTGGCAGTAGCGCAGGAAGCGTTGTAGCGAGCTGGAAAGGTGTTTCTGACGATGGCGAATGCACCATAGCGTGCGCACCAGCTTTGGCAAGGGCAGCGCAATCTCCACCAGCGAACCGCTCTCCAGTTGCTCGGCAATCACCCGCCGTGAAAGGCAGCTAATGCCCAACCCATGACGAACCGCATGCTTGATGGCTTCAGAGTTGCCAAGCTCCATGCCCAGATGAAACTGCGGCAAATGCGACAACAGAAGATAATCGACAATTTCACGGGTACCCGAGCCATGCTCACGTAATATCCACGGCGCCTGCGCCAGCCGCTCCAGCGTCACCTCCCCCTGTAGCAGCGAAGAGGCCGGCGAGGCAAAGACCACCAGTTCATCTTCCAGCCAGGGTTCAGCAACAATATCCGCGTTATGGCATGGCCCTTCGATCAGACCGATATCGACCCGAAAATCGATAATGGCGTTAATCACATCCTGGCTGTTCCCTACGCTCATCTCCAGCGGCAAGGTGGGGAAATCCCGGCGGTAGCGGGCGATGACCTCCGGCAGGATATAGTTGCCAATCGTACTGCTCGCCGAAACGCGAATGGCTCCGTTCTCTTCCCTGAACAACTGCTCAATCTCGACCGTCTGCTCCAGCAACGCCAGCGCCCGGGGGTAGAGCAGCCGCCCATGCTCGTTCACCACCAGCCGCTTCCCTACCCTGTCAAAAAGCTGCACGCCGAGTTGCCCTTCAAGGTCGGTGAGCGCCGCGCTGACCGCAGATTGCGATAACGCCAGCATCTGCGATGCCTGGGTCGTCGAGCCGCTTTTCAGCACTTCGGTAAAGACTTCAAGCTGGCGTAAGGTAATGTGCATAGTCGCATTCCACGGTAGGGTCAGTAGGGGGTGCTTACCACTTATAAAGATTAATTATAAATATATAATCAATTTTATTTTTAAACCAGCGCGGCGTAATCTCCAGCCAGAGAGAGGAGAAGATTATGACGACACTGATTGCACAGCATCATCGTTCTGTATGGCATTACGCCCCGGGTCTGGCCCTGAGCGCACTCATCACCGGCGCGGCACTCTGGGGTGGCAGTATCCCTGCGGTAGCGGGGGCCGGGTTTAGCGCCCTGACGCTGGCCATTTTATTTGGCATGGTGGTCGGTAATACGGTGTACCCGCGTCTCTGGCGTGCCTGTGACGGCGGCGTGATCTTTGCTAAACAGCACCTGCTACGCCTGGGGATCATTCTCTACGGTTTTCGCCTCACCTTTGCCCAGATTGCCGATGTGGGCGTCAGCGGCATCGCCATAGATGTGCTGACGCTGAGCAGCACCTTTCTGCTGGCCTGCTTTATCGGACAAAAAGTGTTCGGGCTGGATAAGCACACCAGCTGGTTGATTGGCGCAGGCAGCAGCATCTGCGGCGCGGCGGCGGTGCTGGCGACCGAGCCGGTAGTGAAAGCCGAGGCCAGTAAAGTGACGGTGGCCGTAGCAACCGTGGTGATATTCGGTACCCTGGCCATTTTCCTCTATCCGGCCATGTACCCCCTGCTGGCGCACTGGTTCAGCCCGGAAAACTACGGCATCTATATCGGTTCGACCATGCACGAGGTCGCTCAGGTAGTGGCTGCGGGTCATGCTATCAATCCGGAGGCGGAAAACGCGGCGGTGATCGCCAAAATGCTGCGCGTGATGATGCTGGCACCGTTCCTCATCTTCCTCGCAGCAAGGGTTAAACAGCTGGCACCGGCGGGCCAGGCGCAGAAAGGTAAAATCACCATTCCGTGGTTCGCTATCCTCTTTATCGTGGTGGCTATCTTTAACTCCTTCCACCTGCTGCCGAAAGCGGTGGTGGACATGCTGATCACCCTGGATACCGTCCTGCTGGCGATGGCGATGGCAGCACTGGGGGTCACAACCCACGTCAGTGCTCTGAAAAAGGCCGGCGTTAAGCCGCTGCTGATGGCGCTGATCCTCTTTATCTGGCTGATCGTCGGCGGGGGTGCCATCAACCTGGTGGTTCATAGCCTGATGGCATAAACCACTACATCCTTCTCCTGTTAACCCGCTATCATAAGCGTTTGCTTTCCCCCGGCGGGTTAAACAGGAGTCCCTTTATGAAATATGTTGGAGCGCACGTTAGCGCAGCTGGCGGTCTTGCTAATGCTGCCATTCGCGCTGCTGAAATTGAGGCGACCGCTTTCGCCCTGTTCACCAAAAATCAGCGCCAGTGGCGCGCCGCCCCGCTCTCCACACAAGTGATTGATGATTTTAAAGCCGCATGCGAGAAATACCACTTTGGCCCCGGCCAAATTCTGCCGCATGACAGCTACCTGATTAATTTAGGTCATCCGGTCCAGGAGGCTCTCGATAAATCTCGCGACGCGTTCATTGATGAGATGCAGCGCTGCGAACAGCTTGGCCTGAGCTTGCTGAACTTCCACCCTGGTAGCCACTTGTCGCAAATCGACGAATCCACCTGTCTGGCACGCATCGCTGAGTCCATTAATATCGCGCTGGACAAAACGCAAGGGGTGACCGCCGTCATCGAAAACACGGCCGGTCAGGGCAGCAACCTCGGGTTTAAATTCGAACAGCTGGCCGAGATTATCGCAGGGGTAGAGGACAAAACCCGCGTGGGGGTGTGTATCGATACCTGTCACGCCTTTGCCGCAGGCTACGATCTCCGTACTACCGAAGAGACCGAAAAAACCTTCGCAGAATTCGAGCGTATCGTCGGCTTCCAGTATCTGCGCGGTATGCACCTGAACGATGCGAAAAGCGCCTTTGGTAGCCGCGTTGACCGCCATCACAGCCTGGGTGAAGGCAATATCGGCCATGATGCGTTCCGCTTTATTATGCAGGACGCCCGCTTCGACGGCATTCCCATGGTTCTGGAGACTATTAATCCGGATATCTGGGCCGAAGAGATTGCCTGGCTGAAGGCGCAGCAAACGGCGGAGGCAACGGCGTAAGCTTAATCCCCGGAGCCTGCTGATAACGTCCTCTGGCCGCAGGCCCATTTCGATCGACTATCGCGCCGCGTAAGCGGCGCGACTCTTACCCAGCCAGGCCAATAAAGAAACCCGTAATGGTAGCGCTCATCAGATTTGAGAGCGTGGCGGCGGCCAGTGCCCGCAACCCCAGCTGCGCAATTTCCGGCGCGCGGCGGGGGGAAACGGCAGAGAATGCCCCGACCACGACCCCGATCGATCCGAAATTCGCAAACCCGCACAGCGCAAACGAGATAATGGCGATGGTTTTCACATCCAGCTGGCCGGCAGTTTGCAGCCAGGGCGAGAAGTGGAGATAAGCGACAAATTCGTTTATCGCCAGCTTCTGACCAATCAGGCTACCGGCCAGATGCGCATCGCTCCAGTCGACCCCCATCAACCATGCCAGTGGCGCCAGCGCGTAGCCAAAAATCCCCTCCAGGGTCGCCTCACCGAAACCAAACCAACCGCCAATACCGCCAATAATCCCGTTGATCATGGCGATAATGGCCACAAAGGCCATGACCACCGTCGCCACGCCAGCGGCGATTTTCAGCCCGGTCATCGCCCCGCTGGCGGCCGCTTCAATAATGCTTTTGGGCGGCGTTTCAGTAAAAGAGAGGTTATCGAACGATACCTGCGAGGCCTCCGTCGCCGGGCTCAGCAGGCGAGCAAAGAGAATGCCGCCCGGGATCGCCATCAGCGAGGCGGCCAGCAGGTAACCAATGGGTACCCCTAAAGCGGCGTAGCCAATCATTGTCGAACCCGCGATCGACGCCATC
>JBCNNW010000164.1:0-5276 GCA_039594205.1 Pseudescherichia sp. | reverse complement strand
GCACGTAAGCGAGGCCACGCTCAATGCTGGTCAGCACGGCGTCGAGGTGATCGCCCCGGGTCAGGAAGTTGATCACCTGATGGCAGGCGGCAAAGCAGGCCATCGTCATGTCACCGTGGGTCACGGCTGAGGTAAAGCAGGCTTTAGCGCACTCAATGGTGTAAGAGAGCGGCTGCGTCCAGACGCTGAGCTGGTCCAGCGCCAGCAGGGTTTTGGCTTCAAAGGCGTCGTAGCCGTGACGGTTCACCAGCTCCCGCGCCAGGGTGCCGTACTGGAACCCAAGGCGATACTCCGCATAACGTTGGCCAATCAGCACGCCAAACCAGGCCATCGCCGTGGTAGAGGCGCCGGTAATACCGCGATCGAGCGTAAGCGCCATCATCCGGCACAGTAAAAGAAAGTGCAGGCGCGGGTGGGTAAAGCTGGCGAACAGACTGGCGCTGTTGAGCAGGTTCATCACCGCGTCGGTTTCGTCGTCATCCCTGCGCGCCAGTCCACGAAAATGGCGATCCGGATTGTCCCCCACGCGGCGGCACAGGCTATGCCAGGCCTCGTCGCACTCGGCGTCATCGGGATAGCGGCTAACATGGATACCAAAGACCGCCAGCCAGCAGAGCGCCGCCTCCAGCGCCAGCCGGTTGTCGGACTGACGCATATACACTTCCGCCAGCAGGTTGGCCGCCAGCGCTTTCTCCGTTAACCCGCCCGGGGCACCCAGAATGCGATCGCACAGCCTACGGGTGATGTCGAGATTGCCCAGGGCAAACTCGCACCCGGCCTCTTCGAGATCCAGCGCCACATCACGCACGCTCCCGGCGTTGCCCAGCGCGCGGGCGGTCTGAATATAGCTCAGGGCCGATGGGTAATCGCCCGAGCGCCTGGCGCGGCGGGCAGCCAGCAGGCTCAGCTCACGGAACTTCTGCCGCTCGGGGGCGGGCTGAATGCAGTCCAGCGCCGCCGTGACGTGGTGGACGGCGCGGAACAGGATCTCGTTGCCTGCCGCCTGGCGTGCCGACTCCGCCAGCACGCAGGCGGTGGTCAGGTGCAGGCGGCTCTTCTCTTCGTTATCCAGCAGCGCAAACGCGGCCTCCTGGACCCGGTCGTGAATAAAGGCATAGTCCCCGTCGCTGAGGGCGATCAGCTGCGCGGTCACCGCCGGGTGCAGGGCATAGCGGATCTCCGCGACAGACATCCCCACTACGCGGCAGACCATCTCCAGCTCGCCGCTGCCGCCCAGGCAGGCGATACTCCCCAGCAGATGGCGGGTCTCTTCCGGCATCTCTTCCAACTGCTGTAACACCAGCGTGACCACGTTTTCGGTGTAGTGGCGGGCGCGGATGGCCTCAAGATCGTAGCACCACCGGTCCTGGTACTTATTGTGCGTCACCAGCCCGTCATCAACGATGCGGCGGAAAAACTCATGTACAAACAGCGGATTACCGCCAGTTTTTTCGTGAATCAGCCCCGCCAGATCGGCGGTACTGGCCGAGCGAGTATGGAAAATATCGGCCAGCCAGCGCGAGACCGCCTTCACCGACAGCGCCTCCGGGCGTAGCTCGACGGTGTTGCGCGATGCGCGCTGCAAATTGGCCAGCGACAGCTCATGCGCGCTGTCATCCCGATACGCCACCACCATCAGCATGGGGAGGGTGCTGCCGCTGGTCAGGAGGTCCTGCAGGATCTGCAGGCTGGCGGGATCTATCCAGTGGATATCATCCAGCAGCAGCACCAGTGGGCAGCCCTGGCTGGCAAAAGATTTCACCAGCGCCAGCACCATCTGGCTAAAGCGCGCCCGGGCATCGGTCGAGAAGGTATCGCTGGAGAAACGCGGTTTGTTATCCAGCAGCAGGCCCAGCTCCGGCACCAGGCCGACGGCTAAGGTTTCGTAGCCCTCCAGATCGCGCGACAGGCGAACTTTCCACTGGGCCACCTCCTCGGTGGACAAGCCCAGCAGATGCAGCGCCAGGGCGCGAAACGCCGAGGTGAGTGCCGCATAGGGTAGCGCGGGAGAAAACTGATCCACCTTGCCTACCGCCAGCAGCACGTTGCGGTGCTGAAGCGCCTTCAGCCCCGAGGCGATCAGCGACGATTTACCAATCCCCGACGGGCCGCTGATGGTCACCAGCCCGGCCAGGTTATCGCGGCACACCCGATCAAAGGCGTTAAGCAGCTCCGCCGCCTGGGGATGGGCATTGTAGAGGGTATCGGTCAGATAAAAGGCCGGGGAGCGATCCTGCAGGCCGGGGGTAAAGGCCGCGATATCCCCGTCGTCGCTCAGGGTCGCCTGGCAGCGGCGCAGATCGGCGATCAGCCCGTCCACGGTCTGATAGCGGTGCTCGGGTCTTTTCGCCAGCAACTTGAGGACGATAGCTGAGAGCATGGCCGGAATACCGGGCAAGACGGCCCCCGGCGCCCGGGGCTCAGAGGCGATGTGGTAGTGAGCCCACTTGCCCTGATCCTGGCCCCCCAGCTCAAAAGGCAGGCTGCCGGTCAGCAGTTCGTAAAGTACGACGCCGAGGCTATAGAGATCGCTGCGGCTATCCACCGCTCTGTGGGTGCGGGTGGTGTGCTCCGGTGACATATAGGCGGGGGTGCCGCCAGTCACCGACAGCCGCGTCTGGCTGAGATCGTCTGCGCCACCGGACGACAGGCCAAAGCCCCCCAGCCGACAGCGATGTTCGTCATCGATAAAAATATTGCCGGGCTTGATATCCCCGTGCACCAGGTTGCGCAGGTGCATCAGGCGCAGGGGGAGGCAGATGCGGATCGCCAGGTCGAGAAAGTGCTGCATACCGGCCATCGGCGTGCCGACCCTGCGGGTCAGCAGCACAAAGGCGAAGGGGGCGTAAACCAGGGCAAAGCGTCCGTGATATTGCGTGCTGGCCACCGGGCGCACGGCCCAGTCGTCGCTCAGGTACTCACGCAGGGCAAACTCATTGCGCAGCAGGCGCGTTGCGCTGGCCTCTTCCTCATCGCTGACGGCGGTCGCGATGATAAACGCGCCGCCGGAAGCAGGCAGGCGTGCGTTCAGCCAGCAGAGGCTACCCTCCTGTCCCAGCGGCGTAAAAATGACGTCTTCTTTAAGCACAAAAGCCTGCCCCTCAGAGAGATTCTCAGGGGCAGGCAGCGATGGGTTGTTCATCCACGTTCCTTATTTTTCTTCATTAATGGTTCTCGTGGGGGTGCGGTACAGGGTTTTCAGGTCTGCAGGGCGTGCGCGATGTGCGCCAGCAGAACATCAATGTTTATCGGTTTGGGCAGAAACGCCACGGCTCCTGAATGCATAGCGTAGCGCTGCATGTTGTCATCTGCATGACCAGAAATAAGAATGACAGGCGGCGGGACGGAGGCGATCAGCTGTAGCTTCTCTACCATTTCGATGCCGGTCATGCCCCGCAGCCGGATATCGGCAACCACCAGGGCGATCTCCGCCAGAATGGTAGGATGGCTGAGAAACCCCTCTGCGGAGTCAAAGGTCTCGGTGGCATACCCTTCAGACTGCAGCAGGTTGCTTAACCCACTGCGGACAGAGCGTTCATCATCAATGATAGCTATGCGCTGCGGCATGCTCGCTTTCCTCAAACTGGACGTGATTATCCCTCGCTACCGTCGCCGGGACGGGGAGGAGGCGCAGTGCCGCTAATTTTGGGTACACACTCATGACGAAACCACGTCAACGTCAACTGACGACTCAGCAGACGGCGGCCGATCGGGATCAGCTGTTCACCCACCAGCATGCCAAACAGCCCCATCAGCGCGACAACAGGGGGCGCCGGGGAGTGTACATCAATAGCGGCATAAATCACGCCTGCCAGGATTCCACACAGCAGGGAAACAACCCAGGCTTTCATGACGAGGCTCCTGTTGAGAGGGTAACGGGCGCTTTTTGTGCCGTCTCATCGGCATGCAGAAAATGACGGGTCGCCTGCTCACCTGCCAGCATCCCCAGCAGGCCAATCAGCGCCAGCGCGGGCGGCGCGGGAGATCGCACTTTCAGCAGCGCGTAAAGCAGGCCGATAAGCACGCCTGCCGCGAGGGAAATTAACCCAGTACTCATGATGAACTCCAGAGAGGTCAGAAGCAGGCCGGATGAGGGCCCAGCCTGCCGCTGAAAACTTAGCGAACCGGAGCCGGTACTGGCGCCAGGGTTTCGTGCTCGCTCTTCTGGCGAGATGGCGCGTTGTGCACCATGGTGTAGGCGTAGTCCACACCCATGCCGTAGGCGCCGGAGTGCTCACGCACGATATCCATCACCGCGTTGTAGGTCTCTTTACGCGCCCAGTCACGCTGCCACTCCAGCATCACCTGCTGCCAGGTTACCGGGATCACACCGGCCTGGATCATGCGCTGCATCGCGTAGTCGTGCGCCTCTTTAGAGGTGCCGCCCGAGGCGTCCGCCACCATATAAATCTCGTAGTCACCTTCCAGCATGGCGCACAGAGCGAAGGTGTTGTTGCACACTTCGGTCCACAGACCGGATACCACCACCTTCTTCTTGCCGTTAGCTTTCAGGGCATCACGCACTTTCTGGTCATCCCAGGAGTTCATGGAGGTACGCTCAAGGATCTCTTTCCCCGGGAAGACGTCCAGCAGCTCCGGGAAGGTGTTACCCGAGAAGCTTTCGGTTTCAACGGTAGTGATGATGGTCGGGATGTTGAACACTTTAGCCGACTTAGCCAGCCCTACTACGTTGTTTTTCAGAACCTGACGATCAATAGACTGCACGCCAAACGCCATCTGCGGCTGCTGGTCGATGAAGATCATCTGGCAGTTATCCGGGGTTAACACTTCGAGTTTTGAGTTAGACATAATGGTATCCAGTGAGGTTTGCAGGTGAAATCCGTCGCGATGTGACGGGAAGCTGGCTGCATCCTATTCCTCCCTCTCGTCTGGCGTAATTATCTCTTGGTATAACTACCCTTTCGTATAGCTATACGCGGGTATAGTTATACTTTGGTATACCTATCCCATTGTATAACTGGTTTTTTTCAGTAACTGGTTCCAATAATCCTGATATTTCCTCTCTCAGTCAGGAGCCGTTATGACTTCCTCTGCTAAAGCAGATTTGATTCTGGTCAATGGTCAGTTTCATACCGTCGATCGTGAAAACCCCCTCGCCGAAGCGGTCGCTATCCGCGACGGTAAATTCCTTGAAGTGGGAACCGTTGCCGAGGTGATGCAGTACCACGACGACGCCACCAAAGTGGTCGATCTGAAGGGCCATACTGCTATTCCCGGCCTGAACGATTCTCACCTGCACCTGATTCGCGGCGGGC
>JBCNNW010000163.1:0-5337 GCA_039594205.1 Pseudescherichia sp. | reverse complement strand
GTTTGTTGGCGAAAACGGCCGGGGTTCACACGAGTATTGTGACGTAATGGGCCGGGTGGACATTATCACCGGCACGCTGGGCAAGGCGCTTGGCGGCGCATCCGGCGGCTATACCGCAGCCCGTAAAGAGGTCGTGGAGTGGCTGCGTCAGCGCTCGCGTCCGTACCTGTTCTCTAACTCGCTGGCACCGGCGATTGTTGCCGCCTCCATCAAAGTCCTGGAGATGGTGGAGTCCGGCGCGGCGCTGCGTGACCGCCTGTGGTCAAATGCCAGCCTGTTCCGCGAGAAGATGACCGCGGCGGGCTTTACCCTGGCCGGGGCCGATCACGCCATTATTCCGGTCATGCTGGGCGATGCAGTCGTGGCGCAGAACTTTGCCCGCGAGCTGCAGAAAGAGGGGATCTACGTCACCGGCTTCTTCTTCCCGGTGGTGCCGAAAGGCCAGGCGCGCATTCGCACCCAGATGTCGGCGGCCCACTCCCCTGAACAGATTGAACGTGCGGTGGAGGCCTTCACCCGCATTGGTAAACAACTTGGCGTGATTGCCTGAGGACCAAAGATGAAAGCGTTATCCAAGCTGAAACCGCAGGAAGGGATCTGGATGACCGACGTGCCAGAGCCAGAGGTGGGCCATAACGATCTGCTGATCAAGATCCGCAAGAGCGCGATCTGCGGCACCGACGTGCACATCTATAACTGGGACGAGTGGTCACAAAAAACCATTCCGGTACCGATGGTCGTCGGCCATGAGTACGTTGGGGAAGTGGTCGGGATTGGCCAGGAGGTCAAAGGCTTTAAGATCGGCGACCGCGTCTCCGGTGAAGGCCACATTACCTGCGGGCACTGTCGTAACTGCCGCGGCGGCCGGACCCATCTCTGCCGTAACACCGTTGGCGTCGGCGTGAACCGCCCCGGCTCTTTTGCCGAGTATCTGGTTATTCCGGCCTTCAACGCCTTTAAAATCCCGGACAACATCTCTGACGAGCTGGCAGCCATTTTCGACCCGTTCGGCAACGCCGTGCATACCGCACTCTCCTTCGATCTGGTGGGTGAAGACGTACTGGTCTCCGGGGCGGGTCCTATCGGTATCATGGCGGCGGCGGTGGCGAAGCACGTTGGCGCACGCCACGTGGTGATCACCGATGTCAACGAGTACCGTTTGGATCTGGCGCGCAAAATGGGCGTTACCCGAGCGGTTAACGTGGCAACCGAGAGTCTGGATGATGTCATGGCCGAGCTGGGCATGACCGAAGGGTTTGACGTAGGGCTTGAGATGTCCGGCGCACCGCCGGCGTTCCGCACCATGCTTGATACCATGAACCACGGCGGCCGCATTGCGCTGCTCGGTATTCCACCGTCGGAGATGTCTATCGACTGGAACAAGGTTATCTTCAAGGGCCTGTTTATCAAGGGTATCTATGGCCGTGAGATGTTTGAAACCTGGTACAAGATGGCAGCGCTGATCCAATCCGGCCTGGACCTCACGCCGATCATTACCCACCGTTTCGGCATCGATGAGTTCCAGCAGGGCTTTGACGCCATGCGCTCCGGCCAGTCCGGGAAGGTGATCCTGAGCTGGAACTAATCTTCCGCCAGCGCTCACTCAGACCAGGCCCGAGAAGCCTGGTCTTTTTATTTGTATAGCTTTTAACCTTATCTTAATAATCGGCTGGTAAAAGGGAGGGATATTCTAAGAGATGGAATGATTATCCCATGACAACCCCTACAAAAAAGCTGAGCGTCATCATCCCGCTGTACAATGCCGGGAACGATTTTAAAGCCTGCATGGAGTCGCTGATCGCCCAGACATGGACCGATCTGGAGATCATTATTGTTAACGATGGCTCGACGGATAACTCCGTGGAGATCGCTAAGTTTTACGCCGAAGCGTACCCGCATATTCGCCTGCTGCATCAGGCTAATTCCGGCGTCTCCGTCGCCCGCAACCGCGCGCTGGACGTGGCAACCGGGGATTATATTGCCTTTGTCGACGCTGACGACGAAGTCTATCCCACCATGTATGAAAAGCTGATGGCAATGGCGATGGCGGACGACCTGGATGTCGCCCAGTGCAACGCCGACTGGAGCTCGCGGGCTACCGGCAAGGTATGGCAATCCATTCCCACCAGCCGCCTGCGTTCCACGGGCGTACTCACCGGGCCGGACTGGCTGCGGATGGGGTTGAAGTCACGCCGCTGGACGCACGTGCTGTGGATGGGGGTCTATCGCCATGACCTGATCAAACAGCACCGGATCCGCTTTGTACCGGGCCTGCATCATCAGGATATTATCTGGAGCACCGAGTTTATGTTTAATACCCGGCGCGTCAGGTACACCGAAGAGTCCCTGTACAGGTATTATCAGCACGATAACTCCGTTAGCCATATGAAGCGGCAGGGGGATAAGAACCTCGCCTATCAGCGGCACTACATCAAGATCACCCGCCTGCTGGAGAAACTCAACAGCGACTATGCGGGGCGTATCCCTATCTATCCTGAATTCCGCCAGCAGATTAGCTATGAGGCGCTGCGCGTGTTTCATGCCCTGCGTAAAGAGCCAGATACTCTGACCCAGCAACGCATGATTGCCGAGGTGTTTACGTCAGGGATGTACCGCCGGATGCTGACCAACGTGCGCAGCGTCAAGATGGCATACCAGGCGCTGCTCTGGTCGCTGCGGCTCTACCGGTGGCGCGATAAATCGCTGTCGCACCACCGTATTGCCCGCAGGGCGCTGAACCTGGGTTAGCTTTTTCCCCAGCCCTGCCACTGCTGCTGGAACCATGCCGTGACCGAGCTCTGGCTAATGCTTTCGCCTAGCACGGTAAAGAAGCGGCTGGCGTGAACCGGCTGTAGGGGCTGCTTCGGTTTACACAGCTTCACGCCGTGGAACGGATTGCGCGGCGCGTTGGGTTGAGTGCTGCCAGCCGGCGACGTCAGGTTCGGTCTTGAGGTATCACTCTGCGGCTCGTTAAGCAGGCTGCTCGGCCGCACCAGGGTGATATCCCCCGGCAGGCTGTAGATCATCTGCTGCAACACGCGCACGGTCGAAGGGTGAGGGTGGCCAATGGCGATCGCCGAGCCGTTGCGGCGGGCCAGGTCTACCGCCCGGTTAAACTGGCGGCGGATATCGCCTTCGTTCTGCGTATCATCAAGAAATACCCGACGCTTGATCACTTTTACGCCTGTCCCGGCGGCGGCGCGCATCGCCTGGCTGTTGCCGATAGTCATGCTGTCGAGGAAGTAGAGGTTATAGCGCTCCAGGGCCTGCATCACCTTCTGCATGCCAAACAGGCTGGAGGTCATGGCGCTGCCCATATGGTTATTCAGGCCGACGGCGTAGGGGACTTTGCCATAGGCGTCGCGGATGATGCGCTCGATCTCGTCGCTGCTCATCTCCGGACGCAGGGTATCTTTTTCCAGCGGCTGCTTGCTTAGCGGGGCCATCGGCAGGTGGATCAGCACCTCATGGCCGCTATTGTGCGCTTTGGTAGCCATCTCATGAGCATGAGGGGCGTTGGGCAGCACGGCCACGGAAACCTCAGTGGGCATCGCCAGCACCTGGTTTTCCGTATGCGGGCGATAGCCGAAATCATCAATAACAATGGAGAGCTTGCCGGCGTGCGCCGGAACAATGAACGGCAGAAGCGTCATAATCGAGAAAAACAGACGACGAAGCTGAAGCAAAACTTATCTTCCCAACCACGGTTGTGGATTAACCGCCTGACCCTGACGACGAATTTCAAAGTAGAGTGACGGACGGCCCTGACCGCCACTGCTGCCCACGAGGGCAATGGGTTGACCGGCGCGAACCTGGGTTCCAACGCTGACCAGTGCGCTCTGATTATAGCCGTAAAGGCTCATATCGCCTTTCCCGTGCTCAACCACCACCACCAGACCGTAGCCCTGCAGCCAGTCGGCGAGGATCACCCGTCCGTCGGCGATGGCTTTCACTTCGCTCCCTTCGGACGCACCGATCACAATCCCTTTCCACCGTAGCTCACCCTGCAGCTGTTCGCCATAGCGATGGAGCAGCGAGCCGCGAACCGGCCAGTAGGCCTGACCACGCGGCGAGCCTAAGCCGCCGGTACGCGACATTAGCGAGCGCTCGCTCTCGGTGGGTTTATAGGTGGTGCCTTTGCGTGACGCTTCCTGCTGGCGATCGCGTACTGCATCGGCCTCGCGCGCCTCGCGCTCTGCCCGCGCTTTTGCTGCGGCTTCGGCCCGGGCAAGGCTGTTACGCAGACGGGATTCGTTGGCACGCAGCTCGCTCAGCTGCTGCTGGCCCGCCTGAATAGAGCTTTCCAGGCTGGTAAGGGTCTTTTTACGCTCGTTGCGCGCCTGCTCCAGCTTCGCCTGCTGAGCCTGCTGTTCATAGAGCAGCGTCTGCTGCTGGCTCTGCTTCTCTTCCAGCTCAGCGCGCTGGGCAGCCACCTCTTCACGGGTCTGCTTGAGCTGGGCGATGGTCTCCTGGCGCGCCTGGTTCAGGTAGCCATAGTAGGCCTGCATGCGCTCGCCGCGGGCGGTCTCTTCGCTGTTAAAGATATACTGCACGCCGGAGTGCTCACCCTGGCGAAAGGCGGCGTCGAGCTGGGCCGCCAGGTTACGCTCCTGACTGGCTTTCTGCTGCTCAAGCTTCGCAATTGACGCATTCATGGCGTCGATCTGCTTGTTGAGTTCGTTGAGGGTGCTTTGGGTTTCACGCAGCTTGCGGGCGGCGGCGGAGATCGCCTCCTCCTGGACTTTAAGCTGCGCCAGAAGCGTAGCGCGCTGCTGCTGCTGCTGGCGTACCGCTCGCTCTTTGCTGGCGATATCGGCCTGAATCGATTTTAGCTGGTCGCGATCGTCCGCGTGGGCAGGAAAAACGCACAGCAAAACGCCAGCGCTGAGCGCGCTGGCACAGAACAATGGCCGGACAGTGCCGGCCCATGTAATTGAAAAAATCGCCTTTCCCCTCATGGGGAGCGATTATTCCACGATAAACAGCGGCCTGCCAGTCATCTCTTGCGGGATTTCCATGCCCATCAGGCTCAGCATGGTCGGCGCGATGTCGGAAAGTTTACCGCCGCTGACTGCTTTAACCGATTTACCCCCGACGTAGATCAGCGGAACCGGCAGGTTAGTGTGGGCGGTATGGGCCTGACCGGTGGCCGGGTCGCGCATCTGCTCGGCATTGCCGTGATCCGCGGTAATCAACAGCTGGCCGCCTGCGGACTCTACCGCGTCAGCGACCTCGGCGATGCAGTTGTCCAGCGTTTCGACGGCAGCAACGGCAGCTTCAAACACGCCGGTATGGCCGACCATGTCGCCGTTCGGATAGTTGCAGATGATGGTGTCG
>JBCNNW010000162.1:0-5342 GCA_039594205.1 Pseudescherichia sp. | reverse complement strand
ACGAACAGCTCAATGCCGTTGTCCGATTCGATTGAAAAAGCATGGTTGGTTTCAAAAATCTTACCGATAGTGCCATCCACCGGCGCAACCATTTTGTTGCCAGTCGGTTTGATCGCGATACCGTCGCCCACGATTTTTTCTGCAAACACCACATCTGGTACGTCTTCAATATTCACAATTTCGCCTGACAGAGGCGCTACGATATCGATTGTCCCAGCGCTATCCGTTTTTTCGCCAAAAAGTTTAGAAAACAAACCCATGATCTTCTCCTAAGCAGTAATTTGGGGCCAGCATCATGCAGATTAGCAGAGCGTTTTTTCTTTAATGAACTTGTTCACCAGGTTCATTAAATCTTCCGCTGTCGGTTGAGCCAGTGCCTGCTCTGCCAATGCCTTCGCATCTTCAAAATTAGTATTACGAATGATTTTCTTGATGCCAGGGATAGAAATGGCACTCATGCTGAACTCGTCCAGCCCCATTCCCAGTAACAGTAGTGTAGCACGTTCATCACCTGCCAGCTCACCACACATGCCGGTCCATTTACCTTCAGCGTGAGATGCATCAATGACTTGCTTAATTAAGTTAAGCACAGACGGCGTCATTGGATTGTACAGGTGCGAAATCAAATCGTTACCACGATCGACCGCCAGAGTATACTGCGTCAGGTCGTTTGTCCCAATACTGAAGAAGTCGACTTCTTTCGCCAGATGACGTGCAATCACCGCTGACGCCGGGGTTTCCACCATGATACCGACTTCGATGGACTCGTCGAACGCTTTGCCTTCTTCACGCAGCTGCGCTTTCAGCAGTTCCAGTTCCGCTTTCAGCGAACGCACTTCTTCAACGGAAATGATCATCGGGAACATAATGCGCAGTTTGCCGAAGGAGGAGGCGCGCAGGATAGCACGCAGCTGCGCATGCAGAATCTCTTTGCGGTCCATGGCGATACGGATAGCGCGCCAGCCGAGGAAAGGGTTTTCCTCTTTCGGCAGGTTCATGTAAGGCAGATCTTTGTCACCACCGATATCCATGGTACGGACGATAACGGCCTGTGAACCCATGGCTTCAGCAACGGCTTTATACGCCTGGAACTGCTCTTCTTCGGTCGGCAGCGCATCGCGGTCCATGAACAGGAACTCGGTGCGGTAAAGTCCCACGCCTTCTGCGCCATTGCGCTCTGCGCCGGCGACGTCGCGCACGGTGCCGATGTTGGCACAGACTTCAACCTGATGACCATCCAGCGTGACCGCAGGCAGGTCTTTCAGCTTGGCTAATTCGTGTTTTTCCGACAGATACTGGTTCTGTACGGCTTTCAGTTCTTCCTGAACGGCGTCAGAAGGATTGACGTGAATCGCGTTGTTCACACCATCCAGAATCAGGAAGTCGCCGTTTTTAACCGTGACGGTGACATTGCCGGTGCCGACAATGGCTGGGATCTCCAGCGAGCGCGCCATGATTGAGGTATGTGAGGTACGGCCACCCAGATCGGTAATAAAGCCCAGCACCTTTTTCAGGTTCAGCTGTGCGGTTTCTGACGGCGTTAAATCTTTTGCTACCAGAATGGATTCATCCGGAATGGCGCTCAGGTCAACGATATGCAGACCGAGGATGTTTTGCAGCAGACGCTTACCGATGTCGCGCACGTCAGCCGCACGCTCTTTCAGGTACTCATCGTCTAACTCTTCCAGCGCTTTCGCCTGACCATCGATAACCGAGTCGACAGCAGCATCGGCAGAGGCGTGATCTTTTTTGATCAGGTCGATGATTTCCTGCTCCAGCTCTTCATCTTCCAGCAACATAATGTGGCCTTCGAAGATCGCAGCTTTCTCTTCACCGAGGGTTTCACCCGCTTTGACGCGAATCGCTTCCAGTTGCTGTGCCGCTTTACCGCGACCATCGAGGAAGCGCTGAACTTCCTGCTCAACCTGGTCATCAGAAATTTTCTTACGGTTGATGACGATCTCGTCTTCTTTCAGCAGCAGTGCTTTGCCGAAAGCGATACCTGGTGATGCTAAAATGCCTGAAATCATAACGCTACCTTTTAATCACGATGGCTGATGGGACTCTTTGCGGTGCCATTGTCGCGGGACACGTACTCTACGAAAGCAATAACGCGGACAGATTGTCCGCGATCAAGATGTTTGCACTCAATGGCGCAGAGGAGTCGATTGGCTGGAGAGCTGAGCGGAGATTACTCCAGTTCAGCCATCAGTTTGACCAGATGCTCAACTGCTTTCTGTTCGTCTTCGCCTTCTGCTGACAGGGTCACAACGGTTCCCTGCGTTAAACCCAGTGTCTGCAGCTTGAACAGGCTCTTGGCGCTGGCAGATTTACCGTTAGAGGTCACAGTGATTTCTGACTGGAAAGCTTTGGCTTCTTTAACGAATTGCGCTGCTGGGCGAGTATGCAGACCGTTTGGTGCAGTAATGGTAACTTCTTGCTGGAACATTCTATTTCCCCAACGTTATCAGAATGAGTGTTATGGATCTAAAGTCTAGCCTGGAGCCTTCACTTTAGCCTGTGTCGGTGCGCGGGTATAGCTTCATGCTGACCCAGGACGCGCATGCGTCAAATCGACATTCCGTTGCGTCGTAAAACCGATTCTACACGTCACCGGTTAATTATGCCGTGATTCGCCGTTTCACTGAATCCGTAAATCGATTCAGCTTGATCCACTTCAAACGCGGATTAATTTCAGGCATCGAAATAATTGGCAGTCTAAATACCAGAGCGGCGTCACTGAAATCAATCTGCCGGGTGGTGAAAGTGAGATCTGCGCCACAAAAAAGCACCCGGTCGGGTGCTTTTTGCGGCATTTTCAGACTTTCTGCCCCGACTACTGCAGCTCTTTTTCTGTAAAGAGATCGGCGAACAAAGCGGTACTCAGATAGCGTTCACCTGAGGAGGGGAGAATCACCACGATATTCTTGTTGGCGAAGGTTTCCTCTTCCTGCAACTTCAGTGCGGCGGCGACCGCAGCACCGGAGGAGATACCGGCCAGAATGCCTTCCTGCTCCATCAGCAGACGCGCGGTGCTGATCGCTTCCTCATTCGTGATGGCCACAACCCGATCAACCAGGTTCAGCTCGAGGTTGCCCGGAATAAAGCCTGCGCCGATTCCCTGGATTTTGTGAGGGCCAGGCTTGATCTCCGCTCCTGCCAGGGCCTGAGCAATGACCGGCGAATCGGTTGGCTCCACCGCGACGGTGATCAGATCTTTTTTACCTTTGGTGTTCTTGATGTAGCGGCTCACGCCGGTCAGCGTACCGCCGGTGCCGACACCAGCAATAAAGACATCCACTTCGCCGTCGGTATCTTCCCAGATTTCCGGGCCGGTGGTCTTTTCATGGATCTCCGGGTTAGCCGGGTTGCTGAACTGCTGCAGCAGGACATATTTATCCGGGTCGCTTGCAACAATCTCTTCAGCTTTGCCGATAGCCCCTTTCATGCCTTTGGCACCTTCAGTCAGGACCAGATTCGCGCCCAGCGCTTTCAGCAGCTTACGACGCTCAACGGACATCGTCTCAGGCATGGTCAGGGTCAGTTTATAACCGCGCGCGGCGGCCACATAGGCGAGGGCAATCCCGGTATTGCCGCTGGTCGGTTCAACCAGTTCAATACCCGGTTTCAGAATACCGCGTTTCTCTGCGTCCCAAATCATATTGGCACCGATACGGCATTTTACGCTGAAGCTCGGGTTACGGGATTCAACTTTCGCAAGGATGCGGCCGTTACCGATGCGGTTCAGTCGAACCAATGGCGTATGACCAATTGTCAAAGAGTTGTCTTCGTAGATCTTACTCATAGCCTGTCCTTAACTGTATGAATTATTGGGAACCCTATGAGCATACCTGTTCTGCCTGGGGGCGGAAGGAAAGAAATCGCATATCTATATGTCACCCGGCAATAAGCCTTGTTAAAAAGAGCATAAGGCGCGCTGATATATTCAGCGCACTTCCTGCCGCGCCAGTTGCTGCCGGTAGCGATCGACCCACATCGCTGTGGCCCCGCAGACGGCCACTGGCATGATGACCAGGTTCAGCACCGGGATCATGGTAAACAGACTGGTAAGCGCACCAAACTGCATATTGGCGGTTTTATGCCGACGCAGGGCGTTACGCATCTGCTGAAAAGGCACTTTGTGATTATCGAAGGGGTAGTCGCAATACTGGATCGCGAGCATCCAGGCGCTGAACAGGAACCACAGCACGGGCGCAACCGTCTGGCCGAAACCCGGGATAAAGTAGAGCAGCAGCAGTCCCACCGCACGTGGCAGGTAGTAGCCCAGCTTTTGCAGCTCGCGCTTCATGATGCGCGGCACATCTTTGATCAGACCCGCCCAGCCGCTGTCAGGCAGCGGTTTACCGGTCAGGCGTCCCTCAAGCTGCTCGGCCAGCAGGCCGCAAAACGGTGCGGCGATAAGGTTAGCGAGGGTGGAAAAGAAGTAGCTGAAGACCAGCACAATCGCAATCACCGACAGTGGCCATAACAGATAGCTGAGCCACTGCAGCCAGTCCGGAATCGTGGCCATCAGCCGCGGGATCCAGTCACCCAGACGATAGAAAAGCCAGATGAATGCGCCACCCAGCATCAGAATGTTGATCAGTAGCGGCATGACCACAAAGCGACGAATGCCAGGCAGACGCATCAGTTTCCAGCCCTGGCTGAAGTAGTGTATGCCGTTAAAATCTGAGATGGACTTCTCAAGGGCCATATAGGCAATTCTCCTGAAGGTAATAGGGCGGGCCCACTATAACCTGGCTTTTTCCCCAGGCCAGGTGCCGTTTGGGTAAAAAAACAGCGAAAAAGCGTGGGTTGCCTATCTTATTTGTTAGAAAATAGTGCACAGACTTGCACTTGTGTAGCAGGGCAAATACAGTTAGAGGATAAAGTTTGCCGCGGTGGCAAGGTATTGGAACAACAGAGAATACAATGATGCAGGATTTGCGTCTGATATTAATCGTTGTTGGCGCGATCGCCATAATAGCGCTCCTTCTTCACGGACTGTGGACCAGCCGTAAAGAGCGTTCGTCAGTGTTCCGCGATCGCCCGCACAAACGTCTGAAACAACGTGATGAACATGATGAGCCGGACCTGATCGACGACGAAGATGATGGCGTCGGCGAGGTTCGTGTTCGCGCTGAGCGCAGCAGCAGCAACCATCAGGAACCGCGTTTCGATGATATTCGCGAATCCCAGCCGGTTGCGCCGCGTAAGCCCGCGCCTGCTGAGCCTGTTCGTCAGCCTGCGCCACGACCTGCTCCGCAAGCCGAACCGGAAAGCGACCCGCTTTTCAGCCCCGCACCGCAGCCTGCTCCTCAGCCGCGTGCGGAACCGGCTCG